>PBTY01000008.1 GCA_002729235.1 Rickettsiales bacterium | reverse complement strand
GTCTTCAAGTGAAAGAGGGTCGATTTTTTAGTGATTCTTTGGACTCCAATGGAGGGTCTGCTTTGATCGTTAATGAAGCTGCAAAAGAACTTTTGGGGATTGATGATCTGATGAATGCTCGTTTATCTACCAACACAAGAGCAGCTAATCATGCCGATTGGCAAATAGTGGGAGTGGTTGAGGACTATCATTATGAACACTTGGCTGATGGTATAGAGCCACTTTTACTCGCTTATCAGATTCATGATTCTCGTGAATTTGTGGTACAGTTTGATCCGAATCACCGAGCATCAGTGATGAGCGAATTGGAAGAGATTTATCATCACGTAAACCCTGCAGGGATATTTACTTATCGGGAAATTGAAGATCTGGTTCTTAGACAGTACGAATCAGAAAAACGAATGGTGGCTATCTATACGCTGTTTAGTCTGGTAGCAGTCGCTATCACAGCGATTGGTTTGTTTACATTCACTTACTATGAAGCACAAAGACGCACCAAGGAAATGGGTATTCGCAAAGTGATTGGTGCGGAGTTTAAGAATGTGTTTTGGTTGATGAACAAGACTTTTTTCATTGCTTTAACCATTGCATTTTTGATCTCAGTCCCGGTTTCCTGGTTTTTTATGAATGAATGGCTGCAAGGGTATGCCAATCGCATTGAAATTGGAGCGTGGATGTTTGTAGCTGTAGGAGTATTCATTGGAGCTGTGGCAATGTTGACAAGCTTATGGTCTACAGTAAAGCTATCACACAACAATCCGGTGGATAGTTTGCGATATGAGTGAGTTTCGTGAGAAATTACGTAACTAAAAGTGGGTTTTGTGGTTGAACTAGATAGAATCTAAAAACAACAAAACATAAATAATCCATGGCAAATACAGTAAAAGTAACAGCGGTGCTATCACTGACACATGATGTGAAACAAATTAGAACGGAGAAACCTGATGGTTTTGAATTCACACCAGGACAAGCCACAGAAGTCGCTCTGAATAAGAAAGGATATCAAGAAGAAAAACGCCCCTTTACCTTTACCTGCTTGCCATCAGATGATTATCTGGAGTTTGTGATCAAGTCCTATTTTGATCATGATGGAGTTACTAAGCAAATAGATGAAATCCAGGTGGGAGATGAGTTGATCATTGATGAAGCCTGGGGAGCTATCGAGTACAAAGGGAAGGGAGTCTTCATTGCTGGAGGAGCAGGAATCACACCATTCATCAGCATATTCAGAGATCTCGAAGCGAAAGGTGAAGTGGAAGGGAATAAACTGATTTTCTCTAATAAAACGGGTAAAGATGTGATTCTGGAGCCATACTGGGAAGAATTACTAGGAGAGGACTTTACTTCTACCATCACACATGAGAAAATAGAAGGTCATGAAAATGGAATGATCAACATGGAGTTCTTGAAAAAGCATGTCACGGATTATTCTCAGCACTTTTATGTGTGTGGACCGGATCAGATGATTAAAGATATTTCTGGCTCACTCAAACAACTTGGAGCTTCCCCAGACGGGATTGTTTTTGAGAAATAGGTTAGAAGTAACAAACGATATTAAGCAGGCATCTCAGTATTGGGATGCCTGTTTTGTTTTCAGGCATTTAACAAAATCTGTTGATTCTAATTTTTATTAGTTTTCAGGTGCTGTGAATAAATACCTCAAAATCATTGGTCCTGGATTATTGGTCGCTGCAACAGGTGTAGGAGCGGGAGACCTGGCTACTTCTGCCTTGGCAGGAAGTCATATTGGTTTGACTGCTATCTCAGCGATTGTCATCGGAGGGGTAATCAAGTACTTTCTAAACGAAGGNATTGCAAGATGGCAATTTCATACTTCCACNACTTTACTGGATGGTGCACTGTCNTCNTTNNGCAAAGCAATTANCTGGATGTTCTTAATCTATCTGATCATTTGGTCTTACACGGTTGGTGTNGCATTGATCAGTGCGAGTGGAGCTTCTTTCTACGCTATCCTGCCCATTTTTGAGAACCCAAGAGCTGGTAAAATCATTTATGGTATTGTACTTAGTCTTCTTGGGTATGGTTTAGTGAAAATTGGAGGATTCAGAGTCTTTGAGCACGTCATGAGTGGAGCTGTGGTTCTAATGGTAATGGCTGTATTCTACAGTGTCTTTCAGCTTGATTTTNGTCNTTCAACGGCATATTCAATTGTGCCATCGAGTGAAGATATTACCTGGTATCTAGCAGTCGTTGGAGGCGTTGGTGGAACGGTTACGGTACTTTGTTACGGGTATTGGGTGAAAGAATCGCAAAGAGACCTCTCTAAAATGACTCAAACACGTATTGATTTAGGGATTTCCTATTTCATCACAGTATTACTTGGAGTTTGCATGGTTCTCATCGGGACGAAAATCCAAGTCAGTGGTGGTGGATCTGGTTTGTTGATTAATCTCTCCAATCAACTCGATCAAGAGGCAGGACTGGTAACAGGTTGGGTCTTTAGAATTGGAGCCTTTGCTGCAATATTCAGTAGTTTGTTGGGAGTATGGCAGAGTGTTCCATATCTCTTCATTGATGTAATGAAACCTATCCGAAAAGACCTCAATGAACCTTTGTTCTATCAACGATATTTGTTGGCCATAGCTGTAATTCCTTTGACTGGATTGTACTTTGGGTTTACCAGCATGCAAAAGGCTTATGCGCTGAGCGGCGCATTGTTTACACCAATGCTGGCTTTGGTGTTATTGGTTTTAGGATTCACTTCTAAGTCATTTAAAAACAGTTGGTTATCGGTGATATTGTTAGTGCTAATCTTATTTTTCTTTGTTGGATTGTTGGCAATGGTGTCATAAGGCGTGTAGATTCACCATTGGAATCTGCCAAACTATGAAAACTCTTCCCAAAGCGAATCCTCACAATAGTTCCTTTAAGAACCTTAAGCCTTTTCAGAAGAATCCTGTGGCCTACATGCAATCTGCAGTGGAAGCTCAAGGATCACCAGTAGATCTCAATCTTCCGATGGGTGATTTCGTGGTGTTGAATGATCCAGAGCAATTTGCTGAAGTGTTTGCCGCTGAAAAAACCCATTACACTAAAAGTAGAGGTTACAAAGAGATTGCGTTGGTGTTGGGGAATGGCTTATTGACGGCAGAGGGAGACGAGTGGCATGAACAAAGGAAGGCATTGCAGCCATCTTTTCACCAAAAGGAACTTCGGAAACTCTTGCCAGCCATTTGGGAAACGGGTGCTCAATTTACTAGTAAGCTGTGTGAAGAGCAAGTCTTGCGATTGGATGAAGAAATGAGTGGTCTCACCATGACTATCTTGCTCAATTCCTTGATCAAATACCAGGATGANCAGATGGTCACCAAAATGAGTGAGCATATCNTATTNGGTCAGGACTTTATTGTCGACCGCATCAGAAGTCCTTTCAAATGGCCTGTATGGGTGCCTACCAAAACGAATAGGCAGTATCACCGAATGATGCAGGAGGCCAATGACATCATTCAAGAATGTGTAGATAATCGAAAGTTGGAAACTGGAAAAGTGGATGATCTGCTGAATGTGCTCATGGAGTTTTATGACCCAGATGAACAGTTCATTGATATTAGAAATCAACTACTTACTTTGCTTGTGGCTGGGCATGAGACCTCAGCAATTGCCATGACCTGGACTTTGCATTTGCTGGCACATCATCCAGAGATTCAGGAGAGACTTTATCAAGAATTAAAAAACATCAAATCCTTCGAAGATATGGATGTGATGAATTTCTCCAATACCACTTACTTACAACAAGTAATCAAAGAGTCGCTGCGGTATTATCCACCGATTTGGAATATCGTTAGACTGGCACAAAAAGATCATCAAGTAGGAGGAGTGGACATCAAAGCTGGAAAGCAGTTAATGCTGAACATCTTCCTAATGCATAGAAACGAAGCATATTGGCCTGATGCCAATGTGTTTAACCCTGATCGATTCGATAAGCCTGAGTTCAAGCACAAGCAACAGTATTTACCGTTCGGCGGCGGTGGCCGCTTTTGTATTGGCAACAACTTTGCCCTTTATGAGATCATGATTTTACTGATCCAGTTCATTAGAGACTTTGAAGTACTTCCCAATTCGCCTGAATTTATTGATTTCAATCCATTGTTGACCTTGCGGCCAAAGGATGCTGTGAATGTTACGCTGAAGAGAAGAAAGTAAACAAGTAGACCTGTTCCACCCTTTAGGGTAAGGGGTAAAGAACAGGTCTAAGAATATAGTACCCTTTAGGGCTAGTGCAACAAAATCATTTTAAATAAGTCTCTTCTTACTTCTCCAAAATCACTCTAAATCCAACATGCTCGGATGTAGATGGTAGGTCAGAATTCATAGCATCTACAAAGTCATAAGCACTGAAATCATAGATTTTCAATTCGCCTCCATCCAAATAGTATTCAGCCACATTTCCTCCNAGATCAAACACCCTAGCTGATTTATGAACTGTTACAGCGGCTTTTGTTCCGACAGGTTGAATGAGACTCGAATTCATGTTTTCAAGCTTCTCAGCGAGCTTATTTGCATCTAGAATAGTTAGTTCATAGCCTGCATAATAGTTCAAGTTGTTTTGACCTGTAGCACTAACTGCTAGCTTATGCAAGGCTTTAGCTTCTTTTACATTTGGCAATCGATAGGTTTTACCGGTCTTTTCGGATAACCATGCTAAGTATTTAGCGATCTGCTCCTGACTCAAACCTGTGATTGGTTGGTTGGCAACTANTCGATCATAATCTTCNCCNGTNGAGGCNTGNNATTGNGCGATNGTCACTTCAAATACACCNATNGANATACTNTCCTTNCNAAGTGGAGTAACTGCAGGNAGNAACAGNTCNTCTTTANAAATACCTGCTAAACCATCCGTAGAAGCACTATCCAGAGTCAATATTGATGCAAGCGGACTGTCCTTCTTGAATGCTTCGTTCTTGTCATCTTCTTTTTCGAAAAGGTATTTATCTATCCAGGCAATCTCTTCCTTCATTTTTCTCAGCTGATGGGTAATCTTCTGAAGTCCATGAGGCTGTCCAGGGAACCACAGGAATTTCACAGGCGTCTTGCCAACTTGCTGCAATCCTCTGTAGTATTCCCAGCCTTGATCTCTTGGCACTGCCCGGTCTTCACTACCGTGGAAGATGATGGTTGGAGTCTTGATCTTTTCAATCTCGAAAATAGGAGAGTTGTTGATGTACCATTCATTGTAGTGCTTACCATTGGTATCGTCCCATGGAGCACCACCAAAGTAACTTTGATCAAAAGTCACCCCAAACTGACAGGTGCCGTAATCAGAAGTCCAGTTGATGTCTCCCGCACCAGGTGCAGCGAACTTGAACATGTCTGGGTATTTCAAAGTCATCCAGGTGGTTAGGATAGCACCATTGGACCAACCCATGGTTCCTAACTTATCCATATCAATCAGTCCTTTTGAATTTAAATGCTGAATTCCATTGTAGATATCGATTTGCTCTAAGCTGTAGTAGTTGCCATTCTTGATCGATTCGATGAATTCCAATGAGTGATTTCCTGATCCATGATAGTTTGGTTTAAGCACAAACGCACCTTTCTGTGTGAGGATCTGTGGATAGGTAGACCAACGTTCACTCCAGCTATCCTGATCAACTCCTGTAGGGCCACCATGGATGGATAAAATCAATGGATACTTCTTGCCAGCTTCATAGTCTTTTGGGTAGTAAAGAATACCGTTTACTTCCTCATCATTAGCGCCTTTCCAATAGATCACTTCTGACTTGGCGATTGTTTTTTTCTTCAAGCCATCATTAAGCGAAGTAAACTTCTTTTCGTTCGTGAAGGTGATGGTCTTCTTTTTAGCAGAAATGTCTGCAGTATAATATTCCGGTAGCTTGGAAGCTGTAGAATGCGAATAAAGAACCTTCTTTCCATCGTCACTAACTGCCAGAAGGCTTACATGCTGTTGTTTGTCTCCAAGATCAATTTCTGACGGTGTCCAGGTAGATCCGTTTTTGGAGTAATAACGAATCTTCTGGTAAGGTCCATTGGCGAGTTCTGCCAATACATTAGATCCGATTAGGTAATAATCAGANACGCCATTTTCCCAATCCAAATNCACTTTNTCAAANGNGTTNGTTGCCAGGNTGTAATANTANAATTCTTCNATNCCNGCNCCTTCCCATTCNGGATTAGANGANTTGGTNGCNGTGAAATAAAANCCTTTNCCATCNTTNNTNAANNNAAATCCNNANGGTGTTTGAAGGNCAGTGAAAGGAGTGGACTCCTTACCAGATACCACATCTTTCAAAACAATGTTAGGTTTCGTTTTACCATCTACACCATAGTGAGGAGAAGTGGTTTCCCAATAGACCAGATACTTTCCATCTTCAGAAGTGCTATAGTTGGAAATTTGAAAGTTGTTTTCGGTAAGTCTCTGAATGGTTTTATCCTTGATATCGAAAGTGAACAAGCGTTTCGGTACCCAATGAATACTGTCTTCTACAATCTCCGTATCATCCTTTTCATTGGTAATGTCATACAGTGTTTTGCCTTCTCCGGCTATGAATACCAATGTGCTGTCATTCAGCCAGTCAACACTGCTAATCCCATTTTTGAATTCGTGCACTTCTTCAGGTTCTCCTCCGTAAATGCTTAATTTCCAGAGTTTTTTACCTTCTTCTCGAGATGAAAGGAAATAGATGGATTCATCATCTTTACTAAAGAATGCGTTGTACTCGCTATGCTCTCCCTGTGTTATTTGGATNGTNAGGGGTAGTTCTTTTTTTAGTTGATCTAAGCGAGTCAAGTAGAGTTTGCTCACAAACTTATCTTTCTCTTTAAGGCCTTCTCTTTGGGACCAAACCACCATAGAACCATCGTTAGAAAATGANGGGCTGGAAACGTATTTCGTGTTGATGATTTCTTCTGGAGTCCATNGGTCTTTTTGACCATATAAAGTGGTAAATCCGAAGATGAATAAAGTTAGAATTAGGATTTGTTTCATTGATTTGATCATTTCAACCTTGAAAATACTTCAAAATGCTGATTGATAACTAATTAAATTGCTGAATGGTAATTATTAGTTATTGTCAGTACTGATACCTTTGATTTATGCTAGAAGTGACCTGTGCAGTGATTATTCAGAATGGTCAATTGCTCGCCGCCCAACGTAAGGAAAATGACCGTCATCCTTTGAAATGGGAGCTTCCGGGCGGGAAGTTAGAGGCAGGTGAATCATATGCAGACTGCATTCAAAGAGAGCTCAAAGAAGAGCTTGATATTCAGGTAGTTGTGGTTNGTCAACTAAATCATAGTATTCATAGTTACCCAGATTTGACTCTAAAATTGATTCCACTACAATGTGAGATTGTTGACGGAACTCCTAAGGCATTGATTCACAAAACTATATGCTGGATAAAAATGAAGGAAATATGGACTTTGGATTGGGCTGAGGCCGATATACCTATTCTTAAAAGTTACGTAGAATTACAGGCTTGATACATAGCTATTGATTTCTTATCTTCATTGGTTCAACCTGCTTCTAATGATTCGCCGACTCAACCTTAGCTTTCTGTTTTTCTCACTCTCCGTTTCCTACATCGCAGCTCAAAATGAGGTGGATTCTTTGCGTGAATTATTATCTCAAAAAGAACAGGATATCACCAGGGTTAATGTCTACCTCGCATTTTTCTACACAGATCTATACTACGATAATCCAGATCAGGTGATAGCTTACACGGAAGAAGCAGCTAAATTGTCTAAGAAACTCAATTACCCAAAGGGTTTAGCGGGTGCATACAACACATTGGGTTACATGTATCGGATTCGCAGTAGTAACGATTCAGCATTTTCCTTTTTCAACAAAGGGAAGTTGGTTGCTGAAGAAAATCAATTTAAAGAAGAACTAGTCAATGCACTAACTGGTCTTGGAAACACCAACAATCAGATTGGNAATTGGTCGGAAGCCCTATCGTATTTCCATCAGGTTGTGGATGTGGCCCGATCGATGGGAGATTCCAGTTTGGTAGGCAGTGCGCACAATAACATGGGCAATATTCACCTATCACGAGGTTCACTGACCAAAGCTTTGCGTAGTTATCAAATAGCTGCTGAGCAGGATAATGATGCCATTAAGGAAGTGGCGTTGATCAATATTGCATTGGTTCATGTAGAGCTAGACAATCCATATAAGGCCAGAGACTATTTCAATCAAGGCATTGCTATGTCGGAAGTGGCTGGCTCCAAATACAATCTTGCTTTCATTTATCAGCATCTCGGTGCGTTAGAAGATCAACAGCAAAACCAGGACTTGGCCATCCAGTATTTTGATGAAGCGATTCGTTTGTTTCGTTCGATCGGAGAGAAATACAACGTTTCCGATATCATGACCAATCAAGCNAANGTGTTCTACAATCAGGAGCAATATCAACAAGCATTGGATCTATATCAGGAGAGTTTAGCTATTCAGAAAACNATCGATCATCAGGTTGGTATTTGCAATAACCTGTTGGGAATAGGTAGATCGTTGATGGCCAAAGGAGAGTTGAAAAATGCAGAAAACAAATTACTTAAGGTGATGGAAATGGCAGATTCTTTGGAGTTACTTTCAGCTAAAAATGCTGCTGCTTTTGAGCTCAGTAATTTGTATCACCAGTTAAANAATCATGATAAAGCCTATGATTACTTATTTCAACATAAGTGGTTAAGCGATAGNTTGTTAAATCANGAGAAGTCNAAGCAAGTTGCAGCGTTGGAAACNCAATTTGAGACCGCACAAAAGGAGCAGGAGATCGAATTGTTAAGTGCAGAAAATGAAATTTCCCAATTGAAAGTATCGCAAGCAGAAAACTATCGAAACTACCTGATAGTCATTGCTTTGATATTGATTATTGTGGTGGCTTTGATTTACAGTAGGTATCAGCTAAAGGCTCGAGCTAATGCCAAACTCCGAGAATTGGATCAGCTTAAATCGAATTTCTTCACGAACATCTCACATGAATTCAGAACACCGCTCACCTTGATTCTGAGTCCATTACAGAAATTAATGCAAGCAGAATCTAAACCCCAATCAAAAGAACTAGCCACCATCTATCGGAGTGCTACTCACATGCTGGAGCTGACCAATCAACTCATGGATCTTTCTAAGTTGGAAGCGGGTAAGCTTACTCTGGAAGTAAGTGTTTGTGAACCGAAGGAGTTCATTCAACAAATTGCAGCAGAGTTCCAATCGATAGCTGAAGATCGTTCCATAGCGTTTACTGTTGATTTCGATGAATCTATCGGAACTGCTTATTTGGATAAAGACAAAATGCATAAAGTACTCAATAATTTGTTGTCCAATGCTTTCAAGTTCACACCAACGAATGGTCAGGTAGTATTGTCTTGTATTCGTCAAGGAAATGAATTAAAAGTCAATGTTCAGGATACTGGTCCAGGGTTGTCAGAAAGTGATCAGCTCCAAGTATTTGAGCGTTTTCAGCAAGCAAACACCTCCAATAACCAACTGGCTGGCGGAACAGGAGTCGGGTTGACTTTGACTAAGGAATTGGTGCAACTACATAAAGGAGAAATTGGCGTAACAAGTGCCCAGGGAGAAGGATCTACCTTTTGGTTTACGATTCCAATTCACCAGTCAGCTTATAATGAAAAAGAAATAAAGCAAGAGGAAACTAGAAGCTCAGAATTAGCAACGGTGGGTATCATCAACCAGGAACAAGCTGATCCAGTGACCTCCTTGGACCTTCCTCAGGTTTTGATCGTAGAAGATCACCGAGACTTAAGGGAGCACCTAAAGGAACTGCTGCAAGACCATTATCAGGTAACAGTAGCTGTGAATGGACTCCAGGCCATGGATTTAGCTAGCAAGGCACTACCTGATCTGGTGGTGACGGATCTCATGATGCCAGACATGGATGGAATGGAGCTGTGTAAGCGGTTAAAAAGCGATGAACTAACGAGTCATATCCCTATTGTCATGTTGACGGCTAAAGGAGATATGGAGTCCCGAATAGAGGGCTTAACCTATGGAGCTGACGATTATCTGACCAAGCCCTTTGATAATGAAGAGCTGACTGTTCGAGTAAAGAATCTAATTGCTCAACGTCAACTTCTCCAATCCAGATACAGCNAGCAAATCACGCTAGAGCCAAGTCAGGTGGTATTGGATAATCCAGATGAACACTTTATTCGCAAAGCACTGCAAACGGTAGAAGCTTTTTTGACTGATTCTTCATTTACAGTGGAGCAATTCCAACAGGAAATGGGCATGAGTCGCATGCAGCTGCATCGTAAATTGAAAGCCTTGACCAACAGTTCGGCCAGTGAATTTATTCGCAACATTCGATTAGAGCGTGCCTGTCAGTTACTAAGTCAGAAANGCTTGCNNGTTTCTGAAGTAGCCTACAGTTGTGGCTTCAATAGTTTGTCTTATTTCAATCAGTGTTTCAAGGAGAAGTATGGGGTGACTCCAGCCAATTATGAGTCAAAAGCGGCTTTGAAAGAGTAATTAAGGCATATGTTACATTACAGCAACGATCTGGGAGATTTGTGATATCACTGTTTTTGGGCTATATCTAATTTGACGGTTGATTAACCATTACAACTGATCAAATTATGAAAACACTCACAAGCAAATTGCTAATTGCAGTAGTCATTTACTGTGCTGCTACTTATGCTGTAAATGCACAAACAATCGACTTAAAGAAAGAGCTAGCTAAAATTGAAGAAACCAGGAATGGTTTTATGTTAGCCATTAAAGAAAAGCGCTATCAGGATTTAGTCAACTTCGCCACAGCCGATATGCAGTCCACGCACCCGGGCACAGAAGATTGGAATAAGATGCGATCCTTAGGCGCAGAGCGAGGCACATTTCCATACGATAGTATATTCATGAATCCCAAAGAAACCGTCATTGTCAGTGACAGTGTCGCCTATGACTATGGCGTTAGTACTGTTTACTTTTCAGACAAAGATGGGAAACTAATGGAGCTCCACGACACCTTTTTGGTTATCCTCAAAAAGGGATCAAATGGGGTTTGGAAACTGCACAGAGAAGTTGCTTCCGCACAGATTAAATATTTTGACCTTTGAGTTACTGTTTGAAGTACGTACAGACTTCTTCTCTGTTGATGACAACTGAAGTTGCTTTTACAAATAACACCCTGCAAGTCTTCCGGCAATACAGTATTGAGGCGCGTAACAAAGTGCTAGCTAAAGCCATTTTGGGGGATGATCCTTTGGAGATTATCAACGTTTTCCGATTCAAAGATGGAACGATCGTGGAAATCTGGAATGACCGATTGGATGTGGAGTCTAATCGAACGACGATCATGGGGCTCAAATGGCTTATGTTGGGCTTATTGATTGCTTTGATTCCATTTATTTGGGCACTTAAGTTGAAGAAGAAGTTAAAAGCGCTTCGGTCATGATGCAGCCCACTCAACCAAATGAACGATTTGAAATCCTCGATATTCTTCGAGGATTTGCGTTGACAGGAGTGATGATTGCCAATATGGCCTATCATTCGGGATATTTCTTTTTGTCACAGGATGCGAAAGCTGCTATGCCTTTGGCGGATGCCAATCACATCGTGATGTGGATTATCCATTTTGTGACAGATGGCAAGTTCTACAGCATCTTTTCCATTCTTTTTGGAATTGGCTTTGGCTTGCAGATTCAGCGCGCCATGGACAAGGGGAAGCGGTTTGCTGGGCGATTTAGCAGACGATTACTGATCCTTTTCTTCATAGGGGTATTACATGCATTTCTCTTTTATGTTGGTGACATCCTGACGCTTTATGCCTTGATTGGTTTTCTACTATTACTGTTTAGAAAAACCAGTGATCGCTGGATTCTAAGACTAGTGCCTGTTTTGCTGATTTTGCCAGTAGCGCAATACCTCATCATGTGGTTTCCCGCTCAAAATAATCCTGCTCCAGTTGATTTGGGAGACAGTATGTTTGATGAGGTGACAGGAGCTTATCAGTCAGGTACATTGGGAGAAATCATCTACATGAACGTCGGAGGGACGTTCTTTGGAAGGTATCCAGACATCATATTTACTGGTCGAGTATTTAAAGTGTTAGCGCTGTTCTTACTCGGGTTTTATGTCGCTAGAAACAGACTGTTTGCCAACCTGCAACAACGAAGGCAGCAAATCAAACGATTGGCTCTGTGGACGTTTATCATTGGTTTGCCATGCAATATCGCTTTGGCTCAAATGATGTCATCAGATGCTTACTACAATATGGAATCAATGGGATGGTTACAGCCAGTAGTATACGCTTTTGGAGTACCAGGAATGGGCATCTTTTATGCCTGTATGATTGCTTTGATGTATACAAAAACCAATCTAAAGCCATTAGTAACTGTATTTGCACCAATGGGGCGTATGGCTTTGACTAACTACCTGATGCAGAGTGTATTGTCATGCTTTGTTTTTATGAGCTATGGATGGGGGCAAACAGCTAAAATGGGACCTATTTGGTTTACGCTAATCAGTATTGGTGTACTCATTTTTCAAATGGTTTTTAGTGATCTGTGGTTGAAAAAATTCCAATATGGTCCGATGGAGTGGCTTTGGAGATCCATGACTTATGGCAAAATTCAGTCGATCAAAAACAAAGAGCCTGCATATGAATAAGTGTCAGAAACTTCATTTGTGGATGATCTTACCAATGATCATCATGCAGCTCGGTATAGCTTTTCGATACAAGGTACTCAAGCATCCTGCGACCATTTTAGGTGTTGCTGTGAAAGTGGTTCCATATTTCATGATTCCAATTGGCAAATGGCCAATCACTCAAACTATCCTAACCAACCCGATAAAATGATGAAAAACCGCTTCACAAAGAACTACTTCACTTTCTTAACGGGCTCTATTTTGATCATCAGCTTAATTGCCTTTTCGGACAATATAATTACCGATGTAGGGCAGGAGTCCAACAAATATGCGAAGTTCATTATTCATGGGATCTTAAGTCTTCTTTGGATTTCGGGTTTGTTGTATCAGTCATTGATGATCCGAAAAGGGAAGGTGCTTAATCATCAACGAATCGGAATTTATCTGGGAGTTGTAGCGATCGGGTTTTATGGCATAGCCATTTGGATGTTATACGCTAGCGGACTGCCGAATATGCCTATGTTACTGGCTGCCAAATTCAACCGAGCAGCTGCACCCATATCTGCTGTCTTGGTTGGCTTAGGATTTTTCTATAAGCAGAAGCCGATTTTGCACAAGCATCTAATGATCACGTCTATTCTCTTGATCATGGAACCCATGTTGTCTCGGTTTGGCGGTCATGTGGGCATTGGACCGGAGTTATCCATTTTGGTGGTTTGGCAATTGTTGTTCATTTCGCTGTTCGTATATGACTGGATGTCAAGTCGAAAAATTCACCCAGTCACTTACCTTGGTTACCTATATCTGATGTCGGCTTGGGTGTATATTATCGCAACAACTAGTTGATAATCTGAATTTTCTAAAACAATAACCGTGGTTTAACTGGTTACTTTATTGAAGAACAAAACGGAATAAGACATGGAAAAGCAAGAAATAAGACTACACTTAAACCAAATAGTATCCAATATAGCATCTATTCAAGCGACAGTTAAAGACCTTTCCTTTGAGGCTTTTCACTCGAATGAGCAGGTAAAAGAAACAGTTTATAGCTACTTGCAAGAGATTGGTCAGGCAGCGTTTGAATTGAATAGTCAAACGGAAGAAGTGCTTTCAGAATCACTTGCTTTAGGGCAATTGGCCAATTTGCGTAACGCACGATACAATCAGGAGGCTGAAGTAGCAGAACACAATATTTGGGCGATTGTAACCAATGACCTACCAGAAATTGGTGATGAAATAGAACAGACGGAGCTCTATGCCGTCATGTAAAAATAGGTGAACAGATAATCAAAGCGATGGCTGAATAAGTTGTCGCTTTTTTTATGCCTAGTGACATAGGGTTGTCACTTTGCTCCCTTAATTTACAATCATGGAAATTATCAAAAGTCAGGAGGTGCATGATTTATTGGAAAGCTATCCTGACAAACCCAGGAAGAGGCTTGTCGAACTAAGATCATTGATCATTGAAGTTGCTGAATCATTGGAACTCTCCAAGTTATTGGAAACAACCAAATGGGCTGAGCCAAGCTATGTGGTAAACAAAGGAAGTACCATCCGCATGGATTGGAAGTCTAGGACTCCGGATAAGTACCACTTGTATTTCATTTGTTCGACTGAATTAGTGAGCACTTTCCGATATCTATACAATGAGGAACTAGAGTTTGAAGGTAATAGAGCTATTGTACTTGATATTGATCAGCCTATGCCAAAGCCACAATTGAAGAAATGTATTGAATTGGCTTTAACATATCATAAAGTTAAAAATCTGCCTTTTTTAGGAGCTTAATACTTTCCTATGTCGGAATTGTTTTAGTAAGTGTCGGAATTATGCTAGTAAGGGTGTTTTCTTCGGTGTAGTTTTAACATTTAAACGATTGTGACCCAACCAGCGGGTTTTAGATGTGGTAACCTAACCAGTTGCTAGTATTTATGAGAAGGCCATTCATGGCCTTTTTTTATACTCTAGCTGGATTTAGGAATCATTTCTTCGATTTTCCCGACGTTTCAATCGTGCTTTTTTCTTTCGTTTTTTCTTAAGATCCTTATAAGAAATGAGCACTTTTCTGACTGAGAAACCAACTTGACCATCGTACCAGTTCTCTCTTCCTATGAGATTGATATTTGGTTTGTAGTCCAGCGAAACATTTAGTCCTAATAAGGTTAGTTCAGCACCCAGCATCACATCGGCACCAATTGTTGGATTGTCATAAGTTGTGATCAATTGCTTGGAATGTTCATCTTCGATGATGGATTCTTCATTTCCCATAGAAATACCTGTACCCACGTATATGTTTAGAAATTTGCCTAAAATGGGTTGGTGCTGCTTGATCAAGGCGTGTGCTGTAGTATTTCGATTAAAATCTGATTGAAATATTCCTTCAGCACTTAGGTAACCAAACAAATGCTGATTATATGTTAGGCCAATAGTTCGTTGATTGCCATTGCCAAACCTTAACCCTAATGAATTGCCGTAACGCTGGGCACTTAAATGACTTGTGACTAATAAAGATAGTCCTAATACAATTCCGATTCTCCTCATGCTTGCTCGATTTTGGTTGCTAACGTTTAGTTCTTATACAAATTGTATGCACTAATCCATAAACCGTACCAGTTTGTCGAAAGCCTCACAAATAACTAATTAATGCCTTTTTCAGAATTCTTGAGATAACATATCTTGGCGCCAAACTTAACCAATGGATCAAATCAACCCATCGTATCGACTGCTTAGAAGAGCGGTTGGAATTCTTGGTATTGCATTACCAATTCTGATAGTCATAGGGCATGGTCATATCGAACGAGCCATGAGTTATTACTACTATACCAACATGAGTACCGTTTTTACAGGAGTGCTGATCACATTTGGGTTAGTGTTATTCACCTACAGAGGAAAAGTCGTTCCTGGTGAGAAGTTTAGTGAAAATAGGCTGACTAACGCAAGTGGCTTTTTTGCGTTGATTGTGGCATTAGTTCCAACTCAGTTTGGAAAGCCCATCCAGGCAATTTATTATGTGCACAATGATCCGGTAAGAGGATTAATCCATAATGGAAGTGCTGTAATCTTTATTCTGCTAATGGGAATTATCGTGTTGACCAAATTTACCAAAGCGAAGTACTTTAAGCGGTTTTACCAGGTAGCAGGCTGGGGGGTGATTTTTGGTTTGGTATTTACCATTTTCTCCTATGTGTACATGAGAGTTAGTCATCATCAGTTATTTCCGGGTGCTGTAATTTTAGGTCAGACAATTGCTCTTTGGGCATTTGGAGCTGCCTGGTTAAGACGCGGGATTCCACACCCTGATGCTGCTAAGCAATAGCTAATATCGTCATAGAACGCTTTCTAGAGCCTAGCTCCAGTATAGCCTGTTCATTTGTCTTTT
>PBTY01000007.1 GCA_002729235.1 Rickettsiales bacterium | reverse complement strand
ACTTCCGGGCACGACCCCAGCGCTTCAGGGACTCTCACCCTTTGGATCGTCCAATTCCTTGGACTATATTCACCATTCAAGGCACACACATTTTGTATAAGTAATGGCAGGGTAAGAAGTAAATATCAAGGTTTGTAGCCCGCTCAAACTGTATAGCGGTTTGATAGGAAAGTGCCACGCAATCTGCCACTACTCATACAATTTACCGTTGAACGAAACCTCCTTCGTCGGTAGAAACCTACTTCATGATTAACTTAAGGGTTTAAACTTTATAAAATCATGATGGAAAAAAACAGAAATTAAGTCAGCGATTCATTCGCGAACTTACCTACCGCAATTACAGTCCCAGAACAATTAGAAGCTATCTAGCCATGCTAGTAAGCCTGTCTAAACACTTTAATAAGTCTCCAGAAGAGGTCAGCACCGAAGAACTCAAAGAGTATCTTTATGATGCCATCCATCGACGAGGACTGTCTGCTGCTTATATCAAGCAAACACTTAGTGCATTAAAAATTCTATACAGGGACGTATTGAACATTCCCTGGTCGGAGAGTATTCTGGTCAAAATGCCGCGAAGAGATCATCAGATCCCTGAAGTGTTAACAAAGGGCGAGATTTTGAAGATGATTGAAGTGACTGCTAATGTGAAGCACAAGGCTATCATAGCCTTGCTTTATTCATCAGGCATGCGTCGCGATGAGCTGATCCACCTACAGCTAAAAGAGATAGACTCCACTAGAATGCTCATTAGGATTAACCTGGGAAAAGGCAAAAAATCCCGGGATGTGATCCTTGCCGAAAACACACTAAAACTTCTTCGTCAATATTACAGCATCCACTATCCAAAACCAGTCAAATACGTTTTTGAAGGAGGTTTTAAGCCAGGAGAACCCTATTCTGCCAGTTCTATGAATAAAATCATCAAACGTGCTGCACAGAAAGTAGGCATCAAAAAAAGGGTTACCATCCACACACTACGTCACAGTTTTGCTACCCACATGCTAGAGCAAGGCGCTAATCTCAAGCTCATACAGAAGTTACTAGGACACACCTCTCTGCGATCCACCATGGTGTATCTGCATTTGGCTAAGCTGGATCCATCTGCGAAAAGCCCATTTGATCTGCCGTGAAATGGAAAAGGTTAATCAACGACATGGTTTGGATATAGCAGCTATATTCAGACAGTATGGAGATACGTTTCTAGCCAACCACCAGTTGTGTTATGATCAGCTCAAAGCTTACAATGCTATTTGCAACTGCAGAACAGCCAAGATGGGTGGCCATTTGGATAAATGTAGTCACTGTGCTCATCAGCAGCTTTCTTACAACTCCTGCCGCAACCGACACTGCAACAAGTGCCAATACACCAAACAGCTAATATGGGTGGATAAGCTAAAAAGCACCCTACCTGTATGTAGGTATTTTCATCTGGTTTTTACTATCCCTGCACAGCTTCACAAAACCTTTTACATCAATCAGCAGGAATGCTACAAACTACTGTTTAAAGCTTCTGCTGAGACTTTGCAAAAAGTAGGTGCTAATCCATCTTTTTTAGGTGCGCAAACCGGAGCAGTATCCCTACTTCATACCTGGGGTCAGGCTTTGACTTATCACCCGCACGTTCATATGCTGGTGCCNGCAGGAGGCCTATCAGAAGATGGAACCGAATGGGTGCATGCTGGCAAAAAGTTCTTCCTACCAGTCAAAGCTCTCTCTTCGGTATTTAGAGGGGTGATGTGGACAATGTTAGAACAGGGTATTAACACTGGAACTATCCAGCTTGCAGACAACTCCTCTGATATCCACAGTTTAAAAAAAGATCTGTACGGTAAAAACTGGAATGTCTATGCCAAAAAATCATTAGCTAGTCCTGAGTCAGTTGTTCAATATCTGGGTAGATACACACACCGAGTGGCTATTTGCAACAGTAGGTTAGTAGATGCCAGTGAGAGTAAAGTCACTTTTCGATGGAAAAATTATCGCAAAAGACTCAATAAACAAGTGATGAACCTTGATACTCAAGAGTTCATTGGCAGATTTATGAGGCACATCCTTCCATCAGGCTTTTACAAAATACGCTACTACGGATTACTGGCTTCAGCCAACCAAAAGAAGCAAATCACTATCCGACTAATTAATAAACCACAACCCATATCCTTACTTCAAGGGTTAACCACAAAGCAAGTGATTAGGGTGGTGACCGGAAAAGACCCAGACACCTGTCCAAAGTGCCATCAAGGGATACTTACTCCTAAATCAATACTAGAACCAGGCTAAGCAAGAATGATATCAAAACGATCTTTGAAATGATGACAGCAATACCAAAGCTAACAGAAGAATGGCAGGAAAAACTATGTTCAAACCTATCTAGAGAACAACTGCCGACAGTAACTAGCCATCCCAATTGCTATGAAAAAGCACCTAAAACTGAGATGCACTTAGCTGATAATGCCAGCGGCAACTATACTACTCCCATAGCAGGCAAGAAGCCACGTCCAACATTGTTTTAAATCGAATTTGTCTTTGCAAATAGTTTATTAATCCGCTAAGTGTATCTTTAGACAAACTCAACTTAAAACACTAATTTGTTAGCGTTCATTGCGTTTCATAAAAAAGAAGCGTTTTATTAAATTCATGGCATGAAACTATTTTCTATCATAATTCTATTTGTGGCACACCTAATAGCACTGGGTCAAACAGGTAAATATGGAGCATTGGCAATTGATAGATCTAATGGAATGTATTTCGGTTGGGCAGTAGATTATAACACACAAAGTGAAGCCGATGCAAGGGCTCTAAAGGAATGCCGTGA
Organism: Rickettsiales bacterium; assembly: GCA_002729235.1. Lineage (GTDB taxonomy): Bacteria > Bacteroidota > Bacteroidia > Cytophagales > Cyclobacteriaceae > Marinoscillum. The sequence continues at coordinate 5,103 of PBTY01000007.1, read as the reverse complement.
CAGAGGCGGTAATTGTAATATTGTAAAAAGGTTTGGATCCGGATGGTGTGCGGTATATCGAACAATTGATGGAAATGTAGGAACCGCATATGGCTGGGGTGTAGCGCGAACTAAAAATGAAGCAGATAGAATTGCTACAAATGAATGCAATAAACGAAGTAATGGAGTTCCTTGCAATAACTACGTTTGGGGATGTAATTCCAGACCTCCAATAGAAGAAGAAAATGGCCAATCGGAGCAACAAAAAACCAATTCAGAAGATGATTTCTGGGCCGGTAGCAAATCCTCCAATAATAATAGTAACAATGATCCTAATGACTTCTGGGATGGCAAAGGAAGTGATGACGAGGAAAGACAGTTTGAAAGTCAAACAAAGCCCCCTGAGAGCAACCAATTTATAGGTGATATAGAGAGTTACGGAACTAAGTATCTAACTGTTAAATGTATAGATCACGGACAAATAGATGGTGATAGGGTGAGCGTAAGCTTAAATGGCTCAATTATAGAGTCAAACATTACTCTCAAAGGATACTATACATCCTTTGACATAAAGCTTAAAAGTGGACAAAATAGAATCGATTTTACAGCCTTAAATGAAGGTTCTGCATCTCCAAATACTGCAAAGTTTATTATCAAAGATGATAAGGGAAAAATTATTTCAGATAAAGAATGGAATATTAAACGTGGCTTTACGGCTACACTTTTAATAGTAACATATTAATCAGAATGCCATGAAAAGATTTACACTCATTACATTGATTTCTTTGGTCTTCTTAGAGGCCTATAGTCAGTCAGATATGCTTGATAAGCTTCGTGAAGCTAATGTTGATCCCGAAGAAATTGCTAGAGATTATTTTACCAAAGCCGAATTGAACTATAATCAAAATAATTTTGAGGCCGCCTTAGAGTATATTAAAAAAGCAGAAAATGAATTAGGTACCACAAATGCCCGTATTCTCAATTTAAAGGTAAAAACTCTATGGAATTATGGAAGATTCGATGAATGTACAGAAGCTTTAACATTGTTTCTCAATGAATATAAGGATAGTGCAACACCAGAGGTTTTGTCTGAAACTAGAAGCTTTTATACGAAGCTCAAAACTTATTATGAAAAAAAACAAATAGAAGAGGATAAAAAAGCAGACGAGAAACGCAAGAAAGAAGAATCACTCAAGCATTATAAATACGTCAGTTGTCCTAACGGTTCTTGCAGCTACGGAAAGGTAGATGAACATTATTATGAAGATTGCTATTCTTGCGATGGCTCTGGCCAGATAACCAAATACAATTATGCTCAAGCATTTTCAAATGGTCTTAACGGAACAAATTACAACACGGCATATAAAGTAACTTGCACAAAGTGTAACGGTTCTGGTAGATTAAAGCAAACCAAGAAAGTAAATTGTCCAACATGTGACGGAGAAAATAAAATTTTAAAATATGCTGGATCAAGTTTCATTCCCAGTGATGAACAGGATTATGCTATTAAGTACAAGAGAAAGGAAATCGATTATTATATCGACCTTCAGTCAGAAATAAGCAAAAACAGCAGCCAAAAAATATTTGCGATGAAAGATTTTAGCTCTGGAAAGTATGGGCTTTGCAATAGAAACCTAAGCCTTATCATTCCCTATCGCTATGATAAAGCAGAAGTAATTAGTACTGACATTGCCATAGTGTCAATCAATTCTAAATCCGGTCTAATAAATAGTGAAAACACTATCCTCCTTCCCTTAGAATATTCCGAAATAAGGAAACTCTCCTCTAGCTCATTATTGGTAAAAAAATCGAATGACTGGTACATGTCAGACTACAAGGGTAGCCCTAAAGGACAAAGTGTAGACAGTTATTCAGCTTATGGTGACTATCTTATGGTCTTCAAAAAAGGCGGAATGTATGGGGTTATGGATTTCAATGGAAAAATAACTGAATCCCCTTCATTTACAGATTATGAAGTTATCAGTTGGAATCCATTTTTAGTCTCATTTAAAAAGGGGAATGATTGGTATTTGAAAAATCTTACGTCTTCGGTAAATGATCTTTATAATGAGGGCTTTGCTGAAATAAAAAAGTACTCATCTGGAGGAAACAGTATTCTACTCCTAAAAGGGACTAAATCTAAATTGGCCAACTTAAATGGCTCTTTAGTTTCCAGTGAAGGATTTGCGAATGTTGAGTACCATGAAAGTTCAGATGTTTTCATATTGCAACAGGGCTATCTATATGGATTGTACGATTTATCATACCAAAGCTACGTTTCACCTAAATATTCAGAATTATACATAAACAAAGACAATCCTAACAGAGCATTGGTCGTGAGAAGCGGTCTATATGGAGTAATTGATTTTCGTGGAAATACTATAATTTCTACTACAAAGAACAGAATCTGGTTTAATGAGGGGAAAAATCAATTTATTGTAAGAGAAAAAGAAAACAGTAAAAAACGATACCTTTATGACGAAAATGGGAAATTCTTGTATGATTATAAAAATTAAATACTGTCAATTCTGGGGCATGTTAATATTTATGCTTCTACTTTCTAATTCAGTGGCTGGTCAGAATAATGTAGAGTCTTCCAAAGCACCTAAATTAAGTACGCAAAGCAGCGCAGGCTTTGTGATGTACACATATGATTCGGAAAGTCCTATAGGAATCAGTTTTGGCAGAATTAACAAAAATCGTATTGGTGGATATGCCAACATCAAGTTCAACCCAGAAATTTTCACAGGATTTGATGTATTGTATAAAATAGATGACGAAGGTAATCACGATGGCCTCTATGATTTTGTTAGTTCAACTGGTGAAATAAGGAAAGCTAACGTGTCTATTTCTGGTGGCATAACATTTAAAATTTTATATCCCATGTGGATGCATATAGGTTTAGGAGTTGGTTATTATCCTGTGTATGAAGAATATGACCAGTATGAGTTTAGATCATTTGATAATAAAAGAATTGAAGGAGATACTGAATTCTTTAAAAATACGGATAAAACAAAATTTGACGTCTTTCCTGAGACTGGCCTGGACTTAAAGATTAGTGATGTATTGGTTCTGAAGTATGGAATCATGTATCGTCAAGCTGTTATCCATCAATTTGGACTTGGCTTTCAAATATAAAGAACGCTAACAAATGCTAAGCTCCATAGGCTTACTGAGCCATTTGCGAAGAGCAATGATAAAGGGAACTTTTGTTTTCTTTTGAAGAGTTGAGCCTACGGAGCTTAGCTAAACGTTACCAGCAATTTCTTTCACCACGTACAAAACCCGAATATGTCATTCCAAACTCCCATAACCATAGCAGACGCAATTGAGAAAATTGGAGCAAACGAATTTTTACTGCCAGCCATCCAGCGCGAATTTATTTGGTCACATTCAAAGATTGAATGGCTTTTTGATTCGATCATGAGAAACTACCCTATCAGTTCCTTTCTATTTTGGAATGTTGAAGAAAAGACTGCTCAGGGTTATAGGTTTTATAAATTCATTAATGAATACAGAGAAAGGTATAAAACACACAACGAAGAAATTTCAACAAATGGAATCAGTGCTTTCAATGCGGTGTTGGATGGTCAGCAAAGACTAACCTCTTTGTATTTAGGGCTGAAAGGAAGTTTTGCCTTCAAGGAATACAGGCGCAAATGGGAAAATACTGAATGGAGTGTGCCAACAAGACACCTTTATTTGAACATAACTAACGAACTCAAGGAAGAAGAAGATGGTAGGATTTATGAGTTTCGTTTTTTAGAGAAGAGACTAACTCAAGAAGTCAATATCTTTAAGACAGACCAGATCGAATGGTTTAACGTTGGTGCTATCTTAAACTACACAGAAGATGAAGAATTTGATGAGTTTGTCGAGGATTTCGAAAACTCATTCTCTCGTAAGGCTATACGTCAACTTCGGAGAACTATAAATGAGAAACCAATCATTAATTACTTTTTAGAAAAAGATCAAAGTCTAGATAAGGCCCTCAATATTTTCATTAGGATAAATAGTGGCGGAGAACCCTTGAACTTCTCAGATTTACTGATGTCTATAGCTGTTGCAAATTGGACTAAAAAAGATGCAAGGAAGGAGATTCATAACCTGGTTGATAGTGTAAGAGATAAAGGTTTTACCATTTCCAAGGATTTAGTGATGAAGACTTTCCTTTATTTGTACAGCCGAGACATAAAATTCAAAGTAACCAACTTTTCAAAAGAGAATGCAAAAGACTTTGAAGCTGAGTGGGAACATATAAGAGATGCAATTCTTTCAACCTTCGATTTAGCCAAGACTTTCGGATTTACTGACTTTACGCTAACATCTAAGAATGCTTTAATACCCATAATCTACTACTTGTATCACAAGGGTATATACAGGGATTATTCAACAAAAACTGAATTCAAGAATGATAGAGAAAATATTAAAAAATGGCTTCATATCGTTCTTATCAAGCGAATTTTCGGAGGAACTTCTGATTCAGTTCTTTCTCAGATTAGACGAACTTTCACCGAGAAGATTGAACAGGAAAAAATCAAATCAGAAATCACCGAATTCCCAATTGACTCAATCTTCAAACATATTCGGAAGGATACCAGTGTTGGAGATGACTTCATCGAAGAAACATTGAAAACACAAAAGGACAATCAATATGCCTTTTCTATTTTATCCTTACTTTATCCAGATTTGGATTACAAGAACAACAACTTCCATAAAGACCATACGCACCCAGCTTCAACCTTTGATGAACTAAAGGATTCAGATAAAGAGAAGCATGGATGGGAAATCTATAATTCAATTTTTAACCTTCAAATGTTGGACGCAAATGAAAACATGTCGAAACAGGATATAACTCTTGAAGCGTGGGTTGATAAAGAAACGAAAGAGAATACTCGAACTCAATTTTTGAATTCACATTTGATTCCAGATGTCAACTTGAAACTCGAAAATTTTGATGAATATTACGAGAAGCGTAAAACTCTCTTAATGGCTAAATTGAAAGCATTACTTAACTAAAAAGCTGGTAATCGAGTAGACGGCCGTGAGCCTTAAAGCCCACGGTGCGCCTCTCACACCACCGCACATACGGTTCTCGTATACGGCGGTTCATTGAATCTCGGG
>PBTY01000006.1 GCA_002729235.1 Rickettsiales bacterium | reverse complement strand
TGTAGTCGCGTTGTGTTCGCTTAACATACTGAGAATCTTTACTTTCTTTCATAACGTCAATTTTTGTGTAACGCTATTTCAGGACGAGACACGGCTCAAAAAAAAGCCCATCCAGAATAAACTGAAAGGGCTTTTCAAAGTGATTAAATAAGATTAATCTAATACTATCTGTCAGGATAATTTAGGATTAACACAATTCTTTATAAACTTCTACAAGGTGGTTAGCGATCATTTCTGCTGATCTACCTTCAATGTGATGTCTTTCTACAAAGTGCACCAACTCACCATCTTTAAACAACGCGACGGATGGAGAAGAAGGAGGGAAAGGAAGAGTGAATTCTCTAGCCTTAGCAGTTGCTTCCATATCTACACCCGCAAATACAGTTGCTAAATGATCTGGTTTCTTCTCACTTACGCTTAGAGAATGAATTACACCAGGTCTTGCAGTTCCAGCAGCACATCCACATACCGAGTTGATTACCAAAAGGGTAGTTCCTTTATGATCAGATAGGTGGTCGATTACTTGATCCGCAGTTTTGAATTCTTCGAAGCCTGACTCAGTCAGCTGAGTTCTCATTGGGGCTACTAGTTCTTCTGGATACATATCTTATTAAATTACAAATAATAAAGTTTCAAATCTCAAGTGGCTACAGCTTATTAGCTTTTATTCCACCTTATTCTATTTTATAAATAATCTCTCTAACGTTTTTTACAAATAAATAAGTTCGTTCCTCTAAATCATATATAGGCACTCATTTGTTATTTGTTTTTTGACATTTGGAGCTTTTTTTACATAAAACCAAGTTCAAGCTTAGCTGCTTCAGACATCATATCTGTAGCATAAGGAGGATCAAAAGTAACCTCTACAGTTACGTCATTGACATCCTTAAGTTCTCTTACATTCATCTCTATCTCTCCAGGAATCTCTTCTGCTGAAGGACATGCAGGGGATGTAAGGGTCATCAAGATGTGCACATTGTTAACCGGGAATATGTTGATTTCATAAATCAAGCCCAATTCGTACACATCTACCGGAATCTCCGGGTCATATACATTTTTGATAGCTCTTACGATATCCTCTTTAAGAGCTAAGTCATTATTCGTTGTGTTGGTTTCTTCCGCCATATTATGCGCCAGTCTGCGATTTAGAACCTAAAGCCAATGCATAAAGTTTCATTTGCTTGATCATTGCTGCAAATCCATTGGAACGTTGTGTTCCGATGAATCGATTCATGCCAATTTGCTCTGGAAAGTTGATCTCAGCATTCATGATATTGTCAGGAGTTTCTCCGTCCAACACACGAACAAGCAAACTAACCAAACCCTTGGTAATGGCTGTATTGCTATCTGCTTCAAACTTTACATTGCCATCTTCTTCAGACGCCATTAACCAAACTTTAGATTGACAGCCTTTTACAATGGTGTCATCCGTTTTGTTGGCTTCACTCATCTCCGGAAGTTGCTCACCAAGCTCCATGATGTAGTTGATGGTCATTTCCATATCTCCATCGAGCATTGAAAACTCTTCAACTATTTCTTGTTGCTTATCGGCTATACTCATTTTCTAAATTTCTTTACGATATCTGTAAGCGCTTCCGCGAAACGCTCGATTTCTTCTACGGTGTTGTAAACAGCAAAAGAAGCTCTAACAGTTCCTTCAATGTTGAAATGATCCATCAAAGGTTGTGTACAGTGGTGTCCTGTTCTTACAGCAATACCTTTTGCATCCAACCACATACCTAAATCGAATGGGTGAACACCATCTATAAGGAAAGAAATGACACTTACTTTGTTCTTTGCAGTACCGATTGGCTGGAAACCATCAATATCAAACAAAAGCTCTTTTCCTTTATTTAAAAGTGCTTGCTCTTGTTTATGAAGGTATTCAAAACCTATTTCGTTCATGAACTCAATAGCCGCTTTGAATGCCACCACATCCGCAATGTTGGGAGTACCTGCTTCAAATTTGTAAGGAATGTCGTTGTAAGTGGTTCCGTTGAATGTTACTTCACGGATCATTTCTCCACCTCCCTGATACGGATCCATTTTCTCCAGAACCTGACGCTTGCCATAAAGTACGCCTACACCCGTTGGGCCATACATCTTATGAGCAGAGAACGCCATCCAGTCGCAATTCAGCTTCTGAACATCCAGCTTGTGGTGTGGTGCCGCCTGAGCAGCATCAACTAGTACTTTCGCTCCAACTTTATGAGCCAACTCGATCATCTCTGGAACAGGATTAATTGTTCCTAATGAGTTAGAAATATAAACCGCAGAGACAATCTTAGTCTTTTCAGATAGGAGAGAAGCAAATTGATCAATAGAGATTTCTCCATTTTGATCCACTGGAATCACTTTCAATGTAGCTCCAACTTGCTCACAGACCATTTGCCATGGTACGATGTTGCTATGGTGCTCCATTCCAGTAATCAACACTTCATCACCCTCTTTTAAGAACTTTCGTCCATAAGCCTGGGCAATCAGGTTGATTCCTTCACTTGTACCTTTTGTGAAAACGATTTCTTCAACTTCGTTAGAGTTGATAAACTGGTGAACGGCTTTTCTTGTGGCTTCAAAACCAGTAGTAGCACGCTCTGCCAACGTATGAATTCCTCGATGAATGTTGGCATTGTCTTTCTGGTAGTAGTTTACCAGAGCATCAATGACTACCTGAGGAGTTTGAGAAGTAGCCGCATTATCAAAATAGATAAGCGGCTTTCCATTAACTTCTTGATTGAGAATCGGAAATTGCTTTCTGATTTCGTTTACTGATATGTCAGTAACTACGCTCATTTCAATTTATTTAGAATGATCTCTTCGATCTCTTCTTTCATTAAGTCATTTTGAAGCTCATTCAAGGCTTCATTAGCAAATGCATTCAAAAGTAAAGCTTTTGCTTGTGGCTTATTAACACCTCTAGCTTGCAGGTAGAAGATAGCATCTTCATCTAGCTGACCAGTAGTACATCCATGAGAACACTGAACATCATCTGCCCAAATCTCTAACTGAGGCTTCGTGTTAATCGTAGCATCGTCAGAAAGGAGAATGTTGTTGTTTGACTGGAATGCGTTTGTCTTTTGCGCATCCGGTCTCACATAGATTTTGCCATTGAATACACCTCTTGAGTGCTCATCCAAAATTCCTTTGTATAGTTCATTGGAATAGGAGTGAGGCTTCAGGTGATCTACAGAGGTGTTATTGTCAACATGTGATTTGCCACTCAACTGGTACAATCCGTTCATGTGACCTTCACAGTTCTCAGCATCAATGTTGATGTATACATTGTTTCTAATCACAGCACCATCAAAAGAGAAGGTGTTGGTATAGAATCTTGAATCCTTAGCCTGGTGGGCATAGATGCCTTCCACTGCATAAGAGTTGATTTCATAATTCTGAAGTTTGGTAAATCGAACTTCAGCATTTGCTTCAACCATCGATTCCACGATAGAAATATTCAATGTATTTTTGTCACCATTGAAAAATGTCTTTTCGTAAACTCTTGTTCTAGAGCCTGTAGAACCATAAACAAAGACTCTTGGGAATATTACTGCTTGACTTGCTGATGCATCTACAAACTGGTAGATGTACGTGTTTTTGTTATCTGCATTTTTTTCAGATTTGATGAAAACACCTTGATTGAAGTAAGCCAAATTCAATGCTGCAAACGGATCAATTTGAGAACCATTCACTTTACCCAGGTTGTCTTTTAGCTCCGGATGTTCATTGATAGACTGTTCATCCAGAACTCTTATCGTCAAATCAGAAGAGGCACTTACGATTTTAGAGTAATCTTCAAGGAATAACCCGTTGATGAAAACTAAGTGGTTAGCATCCTCCTCTTTGTAAAATTTAGCCTCACAATCACTTTTAGATAGGGTAGAAGTGTTTTCTGCTGTCTCTAAATCGAAGTTTTTTTCGATTGTTTTAGTGATTGGGGTGTATTTGTATGCCTCTGATTTTCTCTGTGGTAGACCTAAGCTTTTGAAAGTCTCTGCTCCAGCTTTTTTAATAGCTTTAAGAGAGCTTGCATCCGCATAATGTTGGTCCAACCAACCATCGAAATCAGCTAGCAGTTGATCTTCTAGTGTTAGTACTTCACTCATAGTGCAGCTACTTCTTCTTTAATCCAATCGTAACCTTTTTCTTCTAGCTCAAGAGCCAATGTCTTGTCACCAGATTTTACAATTCTTCCTTTGTACAATACGTGTACAAAATCAGGCACGATGTAGTCCAATAATCTCTGGTAGTGAGTTACTACGATAGATGCATTATCAGGACCTTTCAATTTATTCACTCCATCAGCTACGATTTTCAAAGCATCGATATCTAATCCTGAATCAGTTTCATCAAGAATAGAAAGCTTTGGCTCCAACATAGCCATTTGGAAAATTTCGTTTCTTTTCTTCTCACCACCTGAGAAGCCTTCGTTCAATGCTCTACTCAACAAAGCCTGATCGATATCAACAAGCTTCATTTTTTCTTTCATCTCCTTAAGGAAAGAAACAGCATCCAAAGCTTTTAGGCCTCTTGCTTCGCGTGTTTGGTTAACAGCAGTTTTTAAGAAGTTTGTCGTAGAAACCCCAGGAATTTCTACAGGGTACTGAAATGCCAGGAAAATACCAGCATGTGCTCTTTCTTCTGGAGCTAGCTCTAAAAGATCATCGTTCAAAAACTTAACAGATCCTTCAGTTACTTCATATTCTTCTCTACCTGCAAGTACTGAAGCCAAAGTACTCTTACCAGAACCATTTGGTCCCATGATGGCATGTACTTCGCCAGCTTTTACTTCCAGATTGATTCCTTTTAATATTTGTTTACCTTCTACAGAGGCGTGAAGATTTTCTATTTTTAACATTTTTCGATCGACTTTTTCTTATCCAACACTGCCCTCAAGTGTAAGGGCTAACAACTTCTGAGCTTCNACAGCAAATTCCATAGGAAGTTTGCTCATTACTTCTTTCGCAAAACCATTTACGATCAAAGCAACAGCACTTTCCTCATCGATACCTCTCTGCTGNCAGTAGAAGATTTGATCTTCTCCGATTTTCGAAGTAGTCGCTTCATGTTCTACCTGAGCAGAGTTATTTTCTACATCTATATATGGGAATGTGTGAGCACCACATTTATCACCCATTAATAAGGAGTCACATTGTGAGAAGTTACGAGCATTTTCAGCACGTTTCATTATTTGAACCTGTCCACGGTAACTGTTTTGTGATTTACCAGCAGAGATACCTTTGGAAACGATTCTTGACTTGGTGTTTTTACCAATGTGAATCATTTTGGTTCCTGTATCTGCTTGCTGGTAGTTATTCGTAACAGCCACAGAGTAGAATTCTCCTTGTGAATTATCTCCTTTAAGGATACATGAAGGGTATTTCCAGGTTACAGCTGATCCAGTCTCAACCTGAGTCCAGCTGATTTTCGAGTTGTCACCAGCACAGATACCTCTTTTAGTAACGAAGTTGTAAATACCACCTTTACCATTCTTGTCACCAGGATACCAGTTCTGTACGGTAGAGTATTTTACTTCAGCATCTTTAGCTGCGTATATTTCTACAACTGCAGCATGCAATTGATTCTCATCACGCATTGGTGCAGTACACCCTTCAAGATAAGAAACGTAAGATCCTTCTTCAGCTACGATCAATGTTCTTTCAAACTGACCAGTGTTAGCAGCGTTGATTCGGAAATAAGTAGATAACTCCATTGGACATCTTACTCCTGAAGGAATATAACAGAATGATCCGTCAGAGAATACTGCAGAGTTTAATGCTGCGAAGTAGTTGTCCGTGGCAGGAACTACAGATCCTAGATATTTCTTAATTAGCTCAGGATGTTCTTGAACTGCTTCACTGAAGCTACAGAAGATGATGCCAAGCTCAGAAAGAGTTTCTTTGAAAGTAGTCGCTACAGATACTGAATCAATAACTGCATCAACGGCAATACCTGTTAGTCTCTTCTGTTCAGTAAGAGAGATGCCAAGTCTTTCAAAAGTCTTTAATAATTCAGGATCAACCTCGTCGAGGCTTTTAGGCTTCTTATCCTGCTTGGGAGCAGAATAGTATTTGACACCTTGATAGTCTATGTCAGGATATTTGACATTTGGCCATCTAGGCTCCTTCATCTCGGTCCATTTCTGGAAAGCTTTTAAACGCCATTCAAGGAGCCATTGAGGCTCCTCTTTCTTGGCAGAGATGAATCGTATGATATCTTCGTTGATCCCTAATGGAGCCTCATCGGCTTCAAAGTCTACGGACCATCCGTGTTCGTATTCTTTTGAGGTAAATTCCTCTAATATTTGATCGTCTTTGCTCATATAAGGTTTCGATTCCTACACTAGTGTTTAACAACTTACTGAGCTGTAAGTTTCGCAAAGTAAACACTTATTTATATCAGTTCTAAATAAGAATCGAATTAAAGCGACGATTGTTGCTTATTTGGTGATAAGCTTAGGTTATCAGAACTTGAGATGTCTGTTTAGACTTTCTTCTAACGAGATGAATGTCTCAGTTCTTTCAATACCTTCTACCTTCTGGATTTTGTCATGAAGTACATCCTTCAGGTGTTTTGTATCTCTACAATGTATTTTAATGAAAATGTTATAGTTACCAGTTGTGTAGTGAACCTTAACGATTTCAGGAATGTCTTTGAGTTGCTCAACCACACTATCATATAAAGAAGACTTTTGAAGGTAGATTCCCATAAAGCATGTTACATCATATCCAAGCTTTGAGTAATCCATTTGAAGAGTGGTTCCTCTTACGACTCCCATTTCTTCAAGCTTCTTCATTCTTACGTGGACGGTACCACCCGAAACAAAGACCTTTTTAGCTACCTCAGTGTATGGAATTTTGGCGTCTTCCATCAATAAATTGAGGATTTTGAGGTCTACATTGTCAATTTCGTAATTTTTACTCATCTCAAAAAGTGCTATTTTCTAATAATGCAATATTATACATTCAATTTTAAATGACATCTAAATATTTACCAAATTTATTAAAATATTTTTAAAAATATCAGAAGTCTATTACTTTTGAATCATCAAACAATCGCAAAGCAGTTGCGATCACACTGTAAGGTGATGAAATTGGCAGACATGCCCTCCTGTCTCGGGGGTGGAGATAAGGGATAAATCTCTGATCACGATAAATTACTCCGGTAATTTATCGTGGCGAGACTAACTGCTCCGTGGAGGTTCGAATCCTTCCCTTACAGCCATCATTTTTGGGTTAATGTTGTTTATTGAATCTGGTCGAGGTAGGGGTGCCTCGACCTTTTTCTTTTTATAGGCATCAAGTTTAACCAGTAGGTCTTAATGGAAGTATGATAGTTGGGTATGTTTTGACTCATTTTTAAACTCAGTTACGATCTGTTGAAATTCCTCACATCAAAGCCTTCTTGTTAGTACTTCTTTTCACCTTATTAGTATTCATCCGATTATCACTGTTCCGTGAAGGATTGATTCTTTCCCTTACAGCCATGATTTTTTTGTGCCTGATTTAACAACTCTTTTCGATAGGGTTAATGTTGTTTATTGAATGCGACCGGCTAGGTCTGGTCGAAGTAGGACAATACGGTGAATAGGTGCCTGTCTAGGCGTCCCTCAACTACACGCTCCAGATTAGGCGTCCCCGACCTTTTTCTTTTTTTAGGCATCATGAACTTTCTGATTTTCATGATAATCTTATTACAACCACGAAAAGGCACCTTGGTTGCCAGGCTATGTGGCCCAAACTAGGCGTTCCTTCATCTTCTCTTTTTATTGGGCTAAAGTTTGATTGTTTAACCTCCCTCTTTTAATATGTTTTATTAGAGGCACCGAGTGTCATTGGTAACTCATTGTTTTCCACTGTTTGACTGTCTAGGCCATCTTTTATTAATGTATGCAACCTGGAATGACGAACCTTGTTGCTTGTTCACTTATTGTTTCATTCTTCGGTGTTGCTCATAATGTACTCTTCATATGTGGGTGTTAAGCCAAGGTTCCGAGATTGTATGCCTCGGAATCTAATGATGTATTCAGAACAATTGTGTTACATGATGCTGTTGTGATTATCAAATGTAAACAAGCTATTAGTTCAATGTTTTGAAGGATATTTTGAACAAAATCAAAGAATTTTATTCTCCCATAATCATGAAATGCCAAATTTTGGTTGGAATTGTGTGTGAGACGATTAAATGAAATCTAATTTCAGGCATTTAAATGGGGGTAAATTGTGAAATTTTAAATTTGAAAGAGCGATTTTGATCCAATATGTAAATCTTTTCAAAAAGCGTTAATAAAATTTTAAAGATTGAAAGTTGGTGGTAATTTTGAATCATCAAAACAACGCAAAACGATGCGTTTACACACTGTAGGGTGATGAAATTGGCAGACATGCCCTCCTGTCTCGGGGGTGAAGATAAGGGATAAATCCCGCGTGTTTCACGATTAAATGTTTCGGCATTTAATCGTGAATCATCGGGACTAACTGCTTCGTGGAGGTTCGAATCCTTCTCCTACAGCTATTTTTGGGTTAATGTTGTTTATTTGAATCTGGTCGAGGTAGGGGTGCCTCGACCTATTCTTTTTTATACCCTCCCATCTCCCCACAATTAGCAATTCTTCTTGATCCTTTTAATTACATTGTTTTGGATAATGTGAACCAACGTTTATTTATCTATTGACTTTTGTAGTTTCAGCTCATTTTTCAAGCAAAATCGATTTCTCATCTGATTTTAATACAGGTCCTAATAATTGTGAAAATCACATTAAATCGGGTTTAGTATTTCATTTGATGCTTAAAATAATGCGGCCTATTGAAATGTAATAAGGTGTTTGTGGCTATATGCAATGAATTTGATAGTAGTAGTTTGTCTAGCGAATTTTCACAGCTATGAAGGTTGACTTATATTTAGCTCAAAATCAATAGACCAAAAATGAGCAACAAACCTTGGATAGAATCTTACCCTGCTGGAGTACCCAAATCAATTGATGCTGATAAGTATGGTTCACTTGCAGAGTTATTTGTAGAATCAAGAAGCAAGTATAGCGACCTGCCTGCCTATGAAAATATGGGTAAAATCATCAGTTTCGAAGAATTGGGAGAGCTATCAGATCGGTTTGCATCTTATTTTCAAAATGACCTGGGATTGAAGCCCGGTGATAAAATAGCGATACAATTACCAAATGTTATTCAGAATCCAGTAGTGATGTATGCGGCATTAAAGGCTGGTTTGGTAGTAGTTAATACCAATCCCCTGTATACTCCTTCCGAAATGCGTCATCAGTTCAAAGATTCTGGAGCAAAGGCAATAGTTATATTAGCCAACTTCGCTGCGAACTTAGAAGAGATTATAAAGGATACTTCCATAGATCACGTAATCATCACTGAGCTAGGGGATATGTTGGGAGGAGTCAAAGGTGCTTTGGTCAGCTTTGTGGTGAAGAAAATCAAGAAGATGGTTCCAGCTTATAGTCTCCCAGAAGCCATTCCATTCAAGAAGATTTTAAAAGAGGCTAGATCTGAGTCTTTCACGGCTCCAAAAATTGATGCTAATGATTTAGCTTTTCTACAATATACAGGAGGAACTACTGGTGTTTCAAAAGGTGCTATGCTCACTCACAGAAACCTGATTGGAAACCTTCAACAAATTGAATGCTGGTTGAAGCAAGCCAACCCTGTGGAAGGTAAGGAGATATTCATCGCAGCGCTTCCTCTTTATCATATTTTTGCTTTGAATGCACATGCTTTACTTCCTGCGAAAGTAGGGGCGAAAAATGTGTTGATCACTAACCCTAGAGACATGAAAGGGTTTGTAAAGGAACTTAAGAAGCATCCTTATACTCTTATCACTGGTGTCAATACATTATTCAATGGTTTGTTGAATACTCCTGGATTTGCGGAATTGGATCATAGTACCATAAAAGTAGCACTGGCAGGGGGGATGGCTCTTCAGCGTGCTGTATTTGATAAATGGGAGAAGGTCACTGGTAAACGGATAGCGGAAGCTTATGGTCTGACCGAGACTTCTCCAGGCTTATGTATCAACCCTTTGTCTGAAGGTAATAGAGTGGGTACTATTGGATTGCCATTGCCAGATACTGACGTGAAGTTGTTGGATGATGAAGGCAATGAAGTAGCGGAAGGGGAAAGAGGAGAGTTGTGTTGTAAGGGCCCACAAGTTTTTACTGGTTACTGGCAACGTGAGGAAGAGTCAGAGAGTAGCTTCATTAATGGTTACTTCAAAACGGGAGATATAGCAACAATGGATCCCGATGGGTATTTCCGAATCGTGGATCGTAAGAAAGAAATGATTCTTGTCTCAGGGTTTAACGTTTATCCCAATGAAGTGGAGGATGCCATTGCTACTCACCCGAAAGTATTAGAAGTTGGAGCAATTGGTGTACCAGATAGCAAGTCCACTGAGGCAGTCAAGGTGTATATCGTTAAAAAGGATCAATCCTTAACTGAGCAAGAAATCATCGATCATTGCAAGGATAATCTCACTGGTTACAAAAGACCTAAACACGTGGCATTTTCTGAAGAACTTCCAAAATCAAATGTTGGTAAAATTTTGAGAAGATTAATCAAAGAAGAGGACGCTCGAGTTTGCTCCTATGACTAAATTTTAATTAAGTCTTCAAGTTTGTTGAGTGGAATGGTTATTTCGGTAGGACCATTGGCATAGGAGGCGATCTCATAACTATTGTAGTAGATGATCAGACCTTCTTTATTGAAGCCAATCGCCTGAGGTAAGGTAAACTGGTCATTATCAAAGGTGAATCCAAAGTCCGAAAAAGAAGATCCTTCTGGGATTTCATAATGCGTGCGAAAAGCTTCTTCAGCTATCTTTCTCAACTTTCTGTCATTTTTTATGATTGATTTTAATTCGAGTGGTCTTTTGCTGTCTTTACTCAGATTTATAAAAGTTACGCTACTATTTGGATGAGCACCACCTGTATAACTTGAAATAGCCATTTCAAAGGAGGTAAAGTTTTCGGAAGCGTAACTCACCTGAACCGAAATAGAAAGATCCCATGGTGTCGTTGATTCTGGGAAATTGGCAACGAAATTTTCATATGAAGCAATGAACATGTTTTCGAGCTCCTCCATCGATTCGGAGCCGTCAGCGTCCATAATGAAATCCTCACTCAATGTTTCTATAATTGTTTCCTCAATTATTTTATTGAAGTTTGGAATGGACTCAAACCTTGGATATCTAATCGAAACCGTGGTACAGGGAGGTTCATTACAAGATGCTTTTTTCTCAACCTTGATCATTTCGGCAGCTTGAATGCTATTGCTGGATAAGATCTTTTCTGTAGGTTCTTCTGTTTGCGGTTTTTCTTGGGAAGACTGCTCTACGGAACATGCGAATTGTACAATTAGTAGGAAAATGAGATATTTAAACGAGCGCATAGTATGTTTTAACGAGATGATGATACTTCTTAGAGATTATTGATTTTTTTTGTCTTGTCTAACGATTTAATCACAACGTCTTTAAAAGTCAAATGTATATGAAATTCAGATCAACCGTCATTTTAACCATGATGCTTTTGGCGTCATCAATGCTAAAAGCACAGGATGCAGACACTACCTACTGGACATCAGGTGGATTTGTAGCACTCACCTTTTCGAATGTTACACTTAGTGAAAGTTGGGCCGCCGGAGGTGCGGAGAACGTTTCAGTAAATGCTGCAACCGGATTATTTGCAAACTATGCCAAAGCTCGAACTACCTGGGAAAATTCCTTAGATATGGGATATGGTGTAATCAATCAGGATAATCAAGGATTTGAGAAGAGTGATGATAAAATCAACCTTGTAACTAAATATGGGTATCAAATCAAAAATGGTAACTCCAAGTGGTATTTCAGTGGTTTGTTGGATTTTAGAACTCAATTTGCTATCGGCGAAGATGTAGTGGAGAGCTCTACTGGTGCAGATAGCACAATTACTATATCCGATTTCATGGCACCAGGTTATCTGACTGTCGGACTCGGTATTGATTACAAACCTAACAAGGTTCTTTCTTTCAACTACATCCCACTTACAGGGAAGTTTACGTTTGTCAACAACCAGGCACTATCGGATCAAGGTGCTTATGGGGTAGATCCTGGTAAGAAGTCCAGAGCTGAGTTAGGATCGTTCCTTCGTATTAAATACAAGGATGAGGTAATGAAAAATGTCAATCTCGAGTCAAGGTTGGAGTTGTTTACCAACTATGTGGAGAGCTTTGGTACCATAGATGTCAACTGGCAAAATACAGTTGTTATGAAAATAAACAAGGTGCTTTCGGCTAATCTGTTTACCCATTTATTATATGATGAAGATATCAAAATGGAACCTGAAGATGGTGGTACTCCGGAGGCTAAAGTGCAGTTCAAAAGTGTGTTTGGTGCTGGTTTAGCATATAACTTTGGAGCTCAGGTTAGCAAGTAAACGATCAAAACCTACCAAAAATCGAAAGTTAGGTCTGTAATGGGGTAATGATTTCGCCTAACGACAAAATATTTGTATTTTTACTGTATGTAGAAGTATGAAGAAGTATAAAAAGGTCTTTTTCTATTTAGGGAAAGGCCTTTTTTATTTGGTATCAATGATCATTGGCTGTGATTTGATATGGATGTCCCTTTGTGGGAAAGGGATTTCTACATTATGCTCCTTAAATTTCCTGAATATCTCAAAATAGAGCTCTGATTTAAGTATCCGGGGCTTATCTGTATGCGTACTCGTCCAGACGGCTAGATAGAAGTTAAGTGAACTATCCGCATATTCATCAAACAGTACATTTGGCTCAGGTTTCTTTAGTACATGAGGGTTTTTGTCTGCCACCTCCAGCAGTATTTTTTTAATATGATCAGGGTCTTCATTGTAACTGACTCCTACTGGAATTCTAAATCGGATGTTGCGATCATTATGACTCCAGTTGATCACTCGACTTGAAATGAATTCAGAATTAGGGACGATGATGGAAATATTGTCATTAGTCAAAATTTGGGTCGCCCTAAACGAGATACTCATGACATTTCCCTGTACATCACCTACATCTATTCGATCACCTACCTTGATAGGTTTCTCGAACAAGATGATCACCCCAGATATGAAGTTATCAGTGATGTTTTGAAGTCCGAATCCAATACCTACCCCCAAGGCACCAGCAATAAAGGTGAGTGCTGTCATGTCTATGCCAGCAGTCTGAATAATAATTATACTTCCAACTACTATGAATACGAATTTGGTTACGGTACCAACGGTGGCCCTAGCACCAGGTTCCATGGAGGTGTTTACCAGTATTTTTTCTACTAAAAGGCGTTTAATTCTTCTGGCTAGAAATGTTAGAATGACAAAGGATAAGAGTATGTAAAGGATCTTGCCTAAACTAACGTCATTGTCTCCTAGCTTGAAAAGAGATCGTGTAAATAGGTGATAGATACCAGTCAGTACCTCTTTGAATTCAATCCAAACATCGTTGAGTGCTTCCATTGCCTTGAATATAACGAATTAAGGAAAAAGTAAAGAACTATCCCCATAACTAAGGAATCTGTAATCCTTATTGAGTGCCTCATCGTAGACCTTCTTCCAGTTATCACCTAACAAAGCTGCAACCAACAATATCAATGTAGAACCTGGTTGGTGAAAATTGGTAATGAGTCCGCTACACACTCTAAAGGTATACCCTGGGTAAATAAATATTTCAGTTTGACCAGTGATTGAATTGAGTCTGTTTCCTTTCATATAGGACAAGACGTTTTTTAGACTTCTTTCCAGACTAATTACCGAGGTGAAAGAGTAGGCCGTCTCCTTTTTAATGAAAAATGCTGATTCTGGATCAGTCTCCAATAACTGCCCAAACCAAAACAAGCTCTCTAAGGTGCGCATGCTGGTCGTGCCAACAGGGATAATTACCTCATTACTGAGTAGTTTTTCAATATTCGTTCGGCTTACATGTACCTGCTCTCGATGCATCGGATGCTCTTCAATAGTATCTGCCTTAATGGGTTGAAACGTTCCTGCTGATACGTGTAGGGTGAGGAAATCCTTTTCGATGCCTTTGAACTGAAGTGATTCCAATACTTCATCAGTAAAATGAAGCCCAGCAGTAGGAGCGGCAACAGCTCCTTCATTTTTGGAATACACGGTCTGATAGCGAGGGACATCTTCTTCTGTTGCTTCTCTATCCAAATAGGGAGGAAGAGGTATCTGTCCGATTTTTAATAGGATTTCTGAAAAGGTATCATCTGTATTCCAAACGAATTTGACCGTATCCTGATTCATTCTAATTGCCCTAAATAAGTTGCTACCAATCTCAAGAGTTAGTTCCGAATCGATTTTCCATTTTTTGGAATTCCCTATCATTACTTTCCAGGTGGTAGACTCCACAGAACTCATGACTTGCTCATGTACGTTGGAAGGTAACAATGGCTCTAACAAGAATATTTCAATTCTGGCACCGGTCTCCTTGTTAAGGATTAATCTTGCCGGAATAACCTTTGTATCATTGAAGACCAATAGTGAGTCTTTTGGGATAAGCTCAGTGATCTCATTGAAGACATGATGTTCAATCGATCCATGGTTGTAAAAAAGCAGCTTGGAGTCCGATCTATTAGCCAAAGGGAACTTTGCTATTTTGGACTCTGGAAGTTCGTAGTTGTAATCTTTTAGGTTCAAAACCTGTGTCTTTTGAATTAGGAGTACTGATTCTAAAATTCAAAGAAAATGTAGAATCACGAACTTTTAAGAATTATTTGGATAAAGGTTCAAACCTTAAGTATATACAGTTAATTTAATGGTTATGAATTTAGAGGCCACCGTACGCAATTTGAAATTTAAGTTTGATGCTGGTACTTCCAGAGGTGTACTCAAGGAACATCCAGTATGTCTTTTAAAGCTTTCTCTGCTTGATAATCCATTAGAATTTGGTCTGGGTGAGGCCGCTCCTCTGGAAAAACTCAGTATTGAGACAATGGATCAAGTGATGGAATTTATTCCGGAATTGGCAGCCAGATTGAAAAAACTAGAGATTCCATTAAGAGAGGAAGAGGTTTATAGTATTGCAGGGTCCTTAGTGCCGGCAGAATTGCCCAGCCTGCGGTTTGGATTAGAGACGGCTTTGCTTGATTTGCTGAATGGTGGAACTCGTAAAATATATGATAACACTTTTTACAAAGCAGAACGAGATGTTCCAATTAATGGGTTAATCTGGATGGGGGAAGTGGACTTCATGAAAGAACAGGTCGACCGAAAACTACATGCAGGATTTAAGTGCATCAAGTTAAAGGTTGGAGCAATTGGCTTTGATCAAGAACTGGCTGTTTTGGAATATCTTCGAAGTAAATCGGAGAAAGTGATTATTCGAGTGGATGCCAATGGTGGATTTCCAACAAATGAAGTGTTTGCAAGATTAGCTGAATTGGAAAAACTAGGAATTCATTCAATTGAACAGCCCATCATGCCTGGACAATTAGAGGCTATGCAGCTGATTTGTAGGCGAACATCAGTGCCGATTGCTTTGGATGAAGAATTGATAGGTTATCATGATCAGAGCAGAAGAATGGAACTGTTGAAGATGATCAAGCCGCAATTTATAATCCTGAAACCTACATTGTTGGGTGGCTTAAGAGCTACTCTGGAATGGATAAAAACAGCTCAGACTTTGGGGATTGGATGGTGGCTAACATCAGCTCTTGAGAGCAATGTTGGACTCAATGCAATAGCACAATTTGCTGGAGAGTTTGAAAATATAGGTTATCAGGGATTGGGTACTGGACAGCTTTATGAAAATAATGTCTTGTCTCCGTTAGAAATCAATGGAGAATTTTTAGGATATAATTCCAATGGTGCTTGGGAAAATATAGCATTCTAAGTTTTAAGTGGAGTTTCCACAACAATACTCGTACCTTTTCCAGGGGTGCTATTAAAATCAAAAGTTGCTGAAATGGCATTGGCGCGACTTCTCATGGAAGAGAATCCTAAACCAGCATACAAAAGGTCTTTTTTATTCGTATCGAATCCAATACCGTTATCATCAATACTCATAATGAGAGAATTGTCGTGCTTGATTAATTGAATTTCCACCTCAGAGGCTTTGGCATATTTTAAAATATTGTTGGTCGCCTCCTGGCAAATCCTGTATAGAGAGGTGGCAATTTCATGTCTGATATTATCTTCCGAGATATTATGGTATAATTTGAAGGATGTAATGGTTGACCGATTGAGCCCTTCAATCATGTATTCGAGAGTTTCGATGAGCCCGAAATCTTGTATGGATTTAGGCATGATGCTATGCGCAATCATACGGGTTTCGGCCACTCCATTTTGAAGCGTTTCTAAGGCATTAGTAAATAGTTGTTTAAGTTCTGGAGTGAATTGTTTTTCGATTCGAGTTCCAAACTCCTGAAATGAAAACAAAGAAGAAACAAGAGTCTGTTGTAGACCGTCATGAATCTCTCTAGAAATACGCGATCGTTCAGAGTCTTCTGCTTTTAATGTTGCTGAAATGATTCGGTCCTCTGCTTTTACCTTGTCGGTTATATCTGTCATAAACCCCTCTACAAATTCCCGATCTTCGATTTTGACGAACCCCCCGCGTTCCCATATCCAAATATTACGTCCGGATTTATGCTTTAGTCTGTAAGTAATCTGGTAGCTGCGTTGTTCTTGATATGCCTTTTCGATTTCGATTGTAGCTACAGCAGCATCGTTCATATTGACCAAACTTAGGAAACTAATATCTCCCTTTGGATGAATTTCCTCAGGATGATATCCAGTTATTTCAAATATTTGATCACTAATGAAATCTGGATTGGTAGGATCATCTTTTGGGTACCTAAATACAACTCCTGGAACACTCTCAATGATTTTTTGTAAGGTTTGGTTGGTCTCAAATAGTTTGATTTCCTGAAGTCGCTTCTCAGTGACGTCCTTGACTGTGCCTATTACTTTTATTGGTTTTTTACTGTCATCCCTTTCGGCTATGATTGCATAAGATTCAATGTAAAGAACATTTCCATTTTTGTGGATTAGTTTGTTGTATGTAACAATAATGTCTTCCATTCCATCCTTGGCGACTTCAATTGGTATCTTATGACTTCTTTGTTGCTCATCTGGATGTATGGTTAGTTTAACAACCTCCTGATAATTAGAGGGTAGCTCATCTCTTGTGTAACCGATCATACTTAACATTTTATCATCTAGAATGAATTCGTCTGTAACTAAATGATGCTCCCAAACTCCCAGATTAGAACTTTCCAGTGCTAAGTTGAGTCGAATTTCGTATTCTTTTTCTTTCGTGATATCAAATGAGATGGCTGTTAGAATGATTTGCCCTTTGACCTCTTTCACATCTATGCTATATTCTTTTACCCATACCCAATTACCACGTTTGTGTAGTACCCGATATTCCTTGACATATACATCTCCTGGTTTTAAACTCATTGCATGTTTGGCAACTCTCTTATAATCCTCAGGATGAATTTTATTGGTCCAAAATTCTTTATTGCGAATCATTTCATCAACCGTGTAGCCTAAGATATCTAAGGGTTTTCCCGAATAATATATTCCAGTATCCGTGGAAATATTGTATTGAAAAATAATAGCCGGGGCAACACTAATGAGTTCCCTATATCTGGTTTCACTTTCTATAAGTTGGAGTTCAGCCAGTTTTCTGGAGTTGATGTTTTGAATAATACCAATTAGTCTGAAATTCTGATCAGAGTCATCTGTTTCAATCCCAGAAAGCTTGATCCAGATGTAGTTCTTTTGATCTAGGCGAATTTTTGTTTCTATCTTTAGGAATTTTGAAGCTCTAGCAGTCTCGAATGCCTGTTTGACTCCATTTTGATGATCTGGATGTATCAGTTTAATAAAGGAGGTCCAGCTGGTAGGTAGTTTGACCGACTCAATTCCCAATAACTTTGAGGTGCCTTCAATCCAGGTGAATCTCTGAGCTTTGAAATCATATTCCCATTCAGACATAGAAGCAATCCCAAAAGCCTTTTTCAGCTTGTGTGATTGATTCATTAGAACCTCATTTTGCCTTCTAAAGTCACTAATATCTTTGGTGAAACATGCTACTCCTATGATCTTCGAATCTTTAACGATCGGAACAACAGATAATGAATAGTAATTACCTGAGGCTTGATCAGGGCGCTCAAATTCATGTGTAATTTCTTCTCCCAGAAAAGCTCGATTGTAAATATTTTGCCAGAATTGAAGGTATTTTTGAGGGTACTCGGGATACAAAACGGAATCACCCTTTCTTACTGTTCTTACTCCGATTTTTTCAACTTCAAGTTTGAACTGCTCATTGTAATTGACTAATTGGTAGTCTTTATTAATGACCCACATGGGCTCTCGAAAAAAGTCACTGATATCGGTAAACCAATTTTCGGGATCTGGAGTTCGAAATAATGGTTCCATAAAGAGAACCTTGTAATTTTCAGCTAGCTCGTTTGTCTTAATGCTGTAAGGAAACCCATTGATTATTTCTGAAGATTTCTCGGTATCACATGGAATTACATTGATATAATTCAGAATTGGTTGTCCAATGAGATCTTGATTATTGAAAAGTTCTTGAGAGGATTGATTAGTGAACACAATCACGTTATCGCAATCGATAACCACCTGTACACCAGGAGAGTTATGAAAGATTTCTTGAAAGATTTCTAATTGCTTTTCGCTGGAAACAATACCCATTTAGAAAGTATTTAAGTTATAAGATAACTCAAATACTCTAAATAAATAAGTTGATTTTGATATAATAAAAATTGTAAAAAGCGGTGATTATCCTATGTTGTGCTCAATTGCATATACCACTAAACCTGCAATATTTTTACAGCCAGTTTTCTCTAGTAAATTTCTCTTATGGGCGTCTACTGTTCTTACGCTAATAAACAATGCATCTGCAATTTCCTGATTAGAATACTCTTTTACAATCAATTCCAAAACCTCTTTTTCTCGGCGTGTTAGGGGTGTTTCTAGTGTAAGACGCTTGGATGGTTTTTTCTTGCCAACCATGTTGTCCATGATGATTTTGGTAACCTCGCTTGAAAAATAGTTTTCTTCACTTAGAATGGTGTCAATCGCTTTGAAAATCTCACTTTTATCAGCATTCTTCAGAATATAGCCATTTACTCCAGCCGACAACATGTGTTTTATATGTTGATTTTCGCTGATCATGGTCAATGCCATGACCTTTTGTTCAGGTTTGAAAACTTTCAGTTCCTGGGTAAACCTGATTCCATCCATTTCGGGCATGCTAATGTCTGTGATGACCAGGTCAAAGTCATTCTCTTCTAGCAATTTCAATGCTTCTTTAGCTGTTGCGGCCTCAGCAACCACTGAATATTTATCGTTACCTTCAAAGTATAGCTTCAACCCATCGCGAATGATCTTGTGATCATCCACGAGCAGAATAGTATTTTTATCCATTTCGACGGTAGTAGTTTTGTGTTCGCTTTATTACCAATCAAATAATCATTACTCCACTTACTTGATTAATCATAAATTAAATAATAAATGGCAATTTTCCGACTAAATTATTGTTTAGTTTTCAGTTTGAAAAGTTAGACAAAATGGAATTGGTATTGTTTTGCCATCCATTTCTATAAAATGTTCAACGGATTAGCTCACCA
The DNA here is from genome assembly GCA_002729235.1 of Rickettsiales bacterium. Classification (GTDB taxonomy): domain Bacteria; phylum Bacteroidota; class Bacteroidia; order Cytophagales; family Cyclobacteriaceae; genus Marinoscillum. The sequence goes on along the minus strand of PBTY01000006.1, from coordinate 125,589 downwards.
AAATGAAACATAAATCCCTGTTTTTTTTCATATTCCTTTTAAACCTTCTCGATTCCTTAGCCCAGGTCACATCAAGATATTCGGCTTCCAATGTGTTACAACAATTGGAACGTCTAAATACCCTTGGTTCTGCCTTATACATTGCAGCTCACCCAGATGATGAAAATACTCAGCTCATAGCCTATTTGGCAAATGGTAGACATTACCGTACTGGATATCTCGCGGCAACTCGTGGTGACGGTGGGCAGAACTTAATAGGTACTGAGATCCGTGAGAAATTAGGTGTAATCAGAACTCAGGAATTACTTGCCGCTCGTCGAACGGATAAAGGAGAACAGTATTTTTCTCGGGCAAATGATTTCGGCTATTCCAAACATCCTGATGAAACGTTTACCATTTGGGATAAGGATAAGGTGTTAGCAGATTTTGTGTGGGTTATTCGTCAGTTTAAGCCTGATGTTTTGATTACGAGATTTTCCTTACAACCTGGAATAACACATGGGCACCATACGGCCTCAGCTATTTTGGCTATGGAGGCATTCAGGGCTGCAGGTGATCCTAATAGATATCCTGAGCAGTTGGAGTTTGTTGATGTATGGCAGCCTAAAAGGATTTTTTGGAATACCAGTTCCTGGTTTTTTAGAAACTCGGGAACCACCTTTAATCCCGAAGAGTATCTTAGGGTAGATGTGGGTGAATATAACTCAGCTCTTGGATATTCATATACGGAGATTTCCGCATTGAGTCGAAGTATGCATAAAAGTCAGGGATTCGGTAATTCAGGATCTCGAGGATCTGAATTTGAGTATTTTAAACAATGGGGAGGGGATGTGGTCTCCAATGATTTGTTTGAAGGAATTGATACTTCGTGGGATCGAGTGAAAGGAGCTGAAGTGGTGAAGAAATTTTTGAATCAAGCTCTCCAGGATTATGACCCAAGAGAGCCTGAATCCATTTTAAATAAATTGATTGGTGCTCGATCAGCACTATTAGCATTACCTGATCAATATTGGAAGGAAGTTAAGTTGATGGAATTGGAGCAACTGTTGTTAGATATTACTGGCACATATCTCGCTCTTAATGCTGAGAACTCATCTTATACACCCGGTGACTCTATCAAAGTTAGTTTTGAAGCAATTAGTAGGAGTGATGTTAATTGGGAATTGGAAGCTCTGAGGTTTTCATCAAGCAACGAGCGATTTTTAAATGAAATGTCCATGGAGAGAAATGACAAACTTCAATTCAATTATGAACTAGTCATTCCTGAAAACATGAATTATACTAATCCTTATTGGCTAGAAGAAGAAGCTTCTGAGGGTATGTATGGTGTTAGTGATCAGAAACTTCGTGGATTGCCTCAGAATCTCCCTGCAATCACAGGTTATGTTACATTAACGTTGGGTGATCAGGTAATCGAGGTTCCAGTACCCGTTAACTATCGGCGGACTGATCCTGTAAAAGGGGAAGTGGTGACTCCATTGATCATACAACCAAAAGCAATGGTTAATTTGAAAGCAAAATCCCTTATTTTCTCTCATTCTGCTCCAAAAGCTGTTGAGGTTGTTGTGATAGCTGGGAAGGAAGAATTAAGTGGTCAATTATCTTTAGAAGTTCCCCAAGGATGGAAGGTGACTCCAGAATTCATTGATGTTAATCTGGAACAAAAGAATGAGGAAAAAATCGTTGAGTTTCTTCTAACGCCTCCATCTGGAGAGTCAATTGGGGAAATTTATCCTGTTATCAAAGTTGAAGGTGAATCCTACAGTAGAGAGAAAGTGGTGATCGATTATGATCACATACCACAGCAAAACTTGTTTCAGTCTTCTTCCAGTAAAGTGGTGAAACTTGACATCAAAAAAACAAATGCCCAAATTGGGTATGTTATGGGAGCAGGTGACGAGGTTCCGGAAGCTCTAGAAGGCATTGGTTATGATGTTACCTTATTAGATAAAGATGATGTGGTAGCTGATCGACTGAATAGTTTTGATGCTGTTTTAATTGGAGTGCGAGCATTTAATACCCTTCCTTGGTTAGCTTTTAAGAATACCGAATTATTTGAATTTGTAAAACAAGGCGGCAATGTCATTGTGCAATACAATACAAGCCATCGATTGGTGACGCAAGATGTAGCTCCATATGCACTAACATTGTCGAGAGATCGAGTTACGGTTGAGAATTCAGAAGTCAAATTTTTGGCACCGAAGCATTCTGTTTTGAATTATCCGAATAAGATTACTTCTGAGGATATGGATGGTTGGGTTCAGGAAAGAGGATTATATTTCCCGAATAAATGGTCTGAGGAATTTATTCCTATTCTGGGAATGAATGATCCGGGGGAGGAAGAGACTAAAGGAAGTTTATTAGTAGCGAAATACGGTAAGGGTTATTATTGCTACACTGGTTTATCATTCTTTAGAGAGTTACCTGCGGGTGTTCCCGGAGCATACAAGCTATTAGTAAACATGATCTCTTTAGGAGATAATCAAACAAACCCATAAAAAAACCTATGTCAACTAATTCAGAGAGGGAATTGGACACCCCACCATATTTCTCCAGTTGGAAATCTATATACTGGTTGGTAACTGGTTGTCTGATAATCATGATCTTGTTATTGTCAGTTTTTAGCTCAGTATATCAATGAATACATTAGATCTGATTGTATTGTTTGGTACGCTGCTATCCATTGTTGCTTATGGTGTCTATAAAACCCGAGGGCAAAACAATATTGAAGGTTACTTGCTAGGCAATAACTCATTGGGCTGGGGGACAATTGGATTGTCTGTAATGGCGACACAAGCCAGTGCTATAACATTTATCTCCACTCCGGGTCAAGGGTATGAAAGTGGAATGGGTTTTGTACAGAATTACTTTGGATTACCCATCGCCTTGATCATTGTGTCGGCTGTATTTATTCCTATTTTTTACAAGCTAAAAGTCTACACCGCATATGAATTTTTGGAGTCGAGGTTTGACCTGAAAACCCGTATGCTTGGAGCGCTACTTTTTCTGATTCAAAGAGGTTTGGCGGCAGGTATTACCATATACGCTCCTGCTATTATTCTATCCAGTATTCTTGATTGGGATTTGACTATGACCATTTTCATCACTGGGGGATTGGTCATCGTCTATACGGTTTCCGGGGGAACCAGGGCTGTTAGCATTACCCAAAAGCAGCAGATGGCTGTGATCATGATTGGGATGTTTGTGACTTTTGGAGTCATTGTGGCCTACATTACGGATTATGTTTCTTTCGGATCAGCATTGGAAATTGCGGGGAAGCTTGATAAGCTCAATACGGTTGACTTTGATTTCAATGTGGAGAAACGATACACTGTCTGGTCTGGGTTGACAGGTGGACTTTTCTTAGCTCTTTCTTACTTCGGGACGGATCAGTCTCAGGTGCAGCGTTATTTAGGTGGTAAGAATATCACCGAAAGTAGAATGGGATTGATGTTTAATGCCATTTTGAAAATCCCAATGCAATTTTTCATACTGTTGACCGGAGTGATGGTTTATGTCTTCTTTATTTTCTACACTCCTCCAGTCCATTTCAAAGATGTGTCAGTACAAAAGCTGAATGGTACACCATATGAGCTGCAGTATCAGGAGTTATCAGTCAATTATGAGCAATTGCTGGAAGAACGAAAAAATCAGGCGTTGCTCTATGCACAAGAACCAACGGAATTGAATGAAGCCAAACTGCTAGCCTCAGATCAGGCATCCAGGGAGTTGAGACAAGAAGTGAAAGACTTATTGGTTCAAGCAGATCCAACTATTGAAACCAAAGATTCAGATTATGTCTTTTTGACATTTATATTGACTTACCTACCACATGGCCTTATCGGTTTGCTGATTGCAGTCATTTTCTCAGCAGCCATGTCTTCTTCATCTTCGGAGATCAACTCACTCTCTTCCACGACTACAGTGGATATTTATAGGCGTTTGCTGAGTAAAGGTGAGTCGAAAAATGATATGTTGATCACCAAAGGACTAACACTTTTGTGGGGCATATTAGCGATCTCTTTTGCTATTCTGGCCAAGAATTCTGAGAACCTAATCGAAGCGGTGAATATTGTAGGTTCTATTTTCTATGGCACTATACTGGGGATTTTTCTTGTGGCTTTCTTTTTGAAGAAAGTAGGAGGCAATGCAGTATTCTGGGCGGCGATCATTTCTCAAACCGTAGTAATTGTATTTCATTTTCTCACAGTTTATGAAGTGATTACACTTGGCTATTTATGGTATAATGCTATTGGTTGTCTACTTACTATTATTTTGAGTCTGATTATTCAGATAGCCGATCATTCGAAATAGAAATAGAATAAAATAGCTTGTGCTTTGTTTTAATGTCACCAGATAAACTAACCGTTAACAGCGGATAAACAAACCAGTCAAAGGGTTTATAATAGCCCTTATATATTTTTGAATGAAGGCCCTTTACTATACAAAAATGTTGAAACACCATTGTGATAATATTCATTTTATTGCACAATTTTGGTGGGTTTAAACGTAACCAACCTCTCACAGTTTAACATATGAGTCACGAAAAATTAGGTCGTGTTGAAGGCTATGATCCTTCTCATCCAAAATGGATATGTAATAAACCAGCCTTCAAGTGGCTTTGGTTATTTGTATATGATTTTATTTTCAATATCACCAAAAGAAAGACTAAAGAAGGACAAATTCATAGAAAGGTAGAACATCCGTCTTGGGTTGGTCGGCAATTTGATAAGATCCACAATGAAAGTGTAGCGAGTTTGGAAAAGCGGCATAGTCAACTAACTTTCGATGAACCCCTTACCTTACCTACTATCGCGCATGAGGATTTTGATAAGGACTTTTTTAAGTACTGGAAGCGAAAAGTAAACATGCCTTTAGTGGTTAGAAACTACCTGAGTGATGCAGAAATTAGACAAGTCACCTCTATGGAGGAGCTAATTAAGAATAATGGCAACGTGCAGGTGAAGTGTGCAAAGAACGTGACAGATGAGAAAGGGTATGGTGAGACTATAAAGCTCAGTTCCATTTCTTTGGCGGAGTTTTTAACTTCTGATGCTTATAAGGACTATTACATTAACAATTTTCATGGAATACTGGAGGATGAAGATTTTTACTCTAAAGCCAAGGGAAAGGAAATTGAGGACTTGGAGGGAAGTAAGAATTTTCTAGCCCAGTGGTTCATTTCCAGAAAGAAGTTGAGTGGTTCAAGTGTTCATTGTGCACCTGCTGATAACATGTTTTTGAACATTCAAGGTCGCAAGGAATGGTTTTTCATAGATCGAACGTATACCCCTTTGATGCAACCTGCATTCAGCAAATACGCGGTTTACTCTATATCTGAGTTATATGAAAACATGGAAGAGGAATTCTATACTAGTCTTATCAAAAATCATCCTTACTTCAAATACATACCTGTGTATCGTTGTGTTTTAGAGGAGGGGGACTTGTTGTTCAACCCACCTTTTTGGTGGCATAGAGTCCAGAATTTAACGGATTTCACAGTAGGATGTGCAACCCGCTATTGGGCAGCAAAAGAGACTGCTAATTCCTTAGCCTATACTATTTGTTCAGTTTACGATGCTTTCCGTCACCCAACTAAATCGGTAATTCCTGCTACGTTACGTTCCGTATACTCTAAGAACGGCAGAGGGAATTTTATCAACTCTATTTTTTCTAAAAAGTGAATTCTCCTACCAGGTTTAGTGATAGAATCAATTTGTTTTCCTTACCCGTATGGTTGAATACTGGAATTGCTAGAAATGAAATAAGTGCCTTAAAAAAAGAAAGCTTCACACCCGAAGTGTGAAGCTTTCTAAATTGAATCCATAAAATTTACTTCAAAGAATCAATCAAATCTTTATTTCTCTTTACGTAACCGAAATCATTTCCACTTGCTTTAGCAGTTTCCATTGATTCTTTAGCAGTAGCGATTGCTTCTTTCTTTTTACCTAAAGCAGCTTGAATCTTTGCCTTGGTATGAACATTCCAGAATTGCTTACTATTCTCACCTACAGCCAAATACATGTTCATGTATTCTAGAGCTTTTTCCAATTCAATGTTTTGAGCGAAGTAGAAATTAGCTGCCTGAACATATACTGCAGGGTTTACTTTAGTTTGCTTTTCAATTGCTTTCTTCACGTCTTCAACAAATGATACTTCAATAGGAAGTTTGAATGAAGCATCTGCCCAAGACATTTGAATAGCTGCCTTTGAGTTGTCTTCAGAGATGTCAGCGATATTGAACGTTAATCTTTCTACTGGAGAACTTAGTTTAATGGCTTTTACAGTTGTCTTCACTACCTCGTTAGCAACATCATAACCATTCACGTTACCGCCTAAGCTAAGATCGCTGTAAAGAGATACAGTCCACTCATCTTTTCCTGGAGTTGAGAAGATTAGGTATTCACCCGCTGGTACCTTAGTTCCAGCCACTGTAACTTCAGTGCTAAAAGTTACTTTTGATCCAGAGTTAGCTCCTGTTCTCCATAAAACACCATATGGTTGTAGATAGCTGTCACCTTCTCCGAAGATCTTACGTCCTTTCACACCAGGTCTTGAATAATCGATAGTAACGTCTGTTAATCCAACTTTACTGTATACTGACCCTGCCGGGCTTGGTTGTGGGGTGTCAATTTGTGCTACAGCTGCAGTGCCATATACAAATAGGATACACAATAAGGTTAGTTTTGTGATTTTACTCATTGTTTTAAATAGGTTTTAGTTCATTTATAATGGATGATCTTTCTTCATACGAAAAACTCCCACGATCGTTTTATCTAAGAGATGACGTAGTGCAGATAGCAAGAGATCTTCTAGGAAAGTATCTGTGCACAAACATAGGAGGAAATCTGACAGTAGCCAAGATAGTGGAGACAGAGGCCTATAATGGTCGTACTGATAAAGCTTGCCATGCCTATCAAAAGAGAACGCCAAGAACGGAGATTATGTATGGGGAAGGAGGTAAGGCTTATGTGTATTTGTGCTACGGTATACATCATTTATTCAATGTGGTTACGAATGTTGATGGCCTAGCGGATGCAGTACTGATAAGAGGGGTGGAGCCTGTAGCAAACATAGAATTGATGAAGGAAAGAAGAGGAGCAAATGTGCCATATAAAAAACTCAGTGCAGGGCCCGGTACGCTGAGTAAGGCTCTTGGTATTCATACTATCCTGAATGGAGCAGATTTATTAAGTAACACAATTTGGATCAGCTCCTCATTGGAAAAGGATGATTTCACAGTGGTATCAGATAAGCGCATAGGTGTTGATTATGCTGGCACAGATGCACTACTCCCCTGGAGATTCTATATTAAAGAAAGTGATTTTGTTAGTGTGAGAAGTAACTAATTATTCAAGATATCTAAGTATTTGGCTATATCTAAATCAAGCAGCGATGGGTTGTTTAACATGGCATCACTTACTTTTTGAGTATAGTCTGGTGCATTGGGATCCATACCTTTGAGAACTACAGGAGCTCCTGTTTTCGTAAATATTTTATCACCGTTGATATCATAAATGACGGTTAATGGAATACTTGACTGAAGGAATTTTGCATTTTTTTTGAAATATTTTCCAGTAAAGTCGAAATAGGCCTCTATGCCCAGTTTTGTCATACGATCTGCATCTTTTTGATCCCATTCGAACTGTGAGATTGCAATGATTCGAACGTCTCTTTTATCAAACTCTTCTTTGTGAGTGGAAAATCCATTCAATTGAACAATACAAGGTTTACAACCATAACTCCAGAATTCAATTAAAGTGTATTTGGTGTCGAGCAGAATGTCACTGGAATTAATGATGTTGCCTTCCACATCTTGCAGATCAATCTTATAGGGTAGGGAGTTCTGCTGTGAATGAGCTACAAATGAAGAAAACAGGACAATTGTGATGAATAGACTTTTAAACGTCATGTTGTATTAGTTAAATGGCTTAAAGGTTAGATTTAAATTCAATCCACTTTATTTAGACATAATGGATTTGATTACACATTCAACGTGGACTATTGCCAGATAGTATATTGGAGTCTAATTTGATCTTGATGGAATTGCTAATTTTTCTATTTGAATTTTGCAGATCAATAATATAGTCAAGTAAGCGTTGTTGCGATAGGGTGATATGAATGGATAATAGAACAAAGGAGATGAAAAGACCTTCCTATATGAGGGTTTGATAAAAAAGAAATCCCTAACCTTTTTGAGATTAGGGATTCAAGCATTCATACACTTGTTTAATTTTGGACGCTGGTTAAGGCCCCTTCGATGATTCAAAAGTAGGATATATCGAATAAAAATAAAAATTATTAAAAAAAATCTTTGAATATTCATATAATGCAGAAACACCTGATTCTAATCTTTTCATTGTTTCTTTCATTTTCAACACAAGCACAATTACAGTTTTATAGTGATCCAGAGCCTTTAGACTCTCTAAATTCAAATAAGGGAGAGAATTACATTTTCTTTGATTTTGACAATTCGGTTTTTTACTTCACTCGGGAGCGTCACCCTCAAAATGTTGGCGGATTTCAGGATGTTGGAGATATCTGGTCATCAAACTTGAGAGCTGATTGGAATACACCAGTGAATATGGACTTCAACGATAAGAACTTTGCTTCTCCTATTGGTAAAACTTCCGGAGGTCAATATTTTCTATACAATTACGTCTGGTTCGAAAAAGGATTGTATTACGGTAAGGTCATGGCTCAAAAGGCTGATGGATCAGTGCAAGATCTTGAGATACCCTATTTAAAGAATAAATCGCCTTTGCAGACTGGTAGCTTATCGTTTGATGGACGATACCTATTTCTTAGTCTGGAAAATAACCTGGGTTATGGAGTGGATGATCTTTTTGTCTGTTTTCTGAATGAAGATGGTCAATGGTCAGCTCCCAGAAATCTAGGAATAACCATTAACTCAAAATTTCAGGAGATATCTCCGTTTCTAGCTCCAGATAACAAAACCTTGTATTACGCCAGTAACGGGCAAGGAGGAGCGGGGAGCTTCGATATTTTTTACAGTACAAGATTGGATGATACCTGGCAGAACTGGAGTACACCTCAAAATTTAGAGGCTGTGAATACTTCAGGATCGGAGACTTCTTTTGTCTTCAGTAACGCTTCAGAGTATGCTTATTTCGTTTCAACACAAAACAGTGATGGCTATGGAGATATCAAGCGGATTAAGATTCAATCCGATTATGAGGAGGCTCAACCAGATACTACACAGCAAGTCGTATTTGAAATGGATGAATCTGATTCAGAGTCCATCAATTTCCAATTGGTAGATAAGAAATCAGGAGAAAAATTAAATGGGAGCCTGATCATTTTTGGAGAAAGTCCAGATGTTAGGAAGGTGGATGAAATGGGTATTCTGTTGGAGAAAGATCTTGGACAAGTTTCAGTAGAGTTTAAAGCAGATGGTTACTTTTCGTACAAGTCGAGTTTTAACCTGGATACAATGCTAATGGATCAGGAATATTTGATTTCACTTGATCCGATACAAGAGGGGAATGTGATTACTTTGAGTAATGTTCTTTTTCATAGAGGAACAGCCAATTTCATAGAAGGATCAGAGGAGGAGTTGGATCTAGTAGTAGAAATGATGTCTGAGAATCCCAATGTCAAAATATTCCTCAAAGGCCATACGGACAACGTGGGTAACGCCATGTTGAACGTTGAACTCTCACAGGAACGAGTGTACTCAGTTACTGACTATCTAGTATCCAAAGGAATTGATTCCTCTCGAATAGATGGAGAAGGCTATGGCGGTGAACAGCCAGTTGCCAGCAATTCAAACGAATCAACCAGAAAGCTGAACAGGAGAGTAGAGTTTGAGATTGTGAAGGTAAATTAATAACCTTCTGCATAATCGTCTCCTCTTGGATCTGAACCACCTTCGAGTTGACCATTAGGTAAGACGAGGATGCAATCATTCCGACCGATTTTCTCAACTTCCTGGAAGAGATATCCCTGCTTTTCTAACTGGGCCTTATCCTCGTCTGAGATAGCTCCAGTCTCCATTTTTATTTGGTCTGGTAGCCATTGATGATGGACTTTTTTTCCTTCCACAGCCTCTTGCATGGTCATGTTATAGTCAACCAGATTGAGTACTGTTTGAAATACGGAGGTTATGATTGTGGCTCCACCAGGGCTTCCAAGCACAGCTTTTAATTGCCCATCTTTCTCCAGGATGGTAGGAGTCATGGAACTCAACATTCTTTTGCCTGGGGCAATGGAGTTTGCCTCAGCTCCAACCAGCCCAAAAAAGTTCGGGACACCCGGCTTGGCACTGAAGTCATCCATTTCATTATTTAGGACAAATCCCGCACCTTTTACCCATACCTTGCACCCGTAGTTTAGATTCAGCGTGGTAGTCACCGAAATAGCATTCCCATCTTTATCCACAATTGAAAAATGGGTGGTTTGATCTGATTCATACATCACATCACCACCTTTGATTTGAGAAGAAGGTGTAATAGATTTAGTATCAACACCTTTGAAGCGGGTGTCATTATATGATTTACTAATCAATTCACCACTTGGTACATTATAATAATCCGGGTCTCCCAGATGTTTTGCTCTATCTGCAAAAACTCTTTTTTCAATTTCAGCCATTAGATGTACTGCTTCTACACCATTATGTGGATATTTTCCAATATTAACTTGTTCGGCTCCTTGAAGCAGTTGCAATAGAGCCACTCCGCCACTAGAGGTTGGAGGCATTGAAATCACTTTGTGTCCTTTATAGTGTCCGATCAATGGTTCTCTCCACACAGCTTCATATTTCTCTAAATCTTCAAGAGTAATAATTCCACCACCTCTTTCCATCTCGGTAGCGATGAGGTTGGCTACAATACCTTTATAGAAACCATCTCTTCCCGAATCTCTTATAAACGAAAGTGTGGCAGCTAATTGCAATTGTCTGACATAAGCTCCTTCATGCCATCCGTCATCATTAATTACCCATGGCGACCAATCATTAGCTTCTTTGAAGTTTTCTTGTTTTTCGTTGAGTGCATCTGCTTCATCAGCAGTAATTCGATGGCCTTCAAATGCTATATCAATTGCTGGTTGAACCAATTGTGCCCAAGGTAATGATCCGTATTTTTGGTGCAGCTGCCACATGCCAGCTACACTTCCTGGTACGCCTGCGCCTAAATGGCCAATTGTGCTGAGTTCTGAAATAACTCGTCCACTATCATTTTGAAACATAGTTTTGAATGCAGCCATTGGTGCTTTTTCCCTAAAATCAAGGGCTCCTAAATCACCATCGCTCTCACGGATTACCGCAAATCCTCCGCCACCTATATTACCAGCTCTTGGATATACTACTGCCAATGCAAATTGGGTGGCTATGGCTGCATCATATGCATTACCTCCATTTTTTAGAATGAATACTCCCGCTTTTGTTGCCAATGGATGGGCAGAGACCACCATGGCACTATCACCGATTGCACCAACTTTAGACTCATGAATCTCGCCACCACAGGATACAATGATGATGGCCAGAGTTATGATAAAACTACTTTTGAGTATTCGCATTGATCTTTTTAGTTCGCTTCAATGACTTGTATTTCCTGACTTTTATTCGTTTCCTTTTCCTGTCCTTTTTACTGTCGTATGGTCTGAAGTGTTTTTTGGATTTGGTAATAGGAATTTTGTAATAGGAGGCGTGGCATCCAGTAAACAGATGAATGCTAACAAACATTAAAATGAATAGGCCAAGAAAACGAAATCTGTGTCTCATATTTCTGAAACGACAAACTAACGATTTTCTTGGCATAAGTCCGAATTAGACATCTGCTAATTGCGGAGAATTTGAATTTTTTGCCGGTTTTATTTCTACGATGATGTTTTTGTTAATAGCAGTCGCCTTGAAGTCTTCGATTGTTTCAACAATATCATTATCCACAAAGATCGATTCAGTCTCGTCAAATACGACGTGGGAGTCCTCAGGAATAGCTCGAAGTGTTCTCCTGAGAAACGCCTTATTCAGGAAGCTTACGTCTTTTTCCAAAGTGATCAGGAAATTATGCTCATCAGCTTTTTTCACTGTGATTGCTTGATGTAGGTTACTCTTCATCACGAAGTACAGTCCAACTACAATTCCGACAGTTATCCCTATCAATAGATCAGTTAATAGGATGGCCAGGATAGTGATAACAAAAGGTATGAATTGATCTTTCCCTTTGGCATACATTGATTTAAATATGGCTGGTTTAGTTAGTTTGTATCCTACCACAAGTAAAACAGCAGCCAGGGAAGCCTTTGGGATCATGTTTAGAATGTCTGGAAAGAAGACTACAGACATGGCGATAAGCAATCCATGGAAAACTGCCGATATTTTGGTCTTTCCACCAGAACTAATGTTTGCTGTACTCCGGACTATTACGGCTGTTACAGGCAGTCCACCAATTAATCCGGAAAGCATATTCCCGATACCTTGTGCAGTAAGTTCTCTATTTGGAGGTGCGATCCTTTTGTATGGATCTAATTTGTCAACTGCATCAAGACTAAGCAGTGTTTCCAGGCTGGCAATAATGGCAATAGTGATGGCTGTGATATAAACATCTGGATTTAGAATCTGTCCAAAATCTGGGAAGGTGAAGAATCCCATGAATTCGCCAACGGATGAGCTTACAGGCAAGGAAACCATGTGCTTACCTGTGAGAAACATTGTTGGTAATAGTTTACCATAGATCATTGAATTGGCTACTACTCCCCAAACAACCACTATCAATGCACCTGGTAAAATCTTTGTCCAATTTTGTTTCCTCATGAATGGTTGTTCCCATAGGATTAAAATGACCAAAGCAATAATGCTTATGATTAAGGCCCCTGTATCAATATTTTGAAATGCAAGCGCTATTTCTGTAAACGTATTCTGACCATCAGATTGAAAGAAACTCTCATCCCCTTCATAATCCTGATCATCACCCAGTGCGTGGGGAATTTGCTTTAGAATGAGAATTAGTCCTATTGCTGATAGCATTCCTTTGACAACAGACGAAGGAAAGAAATGCCCAATAATTCCAGCCTTTAGTATGCCGAATATGAATTGAAATATGCCTGCAATGAATACTGCAAGAAGAAACGACTCAAAAGTTCCAAGTGTCTCAATCGCATTGATTACAATCACTGTGAGACCTGCTGCTGGCCCACTTACACTGAGCTGGGATCCGCTGATCATACCAACCACCAAGCCACCTATTATACCTGCTAAAATCCCCGAAAATGCTGGAGCATTGGATGCCAATGCAATACCTAGGCACAAGGGAAGAGCAACGAGAGCTACGACAAGTCCTGCAGGTATGTCATTTTTCAGATTACTTCCGAAATATTCTTTCATACTTTCTACGACATTAAATAGGGCACATCTATCCAACAATGGTGTGGATACACTACCCCGAAATTTAAAACTACGGCATAACAAAGCTAGTTTTTTTATCAATTATGGTAAGCATGATAATAGTCAGATAAGTATGAATTGCTGATTTTTAAGATAACTAATTGAGAATCAATTGGTCAAATCATAATAATTAAAGAGATTTTTCAAGCATTCCTTCAAGTTTTCGCAATATTTAAATATATTCGGGCAGCTTAGTCAATTTACAGGTTCAACCCAACTCCAGTTCATCAATGAAATTAAACGTAGGCACTCAAGTAATTCCGAAAGGTTATCGCGTGTACACCATCAAGGGTGTAGATCAGCCGATAGTAGCAAAAAAAGGTGGTCCATCGGCAGACGCAGTGAAAAATAAATCTACCTATGCTGAATTAAGAAATAACCAAAAGGAATTTGGAGTGGCTTCAATGATGGCTAAAGTTCTTAGGAATTCTCTCTCTGACGGTCTGACTGAAATCTGCGAGACTTATGTTTCTGGTAGGTTGACCGCCCAGTTCAGAAATATTGCCAAGTATGAGGATGGGCCAACAGGTACGCGTCCATTGTATGTGACTAAGCACGGACATAACCTGAGTGGGTTTGAGTTTAATACGACCGCACCGTATGAAGATATCTTTGGCGCAAAGTATTTTCTAAAATCAAGCAGTAGAAGAGGTCAAATAATTTTACATTTTCCAGCATTTGTGCCAGAGGATACCTTCAAAGCACCAAAGGGAGCAACCAATTTCAAAATCAATGCGCGTTTAGTTGCTTTGAGTGATTACCAGTACGATCACTCAGAAAAGAGTTACATCGCTTTGAATAAAGAATTTCACGGCAAGTTTGGGTCTTATGTGAGCCCTATGCTACCAATCTTAAAGATACCAACTGAGCCAATGACGGCTCATGTTTCAGTTGATCAGTTGGAGGTACCTGAAAATACTGCCTTGTTTTTGTTGATGGCTGTAAGTTTTTACCATTATGAGAATGGTAAGTTCGAGCATCTAAACAAAGAGAGCGGCATGACGATCAAGCAAGTTTACTAAACCTTTTACCTGGTACTCGTGGTTATATGAATCATGAGTGTGCTTGTAAAATATCCCAGGCGGTTAGAAGGTGATCCAATTGGAGATCAACTCTTCAGTCTATTTAAGAAAGATTCCATTCTACTGGAACATTTCAGGTCACTTAAGTCAAACAAGGATCTATCCATATTTCTGAAGCAACATAATGAAATCAATGAGATGCTTGGTGATTTCATGGCTTTTGAATCGAGTGATTTTCTGAAACTTAAAAATGCCTCTCAATTCTTTCAAGATCACATTTCAATGATTCTCGCCGTTTTAGGCCTATACTCACTTCCATATTGCTATGCAGGAGCCAATGGTGCCAGAGTTCTAGTTGAGTCGAAGAAAATTACAGATGATCCTGGTAAGCGTCTGGCAGAAACTGCTGAATTCGTCATGGATGTATGCGGCCCTGATGCTTTTGAACCAAATGGTAGAGGATTGATATCCATTTTATATGTAAGAATGCTCCATGCTGGTGCCAGGCACTATACCTCCAATAAGATTAAAGATGAAGTGCCGGTTAATCAGGATGATCAACTGGCGACTCTGTTGTCTTTCTCTTTAATAGTTATCAGAGGGCTAAGAAAAATAGGAATATCCATCTCAGATGATCAGGCGAATGATTATCTATTCATGTGGTCTTTAATCGGTGTTAAGTTGGGAATCAACAGGAGCTACATTCCTCAAAATATACGTCAGGCAAGTCAAACGGAACGTGAGATTCGGAGAAGAGAATTTGGTCATAGCAATGAAGGAGTTATTCTGACAAAATCTCTGACTCGATTCATTAATGAACAAAACACTCAATTGAAGGCTTTAAGAGCGGAAGACTTGATATATTTCTTTCTGGAAAATCAAGCCAACTTGTTAGGTATAGAGATTGGATTAGGTTATTCGGCATCAGTTATCAAACAAATATTACGGACCCAACACGTTTTGGGACGCATTAATGGCGATACATATTTGAAGATTAGACAAGACTTAAAACAGCAATTAATTTTGCTAGATACTGAACTAAGGTTCTAAAATTCGTATAAAGAGACATGAGAGCTCTTCTATTCCTTTTTCTACTGTGTTCTTCTTTTATTCTTTTAGCTCAAAAAAAGAGTGAACAAGCAGCTGCTATCAACGACCAGGCTTTGGTAGCATATCGTAACAGGAACCTTGAAGAAGCACTAATGTTATCCGAGGAGGCACTTTCGCTTGATGCAACACCTGAGACCTATTATTTAAACGGTTTGATCTATGAGGCGCTAGGAAAAGATCTTAGAGCCGTATCGTCCTATGAAGCTGTTTTAAAGCTGGATCCTGATCATCGCGAGTCCCTTTTCCAAAAAGCTATTTTATATCTCCAATATGGAGATCCAGGTCAGGCGATTAAAGATTTTACTTCATTGCTAGCGAAAGGTGGAGTGACAGAAACCAGAGGTATTTATTTTGAAACGGATATCAGTGGATCCGAAGCGACATCAGTGGTGAGTCTTGTAAATCTGGAAAGCAAAGTGTTCTATTACAGAGGTCAGGCTTATGATAAGATGGATAAATACGAAAAAGCCATTAGTGATTATGATGAAGCAATCAAAATAGATTCTGCCTCCGATTATTTCGTAGCTCGAGGATTAACACTTCTAAAGCTTCAAAATCAGAAAAGAGCAATTTATGACTTTAAATCAGCAATCAACATTGATGAGGAGAATCAGCTAGCATGGTATAACCTCGCTCTTGTTGATCCTTCCATAAAGTTGCCGACAGCTTTACTCGAAGATAATTCGTTTGCACCTACATTGGGCTTGCTGGCTTCCAGAGCTATGGAAGATGAGAACTACACTGACGCAGTAAAATACCTTACACAGGCGATTACTAATGAAAAAGAGCCACTTCACTTGATCAATAGGGGCAGGGCATACATCAAACTTCAAAAATATGATAAAGCAAGAGCAGATTTAGTAGCTGCACGTAAACTAGAGCCCACGAGGTTTGAATGCTTGCATTTGATAGGTAATACTTATTTCTTTCAAAAAAATTATCGAATGGCCGTATCTTTCTACGACCAATATCTCACAGTGGATCCCCAAAGTGCCATGGTTTGGTACAATGCAGCTGTCAGCCATTTGCAACTTAAAGACAATATGAATGCCTGTCATTATTTGAATAGAGCAAATAACCTGGGAATGGTGCAGGCAAAAACCATGATTGATAAACATTGCCGATAGGATTTATTATTTTTGGTTTATGACCAAGTCACGCACCCCTTTGAAGATCGATATGCACACGCATATCTTACCGGAAAAGCTTCCGAACTTTGCTGATAAGTTTGGTTATGGAGATTTCATCAATTTGCTACATCATAAAGAAGGTGCTGCCCTTATGATGAAGGGAGATAAGTTTTTCAGAGAAATAGCTTCCAACTGTTGGGACCCAAAGTTGCGAGTCGACGAATATGCACAGTTTCATACAAAGGTGCAGGTCATATGTACTATACCCGTCATGTTTAGCTACTGGGCGGAACCTAAAGACTGCTTGTATTTATCTCAGTTTTTAAATGATCACATTGCGGAAATTGTTGAACAATATCCACAACACTACATTGGACTTGGTACTGTACCAATGCAGGATGTAGACCTGGCCATAGAGGAACTGGAGCGATTAAAAAAATTGGGTATCCCGGGCGTTCAGATAGGTTCGAATATCAATCAACACAATCTAAGTAAGCCGAGATTCTTTGAGTTCTTTGAGGCTTGTGAGCGTTTGGATATGGCTGTACTGGTACATCCATGGGATATGATGGGCAAGGAATATATGGAGAAATACTGGCTTCCATGGTTGGTAGGTATGCCTGCAGAAACGGCTAGAGCTATATCTTCCATGATATTTGGTGGTGTTTTTGCACGTTACCCTAAGCTTAGAGTCTGTTTTGCTCATGCAGGAGGATCATTTTTGCCAACCATTGGCCGTCTGGAACGCGGCTATGATTGCCGACCAGACTTGGTGGCTGTACATAATGATGTCAATCCCCGAGAGTATCTTGGAAAGTTTTGGGTGGACAGCATTACACACGATCCGATGCTTTTGGACTACATCATTAAACTGATCGGTTCTGATAAAATATGTCTGGGATCTGATTATCCATTTCCTCTAGGTGATTTAGAAATAGGCAAGTTTATTGAAGAAATGAACCTTCCTGAAGAGGATTTAGAGAATATCATGTATCGTTCTACACTGGATTGGTTGGGTCTGGGATCTAAAACGGAAGACCAGGCAATCAAACAATTGTTGGATAAGTCGGTTTAGTTTTTATTTACCTAACCATGTCAACTCGAGCCTTAATCAGATAGTTCTGCTTTTGAAGGAGGATGGCTTTTTATCTAAGTCTATGAAAACTTTTGTTGAGTCCGAATATGAAATCCATCTTGATGATAGTTCTAGTGATTTCTTGCATTTTGTCATCAAAGGTCCCCGAACGAACTTCAATATTTCAATGAAGTATTGGCCCCAACTTAGGAAACTCTCCTCTAAATATTCTTCTAAGGGTGTTTTGATCCATGATATGATTTCACATGTAGAAGAACTTACGGTATCAGATTATTATTCGTTGGCGAGTTACGTAGCCGATGCATTCAAGGGGATTAAGCAGGTGTATTATAGGGAAGAGCTTCCCAGGCTGATCAAATTTGCAGAGACAGTAGGCCTGAACAAGGGTCTCGGTAGCGGAGGGGTCTTTTATACCTTAGATAGGGCTAAAGCATTTTTAAGTGCAAAATAAAAGCCGGGAATCCCGGCTTCTATTTTTTATGACCATTATTATTGTTTGATTATTCTAAAGCTTTCTCGTTTGTTTGGTAAGTCAATGATTAGTTGATAAACCCCAGAAGAAAGCGTCGTGAGATCTATGGTATACTGATTCTCATCTAGTAAGATTTGATTGCTAAATACAATACGTCCATTTAGATCTACCATTTTAATATTAGCCTCGGTAATGTTAACATTTGATCTCAATAAGACTACATCACTCGTTGGATTCGGATATACCGTCCACTCAATTCCCGAAGCATCTTTAATTACATAGACAATTTCTGAGTATTCGAAGTAACCATCGAAATCAACTTCCATTAATCTGTAGTAGTTATAACCTTTCACAGCACCTTTATGAGTGAATGTATAGGTGTTCACGCCATCTTTGATATTCACCGCATCTTTCACTCCAATCACCTGGAATTCTTGACCTGATGTAGAGTGCTCAATTTGGAAGTGACTTACATTGTCCTCATTAGTCGTCAGCCAAACAAGACCCACATTGTCATTGATCTCTTTTGCTTCAAAGCTTAAGAAGTCCAATGGAAGAGGAATGTCATTAGCATCTAATTGATTAATGATTCCGTCCCCATCTCTATCAGGAGCACCACTTACGTTAGCAAAGAAGTTGCCGTTTTGATCCACATCAAACAGGTTGATAAGTCCATCGCCATCTTCGTCGATGAAATGTGGACTATCCATGTCAAACAAGTTTCTGATCCCATCTCCATCACTGTCATCCAGATAATCAGGAGTTCCATTGGCTGGACTTAAATCGTCAGAAGGGTACAATGCATTTCCTGTTGCAGCATTTGCCGTATTGTATGAAGTAACTCTATTTATGCAAGAGTTTATCCAATCTGTTGGTCCAGCCTCGTAGTATGCTTCCTCATAATCCCAGGTTAGGTCACCATCAGAGTTATTATCTATATAGTCAGGAGTGCCATCAGTGTCTGTGTCAGTATATGGCAGTGCGCTTCCTCCATTGTCTGAGTCAACACTATTGCCAAGACCATCGCCATCTGTATCTCCAAACGAATCTAGTTTTCCATCACCGTTGTAATCATTACCTCCGGCTTCAAACAAATCTGTCAGACCGTCATTGTCACTATCCAGATCCAGGTAGTCGGGAATACCATCATTGTCAGTATCCGGTACAGGTAGGGCAGAACCTCCATTGTCTGAATCGACCGTGTTGTCCAAACCATCATTGTCCGTATCAACTCCTGACAAACCAGGGTCACTACCACCATTTCCTTCAATACTGTCTGGGATTCCGTCATTGTCACTGTCCAGATCAAAGAAGTTAGGAATACCATCTTCGTCAGCATCTACACGATCATCTACACCATCGCTATTCGCATCTACAAAGTTGGTAGCGTCACTGTCTCGATAATTTAGAATTCCGTCCGAATCATCATCTGCAAATGGTCCGTTGGATCCCGCGTAGGTAGCACCATTGAATTCTACTGCATCCGTAATACCATCATTGTCTGCATCCAGATCAATGCCATCGATTATGCCATCTCCATCGGTATCATTAGCGTATAGATAATCTGGTGTAGCACCACCTCCTTGAGTTTTGTCATTGTAGAAGAAGGTGTCGCTGTTGGCATCTTCTCCCGCGGTATTGATACCATCTGTATCATCGTCATCATCTCTCCAGTCTAGAATGCCATCTCCATCTGTATCTTGCAGAGTCGCTTTTGATCCGGTGATGTTGCTGATGCCATAGCCACTATAGTTGTCAAATAGTTTTTCCAAACCATCACCATCCTGATCAACACCGTAATTGGTTTCGTCAGAAAGATCACCATCCTGGTCAATGTCCAGATCACTGAACCCGTTTTTATTGGCATCAAAACCTTCAATCACATCGTCAACATTGTCATTGTCACTATCTGTGTCCAAATAATCAGGTGTGCCATCTGAGTCAGTGTCAACAGGAACCAATGCTACTCCACCGTTACCACCGTCATATACATCCTTAAGTCCATTCTCATCTGAATCTGTATCTGTTATAGCAATGTATCCACTAGTAGACTGTGCCTCTATGTTATCGGTAATACCATCACCATCAGAGTCCAGGTCAAGGTAGTTAGGAATTCCATCACTGTCAGTGTCTAGAGCAGCTGCATAGACTTGTATTTCTGCTAAATGCAAGTACTCTGTTTCGGTTAGTTGTACTCGAATGTATCTGGCAGTTGTACCAAATGTGAACGTGGAAGGTGATCCAGCTTGCTGGGATTGCAAGATGGCTGTTACTCCAGATTGAGCTAAAGTAGTTGCTACGTCACCTGCAGTAAAGGCATTTTCTGAAACAAATACATAGAAATTGTCAGCACGATCAGAACAACAGTCAATTCTATTCCAAATGTTGATTGCCGAGATGTCATAAACAGCTCCTAAGTCAAGTTCAACGTAGGCTTCTAATTCACTATTGGTATGATTTGCTTGTGCTTCCCCATTTCCATCCGTGTCGCCATCTATTACTACCGTTACCGGACTTCCATACAACCCTGACGTAGACGATTCTGAAGGTGTACTTGTTAAGGCATAATTGGTAGTAGTTCCATTCTCATCAGCGTCAGCAATGCCGTCATTGTCTGAATCCAGATCTAAGAAATTAGGTAAACCATCTCTATCTTGATCAACTCTATCATCCACTCCATCACCATTTGTGTCGGTAAACCCAGTAGCATCAGAATCCAGGTAGTTATAAATTCCATCTCCATCATCATCTCCAAATGGTGAACTGTTGTCTGTGTATGTTGCACCTACGTATTCCAGGGCATTTGGCACTCCATCTCCATCAGAGTCAGGATCCGATTCATTGGCAATGCCATCACCATCAAAGTCATTGTTGAATAGATAGTTAGGTATTGTAATTCCTCCTTGAGAGAAGTCGTCTGCCCAATTCAAGTTGCTATTGCTATCTTCTGCACTTGTCAGGATTCCATCTTCGTCATCATCATCATCTCTATAGTCCGGAGTCCCATCGTTATCAGTATCTTGTAATGAGGCCGTCGTTCCTGTGATGTTAGCAACAGAAGAGACTGAAGTCGTATTATCAAACAAGTAAGAAATTCCATCAGAATCAGTGTCTGAGCTGTATCCACCCTCGTCTGAAGGATCATTGTCTCCATCACTATCCCAATCTCCGTAGCCATCACTATCGCTATCAAAGGCTTCAATCACGTCAGCGATTCCGTCATTATCAGAGTCTGTATCCAGATAATCATCTGTTCCGTCAGAATCAGTATCAATAGGTGCTATTGCATTTCCTGCCGCAAAATCTTCATCGTAGACGTTGAGGATACCATCACCATCAGCATCCGCTAACACTGGTGCTGTGTAGGTAGCATGCGGCTGAGCTTCAATATTGTCAGGAATACCATCATTGTCTGAATCTAAATCAAGATAGTCGTCGATTCCGTCACTATCTGAGTCAGGAATAGTAATAGCAACCCCACCGGAACAAGCAGCTGGTGCGGTATATGAATAGGAGATTGCATCTACACGACAATCTCTGTTACCACCACCTCCAGCTGTTGTTATTCGAATCCTAATGTATCGAGCATCTGATGTCAAGGTATAGTTAGTATTCGCCCATACTCCATTTGATACAGCAGAAACAGTTGGATTGGTAAACGTAACATTATCCAAAGATTGTGTGTAAGTGAAGGAGTTGCCACCAGTAGTTGATCCTGTATTAATAGACAATGTTGTACCACTAATCACTTCATCAGTCAAGTCCAGAATCAAATCTGCTGCTGTTGTGTTTAAGACAGCTCCACTGTTATTAGGTGTCCCAAGTGCACGTGTCGCAAAGGTAACCGAGGTGCTTGTTATAACTGCATCAGCGTTACCCGAAACAGGAGTAGATACTCCATCACAAGCAGGATCATAAGCATCTACTAATCCATTGGAATTAGCATCGGTGATTCCAGCACCTTCATCCAATGTACCATCCTCATTAGTATCAGTCAATCCAAATTCGATGATGTCAGCAATTCCGTCATTATCAGAATCCGCATCTCTGAAGTCAGGTACTCCATCATAATCCTGATCAAACTGGTCTATAACTCCATCTGAATTGATATCTGTAAATGAAGTTGTGTTAACTCCACTTGTGTTAGTGTCAGCTTTGTTTTTGATACCATCGCCATCAATGTCATAGTCCTGGTAGTTATACAAACCATCGCCGTCTGTATCGGCACTAGGATCTATCCCAGTACCTCCATCCTCTGAGGCATTTGCCAGTCCATCATTGTCCTGATCCAAATCACTTCCATCATCCACTCCATCTCCATCAGAGTCAGGATCTCCATATAAATAATCTGGTATAATACCATTTGGGTCTAGAGTAGATGAAGTGCTTTCTGATACAGTATTGGTGCCATCATTATCGTCATCAACATCCTGGAAATCCCAGGTTCCATCACTGTCTGTATCCTGAACGGCTGCATTCGACCCTACTACATTTGTATTGCCCGTACTGTACACGTTATCAAAAATGTCTAATAAGCCATCCTCATCCGTATCCGTGTTGTATCCTGAGTCATCAAAATTCGTATTTTGATTGGCATCCCAATCACCGTATAAATTCTTGTCAGAGTTACTTCCTTCGATAAGGTCTAAAACACCATCGCCATCAGAATCGTCATCCAAATAGTCTGGGTTTCCATCACCATCTGTGTTAACTGGTGTGATTAAGGTTGCAGACTGATTGGGATCAAAAGCGTCATCCAAACCATTTTTGTCTACATCTACTCCTGATAAAGCAATGAAAGTGCTTTTGGATTGTGCTTCTTTTAGATCAACGATACCATCGTTATCTGAGTCAATGTCCAAATAGTCTAGTACCACTGCGGAAGATGGTTCGGAACCTGAATCAGAGTTGAGTGGCGAAACTGGTACAACGGATCCGTTTACTACAGTTCCAATGTATCCATCTTGAGTATCGTTAAATCCATCTCCATCTGTGTCAGTAAAACCGGAAATAGTTCCAGTACTCACGTCTACAGTAAGTCCAAATTCAATAACATCAACAATCCCATCATTATCAGAATCAAAATCACGGAAATTCTTAATTCCATCGTTATCCGAGTCTAGAAGGGCGTAAGGAAGTGCTTCAACAGAATCGCTAAATCCATTTCCATCAATGTCATAATCATAGATGTCATCAATATCATCTCCATCATTGTCATTGCCTCCTGTGTAAGTAACATCAAAAGCATCATCAATTCCATCTCCATCAGCATCTGTCCCTCCAGTTTGGTCAACATCCACATTGGCTGGAATACCATCCAGATCAATGTCCAAAAGATCATCTACTATACCATCATAATCAGTATCAGTACCTCCAGCTTCCATGATGTCCGGGTAACCATCATTATCAGAGTCTAAGTCCAAATAATCATATACTCCGTCACCGTCTGTGTCACGGCTAACTATTGCAGTACCCCCGCTATCTGGATCCACCGAATCTGCTAATCCATCATTGTCAGAATCAGAAGCATAGTCATCGATGAGGCCATCCAAATTGGTATCAAGGGCACCATTTTCTACAGCATCTGTAATTCCATCATTATCAGAATCCAAATCCTTCATGTCCAACAATCCATCATTATCAGAATCAGGGAAGGTGAAGGCTGTTCCTCCCGAATCAGTGTCTACGGAATCTGCGAACCCATCATAATCGGAATCTGTGAAATTATCAACTTTACCATCTCCATCCGTATCTGTTCCACCAGCTTCAATAATATCTGGAGTTCCATCATTGTCTGAATCTAGATCCAATAGGTCATTGATGCCATCTCCATCAAAATCGCTCACTGTTAGAGCTGTGCCTCCATTATCTACATCATAAGCATTTGGAAGCCCATCACCATCAATATCAGTGTCCGCGGAATCAATAATATCATCTCCATCAGCATCAGATCCTGGAGTTACACTTGCATCAAATGAATCGTCTATACCGTCATCATCAGTATCTACCCCTCCAGTATTATCCACATCTACATTGTCTGGAATGCCATCTCCATCACTGTCTGAAAGTCCGTCTATTCGTCCATCTCCATCCGAATCAATTCCTCCGGCTTCAATCAAATCAGGTATTCCGTCATTGTCTGAATCAGCATCTTTAAAATCAGGAACACCATCAAGATCATGATCATAAACATCATAAACTCCATCACCATTGATGTCTGCCGTGCTAGTTAAACTAGAGGTTACAGTTGCATCATCAGCATCACGATAGTTAGGGATACCATCACCATCTTCATCTCCACTTGGGTCTATTGATTGACCACCATCTTCATCAGCATCTGCTACACCATCATTGTCAGAATCCAAATCCAGGTTGTCAGCAATTCCGTCTTTGTCGTAATCACCATTGTATAAGTAGTCAGGAATACTTAGTCCACCTTGACCATCAGTCCGGTCATCGGCAAAGTCACCATTACTATTTCTGTCTTCATTAGCCGTTAAAACTCCGTCGGCATCATCGTCAGTATCTCTGAAATCAACATCCTGAAGTCCATCAGTGTCTTGAAGAGCTGAGTTGGATCCAGTGCTGTTGCCAGTATTTCCGAGTGTTACATTGTCAAAGGCATCAGGGAGTCCATCACCGTCACTATCTGTAGTGTAATCAGCTTCATCAGTTGTGCCGTCCAAATTATCATCCCAGTCACCATAACCGTCATTGTTGGCATCATGTCCTTCTACTATATCTAAAACACCATCATTATCGGAATCATCATCCAAATAATCTTGCAGGTCCAAACCATCTGTGTTAACTGGTGTAATGAGTGTTCCTCCGTCTGTAGGATCAAAGGCATCATCAATTCCATCTCCGTCTTCGTCATTGTTCGCTAGTGATATTTGTGAAGTAGTTGATTGACTCTCTATGAGATCAACAATACCGTCTCCATCGCTATCAATGTCTACATAATCTCTGATTCCATCACCGTCAGAATCTGGATTAGCCAAAGTTGAGGTTCCACCATTGGAAGCAGGAGAGGAGTCAATGTAATTCATCAACCCATCATTGTCTGGATCATTAAGGTTAAACCGGCCAGTAGCAAGATTTAGTCCATTAGGAATAGAGCCTCCGTATGCTTCTACTGCATCCCAGATGCCGTCATTGTCACTATCCAAATCCAGGAAGTCAGGAACTCCATCCAAATCTGAATCAAAGACATCAAAAATACCGTCCCCATTGGCGTCAACAGGTGAAGAAAGAGATGCTGCCACTCCGGCGTCCTTATAGTTAGGGATGC
This sequence comes from Rickettsiales bacterium, assembly GCA_002729235.1. Taxonomy (GTDB): domain Bacteria; phylum Bacteroidota; class Bacteroidia; order Cytophagales; family Cyclobacteriaceae; genus Marinoscillum. The sequence goes on along the minus strand of PBTY01000006.1, from coordinate 100,063 downwards.
CATCTCCATCCGTGTCACCACTTGGGTCTACACTTTCCCCATTCGATTCGATATTGTCAGGTATGCCATCATTATCAGAGTCAGCATCAAGAGCATCTGCAATTGCATCACCATCCAAATCTCCTGAATATAAATAGTCTGGAATAGAAATTCCTCCCTCTGAAAAGTCGTCTGACCAGTCTCCATTGTTGTTTATATCCTCGCCAGATGTAGGGCTACTGTCATTGTCATCGTTGCTGTCTTGCCAGTCCTTCAAATCTGCTCCGTCCGTATTTTGTAGCGGCGCATTGTAGTTTTCGTATAGATCCAGCAATCCGTCCCCATTGGTATCATCGGTGATGTCTCCACTACATGCATCGGTAACAATTAATGAGAAGTTGTCATAAGTTAATGTACCTACACCGCCAACTTTATAGGCCCAAACTTCCACATATTTAGTGTTTGCTGGAGCAGTAGCCGTTACGGTATATAAGGTGTAGGTGGTAGCTAGAACTTGTTGTTGTGGTTCAAAAAGACGAGTTGTTTTATCTGCATCCCAAAAAGTGATACCTATAGCAGCATAACTTGGACCACCTGCTACCTTTGCATATCCAGTAAACTGATAGTTAATACCTGCTTCGGATGGTAAATAAGTAGTAACATTACTGCCACCTTCAGCTGGTCCTGCTATGATCGCTGCATCACCTGATTGTGCATCAGCAGTTACAAACACATCCCCTGAAAATGCATTAAGAGATTTTAATCCATTTTCAAAATCAGCATTTTCGGTTCTCAACATTCCTGTTCCTGTATATGCCGCACAAGCATCGGAATTGTCTAAGATACCATCACTATTTGTATCTAAATCACAAATCCCATCAGCGTTGGAGTCATACCCTTCGATGAAGTCGGAAATGCCATCTCCATCAGCGTCAGTATCTGTGTAATCTGCATCTCCATCGGAATCTGTATCAACTGGTGTTAGAATGGTTCCTCCATTGTCTGGATCATAAATATCCAGTAGTCCATCGCCATCAGTATCTCCATCTATGGAAGAGGTATAGTTATCGCTTGATTGTCCTTCTACATTATCAAGAATTCCGTCATTATCTGAATCAATATCCAGATAATCGTATATTCCATCACCGTCGGTATCAAACAAGGTAGCTGCTACGATTTCCTGATCATCATTTAGCCCATCACTATTGCTATCAGTAAATACAATTTTCCCAGTGCTTGTATTAACAGTAAGACCTATCTCATAGCCATCCACAATGCCATCATTATCCGAATCGATATCTAAATAGTTTGGAACACCATCTCCATCAGTATCTGGAGGAGTAAGTGCGACACCTCCAGAACAAGCAGGTGTGGTTATTGTATAAGTGATGGCATCAATGTATAGGTCCCTGTTGTTGCCAGCATTATTATTTCTAAAACGTATGTATTCTGCGTCACTTGTTAGCGTGTAAGTATAATTTTCTGTATACCGACTAATAGTTTGAGTGACCAGGTTAGTGAAAGAACTTCCGTCAGATGATTGCCCGAATTCATAATCAGCAACTGGTCCGCCACCATCTTCTCTGTCAAGTCTAAAAGTTAGTACAGTTCCCGAGGGAATACTTCCTGCGAGTTGGTAGATAATGTAGGAACCGTTAGCAGTGGATTCTATTTCCGCTACGAATCCACTTCCAGAGGTATTATTTGTATTTGTGCCAGCCGTGGCACCATCAGGAGCTCCGAGGCCATCTGTTTCGTTGGAGGTAGTTCCGTTAGTTGCATATACACTCGAGGCGTAATATGTTCCAGGGGTAGTGCCACTTCCATCACAGGCGACATCATAGGCATCATGTATTCCATTGCCATTGGCATCAGTAAACCCATCTACTTGTCCGTCATTGTCCGCGTCTGTCAAGCCATATTCAATAATGTCTGGAATACCGTCATTATCACTATCACGATCTCGACCATTTGGAATACCATCCAAATCAGCATCAAAGTTATCATTGACTCCATCACCATTACTATCTACAAAACCGGCAAAATCTGAATCCAAATAATCTGGAATACCATCTCCATCAGTATCGTTGTAGTAATCTCCTTCTTCTGAATCTGCAACTCCGTCATTGTCATTGTCTAAATCATCTTGTTCATCGATGCCGTCTCCATCAATATCACAAACAAAGTCGAATGACACGTTTTCTGTGTTAATCTGATAATATCCGAATGACCAGGTATTTACTAGCAACGCATTACCAGTGGTCCAGGTGTGTTGATTTGAGTTAGAACCATCGAGCTCAGAGGTTGGGCTTGAGCCAACACCGGTCTGGCTGAGGTCATCCCAATAGACTAAATCAAAACTAGTATTTGGTCTGGTATCCACCATATTAATACCAAGAGAGTTAATTTCTGGGTCATACAATGGAGAATGTACGGGAGCAGCAGTGAAACGACCACTTATGTTTAAATCGGTATAGGCAGGTACTATAGCGCCAGTCCCATCGTATCCATCCCATCGAACCGAAGAGGAGGCAAATCCAGATGAGGCATCAATCAATTGCTCAATGATCACATCTTCTGTACCAGCTTGATAGCCAGGCGTACCATCCAAATCAATGATCAAACTGATAATCCCGGACTGATTCGACTCAAAATAGATAATTCCCTCACCACCTGTTCCACTCGAATTACAATAAAAATTCGCATTAGAAATAGAAACATCGGGTAGAGTTGTTGTTGGGTAGAGTTCTATGTCTGGGTTATTGATGAATATATCATATTCTTGTGCACCGATGTTGCCAGTCTGCGTACGCCTAGCATCCTGAAAATCGATAGTTCCATCACCATTCAAATCGGTGGTTGACCCTAAATCTGCTCCTGTAGAGTTGGCATAAAGGAGTGTGGTGTAAGCTTCAAGCCCGGCATAGTTAAGATTTTTCACATAATACCCTGCATCGGAACCAGCAATTACAGAAGGCATAGTGGCATATAAACTGAAATCATCAGAAAACTGATTCGTGTAGCTACCCGCTGTAAATCCCCAGATTTTCGAGTGCATTCTACCAGGTTTTTCCTCTGTGCCATCATATACGGAGAAGTCCCACAGGTCATACCAGCTTTCTACGTCAATATCATCAGAGGCTGTAGTACTTCCTCCATCGAATTGAATGAATTCAATATAGAAATTCTGATCACCCAGAGAGCTGTTTGTCCAACTCAGAGCATCATAACCCGACACACCAACAATAGCTGATGGGCCTGCCAATACTTCTGCGTAGGATTCGATAACGCCGGTTTGGGGAGTGGTGAATGGATATCCTTGAGAATCTCCGTCTGTATCTGTAACAGCATCATCGTCATCTAAGGTAAAGGAAGTGACCAAAGTGCCATCATTTTCTCGTATGACAATGGTGAGGTCTTGATGTTGAAGTTCATTATTTGTCACAGGATCTATCCTTCTTAAACCCATGTAGAGGGTTTCCCCTTCTTTAACATAAATGTAAAGACGCTCATCGGCAGTGGCGTTTGGAGATAGGAAATTGCCTGTAATACTAGCTTCCTGTGAATGACACAAATAACCAATGAAATTGTTATTGGTTGTTCCATCACCAGTCCCAAAACTTGGTGTTAAGTTTTTCGAGCCTTCGGCGTAGGCAGGATTGGTAAAAATCAGGAATAGAATGAATGCTACAAGCAGAGTCAGCAGAGTTAGCAATCTCTTCATGCGGTTACGGTTTGTGGTTAATAAGACGGTAATATTAAACTGGACTGTAAATTTAAGCCTTTTTAGGTGTAATGCGTACACAAAACACCTAGATAGTATTGCAAGATTTACTTAGATACAATGGTATGACTTATGAATGAGATACAATTGTATTATTAGTTGAACCAGTTAGATTTCTCGATGATTTGGTCTGATGGTCAGTTGGTTTGGTTGATTAAGTCAATGGCTTTGGCAACTCCGGAAGTTGCGGCTTCAGCAATAAAAACTGTGGAAGAATCGGGTTTGATGGCTGGTAGGTTTGGATCAACAATGTACTTCATGACATCTGAGTGTACATAATTGATTAGTCCAGCGGCCGGATAAACCATCATAGATGTGCCCACAACGATGAAATAATCAGCGGTCAGTGTTTCCTCGATTGCGACTTCCATCATGGGGACCATTTCTCCAAACCAAACAATATGTGGACGCAATTGACTTCCTAAATCACACAAATCTCCAGTTTTTAATTCCCAGCCATCCAGGTCATATATCAACGACTCATCCAATGTGCTCCTAACCTTAAATAGTTCTCCATGAAGATGAATAACATTCGTACTTCCTGATTTTTCATGAAGATTATCCACATTCTGAGTGATGATCACTACTTCATAATGGTTTTCTAATTCGGCAAGAGCCGAATGACCTTTATTTGGTTTTGCAGTAAGTGCCTGTTTTCTACGTTGATTGTAAAAATTCAATACCAACTCCTGGTTTTTAGCCCAACCTTGAGGGCTTGCCACTTCCATTACGTCATGTCCTTCCCAAAGACCACCTGCATCTCTGAATGTCTTTATTCCGCTTTCTGCACTTATGCCAGCTCCAGTTAATACGACTATCTTTTTTCTCACTGTTTAAATCTAGAGGAGTTAAATGAAAAGAGGGGAAAAATATGATGGTAATCTGAAGCCAGAAACAAAAAAAATAATAAGCTCGGGAAGAATAGTTTTTTGTGGTATTAATTCATTTAATGTCAAATAATTATATCACGAAATACCTCCTTGATCAGAACTGAAAGCGTAAAGTATGATAGTATTTTACAAACAACATTAGGAAATGAATGCGTAAATCATAATATTCACATTCTAAACTTATCACCATTATAACAGATTATGAAAAAGAGATTATTAAGAGTTTCTTCGATGTTCATGGCGACTTTGATTTTCTCAACTCAAGCATTGTTTGCAGCACCTGCAAATATGGAGTTGGAAGTTGCTGTAGAAGATGTTGAATTTGATGCTGTAGCTTTCGAAGCTGAGTTTGATGAGCTAAACCAGGTAGAAGAGTTAGTTGTTGCTAACGAAATCACTTCTATGGAGGAGCTTTCTTCAATGGACGCATCAATTGATATGGCTTCTTTCAAAAGCGTGAATTCAGTAGAAGGAACTCAAGGTTTCCAATGGAGCAACTTCGATTGGCCATCTGGTCTTTGGGGTTTCCTATGTTGTCCAATTGGTTTCTTCGTAGTGATTACTAACAAGAACAAGACAAAAGATCAAAAAACATCTTTCTGGATTGGTTTTGCTGCTAACGTAGTTTTAGGAGCAATCACTTCCCCATTCTACTATAGTTATTAATTAGTAGTAGATTTGTAAAAGTAAAATGGGCCGTAAGGCCCTTTTTTTATGAAACACCTTTTTTATTTTCTGTTTTGTGTGCTGATTTCACACATTGCATTTACCCAGAATTTTGGCACTCGAATAGAAGCCAAGTATAGTATTAAAGAGATTAGCCCTGATAAGAAACAGTCCTTAATCGTAGGAAAGGTATTCTATGATTTGAATAAGGAAACATTAATTCATAATCAGACATTTCCGCGTGAGCAATTTCTGGTATTTAAGGATACTGCTGCATACATTGTGTTGAACGATAGTGTCATGCGTACATCTTCCTCAGCAATGACCGTTGGTTTTTCTATTTATCACTTACTTTTAAAAAATGAGATGGACGATTTTGGTTTGTCCAAAATGGGATTCAGACTTATGGATGTAGAAGAGGTGGGAAATCAGGTCGTTTCAAAATGGAAACATCCTGCCAGTGAAGAAGGATATGTGGCCATTACCCAGTCTGAAGGCCTGTTAGAAGGAATTATCTTTTACAAAAAGAAAGGCGAGCCACTTGTGAAGCAATATTTTAAAGAGCATCAGAAGGTCGGTCGATACATGTTTCCTATGAAAATTTATGAGATCATTCATACACCATTAGGAGATAATAAAAAGATTACAACCCACAGTGACATAAAGATTGACGATTTTGAAGATGAAGCAGCTATTTATTCTGTTTTTGATGATGTTATCCTTCCAGTTATCCGCTCAGGTCAAATCCATTGATTTTGAGAAGGAGTTAACGGTTGATAAAAAGTCTGAGCACCGCCATTATGGTGAGTATTTTAAAAGGGCTGACAATGAGGTTGAAATGCTCTACACGGGTGCTTTTGTTTTTTACAAGAGTTTTATCAGCTCTCAAGATGGAAGTACTTGTTCTTTTACTCCTTCGTGTTCAGAGTATGCTGTTCAGGCGGTGAAAAAGCTTGGATTAGTCAAGGGGACCATATCTTTTTTTGATCGCTATACCAGGTGCAATTCCTTGAGTCCTGGTTTTTATAAACTCGATAAGAATAAAAATAGGTTAGTGGATGAGGTTGGAGAGTTTTAGGTTATTTGTGATTGTATGTCTTTTTGGATGTACCACTCTGACGTTTGGTCAGGATCTTTTTGATTATTCAAATAGTAAGAAGTACGCAGATTATTTGTTTGAAGCAGGACGATATGATGAGTCCGCGACGGAATATGAACGGGTTGTTTATTTAAATCCCACAGATACAACCTCATGGCATAACTTGTTAATTAGTATGCAAAACCTGGAGCTATACCAGGAGTCTATACGACGGCTAAAGAGTATTGAGACAGTGACGATAGCGAGTATTCAATTTGGGAAAATTCATACCTATGCATTGTTTTCCAGTAGTCAATTCGAAGAAATTCGTGGTGTGGTTGGAAACTATACTTTTACGAAACCTGATCTTAATTTCCTGACAGCTGCTTCATTAGCGCTGGAGGGAAACTGGGAATCAGCCCAGCAAGAGTCAGAGCAACTAAACAATCCTCCTTATCTGGTACAACAAATGTATACTGTTGCTTCTGAGGCTCAGGATAGACGTCATAAAAGCCCCTTTCTGGCAGGAGCTTTATCCACGGTTGTGCCTGGTTTAGGTAAAATATATACTGGTAGATGGAAGGATGGCTTGTTTTCCTTGTTGCTAATATCTACAACCGGATATCAAGCCTATAGAATCATCTCCGAAAAAGGTATTGACAGACCTGGTGCCTGGATATTTGGAGGGCTTGCACTGGGATTCTATACAGGCAATATCTATGGAAGTGTGAAATCTGCTCAAGAGTTTAATCAGATTGAAGAGAAGAAATATGAAGATCGCGTTCAGTATCTTTTGGATATTTATTACGGTAGGTAGTATGTCCGCTCAATCGATTAGTCAAACGATTGAGTTGGCTGAAACATCCTTTGAGATAGGGCAATATGATGAGGCCGCTTCTTTTTATAAGCGTGTGCTTTTCTTCGATAAATCGGGAGATTTTGATTCCCTCACTGTAGAAGGCTTGGCATGGTCAAGTTATTTGTCAGGTGACTATGATGTGTCTGCCAAATACTTTAAGACCTTAACCAGAATGAAGGAAGGTGAGGGGTATGAATTGATGGAAATTCTATCTCTAGTTAAATTGGATGATTTTCTGAACGCAAAGAGAAGTGTGTTGGCTTACCGACCTGACAATGAAATTGGGGAGCAAAACAAACAAATTATCAAGTCATTAATCGATTTTTATTTAGGTGATTATGCTAAAGCTAAAGAAGGTTTCTTGAAACTTGATGCTTCTCCAGACCAACTGAATGAGGTCTTTAGATCAGTTGATAAAGTAAATAAGAAGACAAAAATGAAGGCGATCTTGCTTTCAGCAGTTTTTCCTGGTACTGGACAAGCGTACTCCAGGCATTATAAGGAAGGAATCAACTCTCTAATTACGATTTCTGCATTCGGGGCTGCCTATGTTTTTACCATCACTAATTATGGATTGGTGGTCGGATTAATAAGCGTTTCCCCATGGTTCCAGCGATACTACGTTGGAGGAATGAATTCTGCAGCTGACTTGTTGGAAGAATATAAAGCTGAGCAATTTGATCAGCTTTATAATCGGCTGGTATCTGAATATGCGGGAATGATTCAAGTTAATTTTGAGTAGCTAGCTCAATCATCTTTTAAATACTTGGCAGGGTTTGAATTAGCTGCCTTCAAAGAGGTGATGGTTACGGTCATTACAATCAACGTAAAAATGATGATGGCTGATGAGATATAAATTACCCAGGTATTGCCTATATGAAATGCGAAGTTTGACAACCAGTCTCCTGCCAATGTGTAAATGAGTGGTAAGGCCAAAGCAGAAGCTATTGTAAAAACAATGATCACTTGTTTGTTGAATAGCAAAATCAACGTTTTAATATCCGCCCCCAATATTTTACGAATGCTTATTTCTTTTAATCGCTGCTCCATTGAGAAAGCTGTCAAACCAAATAACCCAATTAGTGATAAAATCACACTCATGATAGCAAAACCACTAATCAACTTACTGAAACGTTGATCCTGCTCGTAGAATCTGCCAAGTTTGTCATCCAGGAACTCGTACGAAAACGGAACATCCTGATCGAATTGAAGCCAGGCATTTTCCAACTTAGCCATCAATGCCGCCGTATTGTTTCGATCAAACTGAATGCTTAGGTTCCAAAAATTTCGTCTTCCGAGGTACATGGCAATAGGTGTGACTTCATTGTGTAAACTTTTAAAATTGAAGTTTTTTACTACTCCTAGTACATGAAGACTTTTACTGTCTGCGCCAAATAATTTGATTCTTGAACCAACAGGATTTTCAAGGCCTAATTTGTACACCAATGCTTCATTGATGATTACTCCTGAGCTATCTATAGACAAGTCGCGATTAAAGGCTCTTCCTTCAAGTATTTGTAAATCATATGTGGTGGTAAAGTCAGGGTCAACAGAAAAGTAAGTGGTCATCACACCGTTTTCAGGTGCACTAGTTTGACCTTCCTTGATCGCATAGTAGGAATTGTTGGTGTATCCTGTCCCAATAATATCGGTACTTACACTAGTACTTTTGACTTCTGGGAAGGTATTAATAGTGCTTTGGAATGCTCTGTATCCTTCAGTTATTTTACCACTGTTGCCAATGTCTACAATGAGAATATCCTCTTTATTGAATCCTAATTCTTTGTTCTGAATGAATTGATATTGTTGATAAACGACTATGGACATTACCAATAGGCCAAAGGTGATGAAAAACTGAAGGCCCATTAAACTGTTTCTAATGATGTTTCTTGATTTGCCACCATTCAGCTGGCTTTTAAGGCCATCGGATAGCTTGATTCGGCTGATAAAGAGGGCTGGATAGGAGCCTGACAGAAGTCCAATCAACAAACTCAATCCAATGAGTGTCCAGAGATAGGAAATATTACTAAAAGGGCCGTTGATTGCTCCGAATAGAGAAGGTAGCTCTTTAATTAGTAGGTCTGATAGCGTAATGGCTATGACGCTGGCTAGTAGGACCAAAAGTGTACTCTCCACCAAAAACTGACTGCCCAAGGTGAGTTTACTGGCACCCATTACTTTTCTCATACCAATTTCTCTCAGCCGTTTTAGGACAAGCGAGATGTTGATGTTGATGTAGTTGACTACTGAAATCACCAGAATCAAAACGGCAATGAGGGAAAGGATGGTTAAGCTGTTTTTATTACCGGATTTAAAGCCAGGTAAAAACTGAACATGACCAATCTTAAAGTATAGATCCGATATCGGATAGAGATTAATGGATATATTTTCTTCTGGAAATTCAGTTTGATATCGCGCAGTTAATGTATTGGCAAGCTCTACTGAGCTAGTATTGTTTGATTTGATGTAGCTATTGATAGAATAACGGTACCATTCGCCAATGGTGTTTGGTTCATCATTTGGTCTTGAATCCCAGGAAACCAGACAGTCATAGTCAAAATGAAGATTAACCCCTTCTTGAATGACGCCAGTCACTTGTAGAGGCATGGTGTAATCTCCAAAAATCTCAAGTTTTTGGCCAATGGGGTTACTGTCTCCAAAAAATACCTTTGCTGCAGATTCAGATAGAATGATACTGTTTGGTTTGCTAAGTGCTGTGTTGATATCTCCTTGAACGAGTGGGATGTTGAAGAAGTCGAAGAAATTGGACTGGGTTAATGTAATTGATCGTTCTGCTTTGATATTCCCATTTCTAACGAGAGATTCTCCAATATGTCTAATATGATGTGATGCTGCTACTTCTGAGTTCTTATCAAGCAACCATTTGTCTGTTTGCATATCACCAAGTCCTATTTCTCGTGATGATGATTCCGTTTGCTGTGTATACGTTACCAGGTAGGTTGAATTCTTTTCTTGTATAGAACTATCTACCAAGAGCTCATTTTGGATAAAGACGTAAATGGTGAAAATTCCGCAGATAGCTACTGCCAGCCCCAAAAGGTTAAGGAAAGTGAAAGACTTGTTTTTACGAAAGTTTCTTAGGCTACTTAATAGGAAATTTCTTAGCATAGGTAATATGTTTGGTTTCACGATTCCAAACGATGTGCCAGACCTGAAAATGTTGATTCTGACTGAAAAAAGAAGGGTATAGAGGGAAGGTGTGTTTCAGAGTGAAACAGTCACTGTTGAATAGTGTACAAAAAACCTTCGACTATAAGGCCGAAGGTCATTTCTAAGTTTCAGATGTGAGTATTATAGGATAATAATTAGCAATAAAATAATGATGATAGCCGCACCCACTGAAATAGTGATTGTACCGCCATTTGTTTTTGCTACATTCAATTCTTTTTTAATATCGATAAGTTCCTCTTTCAATTCCGCTCGTTCGAACTGATCCATGTTAGTTCTATCAAATCCTCTTATCTCTTCTACTCGATCAAGTAGTTGTCCAACTCGCTTCTTTACTTCAGTTTCTGATTTGGACGAAACGTTTTCTTTTGTTAAACCATCACTAGCCATTGCTCCAATGGAAGTGCTAAAAAATAGGAAGGCGAGTAAGAGAGATTTTGAGTGTTTCATAAGATAAAAAAGTTTTGATTCTAATCAAGAAACACTGAATAGAACGGAATGTTTTAAAATGTGCAAAAAAAGGATTTGTTCATTGCAAACAAATAATCATTACCGAAGGTATTTTGCAATTATGATATCAAGCTGAAGATTCTTCTTCAGGCACTTTAGCGGTTGACTGCATTCAATCAGAATGGAGGCAATGTTGAGATTCTAAATTTTGAGGTAAAGACCGGTTTTCCACCATATACGATGACGAAATCCAGCAATAAAATAACGATCAGTTCTGTAGTCGATTCCTGATTGAATCTTACTGTGATTTCTAAAAACATATCCAATAGCTGTATTGAGGCGGTTTTCCAGATCTTGCTTTTCTGGTTCAAAGCTCATGATTGGTTCATCCTGAGCTAGTAAATAGAATTCTTTTGGATCAAGCGAATGACCGTTTAAGGGTATTTCTAAAGAGAGTCTATAACGGAATCTAAGCTGTAGTCCCTCGTCAAGGAAGGTCTGATCTAGTCTGATACGATGGCCTACTCTCAATAGAGATGATTTTTGAACAAAACTAAGTTGCTCAATTAGCCGATGACTGTTGTCCTCACTATTTGTCATGCGATACTGATATCCAACTGACAAGGATGCCAAGGGGGTAATTTTATGAGCTATGAAACCTTGAAGGTCATTCTGCTTTTTAGTGTATTTCCATTGATCAAGAGCTGGAGAGGAGTAGAAATAGTTCTGTGATTCAATTTTCAGGGTATACTTCCAGTTTCCCTGACTCTTACTTAAGGCCATCTCAGGAAATAAGCCACCATAGGTATCTGTTTGAGCAAATAACGTTGTGCTCGAAATGCCAAGCAATATCGTGAACCAACATCTCAATATTGGAGAGTGTCAGATGGTTTGGTAATTATTTTCCGCTTAGAAATGAACTCTCCAGATTCATTGAATTCACCCTCCCAAAGGTCTTTACTTTCATTTTTGCCAAAGAACTCTATTTCGTAAGTTGGAATCAAAGAATTGCCACTCAAGAGATGTTCGGCGACTTGCGCTAATGGTTGTGTATACTGAAGTTGTATTTTGTGGAGTTTGTATTTATCAAAGCTGTCCTCAAAATACCATAGAAGGCTTCTTTGAATGGAAGGTTCCAATTCTTTCCATTTGATAGTTATTTCAGTGTCTTGCAACACACCGTCATCTCCAAACTCGATGCTTAGGAGGTGTTCTTTCACCTTAAACTTGGCTTCAAAGGAAATGCCACTCTCGCTTTCTTCTTTGTACCACTTGGCCTGAGAAGATGGGAAATGCTCTTTTATTTTCTCAAGAGCTTTTTTGGGAACTTCAGACACTGCAACACGAGACTCTATCTCAATCTTGATGTCTTGTGCAGATAATGCAAGTGAACACCCAATGAAGCAAACAATAAATAAGTGTTTAACAAACATAAAGAGCAATCAAACCGGAATGTATACGATCTTCTTAGTCTCGAAGAACTCATCATCGAAGTAAGAACTGATGTCCTGTGTAGTATGTGATCTACCAAACTCTTTCAGTTCTTCATCCAGATCACCACCTTTCAAGAGTAAGTAGCCATTAGCTGCGGTTGGGTGATCACTAGCCTCAATCAATCTATTGGACCACTGGTAGACTACTTTGGTTCTTGCGACAGCTCTGGAAACGATGAAGTCAAACTTTTGCTTGATTTTCTCTGCCCTGACATGCTCTGCTTTTATATTGATTAGACCAATAGCATCTGCAACTCCTTGTACTACTTTGATTTTCTTACCTATACTATCCACCAACAAAAACTCACAATCCGGATAAAGTATAGCTAAAGGAATGCCAGGGAAACCACCACCTGTTCCAATGTCCAAAACTCTTGCTCCCGGTGTGAATGTCAAATATTTTGCGATGGCCAGACTGTGAAGAACATGTCTGGTATACAACTGCTCAATATCCTTGCGTGAAATCACATTGATTTTCTCGTTCCATTCGGAATAAAGTGATTCCAGCCGACTAAACTGTTCTTTTTGTTTTTCTGTAAGGTTTGGGAAATGATCAAAAACCTGCTGAACACCCTGGCTCATTAAATATGCTTCTTTTTATCCTTCACCAATTCGTACATCAACTCTCTAGCCCGGTGAAGTTGTGCTTTGACAGTGCCTAGAGGAGCGTCAAGCTCGATTGCAATTTCTTCGTATGATAGCTCGTCAAAATAACGAAGCTTCACAAGACGCTGATACTTTGCAGGAAGTTTGGTCACGAACATGCGGACCAACTCAATCTTTTGTGTGTTGATAGCCTCTTCGTCTGGCGTTCTATCACCGTCCTCTACATCAATGTTGACAGATTCTCCACTGTCATCGGTAAATGAGGTGTTTAGACTGTAAGTTTCTAACTTCTTCTTACGAATAAAGTCGATGGCATTGTTAGTAGCAATACGAAATAGCCAGGTACTAAACGTGTAGTCTTTTTTGAAGCGTGCAAGGTTCTTGAAAGCTTTAGCAAAAGCCTCAATGGTCAAATCCTCAGCATCATCCACATTTCTAACCATTTTCAGGATCATGTGATAAACTGGCTTTTTGTAACGGCTCATTAATTCCGCGAAAGCTGATTCATCATTCTCCAGAGTTGCACGATCTATGAGTTTGAAATCTTTTAATGCTTTATCTGAAAACTGCCTTTTTACTTCTTCCATCTAATATTTCGTTCTAGCACCGCTCTGATAGCAACCAGAGGTAAAAAAACCGCATAAATCAGGTCCATTACTGGATACCAAATCACACGCAAAGGCATGTTTAGCTGGTTAGCGATTTTCTTGAAAAATAGTCCTTTTATAAGTACCAACGTCGCAAAGGGTACAATAATTCTCCAGATAGTATCCGAAAAACCTATCAAATATAGAAAACTCAACCATAAGCTACTGTGTAACACAGCGCTGGTGCTAAGTTTTTTCTTAAATTTTTCCTGGTAATACTTGCCAACGGAGAGATGTCTAGTCTTTTGAGTTAGGTACTTTCTCCATGTACGTTCTGGAGCGGAATAGGTTAGCGATTCTTTTTGAATATTGACACTTACCTTAGCGAATGGTGCCATTTTTTGGACTAATAAATCATCATCTCCACCAGTAATATGGGCAATGTCTTCAAATCCAGAGACTTCACGGAAAAGAGATTTGGTATAAGCGATGTTTCGCCCAACTCCCATATATGTTTCGCCCTTGATCGCCTGTGTGAGGAATTTGTTAGCGGTTATAAATGTCTCATATTCAGTGATGAGAGAAATAAGATGCGGCTCCTTTTGATATGGACTGACTCCAAGGACAAGATTGGTAGCGCCACTCATATGATCCACATATGATTGAATCCATTTCGAAGATTGAGGTTGACAATCGGCATCAGTTAATAGTAGCCAATCATTTTGAGCTTTGTCAATGCATTGTCTTAAGACAAACTTTTTACTATTCCATCCAGATGGTGTCTCATGAATGATCACCGGTACTAAACGATCATTGGCCACTGACTGAACATATTCGATAGATCCATCTGTACAGCGATCCAGACCAAGAATGACTTCAAAATTTGGGTAGTCCTGGTTGAGTATAAATGGAAGGTGCTTTTCAAGATTTTCTATCTCGTTGTGTGCACATATGATGATGCTAACAGATAGAGATTGATTGGATTTTATCGGTTTCGAAACAGATAGGATTGTACGCCATGAACTGATAGTTAGTGCACCATCAATTAATATTAGCAGGATAAAGGCGATGTATACGACAGTAATCAACACGGTGGGTAAAGATAGAAGGCTAAAATTCGTGCATTTCATTCCGAGCCAACTATTTTTGCGCCGTTCATGAAATTTACCTTACAACATAACGACCCTCAGTCTAAGGCCAGAGCTGGTTTGATCGAAACAGACCATGGTCAGATTGAAACACCGATATTCATGCCTGTTGGTACTGCTGGTACTGTTAAAGCGGTACATCAGCGTGAAATTAAAGAGGATATAAAAGCTGAGATTATCCTTGGTAATACCTACCACTTGTATTTGCGTCCGGGTTTGGATGTGATCAAGGCAGCTGGTGGACTTCATAAATTCAATGGTTGGGACAAACCTATTCTAACTGATAGCGGAGGATATCAGGTATACAGTCTTGGTGATAACCGAAAGATTACAGAACAGGGTGTTAAATTCAAATCCCATATTGATGGGTCGATGCATGACTTCACTCCAGAGAATGTCATGGACATTCAGCGAGTGATTGGTGCTGATATCATCATGGCTTTTGATGAGTGTACACCATATCCCTGCGATAAAAAGTATGCGGAGAACTCTATGCACATGACGCATCGCTGGTTGAGGAGATGTATTGATCATTTTGATGCAACAGGTCCTATTCATGGCTATTCTCAAACTTTGTTTCCCATAGTGCAAGGAAGTACTTATCCTGATTTGAGGAAGCAATCCGCTGAATTCATTGCTGAGCAGGGTCGAGAAGGTAATGCTATTGGTGGGTTGTCAGTGGGAGAGCCTCATGAAGACATGTACGCTATGACAGACTTGGTTTGTGAGATCTTACCAAAAGATAAGCCACGTTATCTGATGGGAGTTGGTACACCAGAGAATATTCTGGAGTGCATAGCTTTGGGTGTGGACATGTTTGACTGTGTAATGCCAACACGAAATGCCCGCAATGGGATGCTCTTTACTAGTGAAGGCATAATTAATATCAAGAACGAACGTTGGAAGACTGATTTTTCTCCAATTGATCCTGCTATTGGAGGGTATGTAAGTACGTTTTACTCGAAAGCATATGTTCGCCATCTGATCATGAGCAAGGAGATATTGGGAGCACAAATCAGCAGCATTCACAATTTAACTTTCTACTTGTGGTTAGTGAAAGAAGCAAGGGAGCAAATAAAAGCAGGTACCTTTGCAAGCTGGAAAGATCAAATGGTCAAAAAAGTGACAACTAGACTTTGAAGAAATTAGACTGGTATATACTTCGTCAGATACTTACCACGTTCGTGTTTGTGGTGTTTCTGTTGGTGCTCATCATCTGCGTGATTGATTTCACAGAGAAGAATGATGACTTCATTCAGAATAATGTGTCCAGAGCACAGATCGCGAAGTATTATTTGACGCTGTTTCCTTATTTCGCATCGTTATTGACTCCAATTACTGCGTTTATTGCAGTAGTTTTTGTTACAGCGAAGTTGGCTTCCAAGACAGAGATTGTAGCTATTCTTGCTTCAGGCATTTCTTTTAAGAGATTACTGTGGCCATATTTCATCGCTTCAGTATTGATTGCGGCGCTGAGCTTTGCTTCGATGGGATATATCATTCCTGATGCCAATAAGTTTCGAATTGGTTTTGAGTTGAATTACCTGAAAAAACCATTTTTTTATTCGGATCGAAACATTCACTTGAAAATTGGTGACAATGATTACATCTACATTGATCGGTATAATAATCAGCGAGACATTGGTTACACTGTCACTCTTGAAAAGATTATAGATGAACGACTGGAAGATAAAATAACTGCCAAAAGAATTCACTGGGATACAGCCACCAATAAATGGAGTTTGAAAAACTGGCAACGCAGACAAGTTTTTGATGATAAGGAGGTGATTACTGGAGGAGGTGCAAGTGCAGATATTGATACTTTGCTCAACTTGACACCAGCAGATTTTCAAAATAAGGAGCGACACCACGAAACACTGACACTCACTGAGCTCAATGACTATATAGCCTTACAAAAAAGTAGAGGTGCAGATGATGTTCAGTTTTATGAGATCGAAGTTTATATTCGGTATATGCAGCCATTTGGAGTGATCATTCTATGTTTCATTGGGGTCATTGTGTCGGCAAGAAAATCGAGGCGTGGAACTGGATTTCAGATAGCCTTAGGGTTCCTCATTGCCTTTATCTTTATTCTCTTTTTTATTCTTGCAAGGGCTATTGCAGAGGCGGGCTCTATTAATCCAATTATTGCTGTTTGGATACCAAATATGATCTTTACGGCTATCGGCGTATTTCTTTACAACACCGTTCCCCGATGACTCAGGAAACCAAAGACTTTGGATTTCTACACTTCATTGTGCTGGTGTGGGGGTTTACGGCGATCCTTGGTGTGCTGATTGATTTACCTCCTGTGGAAATGGTCTTTTACCGGACGATGATTGCCTCCATTGGGTTAGCTGTTTTGCTTGTCATTTGGAAGAAAGGTTTCAATTTTCGAGCTGGCAAAACATTTCCAATCACATTGGGAACAGGAATCTTAATCGCTGGGCACTGGATTTTATTTTTCTTGAGCGCGAGGGTTTCTAATGTTTCCGTTTGCTTGGCAGGAATGGCTACTTGTTCTTTGTGGACGAGTATTTTGGAGCCATTGACTACTAAAAAGAAAATCAAACTGTTTGAAGTGATCTTAAGCGTGATGGCGTTCATTGGGATTGTCATCATTTTCAATGTGGAGTTTGATTACTTCCTCGGTTTGATTCTCGCTATGGTTTCAGCATTCCTGGCAGCACTCTTTACCGTGATCAATGGAGACCTAACCAAAAAGGAAGATCCTTTTGTCATCACTTTTTACGAGATGGTTGGCGCTTGCCTATCCATTGGATTGTTTTTCCCGATTTATCTAACTCTGGATGGAGTTGATGAATTAGCACTTCAACCAACAGCCAGTGACTGGTGGTATTTATTGCTGCTTGGGCTCGTTTGTACCGTATTTGCTTATAGTTATTCTGTGAAGTTGATGCAACGGTTGTCTGCATTCTCTGTGAACCTTACCGTCAATCTGGAGCCTGTCTATGGAATTGTTCTGGCCTTGATTTTCTTTCCTGAAGATGAGCAAATGAACCCTGGTTTTTACATGGGTACGGGGCTGATTTTGTTATCCGTATTGATCTATCCCTTGTTCAACCGAGTGCACAAGCGCAAGGCACTAGGGACGGATAATTTGAGGTAGGGGGTGTTTTTATTTCTTTATTCTGTTTTCTTAACGTCCGAAGTTACTTTGTTTAAAAGGTCTTATGTTTGATGGGGAGGAAAGTAACAAAGGTCATGTTGAATTTGGACATTACTAAATTGAGGTAGAAAAAACAAATCTAAGTATTTATCTGCTTACTCATTTTTGTCTACTAAATATCAATGTTCCACTAGGGTCATTGTTTTTGTCATAACCAGATAGATCGTAATAGTTCATATATATTTCGTCAGGGTTACTTACATTCAATTGTCCACGGCATACTCCTCGTTCATCATCATTATTCATATAAACAAAAATGATTTCATTGTCCTTGATTTCAGCAATTTCTGAATTAAATCGAATTTTGGGTTTTCCTTCAGTCAGGTTTTCAAAATCCCCGTAGATTTTCAAGAAGCACTCCATGTTGTTCTGTTGAATGTTTGCTACACCAATTGTCTTAGCTCCAATAGAAGATACGGTTTCAATAGACCAATCACCATTTAAGTCAATAGCACTAATACAACTATTGTTGGGGATGATTGCCGGAGGGGTATAAGTAAAGACTAGGATAAAGAGACCAATAGCTCCTCCTGATCTAATTGTGTTATCAAGCCATTTTATATTTATTTCGAAAAACCCTGGAATAATAGCAGCTATTCCAGCTGTTGAAAGTCCCATTATAATTCTTAGAAAAAAAAGTTTATCTGAATAGAGATTTGGAACTTTGAGAACTATTAAAACAGTACTCACTGCCAATAAAAGGAATAGGATAAGATGTAACCAATTGGCTTGTTTGGTATGAATAATACTTTGTCTATTGGGAGGTGGCATGTAAAAAGCTTCTTAATATTAGTATTTGGATTAGAAAATCAAATGATCTCGATTTTAAAGTACAGTATTTTGACTCATGGAACAACTAAAACCATCATCTGAGATGAAAATACCTAAAAAGGGGTAAGAGGAATCTTATAGAAAATAGGATTATACATATAATGAACTGTAATTCAGTTGATTATGTAGTTATTTATTTTCGCGCAAGTGCCTGAAACTTAACAAATAACAAGGTACCTAGCGCATGCAGCCCCAGCAATCCCATGGGAAGTATGAGTTTCCAATCCGTGACCTCCTGGAAGTAGAGAAACAATGGTGCTGCCACTACAAAAAGAAAGCTCCAGAGTACCAATCCCCAGGTTCTTCCTTCGGACAATCCACCATTTGCTATGGTGCCCATAAAAACAATAAGAAACAGTTGAATCTTCATCACCATTGGCCAGGTCTCTTCCTGTAGGATGTAAAACAGAAGCAGGACAAACAACAAGATACCTCCAGAAGCGATGAACCAGTTACTGATGGAATATTTCGGTTCAGGTAAATGATATCTAGCTTTCCCGAAAAGCTTGGCAAAGGGTAGATTGTTGGCTTTGATGACATCCATTGTATGTGGGTTGTCTCTAGTGCCTAGCTGAACCGGCACGTCTTCCTTTTCGGCCTGAAAGGTTCCAAAGAGTCGGTCCCAGATCACCAACGTTCCCCCAAAGTTTCGGTCGATGTACTCGTCATTCATGCCATGGTGCACTCGATGATGAGAAGGTGTGATCATGATTTTCTCCAGGATTCCACTCTTCCTTACCAGATCGTTGTGGTTGTAAAATTGGATAAAGTAATGAATGCTACCAACTGTGAGGAAAATCTCCACTGGAATGCTTATAAAAGCCAAAACCAGGAAAAATGGGATGGACGTGATGGAAGAATACCACGAGTTTCGGATGCCAAGTGACAAGCCATAGTGTTCCCCCTCATGGTGCACCACATGAACTGCCCACAGAATCCGAAGTTTGTGGTGAATCCGATGTAGCCAGTAAAAGCAAAAATCCCAGGCAAAGAAGGTAAAGATCCAGATAGCTAAATATGGCCAGTTATCCACGATGCCTAGCCCGAAATGAGTAGAAATGAGGTGAAAGATGGTCACTTCCAATCCTCTGAAGATCCACATGAGAATGTGACCGGAGTTGAGATTAAACACCACTTCTTTCCAGGGAATGGTTTGTTTCTTAATCAATCCAATCACCATCAGTTCGATAAGAACCAGGATCAGCAGAAGAGAGTTGGCGATAGCGAGACTCATGATTTGGTGTATTTGAGTAACAATCCACTAATTGACATGCCAGCAGCAGTTCCTATCAGGAAGCATGTGTCCTGTTCTTTGATTTTTCCCTGCTCAATGCTGGTGATTAGGGCGATTGGTATCGAAGCCGCAATGCAGTTTCCATAAAGAGATAGCTGATCTATCACTTTCTCTGATTCAATTTCTTCCAAGGAGCAGAGCATTCTCAGACCTAATTTGCTCGCTTGATGGGGCACTATCCAATTCACCTCATTCAATCTCAACGACGATTTAGAAAAGAAATTGATAATAAATTCTTCCAGGTGCTGATGAGCCAGTTTCAGGAGCTTCTTTCCATCCATTTTGAAGCTATACAATGCAGGATCATATGGATAATCTTTTGGATGGTATTGGTTGCCACCACCTGCTATCATCGTATTGATGGCTCCTTCAGAATATGTCTTTTGATTGGAATGAATCAATCCACCATCATCTCCTGCTGTGAGAATCACCGCTGCAGCACCATCTCCAAAGAGGCAATAGGTTTCCGTATTGGAAGGATCCAGACCTTTGGAGCTGATTTCTGAGGTGACAATCGCGATGGTTTGATGTTGTCCGGATTGAATCAATAGCGAAGCATAATCCAATGCGGTAATGAAACTGGTGCAAACGGTATTGATATCAACACAGGGGAAATCATATAAATGTGCTTCTTTAAAAGCGGCTTTGATGAGTGAAGATCGATTAGGGATGACATGATCAAATGTTCCTGCTGCGCCAATGAGGCAATCAAGATCACCTATCGTAATACCAGCATCATTAAGTGCCGACTGAAGTGCTTTGGCACCCATTTCGGTATTGCTCTCCGTTTCCGCAAGGTATCGTGTTTGCACTCCTATGTATTGTTCAATCCAGCCTTCTGGCAATTGTAGCTGCTCCTCCAGCGCATGGCTTGACACTTGCTTCTGAGGCAAATACTTACCAATTCCGGCAATGTTAAACGTTCTCACGGGAGTCATTTTTAATGCGGGTAAATTTCATCATGGGATCATGTTGGTACTCCATTTGCGTTATTTCGATATCAACCACACCATACTGTGTGAGTAATTCAACGAGTCGCTGCTTCACAGTATCAAATACCTCATTGGAGGATGATTTGTCCGTTGTTTCCAAAGACACCTCTAATCGTGATTTGGATGTTTTGCGAACCAAATAATTGAGAATCTCATCAGAGGAGGAGATCACTGCCCGACGGATAAAGTCGGGGTAAATGATCTTTTCATCACCTGCTACCTCAAATAAAAAGACATCATCGGATCGCCCTTCTATTCGGTCAATAACAGTAGCTTTACTTCCACAGGTACACACTTTTCCTTCATGGATGATGTCATTAAGTTCATAACGAACTATTGGTTGTGAGGAACGGAGATAGTCGGTAATGATCGGATGAAACCGGGATTCATCGAGGTATCGCTTTTCGATTTTCAGCCAATCTTCATTGAAATGGAGTTTTCCTTGTTTACAGGTATAAGCTAGAAAGCCTTCGGTGCATTGATAGACCTGATCAATCCGACATTGAAACACTCTTTGGAAGTAGGCTTTCTGGTCATCTTCCAAAACTTCTGCTACTGAGATCACTTTACTAAAAGTGGGTTTGGTGTTTGTGCCTTCATAGCATTTTGCAATTTGGTAAAGAGCAGAAGGTTGAGCCACCAAAATGTCTGGAGATAACTCTGCCAGTCGTTGAAAATGTACATTCACTGATTCTTTCAGATCAAAAAAAGTGAATTCCAGGGTTTTGGATTTTACAGACTCGTACAGGTTATTGTTAGCTCGTAAGAAAAACGCCACTTTTCGTTTCTTCAGAGACAGCCCAATTACCCGATCGAGGATAGCGCCAACCCAAATGGCTTTTTCGGCAGGGTTGGTTAGGAATATTCCTTTGTTGCCGCTGGTGCCAGATGATAATCCAATGCTAATGTTGTTGATGGTGGGCGTAAAGTCCCTGGATTGTTCACTCTTCAATGCAATGTCCATAGCCTCTGATTTGTATACTCCAACAGTATTGATTTCATCGAAATGATCCATGAAGCGCTGCTTATTCATGATCGGAAAGTCCCCAGAGGAAATCAGTGGTTGATAAAAATCGGATTTTGAAAGCGTTTTTTTCCAATGTCTTACTCTTGATCCACTTATTTTATTGGAGTGAAAGAGCCGTGAATACCGAAGCTTTAGGAACCAAAGGAGGATATGTAATTTATTGGGCTTCATCGGTTAGGTCATTAGCAAGCTGGCGGTATGTTGCTTCACAGTGGCATGGTATAATCAGCGTATCTGGATTGGCTTGATGGTAATTATGCACATTTTTCAAGCTGACTTTAAAGTTTTTCCACGAGTGAAAGAATAAACGAACAATTGGAGAGGGGAGGTGCATTTGCAAGTAGTTTTCTTTGAGCCAGGCAGCGTCTGCGATGAGTAGTACGGGTTTTTGTTCGGTTTTGATCAAGGCGCCAATTTGTCCACAGGCATGTCCTTCTACCTGAAATAACTGAATGCTTCCATCACCAAACAGGTCAAACATTGGCCCAAGGTGTATATCTTGATTTTTTCCCGATTCAGTATGGATTAGTTGCACGCGGTGATCGAAATCATCTGGTAATAGTTCCGGAATAAATCCTTGTTTCAATGCGGAGAATCCCGTTTTATTCTGAATGCTGTCATAAGCTTGTTGGCTACAAATGAAAGTTGCATTTGGGAAATCTCGTAACCCACCAATGTGATCTGCATGAAAGTGGGATATGATGATTTTATCAATGGATTCTGGTGAAATTCCATCCTTGGAAAGAGCAACAGAAGCATGATTCTCTGGCTTGACAAATACCTTTGTTGCTTTGGCATACAAGCTCATAGGTAAGGATTTGGTTAGCTCATAAAAACGAGTTGTATAGCCCGTGTCAAAAAGGATATGACCATGTGTCGGGTGATGTAAGTAGGAGTAGGTCGCAAAGAATTTAATGGTCCGAGCTGCTGTGCCTCTGAGCGCATGTGACTTCAAAGCAGTACAATATCCTGCCGATCGCAATTCAAATTTAACTGTTGCCATCTTTTTGTAGTTTGTACCAGTTGGCAAACTCATTCATGGCTTCCTGAACGGTTTGTCTGGGTTTGTAATGGAGCTTGGATTTGGCTTTATCGATATTAAGTGTAAACGAATGTGCTAACACCCCGACAGAATATCTTGTGAGTGTTGGTTCTTTATTTCCTCCGAAATACTTAGCGGCAAACTCCATCAGGGTAGCTACGGTCATTAGAAGCCAATAGGGGATTTTCTTCGCAATTGGTGCATAGCCTATCTTCTTCAGTATTTGGTTGATGGCTTGCCATAACTGGATGGGCTGTCCATTGGCAATATTGTAAACTTCGTTACAAGCATCCTTGGTTGCCTGAGTAGCTAGAAAAATGGCGTCAACCATGTTGGAGACAGGGGTTAAATCCACCAGATTTTTCCCAGAACCCATGATTTTCAACTTTCCTTCTTCGTATGATCGTACCAATCGAGGCATGATCACAGTATCTCCTGCACCTACGAGAGCTCTAGGACGTAAGGTTATGTAAGTCAAACCGGAGTTTTCTAACAAACGCTCTGCTTCCAGTTTAGTCCGTGCATAGTCGTTGACCAGATGATTGGGCAGAGGAGTCTCCTCTGTTACATCAAACTGATCCTTGAACTTGAAGTAAACGCTAGGTGATGAAATGTAAATGAATCGGTGAACATCATGTTTTATGCACTGTTCAATAAGTAATTGCTGGGTCACTACATTGGCATTGTAAAATTCCTCATAGGAACCCCAGGGAGAGGATAAGCTGACACAGTTGATCACTATATCTATATGGTTTGTAAATAAGCTTGTTACAAAATCAGAATCAGACAATTCTCCTAATTGATAGGCTACATGATCTTTGATCACTTTTCGATCAGGAGTTAGTGTCCGACCCGTTGCAATGATGTGATCAAATTCTGGGTGATTGGCAAAAGACTCTAGGGTTTTGCTGCCTAAAAATCCTGTGGCACCTGTGATGAGAATGCGCATATGAGGTGGTTAGTTGGCTGGTCAATTCACATAAAAATGACTGAATTTATACATAATTGAGCAATATGACCCACTTACTCAATGCCTAATTCCTGAACTTATACCTTAGCATGAACTTGACATCAGATCGGAGGCCACCATCGATTTCATTTAGTCCGGAACCTACACTTTCTTGATTGACATATTGGAATTGAGAATACCTAAGCCATAAAGTAAGTGAGCGATTGACGGTGTATTGTGCCATGAAGTAGCTTCGTGTGCCTACTCCATTGTAGGCAGGAATGCTAAATGCATAGAGAACATCCTTTTCATACAGGTACTGACGGTTGTTAAAGTCATCTGTATCAAACAGTGCAAATCGTGTGCTTAATTTCATTTTCCAGAAAGCGACATTTACATCCTGAATGATGGCTAGACCATGAGTGATTTCATCAGACTGTGCATAGCTGGAACCTTGAATTCTTGATTTGAAACTGAAGCTCCTGCCAATGGCATAATCTAGATTAATGATGTAGTTTTTTCGGATGGTTTCGGTGAGTTCGCTCAAGGTGCCATCTTCTGAATCTACGGAGAGCTCTTTGTTTTCCTGTCGGAATTGGGCATACATCTGGATCGAGCGAGTTGGTTTATAGGTAAACCGTCCAAGGTATTCGAAACCATTGGATGGAGCATCGACTCGGAACCTTAACCATGGGAAAGTGAATTTGTCAAAGTATCCGGAAAAAGCATGCTTTCTAGAAGGTCGATAAGCAAGACCCCAGTAGGTTCCTTTTTCATTGATGATTCTGGAGCCCTCTCCAAAACCGTTACCATAAAACGAATGGAAGTCTTTGCTGTAATCTCTGTATGACCAACTGAAATCAAGTTTGGGAGTCATGGAAAGCAAAATGCCGGTTACAGCTCCGATACCCCCAGACTGTGATCTCGCCATTTCGCCAAAGAGCATTAGGTTTTGCCAATTGAGATTGGAGTAAACACTTCCTACAAAGTTCTCATCTCCAGAAAATTCATATTGATTGTAGTTGTTAGGTTTCTTCTGTAAGGGACTGGCATAGTGGGTGTACAATCCTGTGGCTCCAATATTGAATTGGTGTTTGAGGCTATAATGAATTGCAAAGCCAGTACTTACCTCGGTAATGGCATTCTTAGACATCAATTCATTACTGGTTCGGTGAAAGCCTGTTGATTGGATGGAATTGACATATTCTTCAAAGTCCGAATAAGTGGTGTCGTTTAATAAGTTGCCATCCTGAGCCAGACGAGACCCAAATGCAGTAATGTCCAGATCTTTGATGGAGATTGTAGCAGCAACTCCACGAAAGTATCCGGATTCTAATACTGAGGAGTAAGGTTTAAGGCCCGTGCTGTTTCTTTTAATCGTGTTGATGGTTTCTGCGCCTTTACCAGCACCAAAACCAGCTCCTAATACCAATCCTTGTCCAAACTGCATTTGATAATCTCCCAAAACCAGATTTTTGATGATCCCTTTATTCTGCAATGCGAAGTGGTAGGAGTAGTAATCAAAACCATATTGCTGATTACCTGGAGAGAAAGCGAACTGTTCTCCGGCATCCTTTTCAAAGGTCACACCTAGACTAAAGTCTTTGGAATGACTCACTCTAAAGCGTCCGTAAATGGTGTTTGGATCTCCCTTGTAACCAGATCCATCTCCGCGTTGGTAGCCTTCTGCGGATTGCAATGTTCGGGTATAACGCAACAGAAGATAATTGTTTTCTTCATTCAGGATTCGAGTTAACAGTGGTCTGGAATCCAAAGCTTCTGTCACAGATACAAAAGGCAATAAATCATGAATGGTTGGGATGTCAAAGTCTGGAATGGCCTGAAGTTCATAAATGGATATTAATGTTCCGACTGATTCCCTGTAAGTGAAGAAGGAATTGATTTGTGCGGGTGTCAGGATGTACAAAGAAGCCAATTCTGCTTTGGTAGCTTTGTTGAGGTTTAGCGGATTAGTATAAAAAAGTAGAAGAGACTCATACAGGTCTTCATAGGGGATGTCATCATCCTGCAGTTGGAATCGCGCTTCGGCAAACTGCTCCAGATCAAGTTCCTGTCCAATCAGAGAAAGTGAAATTAAGAGACCCAGTATGAATCCTAGTTTTCTCATTCAGTATCACCAAATGAAATGGATAATGAGATTTCATGGATTGCCCCAATCTCACCACTATTAAAGGAGTAGTCCATCAGGAAGCTGGAGGTATTCAACCCAAATCCAAAAGAGGCATTGGTGTTTGTTCTGGATTTGTCTTCCACTCCCTGTAAATTGATGCCAGTTCGCAAGACCAGAAAATCAAGCAGTCCATAGGCCAGTCCTACTTTGTATATCTCTCGCTGCTCCAGTTGTTTTTGCACTTCCCAGTTGATAGCGATGGTCTCCAGAGGTTCGATTTGCATGCCAGCCTTCATAGTTGTGGGATACTCGACTCCATGTTTGAAATTGAAGATGTGTGCACCAAAGGATATCTTACTGGTTAGCTGAGCCAGACCTCCAAATTCTCCAACCCAAACGCGATCATCATTCAAACTTTCTGCATGGGTCTGGATGATACTAACCCCACCACCTAGACTTACCATTTGCAGTTTGTTGCTGAGGGTTAGACCAACCAATTGCTGGTTGAATAGATCATCTCCAAACTTGAAATATCGAACTCCAATGTTCACCAATCGATGGTGGTAGATGGCTCCACCCCCAATTACTTGTATTTCGCTCAAGTCAAAACGGTTTTGGAAGCTCACCATTACGGTTGTTTGGGTCAATGCTCCAGAAGCTCCTGGATTATTAAATAATGCCCAGTTATTGACCGTTGCTACGGAAGCGTCAGCCATGGCACTATTACTTGCTCCAAGTGTGTAGTCACCGTCTTGAGCAAAACAAAATAGTGGCAGTATGGCGATGATCATAAAAAAATACCGGAGCATACTGCAAACTAGTTTTTTCCAGTTTATTAGACAATAGTGGTTATGTTTGATTCATGATGAAATTTGGGGTACTGATTTTTCTTTTCATTTTCCTTTTTGTTAATCCAGTCATGTCCCAGGATACTTTGTGGTATGAAGATGGCGCTGTTATGGCAATTGGGGAATTGTTGAAAGACGAGGAGAATGGGGAGTGGACCTATTTTTATCCTTCGGGAGAGAAAAGCGCCTTATTAAACTATGATAATGGCTTGCTGGAAGGTTCACAGCAATACTATTACCCTAATGGACAATTTCAGGCAGTGGAACAATGGTCACAGAATATTTATGTTGACTCGGCTTTTTATTACCATGAAAATGGTCAACTGGACCGAAAGGGTAAATATGGGAATGGAGTTTATGAAGGGTTTTGGGAGTTTTATTACCCATCTGGGAAACTTAGACAAGAAGGTAATTACCATGATGGAGTTCCACATGGGTTGTGGCTGATGTATGCTGACAATGGTGTTGTGTTACAGGAGGGAGAATATCGAGAGGGATTAGAAGAAGGTCTTTGGAAGTTCTTTGATGAAGATGGGAAACCGACCTATGAAGGATCTTACCAGGAAGGAGAACGAGTGGGAGTATGGTATTACTTTAATCGTAAAGGAGAGAAGAAGAAGTGGAAGAATTTTGATTAAAGTTCCGCCATTACATTTGGAGCAAACTTGAATTGACCTTCTGAGTTGTAGGAATATTCCAATCTAAGTGTGATATCATAAAGCATCACCAAATCAAGTCCCACACCAAAACTATAAAGTGGTTTATCTGTCAGGCGACTGTTCTGTTCGTAGTTGTCATAATTGACTACATACCCACCATCTGCAAATGCCTTTGCATATACGGCGAATGGAAGCTTTCTAAACTTCTTAAGAGGCATGAACTTCCCTAGATTAAACTTAGTCTGGAAAATCTCTCTTTTGATGGAGTTCCTGGTTAGTACATTATGTGGTCCCTCCACGATAAACTGTTCAAAACCACGTACATAGTAATTCTCCTCACCAAATTGTGAATAATTGAAATATGCAACATCTGGAGAAGTTAGTTGTCCACCAATACTGGTGCTGAGATACCATTTTTTACCAAGGTCCACAAACTTTTGGTATTGTAAATCCAATCGCCATATATCCACATCATTAAACACTCCTAATCCAAGTTTCTCAATGATTGCTAGTTTGTATGTTCCTGTAAGTGGATAATTTCGGTTATCTCTTTTATCACTTAAGTAGGAATAAGAAAGTCCAAGTGCTGACTGTCGAGTTTGTCCACCACCAAAGTAATTTGGATTCAATCGCGCAATATCATCGGAAATGGTAAAGTCATATCCCTGCAGTGTGATGTAGTGATAGTCATAGAAAGATGGGCGGTATTTATAGATCAGGAAACCGGTCCATGCCTCGGCATTGACTTGATTTACATACTCAGAAGTGTCTGTAATGAAGTTGTTGACATGGTCAACTGTCTCATATGGCATTTTCTTGTTTAGAATGCTGCTAGCACCCATGATCAGACCATGCTTTTGATTCTTATCGATATATGGGAGGGAATATTGAAAGATGAATCGTCTATCAAATCCAAATAATCCAATGAAACGTAGAGATTCCTTTCGACCTCTTACATTGTAAATGTCGAGTTTTGGACCAAACCGAACACGACTGAAGTCTTTGTCTCGGTTAGTCCACCAGTCTACTAAGTTTCTGTCGATCGGTTTCAAAACGAAGGAAGGCCACACATACCAGCGCTCTTCCAATTTGATCGTCAGGTCAATTAGAGTGGAATCAATGAGCGTAGTTTCAAACTCTACCGTTGTAAAAAGATTGGTATTGTAAACGTTGTTTCTTGATCGTTGAAGTTCTTTTTCGAGTTGGTGATTGGCAAGTGTATCTCCTTGATTAAAACTCAATTCTCTCGTGATGATGTAGTCCTTGGTTTTATCATTCCCCACTATGGTGATCTCTCGAATAGTGGTGAAACCAGTACTATCACTCACGTGGTTACTGATCTTTTCCCTTGAAATCTGGGCAGCTGCCTGCAATCCAAGCAGAATAATGAGCGATAAAATAAGTAGTTTGAGTTTGTCCAATCTCACAATCCGTCTATAACCTCTACTGGTAGTTTGTCCTATTAATCCACAAACAGAATCAATTTAATTGTTCACACCAAATTTGAATGGTACTTTTGATATGTGAAGAACGTAATTCGTAAGCTTTTTATTCTTCCGGTACTATTTTATCAGTATAGTATCTCTCCTTTATTTCCGAGCACCTGTCGGTATACACCCACATGTTCTAACTATGCTAAAGAAGCAATTATGAAGCATGGTGTGTTTAAAGGAGGATGGTTAGCCATCAAGCGCATAGGTAGTTGTCACCCATGGGGGGGTAGTGGATATGACCCGGTGCCATAAATAACCTCAAGACCTACTTTTTAATTCCTCTAACTCCTCAGTAAATCCGCTTGAAAGTATGGGGAATCTACACCACGTTCTAGGGTCCACGTTAAAATCGTCTAGATGAAAGCTTGGTGCGATTCGTTCTCGCTTCCATTGGTTGATAGACCAAAGACGGAAAAACTTAGTAATCCATTGTTTTAATAAAACATGATCAGGCCATTTGCCTTTGAGTCGATCATATACCTCTAATGGAGATTTCTTATCCCTCACCGCCTTGTGTTCTATGTCTACCAAAACAGCATAGGGCATCAGATCCTGCTCGTCTGTTTGATGCTGATCCTGAGGTCTTAGCTCTGCAGTTGGAGTTAGATTATTCACATAAGAAAGTCCTTTATACCCTAACTCTTTCTCTGCATAGACCAACCATTTTAGAATGAAGTCCTTATCCACGGCTGCGATGGGTGAAATGCTTCCGCTGGTGTCACCATCCATGGTAGCGTATCCCACATCTCCTTCGCTACGGTTACTCGTGGATAGGAGGAGGCATTTCTTGATATTGGTGAGCATCCAGATAATTGGAGAGCGAGCTCTCGCCTGGATGTTTTGCATGGCAATATCATCTGTATCCCAACTCAATGAGCGACCCAATACCTTTTCAATAGATTTAGAATAGGCATCCACTTCCTCATCAATGGTCCAGTGATAGAAGTTAGCACCTAAACTTTCTGCAAGTGAACGGGCAGAGTTTAGGGTGTCCTCAGAGGAGTTCTTGGTGCCTTGATATGCGGTATGGAATATCTTATTGACAATTTGTTTGTAGCTGTCTGAGGGTAGGATTTCAATGCCTAGTTTCTGTCCCAGCACTTCTGAACCTAATTCATCTAGGCCCAGTTTTACAGCTTGAGCGACTAATACGGCTATAGAGCTAGAGTCTGCTCCACCACTTAGTGAAAGTACAAACCCTTTGCTCTTGCTCTTTCGCATGTAATCAAACAGTGCCAGGGGAGCTGCTTTGCCAAATTCTACAAATCGGTCATGAGAATCTGGGCGGATATCGACTTCTGAGTTTTTAGGATTCTCAAAATCAATTGCACAACTCAATGTTTTGAAGTCTTTGAAGCTTAATCGTGCATTCTTTCCTTTCAATTCTCCCTTCTGAGCAATTAGAATGTCTCCATCATAAATCATTCTTCCCGCCTCATTTCCCAGTAGATTAGTATAGACATACACACAGTCCAGTGATTCAGAGCTCTTGATCACCAGGTTTTCCCGAAAATCTGCCTTACCGAAAGCGAAATGACTCGCAGAAGGATTCAAGATCATATCTACACCCTTATTGATGAGGTGACATCCTGGGCGATCTTCTCTCCAGGCATCTTCACAGATCTCAAATCCTATTTTTAAGTTTTTGTAATCGATAGTGATGTGCCCAAAAGGGTATTTCTGACCATCGAACTCAAAGTCAATGACTTCTCCTGGTACCCATGGAGTGAACCATCTAGGTTCGTAGTGCACACCATCATTGGCAAGCTTTTGCTTCACGTAGAAGCCAAGAATCTTTTGATTTGATATAAAGCAAGTGGTGTTGAAATGCAATCCATTCAGATTGATGGGTGTACCAACCGTAACTGCAATCCCCTCTGTACAAGGTACAATTTCTTTGAGTTTGTCTAATGCTTTGTTGGCCACCCAATCAGATAGAAACATGTCTTCACATCCATAGCCAGTGATGCATAGCTCTGGTAAGCATAGGATTTCTATCTGTTCTTTCTTGGCTTGTTCGATTGCGCATGTGATGTTGGATAGGTTGTTTTCCCAATCCATCGGGATTTGGTTTAAACATGCTCCACCAACTCTAACCATCTTTGACACTTAGTCGATATTTAAAACTTCCAGTGATTTTTGAGCGGCATCCTGCTCCGCTTTCTTTTTACTGAACCCAAATCCTTTCTCTAAAGGTTCATCATCTATAAACACCTGAGAGATGAATTGTTTATCTCGAGCGTCTTCGTTGGATTGGATCATTTCAAAACGAATCGCTTTATTTTCTTTTTGTGACCACTCTATGATCTTACTCTTGTAGTTGGTAGTGGTCTGTGCGAGTTCTTCAAAATCAAAATGAGGTCCCATCAAACGATATTGAATGAAACGCTTTGTAAATCGGAATCCCTGGTCGATGTAAATCGCTCCAACTAACGCTTCCAGAGAGTCTCCATATACAGACTTGTGAGATACGCTGCTGCCTTTATGTTTGTGGTATTTGACTAATCCTTTTAAGCCAATCTTCTTGGAGAGATTGTTGAGTGATTCACGGTTGACTACCTTCGATCTTAGTTCTGTAAGGAAGCCTTCTTCTTTGAAAGGGAACCTTTTGAAAAGCATCTCAGCAACGACCATTCCAAGAATAGCGTCACCCAGGTACTCCAACCGTTCGTAAGATTCCTTAATGCCTTTTTCGTTGACCTCTGCAGCACTCACATGACGAGTCGCACGTTCGTATAACGCAATGTTATTAGGTCTACGCCCAGTAATAATTTTGAAATTCTTGTAGAGCTCCTTGTCTTTACGGGAGAAAAGATACCTTAGATAGCCGTGTGACTTCCTAAAGAACGACGGCACTATCCGTTGTATTTACCGAAAACAATGGAAGTATTGTGACCACCGAAACCAAACGTGTTGCTTACCGCTACATTTACGTCTCTTTTCTGAGCCTCATTGAATGTTAGATTCAATTTCGGATCAATTTCAGGATCATCTGTAAAATGATTGATCGTAGGAGGGATGATTCCCTGATCAATAGTCATCAACGTAGCAATACTCTCTATAGCTCCAGCGGCACCCAAAAGATGGCCAGTCATTGACTTGGTACTACTAATATTGATGTTGTAAGCATGTTCACCCAATACTTTTTGGATAGCCTTCACTTCTCCTGAATCACCAAGAGGCGTAGAAGTTCCATGCGTATTGATGTAATCAATATCTTCAACTTTGATTTGTGCATCTGAGATTGCTTCATTCAACACAATAACAATTCCTTCACCTTCTGGGTGAGGAGCAGTAATGTGGTAAGCATCTGCAGACATTCCAGCACCCAATACTTCAGCGTAGATTTTAGCTCCACGTGCTTTCGCATGCTCTAACTCTTCCAACACCATAGCACCTGATCCTTCTCCCAGTACAAAGCCATCTCTGTCTTTATCATAAGGTCGGGAAGCAGTTGTTGGGTCATCATTTCTTTCTGAAAGTGCCTTCAAGGCATTGAACCCACCAATGCCAGACTCAATTACAGAAGCTTCTGAGCCTCCAGTAATGATAGCATTAGCCTTGCCTAATCTGATATAGTTGAAAGCATCGCTAAGTGCATTGTTTGATGATGCACAAGCTGATACGGTTGCGAAGTTTGGTCCTCTGAAACCGTATTTAATAGAGATTAACCCTGGAGTGATATCCAGAATCATTTTTGGTACGAAGAATGGGTTGAATCTAGGAGTACCATCACCATTCGCGAATCCTACTACTTCTTCCTGGAAGGTAGTGAAACCGCCGATGCCACTGCCCCAGATTACACCAATTCTATCTTTGTTGACCTTCTCAAGGTCTAAGCCTGCGTCTGTAATGGCTTCATCACTGGCAACCATTCCGTAATGGCTGTTTAGGTCCATTTTTCTAGCCTCTTTTCTATCGATAAAGTCTAGAACATTGAAGTCTTTTACTTCACAAGCAAATTTGGTACGGAATTTCTCCGTGTCGAATCGAGTTATAGGAGCGGCACCACTAACACCGTTAGCAAGTGCGTTCCAATAATCATTTTTATTGTTTCCTAAAGGTGTTACTGCACCGATTCCTGTAACTACGACTCTTTTCAATTCCATAAAATGGGATCTAATTATTTTACGTTTTCTTCTAAGTAAGAAATTGCTTGTCCTACAGTAGCAATATTTTCAGCTTGGTCGTCTGGGATAGAGATATTAAATTCTTTTTCGAATTCCATAATCAACTCTACTGTGTCTAGAGAGTCAGCTCCCAAGTCATTGGTGAAGCTAGCTTCAGTAGTTACTTCTGATTCTTCAACACCTAATTTGTCAATGATGATTGACTTAACCTTTTGTGCTATTTCTGACATTTCTATAATATTTAGTTAAAAATCCAGTGCAAAGAAATACATATTACCCATTAAAATCAAAACAAATTAAACTCTTCGGAAATGGCATCTCTTTGGCGATTTGGGTAATTTAGCATCTCACCGGGAGGAGAATGAAAAAGAAGAATCGGTTAACGTCTGATTATCCGTTTGATTTTGAGCTGATTGGTATCGTATCCTCAGTAAAGGAATATAAGCTAGCCTGGCATCTAAATCAATTGACAGAGTTTCATTTGGTAAAGTCTGATGATATTAAAATCGAATTTTCTGACAATAAACTGATACGTGTCTCGAACTTAAAGGATGAAAACGAGTTTAGAACAGCGTATTTATTAAAGAATAAGTTGGTGACATCCAATTCTTCAGTTAACCAATACCTGTTAAATGAATTACAGCAATTTGATTACTTGTTCAAATTAAATAGTCAAACAGAGGAGAATTGGGCCACTCAGATCAATAACAAGCTGAAATCCATAGATATAATTGATTATTCTTTGGTAGTGGATATTGAGAAAATCAAAATGAAAGACAACTTATTATTCTAAACATAAAGTATTCTTTGGGTAAAAAGCCCCAGCAAAAGATATATTTGCTTCCGAAATTCAGAAATACAAACAATTCGCATAAAGCATGAAGGAATCGCTTTTTAAAAAGACCAAAATTGTAGCAACCATTGGCCCTGCCAGTAGAAATAAAGAAACTCTTCGTGAGTTAATCAAAGCTGGAGCTAACGTCTTCAGACTCAATTTCTCTCATGGATCTCACGATGATCACAAGAAAACCATTGATATGGTTCGTGAATTAAATGATGAGCTTGGATCAAGTGTTGCATTGCTTCAAGACTTGCAAGGACCTAAAATTCGAGTAGGTAAAGTCGAGAATGATGGTGTGCCAATTCATCCGGGTCAGCAGTTGATCATAACTACAGAAGATATATTGGGTACTAGCGAAAAAGTGAGTACTGTTTATGAAGGCATTGTGAATGATGTGAAGCCTGGTGATACCATATTGATGGATGATGGAAACATCGAATTGAAAACCATTAAAGTGGAAGGAAACGAGGTTTATACTGAGGTTGTTCATGGTGAATTGCTGAAATCTAGAAAAGGTATCAACCTTCCTGATTCCAATGTGTCTGCTCCATCGATGACAGAAAAAGATATTGAAGATTTAGAGTTTGCTTTCCAATTTGATTTGGAGTGGGTTGCACTTTCATTCGTTAGAAAGGCTAGTGATATCCACCAGATCAAGGAAAGAATTGCTAAAGCTGGTGTTAATACAAAGGTGATTGCTAAGGTGGAAAAACCAGAGGCAATCGCAAACCTTGATGAAATTATCGAAGCAACTGATGGTGTGATGGTGGCTCGTGGAGACCTTGGAGTTGAGGTTCCTTCTGAGAGAGTGCCGATCTTACAGAAGCGTATGGTGAGAAAATGTAATCGTTTGGGTAAGCCGGTAATCATCGCTACTCAAATGATGGAGAGCATGATCGAAAACCCAAGACCAACCAGAGCGGAGACAAATGATGTGGCGAATGCGGTATTTGATGGTGCAGATGCCATTATGCTTTCTGCAGAGTCTGCTTCAGGTAAATTCCCGGTTCAGGCTGTTCAGCAAATGAGTAAAACTATTCAGGCGGTAGAAGGAGATTCACGAACAATTTATTCCAAATTTCAGGAAGAAGATAGCGAATCAAGTACCAGACTTAATGACTTGTTGATTAGATCTGCATGCCGATTGGCTGATAACGTGGAAGCTAAAGCGCTGATCGGGATGACCAAATCTGGTTATTCAGGATATCGCTTGGCTATGCACAGACCAAAGGCGCATATTTTCTTGTTCACAAATCAGAAGTATTTGCTGAGACAAATGAACCTGGTTTGGGGAGTGACTGGATTCTATTATGATAAAGAAGAAGGTATTGACACCACTTTGGAACAAATCGAAAAAAGACTTGTACAGGAAGGCTATCTAGAAAAAGGAGATGTATTTATCAATACCGCAAGTATGCCAGCACACTGGAAAGGACACACCAACATGGTTAGAGTGAGTCAAGTAGAGTAAGTGCAAATGATTTAATAAAAGAAGCTTCTACCAACGTAGGAGCTTTTTTTATGCCTAACGTTTTCTTAAAATGTGAGTATTTGTGAGCACCAATTAATAGGACTTATTGGGGCATAAAAAAATCTTATTCACAACCAGTGATATAACCTGCTATTATTGCGATACAAAAACGCATTAATTAAAGTTATATCACATGAGAAAGATAATTGCATTAAGCTGGCTTGTTGTTTTAGGTGCATTAATTCCTGCTTGTCAGCAAAAGGATGCATCCAACGAGCAAGCGGATGGCATGTCTGGTGCAACCAGCAAAAAAAGTAAATCTAATCTGGCAGCTACAGCCAATGCGGAATGGTGGCCAAACCAACTGAACGTAAGTATTCTTCGTCAGCATTCCAATAAGTCCAATCCAATGGGTGAGGAGTTTGATTACGCGGAAGCATTTAATAGTGTTGATTATTATCAACTAAAAGAAGACATCCGTAAGGTCTTGACAGAGTCACAAGATTGGTGGCCTGCGGATTTTGGTCACTATGGTGGTTTGTTTATTCGCATGGCATGGCACAGTGCCGGCACCTACAGATCTGCTGATGGTCGTGGAGGTTCAAGAGCTGGACAACAGCGATTTGCTCCTTTAAACAGTTGGCCTGATAATGCCAATTTGGATAAAGCCAGACGATTGATTTGGCCAATTAAGCAAAAATATGGCGACAAAATATCATGGGCTGATCTCATGGTCCTTACAGGAAATGTTGCATTAGAAGATATGGGTTTCAAGACTTTTGGTTTTGCAGGAGGAAGAGTTGATACCTGGGAACCAGAATTGGATATCTATTGGGGGGCTGAGAAAACCTGGTTGGGTGACGGAAAAAGATATTCAGGAGATCGAGAATTAGAAGATCCACTAGCGGCAGTTCAAATGGGATTGATCTATGTGAACCCCGAAGGACCAAATGGAAATCCTGATCCATTGTTGGCAGCGGATGACATAAGAGCAACATTCGGAAGAATGGGGATGAACAGTGAAGAAACAGTGGCGTTGATTGCAGGAGGCCATACTTTGGGTAAAGCGCATGGAGCAGGTCCTGCAAGTAATGTTGGTGCGGATCCTGAGGCAGCGAGTATTGAGGAGCAGGGTTTTGGTTGGAAAAGCGAATATGGGTCTGGCAAGGGTAAAGATGCAATTACCTCAGGTCTTGAAGTAACCTGGACACCTACGCCAACCAGATGGAGTCATCTCTTTTTTGTAAGCTTATTCGAGAATGAGTGGGAATTGACGAAAAGCCCAGCAGGTGCACATCAGTGGGTGGCCAAAGATTCTAAAATGAAGGTTCCGGATGCGTTTGAAGAAGGTAAGTTCCAAGCTCCAACCATGTTCACTACGGATCTATCTTTAAGGTTTGATCCCGAATTTGAAAAGATTTCGAGAAAGTTCTATGAAAATCCAGAGTTGTTCAACGATGCATTTGCAAGAGCATGGTTCAAGTTGACACATAGAGATATGGGGCCTAATACCACCTATTTAGGACCTGAGGCTCCAACTGAAGATTTGATCTGGCAAGATCCAATCCCTGCAGTTGATCATAAATTGATTACCTCTAGTGACATTGCGGCTCTTAAGAAGCAATTGTTAAGTGCAGGGGTGTCTATCCAGGAAATGGTAACTACAGCTTGGGCTTCAGCATCAACCTACAGAGGGTCTGATAGAAGAGGTGGAGCGAACGGTGCACGAATAGCATTAGAGCCAATGAAGAATTGGGAAGTAAATAATCCAGAGCAGTTGAAAATGGTGCTGGCTGTATATGAGTCGATCAGGTCTGATTTCAATGCTAAGTCTGGAGACAAAAAGATATCACTTGCTGATTTGATTGTGTTGGCTGGAGATGCTGCTATTGAAAAAGCTGCAGCCAATGCAGGTTATGAAGTGACAGTGCCATTTGTACCTGGTAGAATGGATGCTACTCAAGAGCAAACAGATATCGAATCATTCAATTTACTAGAGCCAATGGCGGATGGTTTTAGAAGCTACTTAGATCCAAAATACAAAACACCGACAGAGGAGTTATTGATTGATAAGGCGCAATTAATGACCTTGACGGCTCCTGAGATGACTGTTTTGTTAGGTGGAATGCGTTCACTTGGAGCTAACTATGATGGTTCTGATTATGGTGTGTTTACTGAAAACAAAAGTGCTTTAAGCAACGACTTCTTTACGAACTTATTGAGTATGAGTACTGAATGGGAAGCAGCAGACGAGAGTAAAGAGTACTTCATTGGAAAGGATAGAAAAACTGGAGAGGAGAAATATAAAGCAACTCGAGTTGATTTAATCTTTGGTTCCAACTCAGAGCTTCGAGCGATTGCAGAAGTTTATGGTAGCTACAATGCAGAGGAGAAGTTTGTAAATGATTTCGTAGCAGCCTGGGACAAAGTGATGAAACTTGATCGATTTGATTTGATCTATCAATAAGAAGAATAAGAAATTTTAGTTTGGTTAGATTGAAGGCTAGTCCGAGAGGACTAGCTTTCTTATTTCTAACTCCTATCTTAATTTTCAAAATTCCTCGGGACCACCATAATCACATCTTCTTTTTCAACAACTACTGCTC
This sequence comes from Rickettsiales bacterium, assembly GCA_002729235.1. GTDB lineage: Bacteria > Bacteroidota > Bacteroidia > Cytophagales > Cyclobacteriaceae > Marinoscillum. The sequence continues at coordinate 61,830 of PBTY01000006.1, read as the reverse complement.
CTGGTGGATCTCCTTTTCGTTTTCGGATGTATTTCTTGGGTGTGTATATCACAGGGCATAGACTGTCAGTTTTTCTTTTGGAGTACCATGCTGCCAGTTGAGCAGCGGCCTCTAAAACCTCTCTGGGGATTTTCTTGCCTGCTTGATCTCTAATGACTACATGTGAGCCAGCCACATCTTTCGCATGAAGCCACAGGTCGTTCTTGTTAGCAACTTTAAGAGTGAGTTCATCATTGTATCGAGCGTTTTTACCAACCATTACCTGGTAACCAAATAAGGTATATGGATGATAGGGTAGGTGTTCTTCTTTTTTGACTGAATGCTTAGATGATTCCTTTCTAAGTGATCGGATATCATCACTTTCCTGCAGTTCTTGAAGTTTGTTTTTCAACTCATGTAGTCGGGACTTTCTAGATTCAATATTGGCTTCCAAATTCGCAATTTCCAGGTTTTGATTCTTGGCTTTTCGGTATAGATTCTCCGCATTCTTTTGCGGAGACAACTGCGGATTCAACTTGATCTCAATCTCTTGATTGGAGTAAAAGTCTGTTAAAGTAACTTTTTCCTGGCCTTTCTTAATCAGATGAAGATTGGCCATAATAATGTTGGCTATTTCATCATATCCTCGTCGATCAAGAATGGAAAGCAATTTGTTTTCTGTATTAGAAATATAATTTTCAGTCTTCTTAATTTGATCTTCAATCGGTTTGATCACACTTGATTTAGCATCAGATAAGTAGTGTTGTCTTGTGAAGCGAATGTAGAGTTCATTGGTTGCAGCAATTGGATCAGTATATGAGGACTCACAAGAAGACTTTAAGAGGGTGATTTGAGGTTTTCGCTCTTCTTCGATGCAAATGGGATTGCTGTTCAAATCATTCAATAATGATTGGAAAACATTCCATTTTTCGCTTGGGTTAAGCTCAAAATAACCATTATCATTCAAGTGTTTCTTCACTTCTTTTCCCAGCGCAGGAATGAACTTGTTGGGATTGCCTTCAAGTTCATTGAACCGATCAAAGCTCAAGTCAAGTTGCTGATATAATTCAGATGGTACAACTTCCTTGTCGGCCACAAGAATCGAGCGAAAAAGCTGTTTTATTTGATTATTCTGAGCCAGTAGAATGTTGGAACGCGATCCATGCATTTTGAATATCAGACTCATGCCATTCTCGAAATCAATCCAGAAAGATCGCTCAAATTGAAAAACATTAACTGATTCAACAGGAATACCTATCAACTCATTAAAAAGATCTACACTATTCTTTTTAGCTCTTTTGAAATCATCTAGAAACTGCAGTAAACCAATTTGAGGTTCGAGATTGGCTCTGATGTAAATCGCTTCTGAACCATTAGCGAATCCCAGTATGAGTTCGTCTTTGTTTTGTGAAAAACATTCGAGTAAGTCCTTGCCAATGAGACGTTCATTTAAGGCGTCTGCTAAACGCTTTAGGAAATAGTAATTGTGAAACATTACAGTTCCACTTTTAATCCATCGTATGCAAATTCGATTCCATCAGGAAGCTCTTGTTCAACATCTCGATGCTTTCCCAGGTTATGACTCATATGGATGAAGTACGTTTGTTCTGCACCGATTCTTTGTGCCATTGCTATAGCCTCATCCAAAGTAAAATGACTGATGTGCGCTTTCTTCTGAAGTGCATTAAGTACAACAACTTTCGAACCTTTTATTTTCTCAATCTCCTGATCGTCAATATAATTGGCATCGGTGATATAGGTGAAGTCCTTGATACGAAAACCAAATACAGGCAACTTGTAATGCATCACTTCGATCGGAGTGATCGTAGTTTCAGCTATTTGAAAAGGTACATTTTCGATCTCTATGATCTCTACTTGGGGAACACCAGGGTATTTATGCTCAGCAAATACGTACGAATACTCCTTCTGCAGTTGCTCAATGACTTCCTTTCTCGCATAAACGGGCATATCCATTTGCTGTTTGAAATTGAAGCTGCGAACGTCATCCATTCCTGCTGTATGATCCTTGTGTGCATGTGTAAACAACACTGCATCAAGGTGCTTGATTCGTTCTCGCAACATTTGGTTTCTGAAGTCTGGACCTGTATCAACTACAAGGCTGAGTCCATCCACTTCAATATGGATTGAGGTACGAGATCTCTTGTCTCTATAATCTACAGATTGGCACACCTCACACTCACATGCTATCACAGGAATTCCCTGAGATGTTCCAGTTCCTAAAAAGGTAATGATCAAAACGACAGTTGAGTTTGATTGATTTCCTGATATAACTTCTTGTTCTTGTCGCTAAGTGTCTTTGTATCGATATCTATTTGTTTGATGATTTCTAGAAGACTATTAATCTTTCCATCAAGAGAGTAATACTTATTGACAATGGCAATCCTTGTATCCTTGAGAATACAATATCCAGATTGGAATTTACCCTTTTCATATCTCAGTACGTAATCTGTTTCTGAGAAAAGATCTTCAAGTTTATTTAGAAAATGTTTGCTGTACTTAATTTCCATTCGCCAAGTAATTATTCACCACGGTGACGAGATTGTCATAATTCAGTGGTTTTGGGATGAATTCATTGATTCCTGCCTCTTTGAAGTCGTCCATGCTGTAATTATTTGCGTTGCCAGTAATAGCAATGATCGGGATATTGGCTATATCACCAGTCATCTGTCTGATGGTTCTGGCGCACTCCATACCGTCCATTTGAGGCATGTGGATGTCCATTAATATCAAATCGAAAGCCTCATTGCCTAATTTATCGATGACTTGCTTTCCATTTTTTACCGCGCTGATCTGGTAATTCTGTAAAGTCAGGATCTTTTTAGTTAGGTTTTGAATGACTGAACTGTCTTCGGCAACTAGAATTTTCTTACTCATTAGTCTATGTATTCATGAAGGTGTGGTAACTCTCTTTAAATTCTTCCAAGCAATATTCTAAAGTTGTCATATCGTTTGCAAGTTCATCATATGGCCCATTTTTCAGGGTTTGTTCCATTTTTTTGGCAATAGTAGCCAATCGCTCTATTCCGAAAGTGCCAGCATTTCCTTTTAGGGTGTGAAGCTCCTGACGCATTTGTTCATAATCACCACAATCTAAGAGTTTTCTGGAATCATTCACCTGTTGGGTTGCTTCTTCATCAAAATCTTGCAAAACACTTTCTATTAACTCCTTACCCCCAAATTTATACAACTGATTCAATGTATTTTGATTTATGACCAGTTCTTCTGCAGTTTCTTTGAAAACTTCCGAGCCTACAGATTTAGGTTCAAAGTGTATCCAGCTTTTGACCTTATCGATTAATGAAATGGCTTTAATTGGCTTGGCGATATAATCGTCCAATCCCTGACTGAGGAATTTGGAACGGTCTTCTTCCATGGAATAGGCGGTCATTGCTACTATGGGAGCGAGGTTTTCTAAGCCTAATGCTTTGATATTTTGTGTGGCTTCCACTCCATCCATTTCTGGCATCTGGATATCCATGAAGATTAAGTCAAATTTCTTGGCTTTCACCTTCTCTATTGCCTCAAACCCACTTTGTGCTTCTTCTACTTCGCAACCAGCTTTCGAAAGAATAGTGCAGGCCACATTTCGATTGATATTATTATCATCTACTAAGAGGATTCTTGGGTTGGTATCCTTAAACTCTTTAAGGAATGCACCATCATCTTTTTTCTCGGTTACCTGATCTGCTTCAATAGACTCTGCCCAAAAGGTAAACCAGAAGGTACTCCCAAAGCCAGGTGTGGAGGCAACTCCAATATCGCCATCCATTGATTTGACCAATTCTTTTGATATAGCAAGACCCAGTCCTGTTCCAGAAAAATTCTTGCTACTCGAACTGTCTATTTGACTGAAATTTTGGAATAACTTATCAATGTCTTTTTTGGATATGCCGATACCAGAATCCTTAATTGATACTTTGAATTTGTATCGTTTACCTTTTTGCTCCATCACCCGAATGCTAAGATTAATGGTCCCTTTTTGAGGAGAGAATTTGATAGCATTACTCGTCAGATTAGAAAGTACTTGCATCAGACGGGTCTCATCTCCAAGAATATAATCAGGTAATTTGTCATCGAGATGGTAGTACAATGAATTCTTGCTAATATGTGCTTGCTGTGAGTATAATTCATATACTTTCTCAAATGTATCGATGATTTTGACAGGCTCTTGTCGAAGTTTCATTTTGCCTGCCTCTATCTTGGATAGATCAAGGATGTCATTGAGGATGTGCAGAAGGCTATCTGAAGATTTTTTGATGGTACGGATGTACTCTGATTGTTCTTCGTCCAATTCAGTAGAACCCAATAGGTCGATCATACCAATAACACCATTCATTGGTGTTCTGATCTCGTGACTCATATTGGCTAGGAATCTTTCCCGTATTTGCAGGGAGCGTTCTGCAACTTCTTTTGCCTCTCGAAGTTGTTTGTTAGTTTCCTTCAGTTTGGAGATATCCCTGGCAACTCCTTCAATTTCATATTGATTGCGAGTTCTTTTGATTAGACGAACGTTACTTAAGAATTGGATCTCTTCACCATCTTTGGTTTTTACTTCACCTTCAAAGTTTTGGACTTGTTTATGCTCGTAAAGATTCTTAAACAGCTTAGAGAGTTTGCCTTTACTGATGAAAAATTCAGTGATTTGACTCCCAATTACTTCTTTTGGGCTATAACCCAATACACGCTCCACTGATGGACTCACCATAGAAATGATGCCATCCATATTGCATCGGAAGTACACATCCTGAAATGACTCGAATATGTTTCGGAATTTTTCTTCACTTTCTTTTAGAGCAGTCTCTGAAGATTTTTTCTCAGTGATGTCGTTGGCAATAACTGAAATCTCGTGAATAGACCCATCAGGTAAAAAGATTGGGTTGATAAAAACATCTCGCCAGACTTTTTTGCCTTTTAATGTTTTAATACTGTGTTGAAAGTTTAAGCTTTCACCTGAAAAGGCTGCATCATATCTTTTGGTCCAGTAATCAATTGTTGACCGGTTGACGTTTTTATCATCTAGCATAGGCAAAGACATACCTATTCTAGGGATGAAGCCATAGTATTTTTCAAATGCAACAGCATAGTTCTGGTTGAAGGAAGTGAACTGATAGGTTCTATCCAAAGACCAGATTTGGTGTGTACTGCTTTCAAAGATTGCATTTATACGAGCACCCTGACTTTGGATTTTTTCTTCGTTGATTTTTCGCTCGATGGCCAAAGTGATTTGACCAGAGATGAAATCCAATAGCTCAAGATCTTTATGATTGTAGGCAGATTGATCGAGATATGAAAATATACTCAGGACACCTACTGGTTTCTCGTCCAGATGAATAAGTACTCCTAACCAAATATTTGGAAGAGGATCGAATAGTTTGATTTTTTTCTGGGAGGCTATTTTTTCGATTCCTTCGTTATATATAATCAAGGGTTTTCCCCGTTCGAAGGTGTAATCTGCTAATAGTCTTTCAACATCTTTTTTGAGTGTAGAACCTGTGGTTTGTTCATGTTCATTGATCCAGTAGGTATATTCATAGGACTTACCCACTTTCATGGAAACTGTGAAATTTCGGACCTTGAGTATTTCGTTAAGTTCCTGATATATCTGTCCGTAGAAATCCTCTAATCGATTTCTAGTAATGGTAATGTTGGCAATCTTATAATAGAGACTTTGGGCACGTTCTGCTCTAAAACGCTCTGTGATGTCGAAGAAAACACATCGGTACTCTACTGGTTCTCCATTTTCAAATACAGAAGTTAGTTTACCTATGACATAGATATTCTTTCCATATTTGGTTCTCAATACTGTTTCGAAACGCTCAAGGCTACTTCCTGCAGTAATTTTGAGTAGGTTGGATAGTGTCTTTTTCCGATAATCTGGATGTACTACATCCATGAATTTTAGGTCGATTACTTCCTCTTCACGATATCCTAGCTTATTTCTCCAGGCTTCATTGACGAATCGAAAATCGCCATTTGGTTTAAAAATTTGGATAAGGTCATTGGATGAATCGAATAGCTCTTTGAGGTGAAAGTTGGTCTTGTCCACCAGGTCATAGAAGTTCTTATGAGACTTTTCAAGTTCGACCTTGAGCTCCTTAATTTCTTCTTGTAATAACTTGATATCCGAGTTAACCACATCCATTCCTTTAAAATTAGGTAATTAATGCTACTTTCGAACCTGAAATGCAGGCGAAAAAAAACTTATTGATTTCAGTAGTCGGACCTACAGCAGTTGGTAAAACGAAGTTTGCCATTGAATTGGCTAGAGCTTACAATGCTGAGATAGTGAGTGCTGATTCCAGGCAGTTTTATAAAGAACTAGAGATTGGTACCGCCAAACCTGATGCAGATGAGTTAGCAGCTGCTAAACATCATTTTATCAACTCACATTCTATTAATGACTATTACAACGTTGGTCAATTTGAAGCTGATGTACTTGTTCTATTGGAGGAGCTTTTTCAGAAAAATTCCATAGTCATCATGGTTGGAGGTTCAGGTTTGTTTTTTAAAGCAGTGTGGGAAGGTTTTGATGAAATGCCGGAAGTGGATCTATCACTTCGCAAGCAACTAAATAATGAGTTTGAACAGAATGGGTTGGAGCCATTGCTTCAAGAGCTAAACGAGACCGATCCAAAGTATTATGAACAAGTAGATCGCCAGAATCATCAGCGAGTGATTCGAGCATTAGAAGTAATACGGACTACAAGTAAACCTTTTTCTGAATTCAGAAAAGGTCATCAGGCCAAAGAGCGGTTATTTACCAATGTTAAGATTGGTTTGGAAATGGAGAGAGAAGTCTTGTTTGATCGAATCAATAGACGGATGGATCTGATGATTGAACAAGGCTTGTTTGAAGAAGCAGAACGATTAATGGAGTATAAAGATCATAATGCACTTCAGACCGTGGGATATTCTGAAATCTTTGGCTATCTGGATGGAGAGTATGATCGAGAGGAAGCTGTTCGATTGTTGAAACGAAACAGTAGGAGGTATGCTAAACGCCAGATGACCTGGTTTAAACGAGATGAGGAGATTATATGGATGCAACCGAATGACCTGGATCAGGCCATTCGGTTGATCAATAAATCCTTAAATGCTTAGTATTTCTACCAATCGCATCAATTCTTGATTGATTGGTTTTGCTTTAGAGATGGCTAGCTTGAAGCTGGTAAAAGTAACCTTATCATTCACCACTCCAACCATTACATTCTTTTCACCATTTACTAGTCCTTCTACGGCAGCCATTCCTAAACGAGATGACAAGATTCTATCGTAAGAAGTAGGGGAACCACCTCTTTGAATGTGTCCTAGGGTAGAAACTCTGATATCCAATTCAGGTAGTTCTTTCGATACTCTTCCTGCTATTTCATGAGCATCACCTTGTTCACCACCCTCTGCCACCACTACGATGGAAGAAGTTTTCTGCTTATCTCTACCTTCTCTCAATGTGTTGATCACATCATTGATAGTAGTCGAGGTTTCTGGAACCATGACCATTTCGGCACCTCCACCAATACCACTTTGAATGGCGATATAGCCAGAGTGTCTTCCCATTACTTCAATGAAGAATACTCGGTCGTGAGAGTTAGCAGTATCTCTAATTTTGTCAATTGCATCAAGAGCGGTATTTACCGCAGTATCGAATCCAATTGTATAATCTGATCCATAAAGGTCATTGTCAATTGTTCCTGGTGCACCTACGATTGGAATACCATATTCTTCATAGAAAATATTGGCTCCTGTGAAGGTTCCATCACCACCGACAGCTACAAGGCCTTCAATCCCTCTTTTCTTCAGTTGCTCGTATGCTTTCGCTCTACCTTCTTTGGTTTTAAACTCCATAGATCTGGCAGATTTGAGAATCGTACCTCCACGTTGAACAATGTTTGATACCGAATAGGATTTCATTTTATAGATGTCACCATCTATCATCCCATTGTACCCATATTTGATGCCGTAGACATCCAATCCAAGGTAGAGCCCCGTTCTTACAACTGAGCGTATACAGGCGTTCATGCCTGGCGCATCTCCTCCCGATGTAAAAACACCAATACTTTTCATATTTCCAAAGTTATAAAATTAAGGGGCTAAGTTGTTTCTTTGCTTTCGGGGGCCAATATTAACGAAAATAAAAATCCTTTGAAATTGATTGTCCATAGTATTCAACAGAATAAAAAAATAAATGCAGAATAAGCGAATTTTGATCATTACATACTATTGGCCACCGAGTGCCGGAGTTGGCGTTCATCGCTGGATGCATTTTGCGATTAATCTGCAGAAAATGGGCTGGGAACCAATCATTTACACCCCATCAAATCCACAATTTGATATTAAGGATGAACATTTACTAAACTATGTAAAGGATCTTCGGGTGATCAAAGAGGAGATTTGGGAGCCCTTTAATTTTTTCCACAAACTCACTGGCAATAAAAATCGACATAATGTCAAGCAAGGTTTGGTCATGGAGAAAAGTGCCAAAAGTTGGAAGGATGATTTACTAGTTTGGATTCGAGGAAATTTATTTGTTCCGGATCCAAGAAAATTTTGGATAGGAAGGTCCGTGAAAGTATTGAAAAATGCGATCCACGAAAATGAAATTAGAACGATAATTACTACAGGTCCACCTCATAGTATGCATCTAATTGGTTATCGTCTTAAAAAAGCAATGCCAGAATTGAATTGGATTTCCGATTTTAGAGATCCGTGGTCTGATTGGGATGTAATTAAAAAGCTCAAAACCAGTCGCTATAATCTTAAAAGACATCAAAATCTGGAGAGAAAAGTATTAACTACAAGTGATCTGGTACTGACAGTAAGTAATCGATTGGCACAGAATTTTAGATCCAAAGGCGATGCAATAACAGTGAAATTGCTTACTAATGGTATTTCTGATGATCGAATCAGTATTAACCAACCTACAAAAGAATCAGATAAATTTGTGATCGGTTATTTTGGTATGCTCAATGAAATTCGAGATCCTCACCATCTGTGGGATGAATTGGAAATTATTTGCAAGGAAAATCCGGAATTCAATTCACAATTAGAGATTAGGCTAGGAGGTATTGTATCTGAAAGTATACAGCAGCGATTATTATCAAGTAAGTATTTGAAAGATAAAGTTGTGCTGCTTGGTTATTTGACACAAAATGAGGTGTTTGAGGAGTACAGTAAAGCCAGTTTATTACTGTTATTACTCAATAAAAGTGATAATGCTCAATGGATTTTGCCAATGAAATTTTTTGAGTATTTATCTGCAGGAAAACCAATTCTTAGCCTTGGAGATTGTAATAGTGAACTCAATGAGATGTTTCAGCAAAATGAAATTGGTGGAATGTATGAGTTTGAGCAGGTGAATGAGTTTAGTAAGTTCATTTTATCTAATTTCGAGAACAACTATTCACCTAACCCTGATCACATGAAAAGACTTCTTGAAAAATACTCCAGATCGAATCAGACAAAGCAGCTAAACTCGTTACTCGAAAATCTATGAGTGATCCTATTAAATTCGGAATAATCGGTTGTGGTAGAATTGCAAAACGACACGCTGGTCATATCACAAGACTGGGTAAGTTGGTAGCGGTTTCTGATATTAAGACAGAAGCAGTGAATGAGTTCACGACTGAGTTTGGTGTCGCTGGATATCATTCAATTGAGGAACTTCTGAGTAATCATCCTGAAATCGACGTTATTTCGATCTGCACGCCTAATGGGTTGCATGCTGAGCATACTATTGCTGCTTTGGAAGCCGGATTTCATGTGCTATGTGAGAAACCAATGGCTATCTCTGTTCATGATTGTGGTAGAATGATCAATGCTGCAGAAAAAGCCAATAGGAGATTATTTATTGTGAAACAGAACCGTTTCAATCCTGCAGTTGCGGAGATCAAGAAAATTGTGGATGAAGGAAGACTGGGTAAACTCCTGTCGGTGCAGTTGAATTGTTTTTGGAATCGTAACTTCAATTATTATCAAAATTCTGATTGGAAAGGAAGTAAAGATCTCGATGGAGGAACTCTATATACTCAATTCAGTCATTTTATTGATCTTTTATATTGGATAGTTGGTGATGTAGTGGATGTTACAGCGTTTACTGGCAACTACGCGCATCAGGGAGTCATAGATTTTGAAGATACCGGTGTTGTTACTCTACGCTTTTTCAATGGAGCTATTGGAACTATTAATTACTCGGTCAACTCATTTGGTAAGAATATGGAAGGATCTCTTACATTATTTGGTGAAAAAGGAACTGTGAAAGTAGGAGGCCAATATCTCAATAGCCTTGATTATCAGAATATTGACGATTTCGAAATCGGGGAGCTAGCGCCAGGAAATCCTGCCAATGAATATGGCGAATACCAGGGATCAATGTCTAATCATGATAAGGTTTATGAAAATGTAATTGAGGTTTTGACCAATCATGGGGTGATCGCAACGAATGGATTTGAAGGACTGAAAACTGTGGAAATTATTGATAAAATTTACCGGGCTGCAAATGGCTGAACCAATCTTTCATGAATCAGGGATAAAGAATGTTTCTTTCGGCAAAAATGTCAAGGTGATTAAGCCGGTGAATTTATACGGTTGTTCTATTGGTGATCAATGCTTCATTGGACCATTTGTGGAAATCCAAAAGAACGTTGCTATTGGCAAAGAGAGTAAAGTTCAATCACATAGTTTTATATGTGAGTTGGTTGAGATAGGAGACCATTGCTTCATTGGTCATGGAGTGATGTTTATCAATGATTTGTTTCAAAAAGGAGGACCAGCTGGGGGAGATCAGACCATGTGGAAAGCTACCAAAATTGGTAACCACGTTTCTATTGGATCCAATGCTACTATTTTGCCGGTAAGCATTATCGATCATGTGGTGATCGGGGCGGGTTCTGTAGTAACAAAGGACATCACAGAGGTGGGGGTGTATGCAGGCAATCCTGCTAGAAAAATTAGATAAAAATGAAAATTCCATTTGTGGATCTGAAAGCTCAGTATGAGTCGATAAAAGAAGAGATTGACAGGGCTATTGCAGGTGTAATCAACAATACCAGTTTTATTGGTGGGGGTATTGTTTCTGAGTTCGAAATAGCTTTTGCCGAATATATAGGTTTGAAGCATTGTGTTGCCTGTGCTAATGGGACAGATTCCATGGAAATCATCCTGAAAGCTATGGGTGTTGGTCCAGGAGATGAGGTATTAGTACCAGCGAATAGTTGGATTTCTACCGCTGAGGTGGTTAACAATGTGGGTGCTGAACCTGTTTTTGTGGATGTCTTGGAGGATGAATATACCATTGATCCATCCTTGATTCTTGCTGCAATTACGAATAGAACAAAAGCAATTATACCTGTTCATTTGTACGGTATGCCAGCACGCATGGAGGACATTCTGAATATTGCAAGACAATACAAGTTGAAAGTTATAGAAGATTGTGCACAGGCCCACGGTGCTTCAATCAATGGGAAGAAAGTGGGAACATTTGGACACGCGGCTTCTTTCAGTTTTTATCCAGGTAAAAACCTGGGTGCGTACGGCGATGCTGGTGGTATAGTGACGAACAATGATGAGCTCGCCCGTCATTGTAGAATGATTGGTAATCATGGACAGCTCTCAAAGCATGATCATCAAATTATCGGTAGAAACAGCCGGATGGATACGATGCAGGCAGCAATATTGAAAGCCAAACTTCCATATCTGGATCAATGGGTTCAAGCAAGAAATCAGGTTGCTCAATGGTATGATCAGTACCTTGATGAAGACATTGTAAAACCTGTGAAGGTGGATGGTTATTACCATGCTTATCATCTTTATGTGATTAGATCTTTAAAGAGGGACCACCTGATGACTGTAATTGGGAACAAAGGGATTGGATGTGCGATACATTATCCAACACCTCTTCCGTTGACAAAAGCATACTCTTATCAAGAGAATAGCGAAGAGAAGTTTGCTATTTCTCATAAGCTATCTGGTGAGATTGTCTCAATACCAATGTATCCAGAACTAACAAACGGATCAGTGAAGTTCATTTCAGATGTTGTTAATAGGTTTGAATCATGAATGTAGTCCATATTGGATATCCTAAGACAGGGACAACTTTTCTTCAATGGAATGTTTTTCCAAAACTGAAGAATTGGAATTTTATCGATTATCATCAAAGTCATCAGATTTTTATGGACCTTATATACCTTGATGATTTGGATTATGATAAAAAATTGGTTGAAAAGCGATTGAGTCTATTCTCTAAAGAAGGGAATAATCTTGCTTCGTACGAAACACTTTCTGGTGCTCCTTTTAAGTTTAAAGGTTTAGGTAGGTCAGCTATTCCAGAAAGACTTAAACAATTAGGATTCGATAAGGTGATCATTACAATAAGAGATCAGGTGAGTTTGGTTGATTCAATGTATCGCCAATATGTGGTTCAGGGAGGAGTAATGGGATTTCGAGATTTTTTGAACCTGGACCTTAAATGGAACCCTTATCTCAGAGCTTTCCATCTTGATTATTTAAAGTATGATTTGTTAATATCAGTATACCAAAATGTTTTTGGATCAGAAAATGTCCTTATTCTAAGAAATGAATGGTTGAAGGTAGATAAGAATAGGTTCGAATCTGAGTTGAGTAAGTTCTTAGATTCTGGCATTGAACTTGACGTGTCGATTAGATCAAATAAATCTCTTAGTAATTTAAGTATACAGGTTTTGAGAATTCTTAACCATTTCACATTCAATAGTGAAAGACCAAATCAATTGATTTGGAATAGGATTTCTTCGAAAAATATTTGGAAAATTTTTGCCGTTATTTTGGATCCATATTTTCTAAAATTAATTTCTGCTAGAAAGTTTTTTTATACTAAAGATCAAAAGGAAAGGATTGCAGATTATTTTCACGACAGCAACGAAAGAGTGAATAACTTGATTGGTGATTAGGTGAGTTCTAAATGGGTAAAAGGAAGTTAATTTATATTGCACCAGGTAAATCAGCATTTGTACTTCAGGATATTGAATGGTTGAAAAAGGAGTTTCAAGTTACGTCATACTTTTTTAAGGTTCCAAATAAATTTTTGCTGCCCTTATATATATCGAAACTTTTTTGGTGGCTATTAAAAGAGTCCAAAGCCCCAATATTAATTTCTTTTGGTGGCTACCATTCTTACATTGGGGTTTTAGTGTCCCGATTAAAAAAGCAAGATTCTTATATTATTTTAAATGGGACAGATAGCGTTTCTTTTGATGAGATCAATTATGGGTATTTAAAAAGTTTTCCAATTGGTTGGTTTTGTAGGAAGTCATACGAAAAATGTACGATGCTTTTACCTGTAAGTGATTCACTAATGTTTACAGAGAATGATTATTATGATAATAATAAGAGATCACTCGGCATCCAAATGATAATTCCGGATTTGAAGACTCCTTATAAAGTTATACCTAATGGTTTTGATCTTAATTTTTGGATTAAATCCAAAGAAGTAATTAAAGTAGAAAAAACTTTTGTGTCAGTTATTGGACATGGTCAGGAAAGGCGAAAGGGCCTTGATTTAATTTTAGAGATTTCACAAATATTTACAGATTGTGAATTCTTCATAGCTGGACATAATGGTATCGATGATTGTCCTGGAAATGTTCGTTTTCTTGGTAGACTCAATTCTGATCAGTTAAAAGATTTGTACGGAAAGTGTCGTTATTATTTACAATTATCAATTTATGAGGGGTTTGGATGTGCATTATGCGAGGCGATGCTATGTGGATGTATACCTGTCGTATCTAATGTGAATGTTTTACCACAAATAAGTGGACCATATGGATACATTGTGACTAGAAGGTCTGCAAAAGAATTGGAGATGAAAATAGATGAAGCCTTAAGTGCTGAATTAAGTGTGAACTGTAATGTTTCAGAACATATTGAGATTGAATATCCTATCGAATCTAGAATCAACCAGATTAAACAGATTATTCATTGAATTCAAAAATACAATACATTAAATATCGATGGTTAGTTCCTGGGCTAATTAATATGATTAAGTTGGTGCTGGGAGATCGTAACATAAATTCCATTTCCGATACGTCTTTCTTTTTTATCATGGGTTCTGGCAGAAACGGAAGTACTCTTCTCTCAGCTATATTGAATGAACACGCTAAAATTTTTATCCCGCCAGAGCAGTTTGTTCTTCCTTACTATGCAATGGAATGGCAATTATCTAGAAATATGAGTGATAATTTGTTTGTTGATAGGTTATTTGCTGCTTACACTAAGCCTGGGAATACGGTTAATTGGACTGTTACATTTGATCAATTGCAAAAAGGTAAATACGATTTACTAAAAACCCCTTTGTCATATGAGAATATTACTAAGCGAGTATTTCTAAATTATGGAAATACACTTGGTAAATACCTTATAGAAAGCGTGGGAGATAATTCACCACTTATGACTCATCATTCTAAACTAATCAGTGAAGAATTTCCAAGGGCAAAATTTATTTATTTGATACGAGATCCTAGAGAGGTAGTTTACTCTTATTCAAAAATGAAGGACCACCCTGCCAGCAACATCAATCATGCTATTTGGAAATGGAAAGATAGCATTAGAATGTATGAGTATTTAAAGCGTAAGAAGAAGGATGTGTTGTTGATTCATTACAAAGATTTAGTTTCTTTTCCGGAGGAGAGTATGGACAAGGTGTTGAGTTTTTTAGGATATAATTATGATCCTGACATATTCAGTTTTTCTGAACACATTGATGCAATGGGAGTATCAAATCTGGAATATCACCAGAACCTGAATAATCCAATTAACACTAGTTCTTTGAATAAATGGAGAGGTAAATTAAATGAAGCTGAATTACGTTTGATAAGGAAGAGCCTAGGAAAATTAGCCTCTAAGTATGATTATGATTTAAGTGATTGATTAGTCTTTAATTGGAGTGTGAGAATTCTAACATAACTTGTTGATCACCCGGCATATTCGTAATATGTCCAAGATTTTCCATGGTATCAATTACTTTAATAGACAATTGATTTTGTTCAGCATGCTTCTGGTAAAAATCTAAACTTCTAAAAACCACGGGAAAATCCAGCCATTTTCCATCACTTTTAGCAGCAGGATAAATATTAGCGTAAAATTTACCATTTGGCTTTAAGTTCTGTTTTACAAACTCTAGACAATCTTTCAAAATATGATCTTCAAGATGAAAGAGAACAGCAAAGGCGAGGATAACGTCAAATTTATCTTCAAAAGTCAACTCATTGAACTTGTTAAATAATATAATTTTAGGGTTTTTATCAATAAGTTTCTCATCAATGAGCTCCTTTTTTGCCTCTCTTATAGCAATTTCTCTAACATCTATGCCAGAGTATAATCCTTTATTCAAGTATTGGATTAAAGGGATGCCCCCACGTAATGTCCCACATCCTATGTCTAGAAAATTATCTGTAGTTTTTAGGCCCTGCGATTTCAAGAAATTTATTTGGAAATCTCTTTTTAACTTCCACAATTTCCCAGGACCAACCAATTCATGTCTTTTTTCCTTGGGGTTATAGAAAATTTTTCTAAACGTTTTACTTAATATTCCCATGAGGTTCAGTTATGGTTAGTGCAAATAATTATATTATATATGGCTCTATAAGTTTTTTCTTATCAGGGTGCACAAAAAAACAATTGGTTACTCCATTATCCTGATTTCTTTTAATTGTTTCAACCTGCTGAAGTCCTCCAGATACATGGTTGTAAAACTCATAGCCATATGATGAAAGAAGATCGTCTAACTGATTTTCTATTTTATCAAAGAGAGTTTCACATATTATAATGGGTTTGTGGTCTTCCAGTACCTCTCTGCCATTTCCTAAAATAATGTGCTCAGTTCCTTCTGTGTCAATCTTTATTAAATCGATAGCGCCCACTTGATTTTGTTCAATGTATGTTGATAGAGTTGTAGAAGTTACAGTGTTTTTCACGAAATTTCTCTCCGTAGTTTTGGATCCGGCATTTCCTTCGCCGGCAAGATTGTGTTTGATAAAATGGTATTTTTCTGATTCCACAGTATAGAAGGTTATTTCACCCAATTTGTCGGAAAGTGCTAAACCTTCAATTTTGATGTTGTTAAATTGATTTTTTCTAACGTTTTCCTTCAAATAATGTAGAGGACCTGCTGCTGGCTCAAAAGCAATGATTGTCATTTTAGGATTAAGGTGAGCTGCCAGTAAACTATAGTATCCTATGTTGGCACCAATGTCAAAAAAGCAATTGATGTTTTTAATTAAATCGGTAAAAATAGGCGTATACTCAAAATTTTGATATCCATTCCAAAACACTAGCTGGGTTAAATAATTTGTTTGATTGGTGAGCAATTTCAATGGTTTATTTTCCACATTGATGGTTATCACACCAGATGGAGGTAAAGTGATTTGCTTCGGCAACAATGGATATAGAAGCTTATTTAAATTCCTGAGGACGAAATTAAAAGTTGGTTGATATATCAGTTTGTAAAAGAGTTGTTTCATGAAATCAAAATTGGAAGGTCATGGCTAATGAATTATTCACTTTTTGGAATTATTTCTTGCTTTGCCTCCATATAAACTCCGGTAATAAATACCAGAACAGTTAGCACACCAAAAATGGTTGTTAATTGATTACCCAGTGAATATGATGTTGGTTCGAATAGAAATTTGACTTCATGATTACCAGCTTTGAGAGGTACTGCTCTCAGAATGTAATTTGCACGAAGTATGTCAATTTCCTCCCCATCTACAAAAGCATGCCAACCCTTCGGGTAATATACTTCACTAAAAATGGCTAAACCATCACCACCTGTTAGATTAGCAGAGTAAATAAGCTCATTCGGTGTTTTAGAAATGAGTTGAACTGATCCATTTACTTTAGTATTTATCGATGGTAGATTGAATTTAGTCTGATCGATGATCGCCTCTTTTGAGGGATCAAAATTATTCAGCTGTGCAATTTCATCGTCCGCGCTGTTCACGGCAATTGTTCGACCGACAATCCAGCCCGTACCCAGAGCGTTGGGGTTTCTTAAAACAGCGTTTTTAGAATTTCCGGCCATGAAATATCGAGCATTCAACATGTTGGTCACTGGGAAATTAGAGAAATCACGTTTGCCTGCCTGAAGACTCGAAATTATTCCACTCAGCTCATTGTTTAAATTATGCGAAATGATGTCCTGATAACGTCTCAATTTAGCGCCATGATATCCACCTATTGATTCATGATAGTAAGATGTTCTAGCTTCATTAAATGGATTTTGCAAATTGAATACTCTTTCACCTGGTTTTGAGACATCAAGAATAGCCTGATCCGCCTCTGATGCTACGAAATAGGATTTCGCTGGCGCCTTTTCAAACATCTCGCTTTTAATAAACCGTTTTGATAAAGTGAAATTGTCTAATGTAATTAAACCAATAAGTAAAGCAACCGCTAAGGTTGCTTTTAACTTACTCTTGAAGAGAGCTATCGTACAGCCAGAAAATGCAATTACAAAAAACAAAGCTCTAAAGGCATCAGATCTCAGTAAAGATGCTCTATCAGTACGCAATGGATCCACTAACCAATCTGGTAACTGCGCATCAATAGGCGCCTTGAAACCAAGAAACCAAGAAGAAATGATAAGTAAAACTAAAAAACCAACACCTACACCAAAAGCTTTTAATAGTTTTTGAAAGAATGGCTTATTATATTCCGACGAAAATATTCTTTCTAGTCCAGTAAATGCCAAAATATATAAAGCAATCAAGGTGATAATGATAGTGAAGGTAACTGCGCGGAATTTGTTATAACCAGGAAGGTAGTCAAACAAGAAAATATTAACACTTTCTAGATTATGACCCCAACTGAGAATGATACCTAGACTTCCTGCAACTATCAACCACCATTTTTCTTCCTTCTTTAAAAAAAACATAGCCGCAATGGCAAGACAGAAGGCAATTGATCCGGCGTAATATGGAGCGGTAGCAGGTTGGTCTCCCCAATAGGTTGGTAGTGCTTTTATTTGCTGATTTACTTGAGCTCGGGACATACCTGCTTTCAATAATGCCTGAGCACTCTCGGAGTTTTCACTAAGCTCTTGTTGAGTAGAGCCTCCAAAAAAATTCGGCACAAATAGAAATAGAGGTTCCATAATGCCATTACTATATCTAAAGGCATATTCTTTATCAAGACCTCCAGACTCTGCTGATTCGGCAGTTAATTCGGATTTACCTCGAATACTATATTTGCTGTATTCTGAAATGGTCAGAAGATCCCCGGCGTTAGATCCCACAGCCAAAATAGCAGCTCCTACTAGCCATAATAAACTATTGGCGAAAGGCTTAAGAAGACCATTCTTAACCGCAAAGAAAAGAGCAAATGCACCATAAATTAAGGTGATCAATAAAAGGTAATAGGTTATCTGGTAGTGATTGGTATATAGTTGTAATCCCAACCCAATGGCGGTCAGTCCAGCTCCAATCCACTTTTTATGATTGAAAGTTAAGTGGATACCCGCAAGAACCAGAGGCATGAGTGCTACAGAAGCAATTTTGGCATTATGACCAGCCATAATTCCAATAATCGAGAAGCCATTCAAGCCAAATGCAACTGCTCCAGCAAAAGCTATCCATGGTCTTGTGCCAAAACTTAACAATAAAACATAGAAAGAAATGAAGGAAATGAAGGTAATCCCTTCTGGATGTGGCATTCCTAACTTGAATATCTTGTAGACAACATGCATACTATTGATGGAGAATTCCATCCCATTTAGGTATGCTGGCATTCCACTAAACATTGTATATAACCAAAGAGCCTCTTCTCCACCATTCGCTTCATATTCTTCAAGAAGATGCGTTGCTCCATTTCCCTGTAGAACATCATGCTGACTAATTTGAAGTCCATCTACAAAATATGGGTAATACAATGCTACAGTGATTGCTATAAAACCAAGTATTGCCAGTAAATGTGTCTTAGCAAATTTTTTAATTGAGTCTTTCATTTGATAAAGTAGTCAGAACGAGATCTTAAGATACTTCTTTGCAAGATTTTCGATTAGATTGTTAATGTCATTAGAAAACTTAAAAATATAAACTCCTACTACATATACAATGGTCATGAGCACAGAACGAATAATTATATTCCATAGGGCATTGTTTGTTAATGGAAGAAAGTAGAAAGTGATAGTCACCAGTGATGAAAACAACAAAATCCCTAAATGCTTTTTAGTGAAAGGAGATAGCCCTAATTTAATTTTAAGTGTAATCGACTTGAGTAGGTTAAAGACAAACGTGGTAATCAAAAATCCAAATGCTGCTCCGGAAATGCCATATATCGGAATCAATGAATAATTAAGCACTAGCATGAGGAGGGCAGTCATGACGTAATAATACAGGTTGAGTTTTTTGAATTTAGAATAAACCAGAATCTCTGAGTTAATACTGAAAGCTAAGTCCACCACTTTTGAGATGGAAATGAACAATACTACGTAATATCCATTTGCCAGAACACTTCCTTTGGGAATCAAACTGAAAAGGTCAGATAGATTGTTTAGGATGCCGATGAAAAAGAGAATGGATATGATTGTAAGCGTGTGAGATACCTTCTTATACAAATTGTTGATTTCCTTGAAATCATTGGTTTTAAAATGTGTAGAAATCAGAGGAGATACTATCTGCCCCATTGCTCTTTTTGGCATTTCAATGACAATACCTATATAAAAGCATGTAGAATAAATCCCATTTGCTTCAAGTGACAACATTGCAGGGATCATTAGGAAGCTAATGTTGGAGTAAATTGATCCACTACCTGCAAGTAAAAGGCTGTATCCACCAAAATTGGCCATTTTGGAAATCCATTGTTTCTTGATTTGACTGAACGACCATGTAAGTCGGAGATTGTATTTTTTGTAAAGATTATAAAATAGAATAACTACCGGTATTATGTAGATGGCCACGAAAAGATAGATGGTAGTCTGTAAACTGATGAGCTTTAATCCCAACAAGATAATCGCTGTTATACTGCCAAGCCTGAAACCAACTTCCTTTATTCCATTGGGGAGAACAACATCTAATTTGGTTCTCGAATAGGAATGAAGCTGAAGAAATATTGCACTAAATAGTGTGATGATTACGGAAATCCAAACATAGTTTAGATACTCAGACGAGTCAGCTTGATAATACTTTTCTATGAACCCAAAACCAGCCCAAACTAACAACGCCAATAGAATATTGGCCAGAATAATTACCACTAATTGAAAGGAAAAAAATTGTCGATTTAAAAACTCATCCTGTTGAAAATATGGGAAGTACTTGATGTAAGTAGCTGGCATTCCCACGGCAACAAATGGAGCAATAAGTAACGCATTGGATACAACCATAGTGATAAGTCCAATTTCATCTAGATCAAGGAAAAGTGGTCTTAAGTATATGGTATTGAGAAAACCAATAACAACTCCTAAATAAGCCAGAAGCGACCCCCAAAAACTTTGCTTGATTACTACGCCCATATTTTACTTTTGACTTGCGAAGTTCTATAATTCTGATTTTAAAAATGATCCGTTTAGAGGTAAGATTGATGAAGTTAGAATTTATTCTCGATCTCTTTCGGCGTCTGAAATTACTGCATTAATAAACGAATAGCTAGCTAAAAAACCATAGTTTAGTAGCCATACCAACTACAGTGATTAAAAGGATAAGACGAACCCATTTTTCGTCTACACCTACTGACCATCTGCTGGCAATCCAGCCACCAGCTGAGTTGCCAGCAGCTAAGGTCAAACCATAGTCCCATCTAACTTTATCTTCGAAGATAAATATGGTCAGCGCAACCGCGGTATAACAAACAATCACGAATGATTTAATACTGTTGGTTTTGGCCATGCTCAATCCATGAATACCAGTGAGTGTAGCAATGATTAGGAATCCTACTCCAGCCTGAATGAATCCACCATAAAGTCCCACAAAAAAGAACATGACAATGCTGAGAAATTGAGTCTTAGGAGTGAATAACTCCGTAGCTCCTTTTTTTTGCAGGTATGGTTTAAGGATGGTTAGTACCATCACAATCAACATCACTATAGCCAGAATCTTATTGAACAGATCGCCACGAATATCCATCGCAAAATAAGCTCCGATAACACTCCCTATGACCGCTGTGATCGCTACATAGATCGCATATGGGAATACAGATATTCCCTTACTTCTAAAGCCTCCCACAGCGACAAGACTTTGCAGGAATACGCCAATTCTATTGGTAGCGTTTGCTTCACTAGAAGGCAATCCCATAAAAATAAAAAGTGGGAGAGTAATTAACGATCCACCTCCAGCAAGTGTATTGATTACTCCGGTAAACAAACCAACTCCAAGAAGTATTAAGGCTTCATTAAAGGTCATAAAATCAGTTCAAAGTCAGATATTTTACAGTCAAGCGAATCCTTACACTTTTCCAATAATTGTGTGTTTGATTTGACAAGAGATGGATGAACTTCATCTGGTGAGATTTCAACTAATGGAATCAATGTAAATTGACGAGAAGGGATACCTGGATGTGGGATAATTAGATTTTCTTCATTGATTATTTCATTATCATAATATAGGATGTCTACATCAATTATGCGCTCACCCCACTTGATTTCTCTGACACGCCCCATTCGCTTCTCAGTCTCTAGACAGGCATCCAGAAGTTTTTCTGGAGGCATGATCGTGTCGATGCGCAACACCATATTAAGAAACCAGGGTTGGTCTTCCTTGCCCCAGGGTGCAGATTCATAAACTGACGAATAATCAACAATCGAGAGATTCATTGATTCTAGGATCTCGGCAGCTTTTTTTAGATTTTCCAGCCGATCACCCAGATTAGTTCCTAGAAGTAGATAAATTCCTTTCATCAAAAGCCTTCAAACATTTAATGTCAACTGCCGTCTTAAATGGTCTGTATCATTAGATTTGTAAAACTAAGTACTATTTAAACACATAACATGGCATTTCTTCGTAATCTATTGGCTGTATTGGTCGGATTATCCATTTTCACATTCTTAGGTATAGTTCTATTGGTTGGAATTATTGGAGCTGCTTCCAGTGCAGAGGATATACCAGAAGTGAAATCAAATACTGTGTTACACTTGAACCTTGGTGGTGTAGTTGTGGAAAAAGCAGTGGATGATCCGTTCGAAGAAGTTTTTGCAAATGGTCCTAAACAAATCAGTCTCCTTGATTTAATTAGTGCAATTGATGCCGCAAAAAATGACGATCGAATTAAAGGGATTTATTTAGAGCCACAATACCTTCAAGCAGGATATTCCTCACTTCAGGAAATTCGGGATGCTATTCTGGACTTTAAATCTTCCGGCAAGTTTGTTCATGCTTATGGAGAATATATCAGTGAGGGAGATTACTACCTTGTTTCAACAGCAGATTCAATCTATTTAAATCCAGAGGGATCATTAGAATTCAATGGGTTAACTGCAGGAGTTACCTTTTTCAAAGGACTATTTGAGAAGCTAGATATCGAGCCTCAAATATTTAGAGTAGGAGAATTTAAGAGCTTTATTGAGCCGTTTGTACGCAAGTCAATGAGTGAAGAAAATAGGCTTCAATTAACAGAATTAATTACATCTGTTCATTCAACATACCTAGAGAATGTATCAGAGGTGCGGGGCATTCCAGTTGAGATACTTAAGGGAATCTCTGATCAGATGAAAGTACGTTTCCCGGAAGATGCAGCTGACCTTGGCCTAGTTTCAAAAGTAGCCTATGAGGATGAAATGATTGACTTGCTCAAAAGAGAAGTGGGACTTCAAACAAGTGATGATTTGACATTGATGACGTATTCGAAGTACATGAAGACCACTTCCTCGGGTTATTCTTCAAGCAAAGTGGCCGTAATTGTTGCAAATGGAGATATTGTCATGGGCTCAGCAGATGGTGTAATTGGTGGAGATCAATTTGCAAGAGAGATTAGGAAGGCAAGAGAAAATGATGCCGTTAAGGCAATAGTTCTAAGAGTAAACTCTCCGGGTGGTAGCTTGACTGCTTCTGATATCATTTGGAGAGAAATAATTTTGACCAAAGGAGTGAAGCCAATTATCGCTTCCATGTCTGATGTAGCTGCGTCAGGTGGATATTTCATTTCCATGCCATGTGATACCATCGTTGCTCAACCAAACACCATCACCGGTTCAATCGGGATTTTCGGAATGATGTTTAATATCGAAGGCTTCCTGGAGAATAAATTAGGAATCACTAATGAGTCTGTAAATACAGGAGAGTTTTCGGATATCATGACCATCTCACGTCCTTTGACAGAATACGAGAAAGCAATAATCCAGAGCCAGGTAGAAGATGGTTACAAGACTTTCACTACCAAAGCTGCCGAGGGAAGAAACATGGATGTAGAGCAACTTAAAAAATATGCTGGAGGTAGAGTCTGGAGTGGTACCCAAGCTTATGAGCGTGGACTAGTTGATGTATTGGGTTCATATGAGACAGCTGTTGCAATAGCAGCAGAGAAGGCTGGTATTTCTGATGATTTTGCTGTGAGGTATTATCCTGAGCAAAAGCCATTCCTGGAGAAAATTTTAGATGATTTAAACGAAGTTAAGGTTAGCATTTTTGCTCCAGAAGTAGATGTGATGACTCCATACCTTGAAAAGATTCAGACTTTGGAAAGAATGCGTGGAATTCAAGCCCGACTTCCTGGTGATATAACCATCAAGTAATCCAGTTTAGATTAACTGTCTCTGAAGAAAACGAGATATGTCAAAAAATCAAATAGATTGGAATTCGGATTGGCGTAGAGTTGCTTCTACGATTTATAAAAAGCCAGTTGACTCTAAGCTTTTTGGTCAAAGTGATTTGGATGTGACTGCTTTGGATGAGTTCATATCATTTAAACGTAGGGAGGGAGTAAAGATTACCTATACTCATATTTTTACCTTGTTGTTGGCTAGGTGCCTCGATACAGTCACTCCAGAGTTCAACACCTACATGAGACTTGGAAAGGTACTGCCAAGGGAGACGATTGATGTAATGATCAGTGTGTTGAAAGCGGACGGAGCGATGGGGTCAGTCAAAGTGGGTAATGCTCATCAAAAGTCTCTGAGTGATCTTGATCAAATTCTCAAAACTGAAATTGGTGCTGCAAGAAAAGGTGATGATACACATCACAAAGCATCAAAGAATTTATTAGCTAAACTTCCATGGCCATTGAGAAGTTGGTTTTTCTCTTTTTATAAACGGATAGTAGTGGATTGGGGAGTCTCTTTAGGAGGTTTGTCTGCCAATAATTTCGGATCAGTTATTCTCACCAATATTGGGAGTATTGGATTGGATACTGGCTATCCAGCACTTATGCCAAGTTCTAATGTTGCGCTGGTATTTGTACTAGGAGGAGTAAAGAAAAAGCCTGTGGTTGTCAATGATGAAATTGTCATTCGCAATATCATGACCGTGTCTGTCGCCATTGATCACCGAATGGCAGATGCCTCACATGGGGGGAAGTTGCTTCGCTATTTGAAGAAGGCTATTCAGAGGCCCGAGGAGTTTATATTGACTGATTAAGACTGTGTTTTCATTTTTTCCGTTGATATAAATCATCAGTTACTTAATTGTAATAGATGGTGATTTAAATTGGATTTTTCGTATTTTTCAAAACCGAAATCATTTTTTATCGACCACCCGATGTATTCCACCAATCTACAAGAAGCTCAAAAGGTTCTTAGTCTTTTGTCCAAGGCTGATTGGGATCATGATGATCCCGAAGATGGTGTGAAGTATGCCAAAAAGGCACTACAAGCAAGCCTCAAAACAGATGATGCTGGGCTGATTGCGAAAGCAAAAGATAAGTTGTCGGGGAAATTAATGATCAACGGTGATGTTAATAAGGCCATTACCATTGCTAGAGAAGTCATTGGTACCTATTTGATCCTTGGAGACGACCATTGCGTGGCTAAAAGTAAGTTTAGTTTGGGCCGGATTTATCATCAGTCAGACAACTATCATCTTGCCTTAATCTACTACTTAGATTGCCTGGAAATATATAAGCGTTTGGAAGATCATTTCCAGCAAGCCAAAGTCCAACAGTCTATAGGTGCGGTATACGAACATTTTGGTGATGATCACAATGCCATTGTCGCCTATGAACGATCGGTGGATTCAGCAAAAATCGTAGGTGATAAGGTACTTGAATCTGATGCCTATAATCCCTTGTCGGGAATCTACCTTAATCAAGGAAAGATTGATCAGGCGGATATTATGCTCGACAAGGCAATGAGTATGAAAAACACCGCCAAGGATCAAAAAGGAATGGCATTCTCCTTGTATGGAAAGGCTAAGGTCTACACCAAGAAGAAACATTACATCCAAGCTAAAGAAGCTTACTGGGAATCCGTAAGACTTCATCGTGAGAATGGACAGATCATAGGTTTGGGCATGTGCTACTATAAACTCGGAGAAATGTACTTCGAGTTGGGTGAAATGGAGGAAGCAATAGAAGCCTTAAGAGGAGCGTTGAATTTTGCGAGTTTTAATAACCTGGTGGCCATTAAGTCCCGCAGCAACTTTCTGCTTTACGAAATTTACAAGAGGCAAAATGATTTTCAGAACGCTTTGAAATTTATTGAAGCCTACATGAAGGATAAAGAGACGCTTATTGATAACCAAACCCAAAGTGTAGTCAATAGTTATGAGGCTATTGCAGCTATGGAACGAATGGAGAAAGAAGCTCAATCCGAACGTGAAAAGGCAGAGATCATTGAGAAGAAAAATAAGGCAGAACAAGCTTCGAAAATGAAGCAAGAGTTTTTATCAACCATGAGCCATGAGATAAGAACACCTTTAAATGCCGTAACGACAATTACATCCTTCTTACAAGAAACGGCAAGAGAAGATCAAGTGAGTTTATTGGATTCACTCCAGTTTTCATCCAATAATTTGTTGAGAATCATTAACGATATTCTGGATTTCAATAAGTTGGATGCTGGTAAGCTCAAATTGGAGTCAGCTCCCATTTGCTTGTCAGTATTACTAGAGAACATTCGAAATACCTATCTGAGCCTTGCAGTGGATAAAGAAATTGACCTCAAACTTATTGTCAATGATAGACTCTCTGGACATTACCTGATGGATGAAACTCGTATGACTCAGGTCATGGGTAACCTGGTGAGTAATGCTATCAAATTTACTGATGAAGGTAACGTGACCATGAGTGTTGAGCTAGTGGAATCTGGTGAGTCCAGAGACAGGGTTTTATTCTCTGTAATTGATACTGGTAGTGGTATTCCTGAGGATTTTATGGATCAACTATTTGATAGCTTTTCACAACCTTCATCTAATAAGACTAAAAAACATGGTGGATCTGGACTTGGACTTGCTATTGTTAAGAAAATCATTGAGTTGCACGGTAGTGATATCCACGTGGAAAGCAAAATAGGTGAAGGATCCAGGTTTTATTTTACCATCGACTTAATTAGAACAGATGCGGAGCGTAAAAAAGTTGAAAGTGTCAAAGAGACGTTCCTAAACAAGTCAATTCTTCTGGCTGAAGACAACATGATTAATGCGATGGTTTCATTAAAACTACTTGGCAAATGGGGGCTGAGTAGTGATCATGCTACCAATGGCGAAGAAGTAGTTCGTCTGGCAGGTGAGCAGAGTTATGATTGCATTTTAATGGACATTCATATGCCTCAGATGGATGGTTTTGAGGCTGCTCAAAGAATACGCACTACTTCCAACCCCAATCAAAACACACCTATTTACGCTCTAACTGCAGATGTAATGGCAGGTCAAGAGAGTTTCTCCACATTGTTCGATGGATTCTTGCTTAAACCTATAGAGCAAGACAAACTCTATGAGGCTTTAGCATCGATTTAATCGATTGGCAGGTTTGTCAATACAGATGGCAGATTTGTTGTTCCAGGTATATGCAGAATTGACTTAATTTTTCCGCATTCAATTCTGGATTATGCAACACAATACATCAATCATCCTTATTATACTCTACTTTGGGTTTAATCTGAATTTGATTGCTCAGGATAAAAGTCAAGAGCACTCAAACGATAAAAAAATTCTACAACTTATTGATCTAGTAGATGCCTATACACAAGACAAAGAATTTGACTCACTTCAGTATGTTGTTTTTGATCTATATGATTTAGCTCAAAGCGTCGGTAGTGCAAAGCAGAAAGCAATTGCTGAAATGAATCTGGGGTATTACTATGGATTCAATGCAAAATACGATTCTTCTCAGGTCTATTACTTAAAAGCAATCGAGCATTTTGAGTCGCTAGGAGAGGATTATTTGCTTGCAAAAACCTACAGAGAATTCAGTACTGTGCTGGCAACAGGATATGGGGATTTCGAGAAAGCATCTGAGTTGGTTATTCAATCGATCCAGTTATTAGAGCCTATTGGTGATAGTTTGGAAATTATGAGTTCCTATTTTAATCTGGCCTATACTTACAGTCTAGCCGGACAGAAAGATGAAGCACTAGAGATTTTGAGTCGTGTAGAAACCTTCGCTCTGACCATTTCTGATTCTACGTTACTATTTCAGGTATATAGAAATAAAGGATCAATTTACTATGACCTTTATGAAGATGATAAGGCATATGAATATCAACTTAAGGCGAAATCCATGGGCAATCAGGATCCAAGATTTTGGAATAACCTGATTCTCAGTTTGGCAAACACTGCTGCTTCTATAGGACAATTTGATGAGGCGTTAGCCAACTATACTCAAGTTGAAGAGATTTATAAGAACTCCGAAAATAAGGTGGGATTAATTTATGTATACCAGGGCCTTTCATATCTGTACAAACTCATTGGAGATGCTCATAAGGACAATGCTAAATACGACCAGGCAGTAGCCAATATACAAAAGGCATATGATTTGGCTGAAGAATTGGAATTGCAAGCTCAAGTTGAAGCAAGTCTGGAAGGCTTTGTAATGATTTATGAATCAATGGATGATTATCGTAAAGCACTTGAAAAACAAACCGAAAGAGTATCTCTTATTCAGAGTTTGAACAAGAAGCGTATGGAGGACCGGTTTGCTCAGCTAAAAACAGAATTTGAGACAGAGAAAAAGGAAGCTGAAAATAGACAATTGCAAGCTGTTAACACTCAGCAAGCTATAGCAAACAGATATTTGATTATTGCGGCTGTTGCTCTTGGTCTATTGGTTTTGTTCTTGTTCATATTTTATAGAAGATTACAACGGGATAAAGCAATCATAGAGAAACAATCATTTGAGCTTCAAAAGCTCAACGATCTGAAGTCTGAATTCTTTGCGAACATCAGCCATGAACTACGAACTCCTCTTACACTAGCTCAGGGAAATATTGCCTTATTAACGGATGAAGTGAAAGGGGACAGTCAGGTTAAACACGCATCTAATGCTCGAAGAAGCTTAAGTCAACTTTCTCGAATGGTAGAGGACCTTCTGGATCTGTCCAAATTTGAACTCGGCCGATTCAGGCTTCAGCTGCAAAGTATGAACATGGCGACATTTTTGAAGCGAACGACTTCATCTTTTGCATCTTTAGCAGAGGATCGACAAGTTTCCTTGAACTTTATCAATGAATCTGCCACAGAGCCATTTGCTGAGATAGATGTAAGACAGTTTGAAAAAGTGGTTAATAACATCCTTTACAATGCTTTTAAGTTTACCAAACCTGGGGACACCATACTAGTAACTTTAAGTCAGGAAGAGGGTAAAGCTGTTGTTAGCGTTAGTGATACCGGAAGGGGAATTTCATCAGAAGACTTACCGAATATTTTTCATCGGTTTTATCAGGCTAATAACCATGATCATCAAGTAGGAAGTGGTTTGGGCCTTGCTATTGTCAAAGAAATTGTGGATTTACATCATGGTTCCATTGAGGTGGAGAGTGAAGAAGGTAGAGGAACGCAGTTCCGTATTTTCATTGATGTCACGGCTTCAGTTCCTATCGAGGATGAAGCTTCTAATGTAAATGTCAATGATTTTATTGAAGATAAGCTCTTGAACCTCAAAACGTCTGAACCAACTATATTGTTGGTCGAGGATAATCTCGAAATGCAGGATTTTCTAGTGGAAATATTGGGTAAGTATTTCAAAATAGAAAAAGCCAACAATGGGATAGAAGCATTAGAAAAGCTCAAAGAGGTTAATCCTAGTTTAATCATTTCAGACGTGATGATGCCTGTTATGGATGGCTTTACTTTGTTGGAGAAACTCAACAGCAAAGGATCAGCTTCGTCCATTCCGTTTATTTTGCTTACGGCACGTGCCGCCAGTGAAGATAGGCTAAGGGGGCTTCGATTAGGTGTGGATGATTACATCACTAAACCATTTGATCGTGAAGAGTTGTTGGTTCGAGTGGTCAATTTGTTCGAAAACCTGCAACATCGATTAAGATGGGCCGCAGAAAATCAGGATGATCAAACAATCATTCAGGGCAAAGTAGATGATGAAGACTCAGAATTGATAGAACGGTTAAAAGAGTTCATAGAGTTTAACATTAGCAATGCCAAACTGTCTATTCCAGAACTTGCAAGTGTGGTAGCCATGAGTGATCGTCAACTCTATCGAAAGACCTCTGAAATCTGTGGGATGACACCAAACCAATTAATCATGGAGGTACGTCTACAAACGGCAAGGAAGCTTTTACTGTCTGGTGAAATAGTCAAACTATCACAGTTGGCAATGGAAGTCGGTATCGGCACACCTGCCTATCTATCGAAGATGTTTTATCAACGCTTTGGCAAGCGTCCGACAGACTATATTTCTTGAATAATTAGATGAAATTATTGTTCAATAACCCAAATCCTACACTAGGATTTGGGTTTTTTATTTTATTTCAACTAATTGATTAACAGTTGGTTAGGTATTGATGGCGGTTTTGTTTACCTACCTGGCGGTATGGTTCACTCAGTAGATGGTCATATTTTTCATATCCCTTGTTTGAGACAATATGTTTGATCCGATTTTAAACTAATCGCGACATATATGAAAGATACATTTACCGTTTCGCATTTACTCAAACTACTNNTGTTTGGTGTGATTGCTTTGATANGTTATANCCCTTCACNAGGTCAGATTTANAGTGAAGGTTTTGAATCAGANATGGGAGGTTTNACCATCTCAGGTACNAACCCNAGTTGGATACGTCAGACTANCTTNAAAAGTGAAGGCAGTTATGCNGTAGGTACTCATAAAAACGCAGGAGACTTCTACAGTAATGAATCTTCTTATCTGACTTCACCAGTTATTAGCATACCGGACACAGATGAGCTCATACTTATGTCCTTTATGAGAAGAGAGGTTGCTTCCTGGGCCAAGGATGGAGCATACATGGAGATATCTACTGACGATGGAGCTAATTGGACTAAGGTGTATTCCTGGTTAGAGCAAGGATACAATGATGGACAGTATTGGTATGGAAACTATACAGGAGGTGGCTTTGTATTTACATCTGCCGACATATCGGATTATAGAGGGATGGACATTCGTTTTCGTTTCTATATGAAAACAGATGGTTCTGGCGGTTCTGATGGACTAACATTTGATGATATTCAAATTAATTATTTACCTGATAGTTATGCCGTTCCAACTCTAAATCTAGACTCCATCAGTCAAAGTGATCTTTATGTTAGTGTAGATTTTGGCGTTGATGTAACTGGCTTTGATAACGCAGACGTTACTTTGGGAAATGGTACGTTGACTAGTATCAGCACTTTAAGTGCGGCTAAGTACCAGTTGAAAATTCGACGTATTACTCCTGATGTAAATATTGATATAAGTATTAGGAAAGGTGCTGTAACTAGTGTAAGCGGTTCAAAACCCAGTCTTAGCGTAAGTGATAGCTTCAAAAACCCAATTTGTTACAATACTTCAGAATATGAGTATCATCTACACTGGAGTCAATCTTTAAATATAGCTGGTAAAGTTTATACCGAGCCAGGGACTTATACAGATACACTGGTTAATCAAGTGGGTTGTGACAGCATAATGACGACTAAGTTATACTTTGATTTACCCCTCAATGAAGCCTGTGATGCAGTCCTTCAATTCGACGGTGGTTATGAAACTATGTATAACCTGTATATGCCCTTAACCAATAACAGTTTCACGTTAGAAGCCTGGGCTAAAGCTGATCAGCTAGGCACAAATAGATTCATTTTTGGAAACGGTGGCTCTACAACTAATAAGTCAATGCATTTTGGATACAATGCCGATGGTTCTTTGAAGATGGCATTTTATGGCAATGATCTTAACGGCACGGAGAATGTATGGGATAATCAATGGCACCATTATGCATTTACATTTGATGCGACAACTAAGGTTAGGAAAATATATAGAGATGGAGTGGAAATGGCATCTGATATTTCATCGTCGAATTATTTATCAAACTACCTATATATAGGAAGAGGTTATCTATATGGAAGTCAGCAGTGGGATGGTCTGATCGATGAAGTCAAAGTTTGGAATAAAGCCTTGAGTACATCAGAGGTAAATGCTTCTATGAAGTTGTCAGATGACTATTCAGAGTCTGGTTTAATTCATGCTTATGATTTCAATGAGGGAACTGGTACTACTGCATATGACCGAATTGGAAGCGAGAATTTTAAATTCGTCAATATGGATGCAACGAACTGGAAGAATATAAATGGGGGTACGATTTTGTCTTCTTCTAATCAAACCATCACTTTTCCATCAATAGAAGCAAAAGATGTTAATGATCCAGACTTTGAGTTGGAAGCTTATTCAGATTCGTTTTTGCCTATCTCTTACACATCATCAGATGAAAATGTGGCTACCATCTCCGGTAATATTGTAACTATTGTTGGGGTGGGGTCCACCGAAATTACTGCGAGTCAGTCGGGTAATTCATGCTACGATTCCACCGGTGTGGTAAGAGTTTTGGAAGTAGGAAACCAACAAGCACAAGTGATTACGTTTGAATTGCAAAATACAGCGAGTGTAGTTGATGAAACAATCACCCTCAATGCAATCAGTTCGTCTGGGCTTCCTGTTACATACACGAGTAGTAATAATTCCGTGGCTTCGGTCCTTGGTAATATACTTAGAATCAGAGGAGCAGGAGAGGTCGCTATTACTGCTAGTCAAGGAGGAAGCGCTGATTATGAAGCTGCACCTCCTGTTATACAGACACTAACAGTCACCAAAGGCTCTCAAACAATTACCTTCGGTGCACTTGCTGATGTAGCTTATGGGGATGCCCCATTTAAACTGTTGGCTACAACTAATTCTGGATTAACAATCATCTATCAAAGCAGTAATGAATCTGTTGCTACAATCGATGGAAATCTTGTCAGCATTGTTGGAGTAGGTACAACCTCCATTACTGCAAGCCAGTTAGGCGATGATAACTATGAAGCTGCTACTGATGTTACTCAGGATCTGGTAATCAATAAAGGGGCACAAACCATTTCTTTTGATGCATTAATTGCTAAAAACTACGGAGATGCTTCATTTGATTTAAGTGCTACAGCTAGTTCAGGCTTAGGAGTGGTTTATTCGAGTAGCAATACATCTGTGGCCACCATAAGTGGAAGTACGGTCTCAATAGTAGGAATAGGTACAACCACCATCACAGCAAGCCAGGCGGGAAACGATAACTATGCTGCAGCTTCTGACGTTACTCAGGATCTGATAATCAATAAAGCGTCACAAACCATTTCTTTCGATGCATTAATTCCTAAAAGCTACGGAGATGCTTCATTTGATTTAAGTGCTACAGCTAGCTCAGGCTTAGGAGTGGTTTATTCGAGTAGCAATACATCTGTGGCTACCATAAGTGGAAGTACGGTCTCAATAGTAGGAATAGGTACAACCACCATCACAGCAAGCCAGTCTGGAAACGATAATTACGCTGCAGCTTCTGATGTTACTCAGGATCTNATAATTAATAAAACGCCACAAACCATTTCTTTTGGTACCTTAAGTTCCAAAACTTATGGTGATACCTCATTTGATTTGACTGCTACGGCTAGCTCAGGGTTAGCGGTAAGTTATACAAGTAGCAATACATCTGTTGCTACAGTTAGTGGTAGCACTGTTACGATAGTAGGCGGTGGTACTACTACGATTACTGCAAGTCAATTGGGGGACGCCACCTATGCAGCGGCACCTGATGTTGNTCAGGAACTGGTAGTGGCACAAGTGTCNCAAACCATTTCTTTCGGTACNTTAAGTTCCAAAACTTATGGTGATACCTCATTTGATTTAACTGCCACGGCTAGCTCAGGGTTAGCGGTAAGTTATACAAGTAGCAATACATCTGTAGCCACAGTAAGTGGAAGTACTGTAACAATAGTAGGTGCAGGAACAACCACAATTACCGCTAGCCAATCGGGGAACAGTAGCTATACTGCTGCTAGTTCTGTGGATCAGGTATTTACTGTAAACAAGGGATCACAAACAATCACCTTTGACGCTCTTGCATCCAAACAAGTTTCGGATACACCGTTTGACTTGACGGCTACGGCAACCTCTGGATTAGCTGTAAGTTATGTGAGTAGTAATACTGCAGTAGCTACCATCAGTGGTAGTACAGTAACCATAGTAGGAGCAGGAACATCTACTATTACTGCAAGTCAGTCTGGAAATGCAAATTACTCTGCGGCTAGTTCAGTGAGTCAGGTGTTGACTGTGACCAAGTTATCCCAATCGATCACCTTTGATGCACTTGGTGATCAGAACTTGATAGATGGAACTGCTGCTTTGTCTGCAACAGGTGGGGACTCCGGAAATTCCATAACTTTTAGTAGTTCTGATGATGCGGTTGCTTCAGTAAGTGGTAGCACATTGACATTGAATGGAGTAGGTACAGTAACTATTTATGCCAATCAAGCCGGCAATGCGACTTATGAAGCAGCCTCTGAGGTCTCTCAGACCTTCGATGTATTCGAGCTTTACATTTGGGATGGATCCAGTTGGAACAGTGGTACTACTCCGCCATCAAATAAAGATTTGGAGATTGCTTCTAATTATTCTCTTTCCTCTGATTTGGAGGTAAATAACCTGTTCATCAATTCATCTTCCATAGTAGAGGTGACAGACGGTGCTACTTTGACGATCAATAGTGGGTTAACCAATGAAGGAGCGTTTTATGTACGCTCTGGATCTTCATTGATTACCTACAGTACCACATCTATATCAGGAAATGTGACCATTGAGCGAACCACAAGTTATGCCGATGGACGATACAGTTTTGTNGGATCTCCGGTTCAGAGCAATGAAGCGATAATTGGATCTGATCTTGGTGGGCATGTTTATCAGTATGATGAGTCAGCATCTTCAGATGAGAACTCATTAAGTAGATGGGTTGACGCTTCTGCCAACGTGCTAACACCTGGTAAAGGCTACACACAAGCTGACAAGCAGGGGATTTCATTCACTGGTATACCTAATGACGGGACCATTACCTATTCAGGAAGTTATGTGAACGATGGCTGGCATTTGGTTAGTAATCCTTATCCAGCTGCTATATACATTGATGACTTTTTGGATGCTAATACCAATACAACCGATGCTGTTTATATCTGGGATGACAATGGATCTAATNATGGTAGGGGTTCGAACAGTGATTATATTGTTGCTAATAAAGTAGGTGCTACTGACGTTGGAGGAATTGACAATTCCGATAAGTGGAATGGATTTATTGGGTCTATGCAAGGATTCTTTGTTAAACTGGATGGAGCAGCAGGAACTATCGCTTTTACCGAGAGTATGCGTGCGACAGGTAACAACACGGATGGTAGTTACTTCCGCACAAACTCCGAAAAGATACCTGTACTTAGAATCAATCTTACACATTCAGATGGTTTGAAGAGACAAACATTAATTGGTTGGAGATCTGGGGCAAGCAATACTGAGCTTGAAGAGGGATATGATGCTAAAGTATTCTCTACCTCCGGAGAATATCAGGTGTATACTACTAAGTCTGAGACTCCACTGGCTATCCAAACGATAAACTACGAAAACGAATCAATTCCGTTGACAGTAAAGGTAGCTGAAGCAGGATTGTATGAACTTTCTATTGATCAGCTGGATGCACAGGGACATATTTTATACCTATTAGACAAGTCAATTGAAGAGGTAATTGATTTGAATGAAGGTAGTTACCAGTTTCAGGCGAATGCCGGGATATCAGATCGCTTTGAGTTGATCAAATCGATGAGCATTCTTGGAGCTAATCAACTGGAATTTGTCCTGTATGCGTATGAAAAGTCAGTATATGTGAGACAGCCAGAAGGTAATCGAACCAGGCTGAAGTTAATGAGTATCTCTGGTCAGCAGATCTGGTCANGCGATGTGACTTCTTCTCAGAAGATAGATTTTAGTCACCTCTCGGAAGGAGTTTATATCCTATCTGATGGTAACCAATCAACCAAAATCATTTTAAGATAAGCTTTCAGAAGTAGGCGGCTGAAAGCTGCCGGGGTCCAAGTGCCCCGGCATTTATTCTTCAATCTAAAAACATACGAACATGAAAATAGAGATAGTAAAAATAATGGTGAGTGTAATGATGCTTCTCACAGTAGTTATTCCAGTTGTAGCTCAACCTGGAGCACCACCAGCTACTCCAATCGATGGGGGTCTCAGCTTGCTATTAGCTGCAGGTGGTGCATATGGTATCAAGAAAATCAGAGACAGTAGACGATAATCATAGCCTAACCACCTGGTTAGTTTCGGCAGATCCCTGACGTTCGCGGTAAGATGGGGTCTGCTTTTTTTGAGTGGTAACAATTTGGCAGGATCACCTAACGATTTGGCAGAATAGTGTGGTATGAAATCAGCTATAATTGCAAGATCGTTAACCAATCTATTTTACATTGCCTTACAATTCCAAGCAGCCCTTATGTGATTTTTTATTGCTTTTGATCCTCTTGTCGAGCCTCTCGTTTACAGCTGTTAGTCAAACTCGGGGACTTTATAAATTGGACAGTCTTACCTCGATGATTCATAATGAACCGAATGATTCTATCAAAGTGGATCTGTTCCTGGAAATCTCAAACAGTTTTCAGGAAAGTGAATTTCTTCAAAGTGGTTTTTCTGATAGTGCTATCTCTTACAGTTTCAAGGCACTTAAGCTATCAAATAGCCTGAGATATCATCAAGGAATCGTATCCAGTTATAAATCTCTTGGTGTTCTTATGAACAACAGAGGAAGAATGGATTCATCCGAATTCTATCTTTTAAAGGCTCTTGAGCAATTGGGTCAAAACAGTTCGCAAGATCAAAAGGCTGACGTTCTTACTCGNTTGGGTATTACCTANATGTATAAAGAGCAGAATAAAGCAGANAGCATATTCAATTTAGCGCTTGCATTGATTGATTCAACNGTGAATAATGAGATCAATCGATACTTATACCTGAATATTGGTTTGTATGATTTGGAGATTGGAGATTTTCCAGCTGCCTTGAGCACTTTTCAACGTGCAATTCAATTGGCCGAGCGGGTGAATGATTGGATGATCATTGGTAATGGATTACAGTATATAGGTCGTGTATACNGGGAAATGGGCGTTATGGAGAAGGCTATTCNATTTGCAGACAGCTCAAAATNGGTGTTGTTGGAAAATGGCGGAGTAATCAANGAAGCATCTGTTAATTATGAACTGGGAATACTCCACGCACAATTGAGAGAACCCGATTTAGACAAATCCATAGACTATTTTAAAAAGTCATTACAGGTACAAATGGATAGAGGTCACCTGATGAATATCGCTAATTGCTACACAGCACTATCTATCGTCTACTCCATGAAAGGGGAGTCTTCTGTATCGGACGATTATCTTAAAAAAGCTTTGTATATCAATTTGGATTTGGGTAATTACTACTATGTGGCCAATAGTTATTACAATCAAGCAAAAAACAGTTTTCTTAAAAAAGACTATTTGGAGTCACGAAATTCATTGCAGTTGTTTCAGCAATACGCAGATTCCGTAGAGATACCATATGGACTGAGGGTTGATGCTATAGGACTCGCAGTGGAAGTAGAGGAGATGCTCGGTAGTTTTCGCACAGCCAATAGCTATATGAAACAACTCGTGGAGTTAAAGGATAGTATTTTTAGAGAGGATAAGTCACGAGAAATTGGTAGGCTGGAGTCTCAGTATGAGTTGGATAAAGCCAACTATAATAATGAGATTAAAGAACAGGAGCTGCAGATTAAGAATGCAGCCATTAAGCAGCAGACTCTCCAACGCAATGCATTGATTGCAGGTCTTATTCTTGTTGGATTACTCGCCTTTTTTGCAGTGAGAGGGCAGCGAGCAAAGTCCAGGTTGAACGAACAGCTTAAACAAGTAGAAGAAATCAAAACACGTTGGTTTGTGAACGTATCTCATGAGTTGAAAACACCACTTACGTTAATTCAAGGCCCGATCAACCAATTGATGAAGAGCGAATCGATCAATGAGGTGGACAAGTCCAAATTAATACT
Source organism: Rickettsiales bacterium (assembly GCA_002729235.1). Lineage (GTDB taxonomy): Bacteria > Bacteroidota > Bacteroidia > Cytophagales > Cyclobacteriaceae > Marinoscillum. The sequence goes on along the minus strand of PBTY01000006.1, from coordinate 24,410 downwards.
TGCAGATAGGAATGTGAAAAGCTTGCAGAGCCTGGTACTGGAGATTTTAGATTTGTCTAAACTAGAAAAAGGAGTATTGGAACTGGACTCAAAACCTGTGGATCTAAGTGCACTAATTAAAAGTACAGTAGCGTCTTTTGAATCACTAGCGAGTAGTAACAAAATTGGCCTAAGTGCAATCTCCAGAGNTGAATATTGGATGAAAGTTGATCCACACAAAATTAGAAAGTTGCTAGAGAACCTTATTTCTAATGCTTTAAAATTTACTCCACCAGCAGGTGACGTGCAGGTTGAGATGAAATTCGACAATGATTACACTCGTATAGTTGTTTCAGATACTGGTGAGGGGATTGCAGATGAAGACCTGCTTCATGTCTTTGAGCGGTTCTATCAATCTTCGGATAAGCAGAAAAATCGTATTGGTGGAACAGGAGTAGGANTGTCGTTGGCTAAAGAAGTGGCTATAATGCATGGAGGNGATCTGATAGTGACAAGTCAGGAGGGTAAGGGTTCTGTATTTACTTTGTTGCTTCCATCAGGTCTACAAACTACTGCTGAGACTTATGAAGAAATTGAGGTGGAGGACGGTGATGTTTTTGTGGAGGAAAGGTACCGTGTCCGATTGGATGATCGTCCAAAATTGTTATTGGTAGAAGATAACATGGACATGCAAACATATATTCAGAGCATCCTCAAAGACGACTATATAATAGATACTGCTCGTGATGGTCGGGAAGGCCTTGATTTTCTACAAAGAGGCACTTATGATTTGATTATTTCTGATGTCATGATGCCAAGAATGGACGGCCTTACCTTTAGCCAAAAGGTAAAGGAAAATGAGAAATGGAGTCGTATTCCTTTCGTGATGCTCACCGCTCTGAATAGTGACTCGGATAGAATTTATGCATTGCGAATCGGAATTGATGATTACCTCGCCAAACCGTTNGTAGAAGAAGAATTGGCTGTNCGATTGAAAAACCTGCTGGCCAACAGGCAGCAACGACTTGAAATTGAGAATGAAGATCAACTGGAATCCTTTGATGATCGTATTTTAAAAACACTGGAATCAGAGGTGAAGAAACACTTAATGGATACAATGCTTTCGGTGAGTTATTTGGCTGATAAAGTGGCCATGAGTGAAAGTAGCTTACGTAGATATCTTAAGAAAACAACTGGCTTGTCTCCTTTGGAATTCATCAACGAATTGAAGTTGCAACACGCACTGAAATTGCTCGAAAAAGGAGTGTATTCTACCATCAAGGAAGTCACTCTAAATTCGGGTTTTGATCGCACTTCACGCTTCACATCTTCCTTCCAAAAACGATTTGGAAAACATCCTGGAGATTATCTTTCATAGATCAAAATCGTCTTTTGGGACCTTTAATGAGCTATAATTGACCGATTTTGGCACCTTTTTGATCGAAATTGGCTAAACGTTAGGGGCACTTTTGTTTTCATGTTTCACCAACCAAAAACATGAAAGCAATGATTAGAATCTTACTTACAATTTTATTAGTAGCGACCATCAATTTCTCTTTTGGTCAGTGCCCACAAAGTGTGGAAGTATCGCAAACTACCGGTGCAACTTATGATGGTGTTGGTAATGGTATTTATCAGACCGTATCATTTTCAACTGATGTGAAACTCTCATCTGCTACTTTTCAGTTTATGGAGTTTTTTTCCAATTGGGTATATGCAGTTACGTATATAGAAATTAGAGAAGGTGCAGGTACAGGTGGAGCGCTTCTATATACAAGCGCAACTGTTACAACCGAGGTTATAAAATATCAGGCCGTTGATTTTACCATCAATATTCCAGACATTGATTCGCCATTGCTAAAAGCTGGTACGACATATACAATTGTTGTTAAGAGACCTCCAGGCCAGCAGTCAAGTTTGCTATGTCATACAGCTGGTGTGGATGCATATCCTAATGGCTATTCCAGCAATACCAGTGGAGGGGATTTATACATGATTTTGAAGACATACGATAGTTATGCGGATAAGCCTTCGGTTAGTGGGGAAACAGCCATTTGTAGTGGACCCATCACTTTATCTGCTGAGGCCACTCCAGGCTATGTACTTCAATGGTATAAAGACCAAACTCCAATAACTGGTGAGACAGGAACAGAATTGGTTGTCACTGAAGGAGGCAATTATTCGGTTGCATCATATATCAGTGGTGGGTGTGGAACCAGATCGGATTATCATTATGTTGCTCCCATCACCTATGAAGTGCTACCTAATGATACCATCAATATTGGGGATTCGATTGATATTTTCGGGATAGCACAGGATAGTGTAGGCACCTTTCAATATGAATTGGTCGGGGGAAAGAGTAATGGGTGTGATAGCCTCGTTGAAAAATCTCTTGTCGTGAATTTTGTGCCACGAAATGATCAGTGTGGAGTAGTTTTCCAATCAAGCTATTATTATAATCATTTAGAAACCACAGGGACAGTATCTCTTGGTTCGCAATTTACAATAGAAGGTTGGTTTAAAACAGTAGGAAGTGAGGTGGAAATAGTACAGACCAGTGGCTCCGAAGATGCTGACATCAAATTAACCTTGAGTGGTGGAAAACCTAAATTGGACTACTTAGGGAGTACTAATCGAACATATACCTACAATAGTGTCGTTAATGACAATAAGTGGCACCATTATGCCGTGGTACAATCTGCCGACAAACTACAATTGTATATTGATTCATGGCTCGCTATCAATAAAGCATCAGACGGAGGAGCTATCACTAATGCTCAAATGTACCTTGGTAGTACTGGTGATTACGCCTATCGAAACAATCAAATATTTTCGGATGAATTCCGCTTGTGGACCGAACCAAGATCAGCAGCAGATCTTTATCATTCAATGGGTAGTAACCTAATTGGTAATGAAGATGGACTCTATTTATATTATGATTTCAACAGTATGGTGACCTATGTGCCAGATCTAGCCGGCTCAAACATTGGTCAACTAAAATCGATATACGGTCCTTACAGTTATTCTCCTGAAGGTGAGTTATATAATGTTTTGCATTCAGTAAACACAAAATATATCAGTTCTGGAGAAAGCATGGTCATAAACGGAGTGGAAAGAACAACTCCAGGGTGGTACTTAGATGAGGTGCTGAGCAGTACTGTATCAGGTTGTGATAGTGCTGTTTATATAGACTTAGTAGTCGATCAAAAAAATCAGGTGATCAACTTCGATTCCATCAAACCTATCTCTGTCAATGTCGAGTATATGGAAATTGAATTAGTAGCTGGGGGTGAAAGCGGAAATAAAATTGAATATGTCGTTGCTGATACGTCTATAGCGAAAGTGGATCCACAAGAAGGGCTAATTATTTATCCAAAATCTGTTGGTACTACAACTGTTACAGCTTATCAAAAAGGGAAGAACGGCTATAACTCTGCAGATCCTGTAACAAGAGAGCTGGTGATTAGTCCAAAAGATGGTCCGATTGAGTCCTATCTTATTGATGGGTATGGAGAGGATTGGTCTTATGATAGTGAGGTCACTATGACGTTTTATTTTACAGCTCAAGAGCAAGAAATCGTATGGGCAATATCAGATTCTTCCAAAATAGAAGTTATCGATTATGTTTATGAATATGACCCCATTTATGAGGAAGGAAGTGCCGAGTATACTTATCTTCTGAAGGGAGTAGGTGAGATAACTATTGAGGCCTATTTAAAAGGAACTGAAGATTATCTGGAAGGGCAGCATAATTCTTATACCAGGGAAATTGAAAAGCGCAATATCACTGCTTATGCCTATGGAAACCAAAGAGCATATGGCCAACCTAATTCTCTTGGTGAGTTTTTATATTATGGTTTTTCAGGAGAAGCCGATTCTCTCAACAGCTCTGATGATATTTCAGCCATTCCTGGATTGGAAGGCGAGATCATTTTGCACTACGCAGCTACTGCTACTCCTGAAGCGTCTGCTGGTTCTACACATCCTATTGATAGTTTTACCAACACATTGTCCTCACCATACTTCGATTTTAATGTTTCGCTTTATGAAACAGTTTTAACGATAACGAAGGCTCCTCTTTACGTAAAAGCAACAGATTTAAGTCGTGACTATAGTGAAGCAAATCCTACTTCTCTACCAACGGAATATTCAGGGTTTGCCAATGGTGAAGGAGTAGATGGAAGTAATGATATTAGTGGAATAGGTGCTACTGGGTCACCAGTGGTTTCTATTGCGGCAAGTGCAGATGTTAATGCAGAAGCCGGCACCACTCATGCACTTACCGTGGATGTGAGTGGTATGAGTAGTGCCAATTATGAGTTCGTAGCTGATACCAGTGGAGTCTTAACTATTAGCAAAAGGCCTATTGAGATCACAACTACATCATCCTCTTACAGTAAACTATATGGAGATGCAGACCCTGCATTTGATTATACGGTTACAGCAGGAAGTTTTGTTGGAGCCGATGGGCTAGTAGGAGATCTCAGCCGAGAACCTGGCGAAGCTGCGGGTACTTATAGTCTGACATTAGGTTCCCTTGATGGCGGAAGCAATTATGAATTGTCTTTAGTGCCTGTTGACCTGACCATAGATCCACTGGCGTATTTGACTATAGAGGCAGAGAACACTTCCAAAGTGTTTGGTACAGCTGACCCAGACTTAACTTACTCCATTACATCAGGAGCCTTGGAAGCTGGAGACGAATTGTCTGGCTCATTGAGTAGAGAAAGTGGGGAAGATGCTGGTGTATATGCTATCGATCAAGGGTCACTTGGCCACCCAGGCTATATGATTACATTTGTTCCTGCTGAATTGACCATCGATCAAGTGGATTTGACGGTGACAGCAGACAACCACTCCAAGACTTATGGGGATATGGATCCTGATCTTAGTTATACTATTACGTCAGGTTCACTAGTTGGAGATGATGCATTTACTGGAATGTTGTCAAGATCAAATGGTGAAGATGCTGGGAGTTATTATATTAGTCAGGGTAGTTTGACGCTTACACCAAATTACAATTTATCATTCCTCGAAGGAAGCCTAACCATCAATCCCAAAGTCATCATCATTTCAGCGACCAATCAGACTAAAACCTATGGTGATACTGATCCAGAGCTTACATACACAATTACCTCTGGTGAGTTAGTTGGAGCTGATTTACTCACAGGTTCGATATCAAGATCAGCAGGTGAGAATGTTGGAAGCTATACTATTGGTCAGGGTAGTTTAGCTACCACATCAAATTACAATTTAATATTTGAGGATGCCTCTTTGACTATCAACCCTCGAACAATTGCCGTCACAGCAGATGATCAGACCAAAACCTATGGAGATGCAGATCCAGAGTTAACCTACGTGATTGTATCTGGGGAGCTCGTTGGAGATGATGTACTAACGGGTTCCATATCAAGATCAGACGGTGAAGATGTTGGAAGCTATGCTATTAACCAAGGGAGTTTAACTGCTGGTGCCAATTACGAGCTGTCATTTACTGATGCGTCTTTTACCGTCACTCCACGAGCTATTTCGGTTAAAATAGATGATCAATTCAAAACCTATGGAGATGCTGATCAGGAACTTACGTATCAAGTGACTTCAGGCGCTTTAGCAAGTAATGATTTGTTTTCAGGGGATCTCACTCGTGAAGCAGGAGAAGATGTAGGTGAGTATTCCATTAGTCAAGGATCTTTGATGGTCAACGATAATTACAACTTAACTGTGGATACAGGAATCTTGACGGTAGATCCATTATCTATTACAGTGGCAGTAGATGCACAGAGCAAAACGTATGGTGATGCTGATCCAGAATTGACCTATACAATTACCACCGGAGACCTTATAGGAGATGATAGTTTTACTGGTGTACTTACGAGAGAAGAAGGAGAGAATGCAGGATCATATTTGATAGAGCAAGGAACCCTTGCTCTCAGTGACAATTATGATCTGTCGTTTGTGGGTGAGTCATTAACAATAAACCCTGTTAATCTTACAATTGCTGCGGATAATCAGGGTAAAGCATACGGAGAAGTTGATCCTGACTTAACTTATTCCATTACTTCTGGAGCCTTGGTTGGCGATGAGGTATTAGAGGGTGCACTGAGTAGAGAAGTTGGCGAGGATGTAGGGTCTTATGAGATCAATCAGGGTACTTTGGCTGCAAGCGCGAATTACTCCATGTCTTTCACAAGTGGTAGTTTAGATATTGCACCTGTTGCATTGGTTATATCAGTACACGATCAAATCAAAACATATGGTGATTCTGATCCTGAATTAACTTATTCAATCTTAAGTGGAGAATTAGTTGGTGATGATGGTCTGGATGGCGCTCTTATCAGAGAGGATGGTGAGGATGTTGGTACCTATTCAATTGGTCAGGGAACTTTGACAGCAGGAACGAATTATGAACTTGATTTAACCGCAGCAGTCTTCACGATAGAGGAGGCAACTCTCATAGTTGGTGTCTCAGATGTTTCCAGAAGTTATTTGGAAGAAAATCCTGAATTTATCATTTCTTATAGTGGTTTTGTTAATGGTGAAGATCAACAGTCTCTGACTAACCTTCCAATTGCAACATCATTGGCTAATGTTAATAGTGATGCTGGTACTTACCCGATCAATGTTACTGGTGGAGAGGATGATAATTATGAGTTCGTTTATACGGATGGGATTCTTACGATCAGTCCTGCAACTCAGACAATAACTTTTGATCCGATTGAATCTTTTGACCTTGCTAACTCTATATCGGTTAGTTTATCTGCTCAGGCCTCTTCGGGTTTGCCTGTCAGTTATTTATTAACAGAAGGTGACGGATTCATCTTACCAAATAATGACCTGGTTGTCAATTCGTCAGGGATATTCGAGGTGGTTGTTTCGCAAAGTGGAAATTCTAACTATTTAGCTGCAACAGATGTGAGTCAGTCGATAATTGTTACCGATTCCAGAGCAATTGATCAGACCATTTCTTTTGTGTCTATCGGTTCTCAAGTTTATGGTGATGTTGTACAACTTGAAGCAAGTGCTTCCAGCGGATTACCAATTACTTATGAAGTGACTTCTGGTGAAGCAACCTTGGATCAATCGATACTTACGTTTACATCTGCAGGTAATGTGGTTGTAAGGGCTATTCAAGAAGGAAATAATACATTTAATCCAGTTGTTTCTGATCAGGAAATACTCGTAATAAAAGCTGAGTTGATGATGACTGCTGATGATCAATCTATTTTGATGAGTGAGGCTTTTCCAGAATTAACCTATTCTATTTCAGGGTTCAAACTTAATGATGATAAGACTGATTTGGATATGTTACCGATTGTTGAGACAACTGCGACAAGTTCAAATATACCGGGTGAATATTCTATTGAACTGAGTGGAGGTGAGGATGATAACTATAGTTATTCATTTGTGAATGGAACACTGCTTGTGGAAAATGTACTGCTTGTAGAGAAAGTGGTTTTTGAAGTGTATCCAAATCCAGCAATTGATCGAATTCATGTGAATGTTGATGAAGATCATCGAGTCGAGATTCATGATGTAAACGGAGTGCTACAACTAGAGACAGAGGTTAGCAGCCATATTGATGTCTCCATGCTTTCTTCAGGGCTTTATCTGATTCGTGTAAAGGATCAATCAGGCAATGTTTACGCTCAGAGTAGGCTGATAAAAAAATAATTAAAAACTAAGGCGGTCCTAACTTGAATTTAGTTGGGAATTATAAACCAGTCCACTTTGGGCTGGTTTTACTTTTATAATACATTTTCTGAGGAAACAGAATGTCAAACGATGACATCTATTAATAATATTGAACAGAACAAGCGAATATCCTTCATGGATATTGTTTATGTGAGCGGAGCATGATATTTTCAAGCCAGTTTTCCGTTAACATCAACCGCCTAACATGAGAAAATCAATAGCAGTGCTGTTCTACTTCATTGTAGGGGTATTTTACTTCATTCACACTGCCAGAGCAAACAGTGATCAGCTGTCCTTTACTGGAGAACAACTAAAGCTAGATGGTTCATGGTTTTTTTACTGGGAAACCCTGCTGACTCCTGATGATAGTATCACTCAAGGGGTGCCAGTGATGTTACCTCAATTTTGGAATAAACACCCTGCATTTAATCCCTCACTTCCATCTTCTGGTTATGGCACCTATAGAACCACGGTGTTTGCGGATAAAGATTATGAAATCGGATTGGAATACTATGCGCCACATTCTGCTCAGCGTATTTTTGTCAACACTGAATTGGTTGTACAAACTGGTATAGTTGGTGTCAATGAAGATTCTAATGAGTCGCTATGGTTGCCTGGAACTGCTAGAGCCTATTTGCATGCTGGTCTCAATACTATAACCATTCAGGTATCTAACTATGATCATGCCAATGGTGGAATCTTTGGAACTCCAGTAATTGGACTTATTGATGTGATGAATAGTGTAAGAGAGCATCAGGTAATTACTGAGAGTTTTATTATTGGAGCCATTTTTATCCTTGGTTGTTTCTTTATTGGTTTGTTTTTGTTGTGGAGAAGAGATTTTGGCTTCTTGTATTACGGTCTTTTCGCTGTATTCTTTGGGATTTGGTATGGAAACTACGGTTTACATCTGATGAAGGTGATCGTTGACATGGAGTGGAGTTTTTCCATTCGATTAACCTATGTGTCTTTTTATGGATTCCTAGGTTTCATGATACTTTACATCCTTGATGAGTACAGGTCACCTTTGGTAAGTTGGGTGTCAAAAGGTGCAATGATTGTGTTTGGGCTTTTCATTCTTTCGGTTTTAGTCATGCCTTCGGAAGTATTCACAAGCTATATAACCATCGCCCATGTATTTGGATTTGTGTTTGCTTTTTTCGGATTGTTTTTAGCAGGTAGAGGAGTATTTCAGAAAAAACGAGGGTCACTTCTGACAATAGCCGGAAACATATCTTTTCTCATCGCCAAGTTTTCATTATTTGGGATGTATCATGGTTTTTTGGATAGAAGTGCTCAATTGACAGCTATTTTGTATTTATCAAGTTTCTTGCTTTATGCCATGGTGCTTGCACAACGAATTGGTTTGGCATTTACCTCAGCATACAGGTTACAGCAAGAGACAAAAAGTCAAAAGGATGAAATTGAAAGTCAGGCCAATCAGCTTTCTCGAATCGATCAGTTCAAATCTCGATTCTTTGCCAATGTATCACATGATTTTCGTTCTCCATTAACACTAGTTAAGGGGTATTTGTCCGGTTTAAGACAAGAGGATAATATTCTCACTCCCAAATCCAATCAGATGCTCGAAAAGGCGGAGAAAAATGTGGAGCAGCTCGTGATGCTTACTGATGAAATTAGAGATTTGATTTCTTTGGATAATGATTCCTTTGAACTGAAGTTTAGTACTGTAAAAGCGACGGAGTTCTTCAGAATGAATGTTGGGATGTTTCAATCATTGGCAGAGCAAAGTCGATTGAAACTTCAATTTGAGTCTAAGCTAAATGATGAGTTGGAAGTGGTAATTGATCGCTATCAAATGGAGAAGGTGATTTACAATCTTTTATCTAATGCCATCAAGTTTACTCCGGAGAATGGGACAGTTTCGGTGGGTTTAGATATAAGTTCTTCCTCTTTGCAAATCATCGTCAGAGATTCCGGTATTGGCATTAGTGAGGAGGATTTGCCTCACATCTTTGATCGATATTTCCAGGGTCGATCTAATGAGTATAGATCCAAAGAAGGATTAGGAATAGGACTTGCATTTGTTCGAGAAATAATTGATAGGCATGATGGCAATATTGTTGTGGAAAGTACATTAGGTACTGGTACTATATTCAAAGTTGCAATACCTACCAACATTAATCGGACCATCACAGAGGGATCAACCCCTGAATCATTCATAGATAATAAAGTTACCAATGAAGTTATAATACACCAAGGTACTGCTCATGTAGATTATTCAGCTGCAGAGGTAGATAAGTCTCATACTATTTTAGTTGTAGATGACCACCCAGAAGTAAGAGAATACATTGTTTCAACTATTCCCAGCCAGTATTATGTGCTGAGTGCCGGTAATGGTCAGGAAGCTTTGGAGGTTTTAAAAACCCAAAAAGTAGATCTTTTGGTCACTGATCTAATGATGCCGCTGATGGATGGTTTTGAGTTAATAGAAAAGATCAAGGCTGATTTGTCATTGAAACAACTTAGAATCATGGTGGTGTCAGCGCGTACATCCGATCAGGACCTGGATAGAGTATTGGAGATCGGAGTTAATGATGTCCTTAGCAAACCTTTTGATCCAGCTAAATTCAGTAAGTACATAACTAATTTGCTTCAAGGTGTAGACGAACCTTTTTATCAGCATATTGCCAGAGATAAAGGTATTTATTCTTCTATCGAGAAGGATACATTAAAGAAGTTGCATCAATTTATTCTCTCAGAGATCGATAATTCCAAATTGACTGTGGCCAAAATTGCAGAGCACCTTATTACTAGCGAGAGGAGCGCTCATCGTTTGGTGAATGAATTAACCGGTATGCCTCCGAAGAAATACATCAAGAAGGTTCGGTTCGATTATATCGAAGCGTTAATCAAGGAGGGTAGAGTTAAAAACCTAACTGAAGCTGGAAAAGCAATTGGTATTTCTACTTCTACTGAGTTTTCCAGACAATACCAGAAGGAAAAAGGGATTAATCCAAACGATTTATTTGTCGATAAGTAAGGGCCATTTAGCTCCTATCAACCAAGTTCTAGATTTCTGCCAAAAAACTTGGAAATCCTGCCAATAGCTATTTTGGCAAGAATTTGATGACTGTTGGCTGATTTGTTAATCAGGTCTTTAGCAAGTTTGATTAGTGATTTTGGATCACTAATATCTCATCACTGGAAAACCTGATACCAATATGAATTTTTCGAAATCAAAACTGAGTGTTTTCTTTTTTATTTCATTCATGTGTACGGCCATTGCTCCACATTGTTCTCATCCCATGAAGGTGAGTAATCATGATGAGGTGGATAATTTTAAGACAACCAGTGTTGTGCCAGCTAAACCTAAAGTCTCTCATGGAAGGGGTGTCAGCAGGTTAAATTCAAAGTATGGCTTTAAAGGTTCTTGAGTTGATCCAGATTAAACGACTTTAATTTGATCTTTTAAATTCACAAGACACAAACGTTTCTTTATTAGTTTAGCATTTAGATACAACTAGACTTCATTTAACATGGAAATAAGAAACGACTGGACAAGAGAAGAAATTAAAGAAATATTCGATAAGGCTGTGATGGAACTGATCTATGAAGCAGCTACTGTTCATAGAGAATACAATGACCCTAATGAAGTTCAGGTTTGTACGCTGTTGTCTATTAAGACAGGAGGATGTTCTGAGGATTGTTCTTACTGTCCACAAGCTGCCAGATACCATACCGATGTGAAGGTTCATAAATTGCTTGATGTTGACTTTGTCTTAGAGAAAGCAAGAAATGCTCAAGAGAACGGGAGTACGCGATTCTGCATGGGAGCAGCCTGGAGAGAAGTTCGTGACAACAGAGACTTTGATAAAGTGCTAGACATGGTCAAGGGTGTTAATGCGCTTGGTATGGAGGTATGCTGTACTTTGGGGATGCTTAATGAGGATCAAGCCAAGAAATTGAAAGATGCAGGATTGTATGCATACAACCATAATTTGGATACCTCAGAAGAACACTACGAAGAGATCATTACTACCAGAACGTATGATGATCGTCTAGATACAATAGATAACTTGAGAAAAGCAGATATCTCCGTTTGCTCTGGTGGGATCATCGGTCTTGGAGAAACAAACGAAGACCGTATTGGTATGCTTCATACTTTAGCAACAATGGAGGAGCACCCTGAGTCTGTTCCTGTTAATGCATTGGTGCCGGTACCTGGTACACCATTGGAAAAACAACCGCGTGTATCTGTCTGGGACATGGTTCGAATGATTGCAACAGCCAGAATTATTATGCCAAAGGCGCAAGTAAGATTGTCCGCGGGTAGAGTTTCCATGAACTTGGAAGAACAGGCGCTTTGTTTCCTTGCTGGAGCTAATTCGATATTCGCTGGAGATGAACTGTTAACAACACCAAATCCAGAAGTGGATGAGGATAAGCAAATGTTCATGACATTGAACCTGAAGCCTCGTGAGTCTTTCAAAGGTGCAGCTGCTGAGAAATTCAACATGGCTTAATCATCCTTAGAAGGATGAAATTCATAGATATCAAAATACGCAATAAGCTGGCCCTGGTGATGATGATCTTCGCCACGGCCATTGTTTTTGCTATTACCACACTGTACTACTATCAATTCCAGGCTGCTTTAAAAGAGCGTGTTTTTCTTCAATTGAGTTCAGTTAAGCAGCTGAAAGTATCTCAAATACGGCAGCGTCTTCAGGGAATCAAAGAAAGCTTTTTAGAACGAAATGATCTCAAACTGCGCGAACAATACGGTGAAGTTCTTTTTCATGGCCATATATCTAAAGATACAACCATCAACGGAATTCCAATTCGATTTAAGAATAGTGAAAAAGTTGTCATAGAAGATTTATCTACTTATGATACAGATGGTAGATTGACGATAAGTCTCCAAATTAAGGAACGAGATGGATGTGATGTTGCCATTGTGAATCCAAACTTTCAAAGCATACTCATCGAGCGAACGGGTTTGGGAGAAACGGGTGAGTCCTATTTAGTAGGTAATGATCAACGAATGCGCACTAGTTCACGTTTTTTTCCTGAGGAAAATCCACTGAATATTTTTGTTGACACGCGTTCATTTAGAGATGCAATCACTGGAGGTTCAGGTAAGAACCTAATTGATGATTATAGAGGGGTGAAGGTGTTTAGCACCTATGAGTTATTTGAAGATTCAGGGCTCAAGTGGGTGGTTATTTCTGAAATAGATGAGCAGGAAGCATTATTTCCCTTGAACAGTTTGCGTAAGAATTTGATTGTTGTCATGATCATTATCCTGGTCGCCATTTTTGCGGTTAGTTATGAATTGGCTTCTCAACTCGTACAGCCTGTATTATCGGCTAAGCTATACTTGGCTAATATGGCAAAGGGGAAGTTTGAAGAAGTTAATAAAACAAGGACTGGTAATGATGAACTCGGTCAAATGTTTGAAGCGCTCAATGGTCTGGTCAGGGCCATGGATCAGACGGTTGGATTCGCTGGTAAAATTGGACGTGGAGAATTTGATGCAGATTATCAGCTTTTGAGTGAAGAGGATAAGCTCGGTGCCTCACTGATTGAAATGAGAGACCGTCTAAAGACCTATCAGATAAATGAGGAGCGTTTGAAGCGAGCTAATCAAAGATCACTAATCGCTGGTGAAGAAAAAGAACGCTCAAGACTTTCCAAGGAGCTTCATGATGGGCTGGGTCCTTTGCTGACCCTTTTGAGGTTAAAAATTGAGACATCAACTATTGAACTTGAGCCTAGAAATGAGCTTCTTAAGATGTTGGATGATACCATTGGAGAAATGCGAAGGATATCCAATAATCTGATGCCCAGTGTATTGATGGATTTTGGAGCGGGAGAGGCTATTCGCAATGTCATTAATCAATTAAAAAAGGAAAATCTCAAAATCACCTATCAATACGATCAGTATGAATCTTTAGAAATTCCCTCACGAATTGAGATTACCATATTCAGAATAGCACAGGAGGCTATCAATAATGTGTTGAAGCATTCGGGAGCCAGTGAATTAAGGGTTTCTATTACTGAGTTTGATGACCGGATTAGTTTGTTTGTAAAAGACAATGGCGTTGGTTTTGAAGAAGGGAAGGTGCATGATGGCAATGGTATTAGAAATATGCGCGAAAGGGTAAATATAGAAAACGGTATTTTTGAACTAGAAACCAGTGAATTAGGAACAACCATAGAAGTAGAGATACCCATAAATGAGCAAGATTAGAGTACTTGTAGTAGATGATCATCAGCTGTTCCGGGAAGGAATACGATCCATTTTTTCTAGTAATTCAGATATTGAAGTGATTGGTGAAGCCGACTCAGTTGCTTCTATGATGACCTCTTTTGAGTCTGAGTTGCCAGAGGTAGTTTTAATTGATGTGACTATGCCAGGAGGTGATGGTATCTCTGCTATTAAGCAATGCAAGAAGCAATACCCCAATGTGCGTTTCGTGGTTTTAACCATGCATGCCGATGGTCAATATGTGGTTAAAGCGGCTCGTAGTGGTGCTTTTGGGTACTTGTTAAAGAATGCCGACAAAGAGGAACTCACCAAGGCAATCAAGGAAGCTTCGTTTGGTAGAAAGTACTTCAACAGTGAGATCTCTCAATTGATGGTAGGTAATATGTCTCTGGAAGGTGATGATCCACAGCAGCTTTCTGAGCGAGAATTGCAAGTACTACAGTTGGTGTCTGATGGGAAAACAACCAAGGAGATTGCCGATGAATTATTCGTGAGTTCTCGGACAGTAGAAACTCATCGGGTAAATATGATGAAGAAACTCAATGTTCAGAACTCTGCTGAGCTAATTAAAAAAGCTGTCAAACTCAACCTCATTTAGGCATCCGTAAAAATACGGAGTGCATTTTACCATTTTTTCTGGAATTACCTGAGGGGTAATGTGGCGTTAATTTGTATGTAACAAAACCAATAAACGTCATGAAAAAAATAGCAATATTATTATCCCTCGGACTTTTGTTAACGTTTGGAGCGCAGGCCCAAAAAAGTAACCTGAAAGGTCCAGAATATAAGAACAGGAAACCATGGAAAGATTCAACTCCGGCAGTTCAGGTGTACGCCAAAACAGGAGAGACTCTGAAAGGTCCAGAGGCGAAAAACGCCAAACCAATGGAGCGCAAATCTGGTAAGACTGTTCTGGTTTCCTTCGGATCTAAGAAGGATGGTCTCATGGGCCCGGAATATAAGAATCAGAAGCCATGGGTAGATGAGAAGTCGGATGCTATGTATGCCAAAGACAAGCAAAAAAAGTCTGATGGTGGGGATGGAATGACCGGAAGTAGATAGTGAACGGAATCAATAGGTTGTGAGTGTTTTTAAGCATTCGCATAGAACCCTCAGCATTGATGTGTTGAGGGTTATTTTTTGCTTTTGTTATTGACAGAGTAGACCAGATAATAAACGATTGGAGTAAACATTAGTATGATGAATACTGGTATAAACCAAGCTCCTAATCCCGCATCCTTATTTGATGCACCAAGTATTGTTCTTGAACTGATATATAAGAAAGCTCCCATAATGATCGTATTCAACATACGAATCAGTTTTGTAGCACCTCTATACTGCCTTTCAGCATTGTCTATGGTGATTTCTGTGGGATAGTTAAATATGTGAGGAAATTTATTGATAACTGACAAGCCTATGAACATTACCAGGCCTGTTGCAGGCAAACTCCATATCATGCCCCTGCCACTAAATCCATCAGCCTTTCCGTTTGCATTGTAATGAGTGGCAATGCTTTCAGGTAGCTGATCATAATAATATAACGGCATTATAATAAGGCCAGCTAAAAAAAGAAACCCTACTATTTCGATAACCCAATCAGAGCCATCTTTTTCAATATCAATTCTTGGTCGTGACATAAGCTGATGATTTTGATTTCCATGAAATTAATCAAAATCATCAGCTTTACAGTATGTGTTATTTATTTGATTATAAGCTTTTTGGATTGAGTTTCTTTCCCATTGTCTAATCGAATGAAATAAATTCCAGGACTTAAGTGTTTAATGCTGAGTTTGAGATCACCTGCAGCAACTCGTGATTGATGAAGAATATTGCCACGAATATTTAACAGTTGCACCACAGACAATTCATTTACAACAATGGATACCTCATTTGATGCAGGGTTTGGATAGATCGTTATCTCGTTTTCTTTTGTAGCAAGCACATTGTTTGGTTGTGGAGGTGTATTTGAATTCACTCCAACATAGCGCTGAATATCTTGATCTTCAGTTTGATTTGTTTTTACTTCAAGAAAACCTGGAATATCATTGATTTGTCCTTTCCATGCGCCGACCAATAGGAAGTGCTCCGTAAAAGGATCTCCTGAAAGGGTTGTAGTGTGTATCTCATCATGGGCATGATAGTGATAACCAAATCCATCCCCATGATCATGACCACCATATTCGTCCAAGGCTATGTCATCTCCAGTCATTGGATAATTATCTTCATACCTTCCGAATAGCGCAATTCCATCATAAGCAAAACCAATAACCGGAGGATGATCATGTCCCTCATAATCTGCAAAGTTGTAGAGATTGATACCATTACCGTTGAAAGCATGACCATCAGCATGATAGTGCAGCTCAAGTCCACCACCTACATGAATTCCAGAATGAGTCACTTCTGCATCTTCCACAGCGAATCGCAGGTTATTGTTTTGCGCAGGATAGATGGTTACTCCATCTATGGCAATTCCGTTCGATACCAGACTGGTATAATTATAGACTGTCTTGGTGGTAGAAGTGCCTTCCTTGGAATCATAGTCAGATGCGAGATCATTGTAGGCTGAAAGGTCATTGTCAAACAGGTTATCTATCAGTCCATAGTCTCTTATTGGAATTTTCACCATGAACTCACCTAGTTTGCCATGGCGGGTTACAGTGGTTTCTGCATACCCGACTCCTTGCTCGGCCCCTGGAGGTCGATCCACATCCACTAGTTGGTTTGGTCTGGCAGATACAGCATGTGAAGTAATGACCATGAACGGATGCGGTGAACCTGAATCATCTGTTGCATTTGTAAAATAGACATGGGGAACTGTCCGATATCCAAGTCTTGCACCATAGATGTCTGAGCTTGCAACGACTTGTTCCAGCATCGCACTTCTAGCTGCTAGATAAAACTCCTTAGGATATCGCATGGATAATCCTGCACCTGCCATAGTCGATTCTATTTCATCTAAAGTTGCAGATGCAGTAGATGTTGCATCTGATGAGCTCCCTAATTGATTGGTTACAGATTCATCAAGCTTTTGCTCCAACTCAGTTAATAGTTTACTCTCTTCGATATCCGTGGCATCATCTGGTAACTCAGCAGTGGCATTGGACTGATATGCTGTGGAGTTCGGATTAAAATTTGAACCGTCCTGAATAATAAGATTGAACAGGTTGTCTGCATCAGCCAGGTAGAAACTGGCGGCAGAAGCTTCGTTCTCAACCCATATCAAATTAGAGTTGTCTCCAAAAGTTAACCATTTGGTAGTCCAGGAAGTATTTTCGGTGAATGTGCCGTTGTTGTACTCCCACTGGCTGGAGGATTTGATTGTGGCATTTTCGGTAGTGCCACCAAATTCAATTAAAACATAACCGGATTCTGTGGCATCGGCAACGATCATGGTTCCTGCATCTGCTGGAATCAATTCATCTGATGAAGAGCTGTTCAGTGCAAAATAACTGTGAAGGAATGGTTTTAGTTGATATTCACCTGCTAAAGGTACGTCGTTGTTGTCTTCATGAACATTGATATCCACCATCTGAAAAATGGACCTCAAAACCTCCCCATATGTTGAGTTTGAAAAGTCAATAGTTTTTAATGACGTACTTGAGTTCTCAGCATCGATGGCAATTACTTTAGTTTTTGATTGGTCCATTATTAGGACATAGGAGAGATTTTCGAAATCTGAGAGAGTAGTAGGGGTCCATGATCTTTGATAACTTCTCTCTAAAATCTGATCAAATGGTTCTGGACCGTAAAAGTCAAACTGTTGACTATGTACATTAAAAAATGCACAAATAATAAATGCAATGCAAAGGTTGTATTTCATGTTTCAGGTTTTGCTCATTTAACGGGAGGTTATGGCAAAACCCTTCCATATTAATTATTGGTTTCTACAGGCAAATCATTTCTTGACCACTCACTCCAGGAGCCTACATATAGCTTAGGTAGGGGCAAGCCGGCATGTGCCAAAGCTAAAATGGAATGACATGCAGTTACACCAGATCCACAATGCACAATCACTTCATTGTTTTCCAGTTTCTGAGTTATTGATTTATACATGAGTTTTAATTCATCAGGTGACTTAAAAGTGCCGTCTTCACCAAGGTTATCTTTGAAAAAGATATTAGTGGCATTGGGGATATGGCCGGCTATCATGTCTATTGGTTCACTTTCTCCATTGTATCTGTAGCCTTCTCTGACGTCAACAATGGTTTGTGATTTATTCTTACTTACCTGTATAACATCTTCTAAGTCAATTACAGCTAACTGCCAGTCTGTAGTTGGGTAGGTATTATATGTGCTTCTGGGTTTAGATTGACCACTGATCAAAGTTAATCCTGCGTTTTCCCAGACTTGAAAACCGCCATTCAATACCTGCACCTTTTGATGTCCTTGGGCTTTTAGCATCCACCACATTCTAGCAGCAGCATTACCGCCACCAAGGTGATCATATATAACCACATGACTGTTGGGTGTTATTCCCAGCTGACTTAGTGTCCGTCCAAACTTCTCAGAAGAGGGTAAGGGATGTCTTCCTCCTTTTGATGGGTCATTTATTTCAGAAAGATCAGCATTAAGATCAACGAAAATTGCGCCAGGAATATGCTTGTCCTCAAATTGGTATTTAGCATTCGCAGGACCGGAAGCATCCACGATGACTAGGTTTGGGCTGGTAATTTGTTGTAGATCAGATACTTCTATCAGTGGGCTCATGGGTTCATTTTTTGGCTAATATAGCAAATATGACATTGGTCAAATATAAAGTTGCGATTGGTCAATTTTTTTACTGATTAGGTTCAGCCTGAGTAGCTGTTTCCGTCATACCACAGCCTCTATCCACCCTCTAAGTTTGCCTCATCAACTAAACAGAGAACCATGAAGACGATTTTCACCACAGTCCTAATAATGGGACTAATCGCAGGTCAAGGCACCTTCGAGGCAAACACTTCCAAAAGCGAGTTTTTAGTTAAAGGAACTTCTACAGTTCACGACTGGGAAAGTGTAATTAATGAATATACAGTTAAAGGTGCATTGAACGATCAAACCATTAACAACCTTCACGTTAGTGTCGTTTCCAAATCCATCAAAAGCGGTAAGTCAATCATGGACGACAAGACTTATGAAGCATTGGAAGCAAAGGAATATCCTAACATCATATTTAAAGCAAATGAACTTACTATCAATGATGGTAAGATCAACGGTAAAGGAATTTTAAGTCTCGTAGGCAAGGAGAAAGAGGTTCCATTCACAGCTACAACCAAACAACTTGGTGACGGTCAATTACAAGTATCTGGTCAGGTTAATCTGGTGATGTCTGAGTTTGGAATAGAACCTCCAACAGCAATGTTCGGAACCTTAACTACAGGCGATGAAGTAACAATCGAATACAATTTTTATCTCAACTAATTTAATTTATAAAGCTAACAATCATGAAAACGTTAAATCCAAAATCATTTTTAATGGCTGTGGTTATGTTGCTTACCACAGTACTCTACGCGCAGCAACCGGAATTACAATATTTTAGAAGTAATGATAAAGATGGGGTCAATGTTTTTGAAACTCCAAAATCAAATGATGTCGAATTTGATGGACTAAAAGTGAGATTAGGTGGTGACTTTGCGTTGCAGTTCCAGGGTTTATCTCAAACCAATAGTGGTGACAGTTTAACAGAACTAGCTAGTAATTTCAACCTGCCTACAGCTAACCTTAATATTGATGTCCAGTTAGCAGATGGTATGCGTTTACATATGAGAACATACCTTTCTTCTAGACACCACACAGAGGCTTATGTAAAAGGTGGGTACTTACAAATTGACAAATTAGACTTTATTAAGCCTGGACTTCTAAGTGGCTTTATGAATGTGGCAACTTTGAGATTCGGTATGGATGAGATCAACTATGGTGACGCTCACTTCAGAAGATCTGATAACGCGAGAGCACTTTATAATCCATTCGTAGGAAACTATATCATGGATAACTTCACCACTGAACCTTTTGCAGAGTTGACTATTCAAAACAATGGCTTGATCGCAGTGCTTGGTGGTACAAACGGTAGACTGAACCAAAGTCCGCTACCTGGTGATGACGGTTTTGTGATCTTTGGAAAACTAGGTTATGACAAACAAATCAGTGATGATTTGAGAGTGAGAATAACTGGTTCTTTCTACAACAGTAATGATAAAGGTACAAGGGATTACATATACGGTGGTGATAGAGCAGGATCTCGATACTATGCAGTAATTGATGGTGGAGACTTTAGTGGAAGATATAATCCAAGATTTGCTTACCTAAGTGCTTTCCAAATCAACCCATTCGTAAAATTCCAAGGTCTTGAATTCTTCGGAGTATTTGAAAAAATGAGTAATGGAAACGATGAAGTAGGTGGTGCATTCACTCAAATTGGAGCAGAAGCAATCTACAGATTTGGAGCAGAAGAGCAATGGTACCTAGGTGGTAGATACAATGCCGTGAGTGGTGAAAACGTAGAAGATGGCCCAGCCAGAGAGTTGAATAGACTAAACATTGGTGGTGGTTGGTTCCTTACTAAAAACGTAGTTACCAAAGTGGAGTATGTAAAACAAACATACCAGGGAGAAGCATGGGACGGCACATTTTATCAGGGTGCTGAATTTGATGGAATCGTCATTGAGGCAGCCATCGGATTCTAGTAGTCCTGTTTAGTTGAGAGGTCGTCCGCCATACGGCGGACGGCTTCTTTTATTTTATAGATTTTTTACCTCCATTCTCACTGCAAATCTGACAGTGAGAATTTCGTTTACCTGGACCATACCCCAAAACTTCACAGGTGGTTCCATTTCAAAATCTTTCATGTTGAGGGATACCTCGCCAGAGAATGTCAGAGAAGTTTCTGAGTGGTTGATCACCATTCCGTCCTTCACGGCTATTTCTCTTGTCACACCAGCTACAGTTAATCTTACCTTGCTAGTCACATACAGCGTCTCTATGGCTTGTTGATTTTCTTTTAGATTTATAGCCTGGATATGAAGCACCATGTTGGGGTTGGTACTGCTTTTCAATAAACTCTGCATGTCCTTGTTCATGGCCTCTATTCCACAGTCGAAATGGGAGACAGGGTAAGAAAGAATGAGGTTATCGAAAGTGATGCTCTTATTGTTCCAAGAGCTTCTTATCTCTAATGTGTCAGAGGGAACGTAATCATCCAGACCACAATGAAATTCATTGATATTGGTGGTGCCTTCTATCTCAAATTGACTAGAGGTTACCGCTATTTCATGATTTCGCTTGATCTGACCGTCACAAATTCTACAGAAAATCAGACCTAAGGCTAAAAAGAATATTCGCATACTATCAGTTTAACAACTCTGATGCCAAAAATACGAAGATAGGAAAGTGAAAAAGGCTTGCCAAACAATTGGCAAGCCTTAGATATGTACAAGAAAGCAAAAATATTTTAAACGGTTTGACTAAATCTTGAGAACTTCTGTGCATTCCAGAGTCTGGAGTCTAAAGCCATGCAGATGTTTCTGATGAATGGTCTGCCAGTATCAAGGATTTGAACACCATGCTCATCCCATGCGATCAGCCCATCATCTTTCAAATGATTGAGCAACTCCACATTGAATCCTATACCAATCTCCAATAGCTCCTCTGCAGTCCACTTAGTTTCGAATTTGCACATCAGATTCAGTATGTGTTTTCTGATTTTAAGATCTTCAACAGTCAGTTGATGGCCTTTGGTAATCGGAAGCTCGCCCTTGTCTAGTCGACTATAATAGTTGTTAAGTAATTTTTCATTTTGACTAAATGCTGTCCAACTATCGCTGATACTACTCATGCCAAGCCCAATCAATAAATCAGTGTCTTGTGTAGTATAGCCCATGAAGTTTCTATGCAATTGTCCCTGGTCAAATGCCTGAAACAATTTATCCTGGTCTTGAGCAAAGTGATCCATGCCTATGTCACGATACCCTGCTGCTGTTAGCATTCTTTTTCCAAGTTGATACATGGCGGCACGTTCTTCCGGAAGAGGTAAGTATTGTTCAAATGATTTCTGAGCTGCTTTGATCCACGGTACATGAGCATAGCCATAAAACGCAATTCGCGATGGATTCAGTTGTATGGTTTGTTCTATGGTTTTGGCTACACTTCTGGTAGTCTGTTTTGGAAGGCCATAGATCAAATCGAAATTAACACTCTTGAATCCATACTTTCTGGCAAGCTCTGTGACATGTTGAACTTGCTCAAAGGTTTGCTTTCGATTAATTGTCTTCTGAACTTCTGGATCGAAATCCTGGATTCCAAGACTGATTCTTCTGAAGCCTAATCTGGATAGAGTTTTGAGGTGAGCTTCTGTCGTATTGCCAGGGTGGCCTTCAAATCCAAACTCGTAATTATCAGCAAGGACTACATTCTCTAGAATACCTCCAATCAGTAATTCGAGGTTTTCTGCAGAGAAGAATGTAGGTGTTCCTCCGCCCAAATGAATCTCTTTGACTATTGGTCGTGCGCCAAATGTATTCAAATAGATCGTCCACTCTTTCAGCAGGTATTGAATGTATTTGGTTTCTACACTATGGTTTTTCGTGATTCGGGTTGTGCACCCACAATAGGTACATAGGCTTTCACAAAATGGTAAATGGATATATAAACTGATCTCCTTCCCGCTTCTCCAAAAACCGTCCTTGACAGATTGTTTCCAGTTAGCTTCCGTGTGTCTTTCTATTTCCCAAAAAGGCACAGTGGGATAACTGGTATATCTTGGTCCAGGAACGTTGTATTTCTTGATCAGGTTTTCCATGAGACAAAGGAAAACCCAACCATGTGACTAGCTTATGACAATAATCAGTTGGAGTCTTGACTTTTAAAAGCGGATACTTCCAAGCTTCTCAGGATCCATTACATGAATAGTGCTGCCTTCTATTTTGATGAAGCCATCTTTTTTAAACTCTGAAAGCATTCGAATGACCGATTCAGTTGCAGTACCTACCATGCTTGCCAGGTCAGCTCTAGAAACCTCAAATTTAGCAGGTCCAGAACCTTCGCTGTAAGTGCCATAAAGTTTCATCAAGGCATCGGCAGTTCTTTTTCTTACGGTATCGTAGGCCATTTCCATCAGACTGCTTTCTTTTTCTAATAAGTTCTTTGAAAGCATTTTGATGAATTTGCCAGAGACTTCTCTATTTTGGAAAATTAGATCCTGAAACTCTTTTCGAGGAATCATAATCACTTCCGTATCCTCTAGTGCCTGAGCAAATTCTGTACGATCAGTATCTTGAATTAAAGCATTTTCACCAAGGAACTGACCCTCAGTCAAAATGTCAATGATGAACTCTTTGCCATCTGGGTTGATTTGATAGATTTTAACCTTTCCGGATTTGATTTTGTATGCATAGGATGCAAAATCTCCCTGGCGATATAAAATGTCTTTCTTCTTAAAAGTTCTGGTTTTGCTGGTGTTCTCAAGATCTTCTAATTCTGCATAGCTTTTTGCTTGCTTTACGAATTCGGATAACTCGTCTTTGGTAGAAAGTTTCTCGTATTTATTAAGTCTTCTTTCGATTGCACCTAGCAGCTCCATTTCCTCAAAAGGCTTGGTGATGTAATCATCGGCACCCATGTTCATTCCTTTTCTGAAATCAGCTTTTTCAGATTTTGCAGTTAAGAATATGAATGGGGTGGAAGCTATCTCTGGACGTTTACTTATCAAATAAAGTACTTCATAGCCGTCCATTTCTGGCATCATGATATCGCATAATATCAATTCGGGTTGCTCTTCCAATGCTTTTTTTACACCGATTTTACCATTTTCTGCTGTGATGGGATTGTAATTGGAGAGTTCTAAAAGTTCTGCGATATTCTCTCTTACCTCGGGTTGATCTTCTATTATAAGAATCTTCTTCTTCATGAAGCTGCTAAAAAGTTATGGTTTTCGATACGGAAAATTAACAATAAACTCGGTGCCAAGACCTTCTTTACTGGTAAAACTAATTTCACCCTTCAATAGATCAAGGTATCTTTTGACAATATTAAGCCCCAAACCAGTACCCTGGATGTTCGTGGCGTTCTCGGCTCTATAAAATCTTTGGAAGAGTTTGCTTTGTTCCTTTTTAGGGATTCCAATGCCTTCATCCTTTACTCGGATTTGAATCACTGAGTCTTCTACTTCTTTGATGCTAAATTCTATATTGGCATTCTCAGGTGAGTACTTGATGGCATTGGATAGGAGATTAAGGCTGATATTCTTAATTAAATGTTGATCAGAAATGATTTGTGTAAGGTTATCATCAAACTCAGTATGAAGATCTTGTCCTGGCTTCAAAGACAACTCCATTGCCTCCATAATCTCATCATATATTTCTTTTAATGAGAATTGTACAATCTTCAGAGAAATAGCACCACTTTCCAGTTTTTCCAATGATAAAAAGTCATTTAGAATGTTCGTAAGGTTCTGAACAGAGTTGCGAATTCGGTTGATGTGCTTTACTCTTTTTTCCTGATCGTCACCTTCAGGATATCTACCAATAAGGTTGGC
>PBTY01000005.1 GCA_002729235.1 Rickettsiales bacterium | reverse complement strand
CAGCTATCATATCATTAGTTCCAATATAAACTAATGCCAATTTACCATTTTTAACATGCTCATATACACTAAAGTATTTTCGATTAATAAACTTACTTCTACCCTTAAAATTTACAGGTGCATCAGAAGAAATTATGATGCAGGCTTTATTGTCTTGGTCCACTTGTATGGCCTCAGCAGTATTATAACCCAATTCAGCATAAATGCTACTTACCCACAATAAATGTTTTACACCATCATGGAGTGCAATTAATTCTGCTTCTGTTGAAGAATCCGCAACAGTTTTCTGCTTGGTACTTTTGAATAATATACCAGCACTGCCTTCGGATGCAAATATTACATATCCTGAATGTCCCTTGGCATCAGCATGTTGATTGAATGACGCATCAACACTCATATGTAATCTCCAAGCTTTGTCAGATAAATATAATAGCCCATCATCTTTAGTACCGTTGAGGTATCTTAAAATCCTAATTGCATTCTTCATATCAAGTTTAGATGGTTCTTTGCATTTACTAGCCAATACATTTGTAACATATAATATATCTGGTCTAGTACGCACTGCAGCATACATTATCTTCATGACTAATGATACATATTCATCTTTGTCGCATTGATTTTCAGTATTTCTTTCTTCATATAGATGTAAAGAGTCATTTGCAGGTAGTTTATCATTACCAGTTACCTCATATTCTTCTATCAATTTTAAAATATAATTTCCTTGTGACACTTTTATGCTGTTATTTTCACTATATCTGACTATCTCTAGTCCCAGGAATGAGATTTTATCACCTTCTTTTACGGTTATTTCATGGAAAGCTTCTCTAAGTATGGCAATGACATCGTCTACCAGTTTACAATTTGATCCGCATATTAGCATATCATCCACATAAAGCACAATAATAGTTTTCATCCCATTTTCTTCTTTGACAAATAGACATTTATCCCATTGGCTGCACACATACCCATTGTTAATCAAGAGTGTGCTGATAGTATTATACCATATACGTGATGCCTCACGCAAACCATACAATCCCTTTTGGAGTTGGACTGTTATTGTACCTCTTTTGTTAACATACTTGTTTAATTTAGGATTATTCTCCACCAATATGTTGCTTACACTCTTTTGTAGACTCATAAGTTGTTTTGTGTCAAGTATCCCATTCAGGTATGCACCACCAACATCTGCAGCTTTTATTACCATTTTTTCTCTCGCAGCTGTTTCCAAAGCCATTAATGTAACTGTAAGTGATGCTGTAGGGCTTTCAAACTTGTTTTCACCATCTTCAGTATCTTGGAAGTTTCCACAGGCTACTAACCGAGCCTTTAGCTTCTCAAAATTGTTAAATGCATCAAATTTCTCCTTTAGAAATATGGAACTTGGAATGATTTTCTCACCACTTGATAATTTATCTTGGGATTCTTTTGGAGTTAGATATCTCCATACATCCTTCTCGACCATCTGATGGACTTCCGCCAGGATGGCACTGTCAGCTTTGTCACCATACTTAATTTTTGCTTCAATCATGTTGGTTTTTTTACAGGAATATGTCACACAGTCACTAATGCCGCGTGATCTGGTTCTCACACCTGGATGATATCTCAAATTATATTTACTGAAACTGTGTGATGGTCTTCCTTTTAACTTTTTAAACCTTCTGTAGACTGGTTTGCCAGTGTTACCATCTTCTTGGTGGTCATCATGAATCTTATTACTCTCACTTTGATTATCATCAGATATCATATCATTGGAATTATCACTTTGCTCAATAGTGTTATTTACACTCTCTGAATCCAAGATGAGAGTGTTATTTTTGTTTGTTACATCTGTAAGCTCATTTTCTGAACTCTCTGAGCTCATACCAGACTCTTCCAACACCGCAGTATAGTCCCCTTCCTCAACAAGTTCAACTTCATCATTATCTGAGTTATATTCATTAGTGTCATAGTTGTCCCCCTGAGTGGTGTTTTCTCCTATTTCCACGAACTCATTCTCAGTTGTAGGTATCTCGTATACAAACTCCGTGCTGGCTAGGATGTCATCTGTCCCTATAGACTCTTTTCCACTTGTGTCCCATGAAAAACAAACATTCTCCATACTATCACCACTCTCTTGCTTACCCTCTAGTATAGCCTTTATATCAGGTGTGATACCAAATGGTGCATACTGTGCTCTGATCACTTCACTGCCTGTACCTAATTTGAATATGCGAACAGCACCAGGAGTGTCAAGCTTTCTGCCTATCACTATCCCTAATTCACCGAGAGCTTCCTCAGTGTTATTCTTTGAGTCATCTGCTTTAGCTTTAGTTATTACCAATTGACCAAACTCTACCCCAACATTATACTCTAATCTGATTTGGGATTTCATGACCATTTCATAAGGTGTTAGAATGGGATTGCTTTTACTTTTTAACATATTTATGCTTTCTACTACATAATACACTAGATTATCATAGAATCTGCGTTGTAGCTTGTAATTTAAACCATGTAGGGTAGCCATAAAGGCTCCCTTTACCTCACAAATGTCACTTTCGATATTTCGTACATGTCTCCCCGGTGCACAGTACTCAATTTCAATTTGTGTAGAATTTTTTATATTAGCGGCTGCTTCCACATGGCTTGGCAACTGATCCCACACCAGTTTGCCTACCTTTATCCCCTTGTTATGTAATAAACCAATTAATCTATTCACCATAGAGATAATGGTTGGTGTTTGTAGATTATACACCCTGTGCACAAATTTAAATTGTGACTTTGCATCTTTACATAGTATGTATGTATGTGAACTACCTTTATCACCATATGTAATGTGGAATTCATCCCAATATATAATGTCTCCAATCTCTTTTGGTGGTTCTGGATCACCTCTAACAGCTGGATAAGTGTATTGTTTGCCCATTGCACATCCTGTGCATTCCCAAGCATGCATATTGTCAAAATAAAATTTTACATCATTGCTAGTTAGTTTGCAGTCGGCAATGCGATTGCTATCAGCTAAGTCCACCAGTTGTTGTTTGGAGGCATAACTGAGTCTCTTATGTAAAGTACCAACCAATCTTGCTCTCTCAATTTGTTTCACAGTGGATCCTTGAGATAAAAGCATCTCTTTGGTAGGTGCAGCATCCACTAGGTTGACAACTCTTTTATATAACATGAAATCTTCATGATTATAACCGAACTCAATCACTCTAGCTCCATTTAATAATTTATGTCTTTTAACACTTTTAAAACCTTGTCTAGGTAGTGGCTCATAGTAATCTTCCAATCTAGCAGTGCTAAGCACATTTGATGTTGCTTCTGGTGCATATACAGCAGTCATCATTTCAAATGGGAATTTTAATTTTCCTTCACCAAAAATTCTTGGACCATCACCTCCAATACCGGACAAACATTCTGACCCATCTTTTGGTTCCATAGTCATAAACAAACTTTTATCTTTAATGACATTGATGTTAGCACCACTATCTTCCATTACGACATTTTTATCAGTTGATTTAGACCCTCCACATACTGTGTGCACCTTATTGATTGGGGTGGTTACAGTTGGGATACACACTGCTTCTGCATGTTGGGTTACATGTCCAAATGGGAATTGGATACTCTCATTACATCTTGCTACAGTCTTGGCAATGTTATTATTGTTATTAGATGTCTCCTTGGGACTCAAGGTTTTCATAAAAGCAGTTGCTTTTTGTTTTAACTCATCATCATGTAACTTATTGCAACTCTTTCCATAGGAGCATTTTCCAAGTAAATAATGTTGACAAACTTGGTTTTTACTATTGTCATTTGAATTGTTGTTTGTGTCATATGAATTGGTTCCAGTAGTGTTATGATTGTTACCAGTGACTTTGTCACATGCGTTACTACTCTCATGACTATATTTACAATCTTTGCGACTACATTTACCATATTTCTTCCAACTGAAACAGATTCCAGAGTCATCTCTTTTATCAGGATTATTGGATTTAACTGCATGTGCTCTTTTAGTTAATGTATCTGATTTTTGGTCTGCTTTCTCTAGATTGCGCATACTACTTCCCACAGTCTTATCCCACTCTGTAATTTGTTGCATGATGTCTTCTAAAGTTTCATCCCCTTTGGCGTTAGTGAAATAACTTCTTTGGTACTGTGAGTATCTTTCAAAGTTTAGACTCTGAATATACTGATGAATTGCATCTGGATATGACAGTGTACCTTCACTTAATTCCAACTGCTCAACTAAGTCTCTGTATTGTGTGTTATATGATTCAATGGACTCATTTGACATTCTTTTGTTATTAATCTTCATTTTACAATTAAATATATCAGCCGCCTTTGTGCCAATGGATGGTTGTAAGATCTTTTCCAAAGCTGACCACATCATGAGAATATCTTTATTTAACAATCCAATATTGTACTCTGCAGAATTCCTAATTGCATCCTTGGTTGCATTGGTACTTTTCTGAATAATGATACCATCAATCATGTCAATAGTGTCTTGATATTCTTTACGCTCTACCAATCTACGTTTAATCTCAGCATTTCTTATTATTTTATAATCATCTCGGACTTGTGCCATTTGATTCTTCAGTGCTGATACCTTATCTTGTTTCTCTTCTTCCACTAATGTCTTATATTCTTTCTTAACCAATTTGAGTTTGTTTTCTATGGCTGTAGAAACTTGCAACTTGATTTCAGACATACTTTGATCAATATCCTCACTAGAATTACTGTCAGGACTTTTGTCAGGCTCTTTCTGGTTGCCACTTAGTAGTGATGAAATGTTTATGTCACTGGTTGACATGTCATGACTTTCATGTACAGCTTTTTCTCTCAACTCTTCTTTTAGTTCTTGTTGACGACTTTGAATATGATCTGCTCCTTGTTGGACCAGCTCAGCTCTTACCTTTTTGATGTAGTTTTCTTCTGTACCATACTTGGTACTGCCCTGATCACCTGTTGGGAACAGTGTAATCTTGCTTAGGCTAGCTATGGTGTCCTTAATCTTTTCCTCTTGGAGAATAGTTGTAGCCTCCATCTCCTCCAGATCAGTATGGCCTGAGGTTTCTGTATCTGAGATTTGATTTTGGATACTTTTTACACCACTTACTTTAATATTTCTTGTGATTTGATCCATTCCAATTAGTCTGGAATCCGGAATCTTTCCATTCATGAGTGCTCTACCAATCCACTTGTGATCAACTATGAACTGTGGTATTAGTGCATTCTTTGTCTGGCGCCAATTGCGCTGACTTACATCCAGTTGGATTGTATCATATGCTTTTCTAGGCATTTCATTTGTCTTCGGCGCGGAATCTTTCTGACTCATACTTTGCTCTTGACTTAGATTAAGTTATTATAATGTTGGTTAAACGGTAAACCTTTAATTATTGTTAATCGTACTACTTACTACTAGTCGTTCTAAAAACTACTATGTTATTTACTTATTTTAAACACCTGTTATTATTATTATAATAACTTAATGATACGTATACAATGTATATTTATGTAATGGATAATATTATATAAGAAACAAAAGTCTGAAACCGTTCAATAAATGTAACGGCAACGGTACAATATAATTCTTTTTCACGACTATTTCACGTATTTCCAACACACTCTCTTAATCTTATACATNCATTAACTATACAATTATACTTATTATACTTATTACACTTATTATATTATTGATTACAATACACAATTACATATTAATTCACATTACATAGTTATTACATAGTCATACACATTACTTAATATGATAGATTATTACCCATAATGATAATTTTGAATTTTCGGTGTTTATCCATTGTCTGTACCTTAGTAAGAAAATCAGCTATCATATCATTAGTTCCAATATAAACTAATGCCAATTTACCATTTTTAACATGCTCATATACACTAAAGTATTTTCGATTAATAAACTTACTTCTACCCTTAAAATTTACAGGTGCATCAGAAGAAATTATGATGCAGGCTTTATTGTCTTGGTCCACTTGTATGGCCTCAGCAGTATTATAACCCAATTCAGCATAAATGCTACTTACCCACAATAAATGTTTTACACCATCATGGAGTGCAATTAATTCTGCTTCTGTTGAAGAATCCGCAACAGTTTTCTGCTTGGTACTTTTGAATAATATACCAGCACTGCCTTCGGATGCAAATATTACATATCCTGAATGTCCCTTGGCATCAGCATGTTGATTGAATGACGCATCAACACTCATATGTAATCTCCAAGCTTTGTCAGATAAATATAATAGCCCATCATCTTTGGTACCGTTGAGGTATCTTAAAATCCTAATTGCATTCTTCATATCAAGTTTAGATGGTTCTTTGCATTTACTAGCCAATACATTTGTAACATATAATATATCTGGTCTAGTACGCACTGCAGCATACATTATCTTCATGACTAATGATACATATTCATCTTTGTCGCATTGATTTTCAGTATTTCTTTCTTCATATAGATGTAAAGAGTCATTTGCAGGTAGTTTATCATTACCAGTTACCTCATATTCTTCTATCATTTTTAAAATATAATTTCCTTGTGACACTTTTATGCTGTTATTTTCACTATATCTGACTATCTCTAGTCCCAGGAATGAGATTTTATCACCTTCTTTTACGGTTATTTCATGGAAAGCTTCTCTAAGTATGGCAATGACATCGTCTACCAGTTTACAATTTGATCCGCATATTAGCATATCATCCACATAAAGCACAATAATAGTTTTCATCCCATTTTCTTCTTTGACAAATAGACATTTATCCCATTGGCTGCACACATACCCATTGTTAATCAAGAGTGTGCTGATAGTATTATACCATATACGTGATGCCTCACGCAAACCATACAATCCCTTTTGGAGTTGGACTGTTATTGTACCTCTTTTGTTAACATACTTGTTTAATTTAGGATTATTCTCCACCAATATGTTGCTTACACTCTTTTGTAGACTCATAAGTTGTTTTGTGTCAAGTATCCCATTCAGGTATGCACCACCAACATCTGCAGCTTTTATTACCATTTTTTCTCTCGCAGCTGTTTCCAAAGCCATTAATGTAACTGTAAGTGATGCTGTAGGGCTTTCAAACTTGTTTTCACCATCTTCAGTATCTTGGAAGTTTCCACAGGCTACTAACCGAGCCTTTAGCTTCTCAAAATTGTTAAATGCATCAAATTTCTCCTTTAGAAATATGGAACTTGGAATGATTTTCTCACCACTTGATAATTTATCTTGGGATTCTTTTGGAGTTAGATATCTCCATACATCCTTCTCGACCATCTGATGGACTTCCGCCAGGATGGCACTGTCAGCTTTGTCACCATACTTAATTTTTGCTTCAATCATGTTGTTTTTTTTACAGGAATATGTCACACAGTCACTAATGCCGCGTGATCTGGTTCTCACACCTGGATGATATCTCAAATTATATTTACTGAAACTGTGTGATGGTCTTCCTTTTAACTTTTTAAACCTTCTGTAGACTGGTTTGCCAGTGTTACCATCTTCTTGGTGGTCATCATGAATCTTATTACTCTCACTTTGATTATCATCAGATATCATATCATTGGAATTATCACTTTGCTCAATAGTGTTATTTACACTCTCTGAATCCAAGATGAGAGTGTTATTTTTGTTTGTTACATCTGTAAGCTCATTTTCTGAACTCTCTGAGCTCATACCAGACTCTTCCAACACCGCAGTATAGTCCCCTTCCTCAACAAGTTCAACTTCATCATTATCTGAGTTATATTCATTAGTGTCATAGTTGTCCCCCTGAGTGGTGTTTTCTCCTATTTCCACGAACTCATTCTCAGTTGTAGGTATCTCGTATACAAACTCCGTGCTGGCTAGGATGTCATCTGTCCCTATAGACTCTTTTCCACTTGTGTCCCATGAAAAACAAACATTCTCCATACTATCACCACTCTCTTGCTTACCCTCTAGTATAGCCTTTATATCAGGTGTGATACCAAATGGTGCATACTGTGCTCTGATCACTTCACTGCCTGTACCTAATTTGAATATGCGAACAGCACCAGGAGTGTCAAGCTTTCTGCCTATCACTATCCCTAATTCACCGAGAGCTTCCTCAGTGTTATTCTTTGAGTCATCTGCTTTAGCTTTAGTTATTACCAATTGACCAAACTCTACCCCAACATTATACTCTAATCTGATTTGGGATTTCATGACCATTTCATAAGGTGTTAGAATGGGATTGCTTTTACTTTTTAACATATTTATGCTTTCTACTACATAATACACTAGATTATCATAGAATCTGCGTTGTAGCTTGTAATTTAAACCATGTAGGGTAGCCATAAAGGCTCCCTTTACCTCACAAATGTCACTTTCGATATTTCGTACATGTCTCCCCGGTGCACAGTACTCAATTTCAATTTGTGTAGAATTTTTTATATTAGTGGCTGCTTCCACATGGCTTGGCAACTGATCCCACACCAGTTTGCCTACCTTTATCCCCTTGTTATGTAATAAACCAATTAATCTATTCACCATAGAGATAATGGTTGGTGTTTGTAGATTATACACCCTGTGCACAAATTTAAATTGTGACTTTGCATCTTTACATAGTATGTATGTATGTGAACTACCTTTATCACCATATGTAATGTGGAATTCATCCCAATATATAATGTCTCCAATCTCTTTTGGTGGTTCTGGATCACCTCTAACAGCTGGATAAGTGTATTGTTTGCCCATTGCACATCCTGTGCATTCCCAAGCATGCATATTGTCAAAATAAAATTTTACATCATTGCTGGTTAATTTGCAGTCGGCAATGCGATTGCTATCAGCTAAGTCCACCAGTTGTTGTTTGGAGGCATAACTGAGTCTCTTATGTAAAGTACCAACCAATCTTGCTCTCTCAATTTGTTTCACAGTGGATCCTTGAGATAAAAGCATCTCTTTGGTAGGTGCAGCATCCACTAGGTTGACAACTCTTTTATATAACATGAAATCTTCATGATTATAACCGAACTCAATCACTCTAGCTCCATTTAATAATTTATGTCTTTTAACACTTTTAAAACCTTGTCTAGGTAGTGGCTCATAGTAATCTTCCAATCTAGCAGTGCTAAGCACATTTGATGTTGCTTCTGGTGCATATACAGCAGTCATCATTTCAAATGGGAATTTTAATTTTCCTTCACCAAAAATTCTTGGACCATCACCTCCAATACCGGACAAACATTCTGACCCATCTTTTGGTTCCATAGTCATAAACAAACTTTTATCTTTAATGACATTGATGTTAGCACCACTATCTTCCATTACGACATTTTTATCAGTTGATTTAGACCCTCCACATACTGTGTGCACCTTATTGATTGGGGTGGTTACAGTTGGGATACACACTGCTTCTGCATGTTTGGTTACATGTCCAAATGGGAATTGGATACTCTCATTACATCTTGCTACAGTCTTGGCAATGTTATTATTGTTATTAGATTTCTCCTTGGGACTCAAGGTTTTCATAAAAGCAGTTGCTTTTTGTTTTAACTCATCATCATGTAACTTATTGCAACTCTTTCCATAGGAGCATTTTCCAAGTAAATAATGTTGACAAACTTGGTTTTTACTATTGTCATTTGAATTGTTGTTTGTGTCATATGAATTGGTTCCAGTAGTGTTATGATTGTTACCAGTGACTTTGTCACATGCGTTACTACTCTCATGACTATATTTACAATCTTTGCGACTACATTTACCATATTTCTTCCAACTGAAACAGATTCCAGAGTCATCTCTTTTATCAGGATTATTGGATTTAACTGCATGTGCTCTTTTAGTTAATGTATCTGATTTTTGGTCTGCTTTCTCTAGATTGCGCATACTACTTCCCACAGTCTTATCCCACTCTGTAATTTGTTGCATGATGTCTTCTAAAGTTTCATCCCCTTTGGCGTTAGTGAAATAACTTCTTTGGTACTGTGAGTATCTTTCAAAGTTTAGACTCTGAATATACTGATGAATTGCATCTGGATATGACAGTGTACCTTCACTTAATTCCAACTGCTCAACTAAGTCTCTGTATTGTGTGTTATATGATTCAATGGACTCATTTGACATTCTTTTGTTATTAATCTTCATTTTACAATTAAATATATCAGCCGCCTTTGTGCCAATGGATGGTTGTAAGATCTTTTCCAAAGCTGACCACATCATGAGAATATCTTTATTTAACAATCCAATATTGTACTCTGCAGAATTCCTAATTGCATCCTTGGTTGCATTGGTACTTTTCTGAATAATGATACCATCAATCATGTCAATAGTGTCTTGATATTCTTTACGCTCTACCAATCTACGTTTAATCTCAGCATTTCTTATTATTTTATAATCATCTCGGACTTGTGCCATTTGATTCTTCAGTGCTGATACCTTATCTTGTTTCTCTTCTTCCACTAATGTCTTATATTCTTTCTTAACCAATTTGAGTTTGTTTTCTATGGCTGTAGAAACTTGCAACTTGATTTCAGACATACTTTGATCAATATCCTCACTAGAATTACTGTCAGGACTTTTGTCAGGCTCTTTCTGGTTGCCACTTAGTAGTGATGAAATGTTTATGTCACTGGGTGACATGTCATGACTTTCATGTACAGCTTTTTCTCTCAACTCTTCTTTTAGTTCTTGTTGACGACTTTGAATATGATCTGCTCCTTGTTGGACCAGCTCAGCTCTTACCTTTTTGATGTAGTTTTCTTCTGTACCATACTTGGTACTGCCCTGATCACCTGTTGGGAACAGTGTAATCTTGCTTAGGCTAGCTATGGTGTCCTTAATCTTTTCCTCTTGGAGAATAGTTGTAGCCTCTATCTCCTCCAGATCAGTATGGCCTGAGGTTTCTGTATCTGAGATTTGATTTTGGATACTTTTTACACCACTTACTTTAATATTTCTTGTGATTTGATCCATTCCAATTAGTCTGGAATCCGGAATCTTTCCATTCATGAGTGCTCTACCAATCCACTTGTGATCAACTATGAACTGTGGTATTAGTGCATTCTTTGTCTGGCGCCAATTGCGCTGACTTACATCCAGTTGGATTGTATCATATGCTTTTCTAGGCATTTCATTTGTCTTCGGCGCGGAATCTTTCTGACTCATACTTTGCTCTTGACTTAGATTAAGTTATTATAATGTTGGTTAAACGGTAAACCTTTAATTATTGTTAATCGTACTACTTACTACTAGTCGTTCTAAAAACTACTATGTTATTTACTTATTTTAAACACCTGTTATTATTATTATAATAACTTAATGATACGTATACAAAGTATATTTATGTAATGGATAATATTATATAAGAAACAAAAGTCTGAAACCGTTCAATAAATGTAACGGCAACGGTACAATATAATTCTTTTTCACGACTATTTCACGTATTTCCAACATTTCCAACATTTTGTGTGGTGAAAAAAAAAGAAGTATGAATATGAAAATATGAAGAGATATGGGTAAAATAGTAAAAGTATGAAAGTATGAGAATTTAAAAGTATGAATACAATAAAGTAGGGTTATACTTTTTCAAAAGTATCTATCTATGACAAAGTCGATTACTAAAATATTGTAATTATTAAAAGTATGAAGTATGAGGTATGAGATAAAATATAATTTTTTCCCAACTATGAAATATGAAGTATGAAGTATGAGAATGCCAAAAAAATCCTATAAATACAACGTATTAACATCAAAATTTACCTTATTACATAGTATAAATCATTAACACATATATTAGACACCTCCAGCACATATTTCCAAAGTTATTTAGCATTATATATATTGATATTCTTCATAATATCACAATTATT
>PBTY01000004.1:17025-35893 GCA_002729235.1 Rickettsiales bacterium | reverse complement strand
TCAAGTTGCACGGGAGGAGGGACTCGAACCCCCAACCAATGGTTTTGGAGACCACTACTCTGCCAATTGAGCTACACCCGTATAAAAACCAAGCAGCCCGAAAAGGACTGCAAAGTTAGATGAATGTATTCTTATAAACAAATGCGACTTAAAATTTAATTTCAAGCCGCATTTTTATTTAAAAATTAGTCTAAGATCTCAGTTACCTGACCAGAACCTACAGTTCTACCACCTTCTCTGATTGCGAATCTAAGTCCTTTCTCAAGAGCGATTGGGTTGATCAATTTAACTTCGATAGTTACGTTATCACCAGGCATTACCATTTCCACGTTAGCTGGAAGCATGATTTCACCAGTTACGTCAGTAGTTCTTAAGTAGAACTGAGGACGGTATTTGTTGAAGAATGGAGTGTGACGTCCACCTTCTTCTTTTGAAAGAACGTAAACTTCAGCTTTGAAGTGAGCGTGAGGAGTTACTGAACCAGGCTTACAGATAATCATACCTCTTCTGATTTCAGACTTCTCGATACCTCTCAATAGAAGACCAACGTTATCACCAGCTTCACCTCTGTCCAAGATCTTACGGAACATCTCAACACCAGTGATTGTAGACTTAAGTCCTTCAGCACCCATACCGATGATATCAACAGGATCACCAGAGTTGATTACACCTCTTTCGATTCTACCTGTAGCTACAGTACCACGACCTGTGATAGAGAATACGTCCTCTACTGGCATCAAGAAATCTTTGTCGATTAGACGCTCTGGAAGTGGAATGTAGTTATCAACAGCATCCATCAACTCTTCTACTTTAGCAACCCAAGAAGGCTCACCATTCAAAGCACCTAGAGCAGAACCCTGGATAACTGGAATATCATCACCTGGGAAATCGTAATCAGAAAGAAGCTCTCTGATTTCCATTTCTACTAGCTCAAGAAGTTCAGGATCGTCAACCAAGTCAACTTTGTTCATGAATACTACTAGAGCAGGTACACCTACCTGACGAGAAAGAAGGATATGCTCTCTTGTTTGAGGCATTGGTCCATCTGTAGCAGCTACCACGATGATAGCACCGTCCATCTGAGCAGCACCAGTTACCATGTTTTTCACGTAATCGGCGTGACCTGGACAGTCAACGTGTGCGTAGTGTCTTTTCTCTGTTTGATACTCAATGTGAGAAGTATTAATAGTAATACCTCTTTCTTTCTCTTCTGGAGCGTTGTCGATAGAAGAGAAGTCTTTTACTTCAGCAAATCCTTTTGCAGCAAGTACAGAAGAGATTGCAGCAGTTAATGTAGTCTTACCATGGTCAACGTGACCAATAGTACCGATATTAACGTGCGGTTTTGAACGATCAAAGGTTTCTTTAGCCATGTTTGATAATCCTCGGTTTAATTCCTAAAATAAATTATTGTATAAGTTGTATCTAAATAAATGCAAAAATGCTCCATCAAATGATGGATTGCCCCTTTGATAAATCTAGAGCCAATGACGGGATTTGAACCCGTGACCTCTTCCTTACCAAGGAAGCACTCTACCCCTGAGCTACATCGGCTTCTGGGAATCAAAGAGTTTGATTTGATAGTTTTCGAGCGGGTGACGAGGCTCGAACCCGCGACCTACAGCTTGGAAGGCTGTCGCTCTACCAACTGAGCTACACCCGCTTATAAAAACAGTGGGGGGAGAAGGATTCGAACCTTCGAAGACATAAGTCAACGGATTTACAGTCCGTCCCAGTTGGCCGCTTTGGTATCCCCCCAACTATAATTTTCAAACTATCAAAGTACTCTCCTCTTCAGGATGTCCCCCGAAAAAGGGAATGCAAAATTATACGCTTTTTTATTTTTATCAAACTTTTAGAAATAAATCTAAAAATGATTTTTTATCCTCAGAAAATCAGGTCATTTCAAAATGAATAAAACCGTGATTCGCGCTTTGGAAGCGCGATTTTAATTATAATAGCATCAATAAAAAAATACCCACCCATGAAATTACAAATAGAAATTGAGGAGGCTCAGGAATTCGAGCTAGAATCAAAAGATAACGTTCTATTAATCAATGGAAAAGAACAACAATACTCCATTAATAAAATTGAATCAAATCATTTTCTGCTTCAGGTAGACCACAAAAACTATGATCTATTTGTTATATCTAAAGATGAAAACTTCCTGGAGCTCTCGATTAACGGCCACATCATGAATGTGCGTGTGAAAGATCATATTGCTCAAATACTGGAGCAGCTCGGAATGGATATGGATCTTGCAGAGGAAATAAATGAATTAATTGCTCCGATGCCTGGGGCCATTATTGATATCTCGGTAAAAGAAGGTGACGAAGTAAAGCAGGGTGACAGCTTACTTATACTTGAAGCCATGAAAATGGAAAATATAATCAAATCACCTACAGATGGGACCATTCAAAAACTGCATGTGGAGAAGGGAAATAATGTCGAGAAAAATCAAGTTTTGATATCTTTTTAGAATCATAGCCTCAGGTATCAGATTCTTTATATTTTTGTGAAATTTTAACTGAAAAAGAAAAGTAAACCCCTTTCATGAAATACAAGCGGATACTCCTTAAGCTAAGTGGTGAGGCTCTTATGGGCGAAAATCAACATGGCATAGATTCAAACAGATTAGAACAATACGCTCAAGAAATCAAAAAGGTCCATGATAAGGGGCTTGAACTTGCCATTGTAATAGGTGGCGGGAACATCTTTAGAGGAGTAGATGGAGAGAAGTCAGGAATTGACCGGGTGCAAGGAGATTACATGGGTATGCTTGCAACTGTGATCAACGCCATGGCACTTCAGAGCTCACTAGAAAAACATGGAATGTATACCAGGCTAATGTCCGGTCTAAAAATGGAGCAAGTTTGTGAACCATTTATTAGAAGAAGAGCCATTAGACACCTGGAGAAAAATAGAATTGTGATTTTTGGTGCAGGCATAGGTAATCCCTACTTTACTACTGATTCTACTGCCAGCCTTAGAGCAATTGAAACAGAAGCCGATGTAGTCCTCAAAGGAACAAGAGTGGATGGTGTTTATACAGCTGATCCAGAGAAGNATCCTTCTGCTACCAAATATGACGAGGTTTCATTCCAGGAGGCATATGAGAAAGGATTGAATATCATGGATATGACTGCCTTTACCCTTTGTATGGAAAACAATCTGCCAATTATTGTATTTGATATGAATAAGCCTGGCAACTTACTAAGCATCGTTGAAGGCAAAAACGTTGGCACATTAATTAGTTAATCAGACAACATTATTGAATAATGGACGATATAGATTTTTATTTAGATCAAGCGCAAGAGATGATGGACAAAGCAGTCCAGCACACGAATGCGGAACTTACCAAAATTAGAGCTGGTAAAGCAATGCCAAGCATGCTCGACGGTGTGCATGTAGAATATTATGGTGCGGCTACACCTCTGAGCCAAGTGGCTTCTGTTACAACACCAGATGCTAGAACTTTAAGCATAAAGCCATGGGAGAAGAAAATGATCCCAGAAATTGAAAAAGCAATTATCAACTCCAATCTTGGCTTCAATCCTCAAAATGATGGTGAATTGATTAGAATTAATATTCCACCATTGACTGAAGAAAGAAGATTATCCTTAGTGAAACAAGCTAAAGGTGAGATTGAAAATGGCAAAATCAGTATCCGCAATGCTCGAAAAGAGATTATGGATGGTTTGAAAAAGCTATTGAAAGATGGAGCTCCGGAAGATGCTATCAAAGGCGCAGAAGATGAGGTTCAGAAAATAACTGACTCTCATACTGCCAAAGTAGATGAACTACTTGTAGCAAAGGAGAAAGACATCATGACTATCTAGTCAAGAAAGAATTTTTTAGCAATTATTTGCTGCTCAACCGATTCAGGCACCAGGTATTTGATAGATTTTCCACTTCGAATCATTTTTCGAATTAATGTGGCAGAGATATCGATTTTTGGTGCCTCTATAATTTCTACCCTAGTGTGGCCTATTAATGCACTCTCTTTCGAATTCGGTCTAGGATATACGATCAACCCAAAATCATCTAAAATGATCTGATGGTTTTTCCATTTAGTGAAAGATGCGAGGTTATCCTCCCCTATTATTAATCTAAAATCATGATCATATTTTTCACGAAGCACGGCTAACGTATCGATCGTATAGCTAGGACGGTTCATATTAAACTCAATATCACTGACTTTAAAATGAAAATCTTCAGAAATAGCCTGTTGAACTAAATCAAGCCGATCAAATTCATGAAGTAAATTTTTATTGTGTTTGAAAGGATTCTGAGGTGAAACAATGAACCACACCTCNTCAACATCAGTATTCTGCTGAGCAATATTGGCGATGATTAAATGTCCAATATGAATTGGATTGAACGAACCGAAGAATAAACCTACTTTCATTTGATGAAATCTTTAACCAGATTTTCAGCTTCATCAACAGCGTCCTCCAGAACTCGATTGACCAATTCATAGTCAAACTTANGAGCGTAAGCCATTTCCTCGACAGCCTTTCCTATTCTCTTCTCGAGAGATTCTGGNGTTTCNGTATTTCGATTGGTTAAGCGCTCTCTTAATACNTCAACACTTTCGGCATTGACAAAAATTGCCANNGCNCGATCACCNAANCGCTTTTTGAGATTGACACCTCCNACCACNTCAATATCGAAAATGACATGNAATCCCTGNTCCCAGATCTTCTCNACTTCTGATTTTAGNGTGCCGTAAAAAGTACCTGNNTAGACNTCCTGCCANTCAAANAGCTCATCTTCNNCNAATTTTTGATCAAATTGATCTTTNGTNAGGAAGNAATANTCTTTTCCATGTTCCTCATAATNNCGTTTGGAACGTGTNGTAGCNGANATGGAAAATCTAAGCTCAGGNATTCTTTTAACTAGTTGTTGTACAATAGTGGTNTTGCCTGCTCCGGATGGAGCACANAAAATAACAGCCTTGCCTTGAGACATTAATCTATGCTGATTGAAAAACTTTTAAACGNATAGNTGCAGCCAGNTCAGCAGGCACTGGTCGGTTAGCTAGTTTGGTTTGTAAGAGTTCTTTGATCTGCTTTTCTACCTCGTATTGCTCAAAGCAGAACATGCAATTACCAATGTGTTCATGGAAATATCCTTCTTCATCAATAGAAGCCTCATTGGCCAACATTAAATGAAGAATTTCCAAACATTTTTTAAACTCAGCACAACCGTTGCTTTCTTTCTTCTCAGATGTCTCTGACATGGTCGATAAAAATTAATCTACAAACTAAATAAAAAGTTTATTTATAGCCCATGGATTCAGCATAGGTCTTTAGTTTTTCTTTTAGCAGATTTCTTGCTCTGTGCAATCTTGATCTTACTGTACCTATCGGAATGTCCAAAATTTTGGCCATTTCTTCGTAAGTAAAACCTTCCAGATCACACAATATGATGACGGTACGGAAATCTACAGCTAGAGCATTGAGCGCATTTGTAACTTCATCGCCCATCATGTCTTTCACCGTGTCGATTCGTAAATCAACCGTCTTGCTTTCATCAACATTATCTGAGTTATAGAAGTTCTCAACTTCCTGATAATCTACTTTACCAGGCTCCTTGCTCTTCTTACGGAAATCGTTGATGAAACTATTTTTTAGGATTCGGTACAACCAAGCCTTGGCGTTCGTTCCTTTTTCGAATGAGTTAATAAACCTGTATGCCTTCATAAAAGTATCCTGCACCAGATCCTTTGCATCATCCTGATCAAAAGTGAGACGATAGGCAAAATTGTACATAGCATCTAAGTGAGGAAGGAATTCACCATCAAAAATGGTCTTTCTTTCCAAGTCACTGTACTCCCTTCTATGTGTTGCTTCGCTCGTCATTTTATGTTTACTAACCTCCTGCATGCTATNATAAAAGTAATATTGCCCGCTAATTGTTTGGACATTATTCATGTATGTACATGATATTACGTGAGTCCTCGGGAATAGTTTGTAATTATTCTAAATAAGATTTCAACCTTGTAACAAAAGTGAGTTCCCGAAACATCATATACTTGTATAGTTAAACGTACGAAGAACCAAAACCGGTTAGATTCAGTAGTTATTAATGAAAGTTTCAGGAGTTGTAATAACCTATAATGAAGCTCAACATATTGAGTCTTGCATCCGTGCGCTTCAACAAGTAACAGATGAAATCATAGTAGTTGATAGCTTTTCTGGCGATAATACGCCTGAAATCTGTATGAATCTTGGAGTAAAGTTTTTCACGCACAGATATGAAGGTCAAGTGGAGCAAAAAAATTATGCTCTGACTTTGACCTCCTACGAAATAGTTTTATCTGTGGATGGGGATGAGGTACTCTCTGATAAACTAATTAATTCGATAAACATAGAAAAATCTCAAGGTTTCCCCTGTGAAGGCTATGAACTGAACCGACTGACAAATTATGCCGGCCATTGGATCAAACATGGAGGTTGGTATCCAGATTGGAAACTGCGTCTATGGCATAAATCTAAAGGATCATGGCAAGGTCAAAACCCACATGACCGTGTCATACTATACGAGGATGTGAAATCGAAAAGGCTAAAAGGTGATATTCTCCATTATGCTTTCGAATCGGTAAGGGAGCATCAATCCAGAATGGAAAATTATGCTACTATTGGAGCTCAGTCAATGTTTTCTTCGGGCAAAAAAGCTAATCGTGCACTTTTATTACTCAGTCCAGCATGGAAATTTGTGCGTGATTACCTGGTCAAAAGGGGCTTCCTGGATGGAAAATATGGATTTGTCATTGCCCGGTTATCTGCCAAATCGAAATACCTGAAGTATAAAAAACTACTAGCCCTTCAACAGGAGAATAGATGAAAGTACTTCATGTCAATCTAGAAACACACTGGGGAGGTGGAGAAAAACAGCTGACCCAACTGATAGAGGGTTCTTCCGTAGAGAATCGTCTGTTTTGTGTTCGTAATTCTAAGCTTCATCAATCTTGTCAAGAAAATCACTTAAATCACTATTGTGTTGCGTCATCCTCTCCATATAACCTCCTGTCAATTTTCAAGTTTATCAGAGTTTGCAAACAATTCAGGCCTGACATCATTCACCTACATACTTCCAAAGCACATACACTTGGAGTAATTGCTCAGTGGTTTTATAAGTCACCTCCAATTGTTGTGACCAGACGAATGAGCTCTCCATTAAATTCTAATTTCTTTTCGAGGTACAAATACAATCATCCATCTATCCAAAAAATTATCTGTGTTTCAGAAGCAGTACGGACAACCATTTCAAAGCTTGTCTATAAAAAGAAGCTTACAACTATTTATGGAGGCGTTAACATCTCGCAAACAGAGGAAAAGATTGATAGAGATTTTTTAACAAAAAGATACCCTCAACTGGTAGGCAAGCAAGTAATCGGTTTTGTTGGAAGTTTGACGGATGTAAAAGACCCTCTTCTATTTATTGAAGTTGCTGCAAGAATTAGTCAAAGACTTCCTGATGCTGCATTTATAATGATTGGAGAAGGTGAATTGAAAGATGATTTGTTGAATCGAGTTAATCAATTGAATTTAACAAAGGCAGTTCATTTCACTGGCTTCATAGAAGCGTCAGTTGCAGCAATTAGTAGTCTTGACCTTCTACTGATTACTTCTAAAAACGAAGGTATCCCAAATGTGATTTTGGAAGCATTCGTAACCAAAACTCCTGTTGTGGCTGTAGATGTTGGTGGTATTCCTGAACTAATCCAGAATGATAAAACTGGGAAATTATCGTCAAGAGAACCGGAGGAACTAGCGAAACAAGCAATTGAAGTACTTACAAACTCTGACCTTTCTGAAATGCTTGCCGAAAACGCTTATGATAAAGCGCTAGAGTTCAATTATCAAAAAGGAATTGATCATACACTAAGGTTGTATGAGGAAATTCTATCAAAGAATTGATTGAAAGAAGTCCTCATAATTATTAAGCATGTTTTCGACTGAGAATTTCG
The DNA here is from genome assembly GCA_002729235.1 of Rickettsiales bacterium. Taxonomy (GTDB): domain Bacteria; phylum Bacteroidota; class Bacteroidia; order Cytophagales; family Cyclobacteriaceae; genus Marinoscillum. The sequence goes on along the minus strand of PBTY01000004.1, from coordinate 27,918 downwards.
CTTTAGCAACTTTCTTTCCTTCCTTTTCAAGTCGATCCGACAATTGCTTATCCTCAATTATTCTCCGAATTTGTTCCGCCAATTGTCTCGGATTACCATTTTCAAAGAGTAAACCCGTCTTCCCGTCTTCTATTACATCTGGAATGCCTCCGAAATTGGAGCCGACAACTGGCACTTGCAGTAACATGGATTCTACCAAGACCAAACCAAACCCATCCAGATATGAGGGCAACACATTCACATTCATCAGCTTTAAATGATGCAAGGCCTCCTCATGATTTAGTAATCCAGTAAAAATGAATCGTTGTTTTAGACTAGAGACTAGCATTACTTCAACTTCCTCCTCATGTATCCCAACAAACAGACCAATGTACTCTTCTGGAAGGTATTTGAATGCCTCAAGTAATTGCTCCTGGCTTTTCTTTCTTGAAATGCAACCAACCACCGTTTTCCCTCCAATAGCATATTGAGCTTTTAAAGCCTCGACAGTTTCTTGGTTGATAGCTGATTCCAAATTTGAAGGAACAGCATTGTGTATGACCTTCAAATGATCTGGATGATATCCCCTGGATATAAAAATCTCCTTAAGACCATTACTGATCATAATTATTTTAGCTGTACCTCGAGCATGAAACCAGCGCTTAAGCCATGGCTCATTTCTAGGTCTCTGTCTTCGTGTGAATACAATTTTCACATTCAAACCAAACATCCATTTGGAAAGAATAGTAAGGTTTCGGTCTTTACCACCTTGTGCATTGAGAATTTGGACGTGATTATCTCTTACAATCTTCTTGATTTGCTGACAGGCCTTCCAATCAATGTAAGAATCAATCTGCAAATCATGCAATGTCAAGTTCTTAATGTCAGACAATTTCTGCCATAGTAAAGTGCCTTTTCTTACCCCCACATGAATTTGATGTCCACGCTCTGCCAATCCTTTAGACAGATAGTAGATGGACATGGTAGACCCAGCCAGCTCGCCTTGATGTGTAGTGAAAAGAATCTTCATAAGCATAAAAAAAGCTGTACCCCACAGGAATACAGCTTCAATTTATGACTAATCTATTGATTAATATCTGTAGTGTTCTGGTTTGAATGGACCTTCTACTGTCACGCCAATATACTCAGCTTGATCATCAGTCAAGACATCCAACTCTACACCAATTTTTTCTAAATGTAAAGCTGCTACTTTCTCATCCAAATGCTTAGGAAGTGTATAAACAGCATTCTCATAATTATCAGAGTTAGTCCACAATTCTATTTGCGCCAATGTCTGGTTAGTGAATGAGTTGGACATTACGAATGAAGGGTGACCAGTTGCACAACCAAGGTTCACCAATCTACCTTCTGCTAATAAAATGATCTCATTTCCATCCACATTGTAAAGATCTACCTGAGGTTTGATCTCCACTTTTGTATTTCCGTAATTCTCGTTCAAGAAAGCTACGTCAATCTCATTATCGAAGTGACCGATGTTACAAACAATCGTTTTGTCATTCATCAATTTGAAATGCTCACCTCTGATGATGTCCTTGTTACCTGTTGCAGTAACAATGATGTTTGCTCTAGAAACCGCGTCAGACATCTTCTTCACTTCGAAACCATCCATTGCCGCTTGTAGCGCACAAATCGGATCAATTTCAGTAACGATGACACGAACGCCAGCACCTCTCAAAGAAGCTGCAGAACCTTTCCCAACGTCACCATATCCAGCAACTACTGCTACTTTACCAGCAAGCATAACGTCAGTTGCTCTTCTGATAGCATCTACCAAAGACTCTTTACATCCGTACTTGTTATCAAATTTAGACTTAGTAACAGAATCGTTAACGTTGATAGCTGGCATTGGAAGTGTACCTTTTTTCATTCTGTCGTACAATCTGTGAACGCCAGTTGTAGTTTCTTCGGAAAGACCTTTGATAGCAGGAACCAATTCTGGGTATTGATCCAAAACCATATTGGTCAAATNGCCACCATCATCAAGAATCATATTCAAAGGCTTACCCCCTTCGAATGCATGAAGTGTTTGCTCGATACACCAATCAAATTCTTCAGCGTTCATTCCTTTCCAAGCAAATACTGGAATTCCAGCTTTCGCGATAGCAGCTGCTGCATGATCTTGAGTAGAGAAAATATTACAAGATGACCAGGTAACTTCAGCACCTAATTCCACAAGAGTCTCAATTAAAACGGCAGTCTGAATAGTCATGTGAAGACAACCTGCAATACGAGCTCCTTTTAATATTTTACTAGGACCAAATTCCTCTCTTAGAGACATCAAACCAGGCATTTCTGCCTCCGCCAATTTGATTTCATTTCTTCCGTATTCCGCAAGGTTGATGTCTTTTACTTTGTAGTTTACTTTTTCCTCGATCATGTCAGTTAAATTATTAAGGACCGCAAAATTAGTGAATAAATATTGTTTAGCTATTAATGTAGGAATTCGATTTCCTTCACGTCGTAACGTTTGAGTACCTCTAAAGTTTTGACAAGTAATCTTCCTGTCTCATCAATACCGATTATCTCTCCTTCAAAAACACCATTGACGTCTTTGAATTCATGCATCTCCCCTCTCCATCTCATTTTTTGATAGTAAGCAGATTTGATTTTTTCATAGGATTGAGATCTCAAAAACAGATACTTGGCCTCAATTCCAGACGTTATATTCTCCAAAAGAGATTCTCTATCAACTTTTTCACCTATTAACAGTCGGATTGAAGTAGCAGAAGGCAAGGCGAAATGACTCTGATTGACATTTAATCCAATTCCAATCACTGCGTCCTCTACATTTTGGCCAGCAAGCACCGTCTCCACCAGTATACCGGCTATTTTTTGATCACCTATGTACACATCATTTGGCCATTTGAGTTCTGTATTCAACCCAAATTGCTGATCCAGAATATCACAAACCGCTAGTCCAGCGATTAGATTCAGGTAGTGAGACTGTGATATTTGCAGACTCTTAGGCTTAAGCAAAATAGAGAATAACAAATTTTGTCCTGGCTCGCTCAACCAGACATTACCACGCTGACCTTTGCCCTTCGTTTGATGATCTGTATACAATATAAATCCTTCCTGTTCGTCATATTTCCTAATTCTTGAGAGCAACTCATCATTAGTACTGTGACATTCTGTCAGGAATTCAATCTTTTTCCCTAGAAATAAGGGTTTGGCAAAGTATTTATGCAAGTTATATTCGTATTTTTGAGATTAAAATTAGTATAAACTATTAATGCATGCAGGCAAAGGCTAAGGAAGCAATAAGTTCTAACAAATTGAGTGAGTTAATCGTGCAGGGGATGTTAGAAAAAAAAGCTTCAGATGTGGTGGTGATGGATTTGCGGGAAGTCAAAAATTCAATTGCAGATTATTTTGTAGTTTGCTCAGGTAACTCCGATACCCAAATAGATGCTATTTCAGATTCTATTGAAGAAGAAGTGCACAAGCATACCAAGCAAAACCCATGGAAAAGAGAAGGCAAGCAAAACAACGAATGGATCATTATTGATTATGTTGACGTTGTGGCGCATGTTTTTAACAAAGAGAAGCGATCATTTTACGGTCTGGAAGAACTGTGGGGTGACGCCAAAATCACTAATATTGATTCAGAGAACTAAAATCTCTGATGAGCGTTGTAGGAATAAACATTTGAGGAATAATATATAATGGCGGACAAACCGAGACAACAAAAACCACTCATGGGAGGGAAGCCAAACAGGCCTAATTATCAACTACTGATCATTGTAGTTTTAATTACCGTCGTGTTCGGATTTTCATATTTCAGCAGAAGTAACTCTGCAAAAGATATTACCTGGCACCGATTTGAGCAAATGGTGCTAGCCAATGACGTTAAGCGAGTGGTGCTCGTTAAAAATCTGGAATTGGTAGAAGTTACCTTGAAACCAGAAGCGCTTCAAAACACGAAGTACAAAATTGATTTGGAGGAGCAATCTCCTTTTTCAAATAACACTGGACCTCAGTATCAATTTAAAGTAATCAGCCTTGATGTATTCAACACCAAGTTTGAGGAGTTGAAAAGTCAACTTCCTGCTGATCAGCAAATAGATTACGAAACCGAGGAAAGACAAGATTTCACCAATGTATTCTTTAATTGGGGATTCATTTTCCTTTTAATTTTCGGATTCTGGTTCTTGATGAGACGTATGACAGGTGGAGGTGGTCCTGGTGGACAAATCTTTAACATAGGTAAATCAAGAGCAGCTCTTTTTGATGCTGAAAACAAGGTAAAAATTACCTTCAATGATGCTGCGGGACTTGAAGAGGCCAAAGAGGAGATCAAAGAGATCGTTGATTTCTTAAAAAATCCGGGAAAATTCACCAACCTTGGTGGTAAGATTCCAAAAGGAGCTCTTCTTGTAGGACCTCCAGGAACTGGTAAAACCTTATTAGCCAAAGCTGTTGCCGGAGAGGCTGGGGTACCGTTCTTCACTCTTTCAGGTTCTGACTTTGTGGAAATGTTCGTAGGAGTTGGAGCTGCCAGAGTAAGAGACTTGTTCAAGCAAGCAAAAGAGAAAGCTCCTTGTATCGTCTTTATCGATGAGNTTGATGCTATTGGTCGATCAAGAGGTAAAGGTCAAATGCCTGGATCAAACGATGAGAGAGAAAACACACTGAACTCTCTGCTTGTTGAGATGGATGGTTTCTCAACTGATTCTGGTGTTATCATACTGGCAGCAACAAACCGTCCAGATGTATTGGATTCAGCATTGTTGAGACCTGGACGTTTTGACAGACAGATCAGCATTGACAAACCAGACATTATTGGTAGAGAAGCCATATTCAAAGTTCACTTGAAGCCAATCAAGCTTCAAGAAGATGTAGATCCAAAGAAACTTGCCGCACAAACTCCAGGTTTTGCTGGTGCAGAAATAGCTAATGTTTGTAACGAAGCAGCTTTGATCGCTGCTCGTAGAAATAAGAAAGCTGTAGATATGCAGGACTTCCAGGATGCTGTAGATAGAGTCATTGGTGGTCTTGAGAAAAAGAATAAAATTATCTCCCCTGAAGAGAAGAAAATTGTGGCTTATCATGAAGCTGGGCACGCAGTAGCTGGTTGGTTCTTGGAGCACGCTGACCCATTGGTGAAAGTCAGTATTGTGCCAAGAGGTGTTGCAGCACTAGGCTATGCACAATATTTGCCAAAAGAGCAGTTCTTGTATCAAACAGAGCAGTTATTTGATGAGATGTGTATGGCTCTTGGTGGTCGTGCAGCTGAAGAGTTGATCTTCGGTAAAATCTCAACAGGTGCACTGAGTGATTTGGAACGTATTACTAAAGTGGCATACAGCATTGTAACCATTTATGGTATGAACGATAAGATTGGTAACGTGTCCTATTATGATAGCAAGCAATCTGAATACAATTTCCAAAAGCCATATTCTGAAGCAACTGCTGAGCTGATTGATAAGGAAGTGAAAAAGCTTATCGATGAAGCATACGATCATACCAAAAATCTTCTAAAAGAAAGAAGCAATGAGTTGGAAATCGTAGCTCAGAAACTACTAGAGAAAGAGATTATCTTCCAGGCAGATTTAGAAGAATTGATCGGAAAGCGTCCATTCGAACATCAGACAGCTTATGAGCAGTTCACGCAAAACAAAAACATCAACGATGAACGTGACGAGCAAGAAGCTGCTGAGGCAAAGAAGAAAGCTGATAACATTGAGAAGATCAAAGCTAATATTCGCACCGAAGTAGAAAGTGAACAAGACAAACCGAAACCTTCTGAAGATTCTGTGGAAGAGCCTCTGGAAGAAGATAAGAAGTAAGTCTAATAATAACATTGATTATATTGGGGAGCTGATTTTCGGCTCCCTTTTTTTATGATTACTACTTACGAAAATTTACCAGCAGATAAGCGAATCTATATTGCCAGTGACTTTCACCTGGGGTTTCCGGATGCTGCTACTAGTCATTTGAGGGAGGAGAAAATTGCCAGATGGATTGACTTGATAAAAGGGGATGCACAAACCATAATATTTGCTGGTGATGTTTTTGACTTCTGGTTTGAATATAAAAAGGTGGTCCCCAAAGGGTTTCTAAGATTCTACACCAAATTGGTAGAATTAACATCAATGGGAATTGATTTGATTTTCTTTACTGGGAATCACGACATTTGGATGTTTGACTACTTTGAAGTAGAACTCGGTGTGCAGATTTATCGGGAACCCCAATCATTCCAAATAGGGACTAATAAACTCATGATTGGTCATGGAGATGGATTAGGGCCCGGAGATCAAAAGTTCAAGTTTTTCAAAAGCATTTTCACCAACAAGCTGGCCCAGTGGGGATTTCGGTGGATACATCCTGATCTCGGGATTAAACTTGCTACCACCTGGTCAGGACATAGTAAAAAATATGAGGATCCATTTTTAGGTGAGAAGGAGCCAATTTTTATCCATTGTAAACAAATGGAGCAATTAGAGCATCACGACTTTTACATCTTTGGTCATAGACACCTGATTTTAGACATGCCCATATCAGACTCCTCGACCTATCTAAACATCGGTGAGTGGATTAGTAATTCGCAGTATATTGAGGTAAGCAATACTGAAGTCAAAAGCCTAAAGTTCGATGAATAGACTCTGCGGCATCTTCTTCTTATTTTCATCTTTATCCGTTTTGGGACAGGATTGGGAGGTGATTGACACTCTGGTGATCAATGAAAAAATCACTAGTTACTCTATCGATAGTCAAGATCAAATCTATATTGGGACCTCATCTGGAAACCTACACCGATTTAATAAAGATGGAACGGAAAGTGAGTTTTATTCCGCCATAGCCAATTTTCCAGTCACTTCACTGGCAGCCTGGAACAGACTAAAGGTCTTTGTCTTCTATAAAAGCCCTCAGGAGTTTTATTATCTGGATCGATTCAACACTTTCTCTAATTCGTATGACTTGAGTGAATACTCCAGTGAATTAATCAATGAATGCACGCCTGGTGTAGACAATAGTCTTTGGGTATTAAGCAGCAGTTATAATGAGCTTAGAAAATACAACCTACAAACCAAGCAACTAATCTTTGCTACCCCATTAGATATTGACGTGGAGAATGTCACACATATGAGGGCCTTTCAAAACCTGGTATTGATCAGTGATAGAGATGAAGGTCTTTATTTATTTGATCAGTTTGGAAACATACTAACTCAATTAGAAATTTCAGGAATTGAGCACTTCCAAATTGGAGCTGGAAGTATTGTTTTCCTATGTGATGAAGGCATTGTTTCTTTAGATCCATTTCAACCCAGCTCTTATGAAACAATAAAAGCTCCATCAGGAGCTTTTAAAGGGTTTTTAAAAAGTGATACGAACTACTTTTTAATCAGGTCCAGTGATGTTTTAGTTTACAGAAGAATTTGATTCTCTGTACAGCTCCAATATCTTTTGTCTGAAAACGATACTGTATTTAGCATTAATCATTTCCAATTCAGCCCTATTCTTATTATTCAGGCTTTCCAGATAGGTATAGAAGTCCGTATTTCCCGTTTCATAACGTTTCTTCATAAACTCAAACGTCTGTGAAGTTGCTTCAAGGTTTTCCTTTGCTGAACGATAAGTCTGTTGAGCTGACACCAGGTCTAGATATACCGATTGAACAGTATTAGTCACATTAACGAGTGCTTGTGAAACATCCAATTCTGCATTAATCATATTGACCTTAGCAGTCTGAATGGTATTGGTCGTCTGGAATCTGGTGAAAATAGGAATGTTCATCGAGAAGTTTAGATATTCAAACTCATTGTACTGCATCTGATCAACAAAAGTAGCATCAGGTTCAATTTCACCTGTAGAAGGGTTTCTTGCTCCATTTGAAGAATAATTTGATCCAATTACTCCTGTAGCAGAAATAGTAGGCAAACGCTGTGCTCTTGCAGATTTAAGACGATATCGAGAGGCACTGTAGGAAGATCTTGCTGCCATCAAAGCAGGGCTACTGGACAACGACTCCTCCAAAACTTCATCAAAAGAGGCTACTTCTAAAAGCAAATCTTGTTCCTGAACCTCATACGACTGCACTTCATACTCATTTCCAGGATCTAAAGCCATGGCTTGAAACAATGTAAGAAGATCTCTTTGCAAAGTATTTTGCAAATTATTAAGTGTTAACTTTTGAGTAGCTAACTGACTCTGGAAGTTATATACAGATTCTAAATTACCGACACCTACCGATTCTCGTTTCTTCTCTCGATCAAGTTGTGCCTCTAGTAGTTCCACTCGCTCTCTTGCGATCTTGATATTTTCTTTATCAAGAATTACGGTCAGATATGATCCAAGAATCAGACTTTCAATGTTTCTTCTGGTACTTTCTGTAGTTTGGATAGCAGCATCCAATTCGTTCTTACGCTGCCTTACCAAATAATGATTTGAAAATCCATTGAACAGGGTTACTCTAGATGCAACATTCGGGTTAGAGCTATTTGTGGTTGCCGATACCTGTGTTGCGGCGTTGGTATCAAAAAAGTTCCCGAAGAAATAATCATAATTAATTGAAGCCGATAATGTCGGGAAAAAATTCATAATTGATTGAAACCTGTTCGATTCAGCGATTATTTGATTGTTTCGAGTTTGCTTCAATAGAATATTTCTTTCCAAAGCAGTGTTTATACAATCATCCAGAGTGAGAACAGTAACATCCTGATCACTTTGTGAAAATGACGAAAGCATAAGACCCGATAATATTACTGAAAGTAAAATCCTCTTCATTGAGTTGATAAGTTTTTGAGAAGGTAAAAAAAGGGCCTCCCGGGAGCGGTCGGCCCATAGCATACAACAGTATTAAACTAATGCGTTGTCTTTGGCATTCATGTTTTCAGAAACAATCTGGCCATCGAATAAGTGAATGACTCTGTGAGCGTACTCTGCGTCTACAGGTGAGTGAGTCACCATGATTACAGTCGTTCCGTTTTCATTCAGCTCTGTTAATAGATTCATTACTTCCTGTCCGTTTGCAGAGTCCAAGTTACCCGTAGGCTCATCGGCAAGTATCAGCTTAGGTTTAGCAACCACAGCTCTCGAGATAGCTACACGCTGTTGCTGACCACCCGATAACTGCTGCGGGAAGTGATTTCTTCTGTGCATGATTTTCATCTGCTCCATTACCTCTTCTACTCTTTTCTTTCTCTCGGCAGAAGAATACTTCAAGTAGATCAATGGCAATTCGATGTTTTCATAAACCGTAAGTTCGTCGATTAGGTTAAAGCTCTGGAATACAAATCCAATGTTGGCTTTTCTAAGTTCTGCTCTCTTTCTCTCCGAATAAGTAGAAATTTCTAATTCAGTGAAATGAAATTCTCCCTCTGAGGGATTGTCAAGCAACCCAATGATGTTAAGTAATGTTGATTTACCACAACCAGATGGTCCCATGATCGCTACAAACTCGCCGGTTTTTACTTCCAGATTTACACCTGCCAGAGCTGTAGTTTCAATTTCATCTGTGTAATAGAACTTCTTAAGTCCAACAGTTTTGATTAAAGCTTTTGCGTTTTCCATTAGTTTAAAGTTTAGTTGTTGTATATGTCCTTTTAATAATTGAGTTGAGTTTTATTTAAATACTAGTTTGTCTTTGTCTTCATATCCCTCGTATGAAGAGACGACAACTTTCTCTCCAGGTTGCAAACCTTCTATCACTTCGTAGAATCTTGGGTTTTGTCTACCCAGTCTGATATCCCTTCTCACCGCTTCATCTTCTCCGTCGGTTAGAACGAAAATCCAGTTTCCACCTGTTGTTTGATAGAAGCTACCTCTCGGGATTTGAATAGCAGTGATATTCTCACTAAGCTGTAATCTGATTTGCAATGTTTGTCCACGCCTGATACCATCGGGAATCGTATCTGTAAATGCCATATCTACTGAAAATAGCCCATTGGCAACCTCCGGATATACTTTAGTTATTTCCAAATCATAATCCTTTCCGGCGAATGGAAATGATCCCTTAAGACCCTCATAAATTCTGGCGATATAGTGCTCATCGATAGAAGCTCGCACTTTGAATCCATTCAAATCATCAATTTGTCCAATGTTTTGTCCAGGAGAGATTGATTCACCCACTTCGGCATTAACTGTACTCAATCGTCCAGAAATTGGCGCCTTGAAATAGAGGTTCTCAAGGTTCTTCTTGATCATCTGTAAGTTATCTCGTGTTCTTTTGAGGGTCGCCTCTGCTTGTGCTATCTGCAAGCGAGCATTGAGTGAATCAAATTTGGCAGACTCAATCTGAATCTTGCGATTATCTACCAATCGATCATATTCTCTTTTCAGATTTAAAAACTCTTGTTCTGAAATGATCTTATCATCGCCATAAAGTTTTTTACCTCTTTCATAAGCATCTTTTGCTGCATCAATTTGGTAATCAAGTTCTACAAGAGTCCTTCTCAATTCAAATTGATTTTGTCTCAGACTAAGTTTTGTGTTTTCCAGGCTATTGACCAATATGAATGCTTGAGTTTCTTCACGAACAAAGTTTTGAAGAAGGTCATTATTAGAAAGCTTCAAAATGGTATCGCCCTCATCTACCAAAATACCACCTTCGTAGTATTTTTTCTCCACAACACCCCCTTCTATTGCGTCCAGACGTATGGTTTTGATTGGTAAGACAGTTCCGTCTACGGGAATGAACTCTCTAAACTCACCTTCCACCACTGTCGCGATGTTTACTTTTTCTTTTTCTACGTTAAGTCTAGAACCACCTTCTGCGAAGATGAAACTATAGAGTACAAATAATACGAATATACCTGCACCACCCCAGGTCGCAATACGCTTAAGCGTCCATTTTTTCTTTTGAATCTTTCGGTCCATAATTTTTGTAAAGTCTGAACACCCTATGCCAATTTGANTGCCAATAAAGTATANNCNACTGATTNNCAGTGNNTT
>PBTY01000004.1:0-17020 GCA_002729235.1 Rickettsiales bacterium | reverse complement strand
TTTATNAANAATNTNGANNTAGGTANNNNTTGTACAGNNTGNTACAGATTGTGTTCGCNNGCGGACATAAAAAAAGGTCCAANCCGCTCCCGGATTGAACCTAAAGATCAAAAACTCAAAATAAAAGGACTAATAGGGTAACAAAACTAAACTTTTTTATGAAAAATCAAAGGAATAGAACATTCTTAGTTTAAATTCGTTGATAGTAATACTATCATTTATAGAAGTAATATTATCATGTCGGTAATTAGCATACAGCTGAGTAGCAATCTATACTGCAAAGACCCACAATCTACAGAGCTGGGAAAAAAGATTGTTCTATACAGCATTAAGCTGATTAGTGAGCTTGGGTTTGAAGCTTTCACATTCAAAAAATTATCTGTAGAAATTGAATCAACTGAAGCATCCATCTATCGCTACTTTGACAACAAGCATCGTCTGTTGGTCTATCTTATTGCCTGGTATTGGGCATGGATGGAATACAAAATTGGCTACGAGACCCATCATTTATCTAATCCCCACGAAAAGTTGGACCGAATAGTCCGGCTGATTACTGAGAAAAAGGTGCCCGATGATACATTTCCAGATATAGATGAAGAAGCACTCAACAAAATCGTTATCGCGGAATCAGATAAAACGTATTTGACCAAGCGAGTGGATAAGGACAATCAAAAAGGTTTATTCAAAGGTTACAAGTCACTTTGTGATCACATTGCTGCCCTTATTCTTACAATCAATCCAAACTTTACTTTCGCTCATGCACTGGCCTCCACCGCGTTAGAAGCTTCTAACCAACAGGTGTTCTTTGCTGAGCATTTACCATCATTAACAGAGTTAAGTCAATTGGAAGATCCTTACTCTGCTAATTATCATTTTGTAAAAAATATGATTTTCAAAACGATTGACGCATGAACAATCATCAAATACTGCGAACGATTCAAGAGTGCTCGCATTTGTTGGGCCTTGACCCTGACAGTTCCACACTGACAGGCACAGACTCACTTGACAGAGAATATGAGAATGAGGAACTGGTAGAATTTATCAGAGATCTGGTAGAGTCTGGAAGTGACTCAGGCATGATCATGCTGGAGAAGCATCTGCGAGAAGGTAAGTTCAGGGAATTCATGAAAATACATGAATCCCCAATAGTGGTATTTGCCAAGGACGATGAATTAGCTCCGGTAATTATTCATAAGAAATACAAGAAGTACCATATTCAAAAAGTCAGAGAACATGAAGTAGAGCAATTCAAGGTAGATAACCTTGATGACCTGGATCTGGCTTGTACCGATAAATTGGAGGTGATTTTCTTATCGGTTTTTGATTATGAATCTCTTGTCAGTGATCAGGATTCTACTAAGACCAATGCCACCTACATTACTCCTCTTAAGCGATTGTTTAAGTTGCTTTCAGCGGAAAAACGTGACATCCTGTACGTTTATGTTTATGCTGCATTGATCGGTCTGCTCTCCTTGAGTTTGCCTTTGGGGATTCAGGCAGCTGTTGAGCTAATTAGTGGAGGAGTCGTTTTCAGTTCTGTCTATGTGTTGATCGCTTTTGTGATNATTGCNGTTTTAGGAACTGGTATACTCCAGGTATTTCAAATCACCATNGTAGAATATTTACAACGCAGGGTATTTACAAAAGCAGCATTTGAGTTTGCTTTTAGAGTTCCTCGCATTCAAATGGAGTCAGTTTTCAATCTACATATGCCAGAATTGATGAATCGATTCTTCGATGTGTTGACCTTGCAGAAGGGGCTCCCTAAATTGTTGATTGACCTTTCTACAGGTGCTATTCAAATCATTTTTGGATTGCTCTTGCTATCCTTTTATCACCCATTCTTCGTCTTTTTTGGGATATTCCTTTTGTCGATACTTTTCATGATATTCTATATCACAGGACCAAAAGGATTGAAATCCAGCATCACNGAATCAAAATACAAATACAAAGTGGTTTATTGGCTTGAGGAAATGGCCAGAACACTTTATTCGTTTAAGTTATCTGGAAATACCGCCCTACCAATTAAAAAGACTGACTATAATGTCAACAACTATCTAAAGAACAGAAGCACCCACTTCAAAGTACTAATCAGTCAATATAGCTACGTTCTTTTATTCAAAGCAATCGTTACTGGTGGACTTTTAATCATTGGAACCGTACTAGTTGTGCAAAGAGAAATCACACTGGGTCAGTTCGTAGCATCGGAGGTAATTATCATCTTGATTTTGAACTCCGTTGAGAAAATAATCATGTACATGGATGTNGTCTATGACATGTTAACCGCAGTAGACAAAATTTCNCATGTCACTGACTTACCTCTAGAAAAAACTGGTGGTATTGATATCCCAAAATCTCAGATTAAAGAAGATGGTATTTCTATCGAAATTAAGAATTTGAGCTATACCTATCCTGGAAATAAAAAACCTTCTCTAGACCATATCAATCTCAGTTTCAAGGCTGGTGAGCGAGTATGTATTGCTGGTGGAAGTGGCTCAGGAAAAACAACACTTACCAACGCAATAGCGGGAATTCACACCAATTATGACGGTATCTTAACTTATAATAGATACAACCTTCGAGATTTAGACATGACTTATTTGCGTGATAAAATCGGTAAAAATGTATCTCCGGAAGACATTTTTGAAGGGTCTGTTATAGACAACATCCTGGTAGGCAAACCATTCGCCAGTATGGATAATGCAATCCGAGCCGTGGAAAAAGTAGGACTTACGGATGAAATCTATGGTCTCTCTGATGGTTTCAATACTGAGATTTTGAGTGGTGGCAAAGGGTTTAGTAGCTCATTTGCAAATAAGATGATTCTAGCGAGATGTTTAGCTAAGGATCCGGCATTATTGATTTTAAATGACTTTTTTGGAAATTTCCAAAAGTTCGAACGTTTGCAAATGATCGAAATGCTAACTAATCCAGAGAATAAATGGACCTTAATTTTAGTGTCAAACGACCCTTTGGTGATGTCAGCTGTAGATCGAGTAATCTATATGGATGAAGGCAAAATAATTGCCGATGACACTTTTGAGAACATTATTAAAAACGAGGAAATCGTCCAAAAAATCTATTAAGATGCTGAATATCTCAAATAACAAAGACACTGATTTCCTGGACGAGGGAGAGTTCTACTCATTGAGAACCCTGAAGACTCCAGGCATGGGGAGATTATTGGCCAAGGTTTTATTGGCAATCGTTGGCATATCGATCATCGTGATGTTTCTGCCATGGCAACAGAATATTAGAGGTACAGGTACTTTGACGGCCTTTCATCCTAGAAACAGGCCTCAAACTGTGGAGTCGGCCATAGCTGGTAGAATCATTGATTGGAAAAAACACGAAGGTGAGTTCATTCACAAAGGAGATACGATTTTATCTCTAGCAGAGGTAAAGGATAAATATTTCGACCCTCAACTATTGATGCGGCTTCAAGAACAAATTGAAGCCAAAGAACAGGGATTAGAAGCCAAAAGAGCCAAGAGAACAGCTTTGGAAAATCAAGTGGCCGCTTTGAGGCAGGGTCGAGAAATGAAGTTAAAGCAAGCCCAAAATAAGGTTAAGCAAACTATCCTAAAACTTCAAAGTGATAGCATGGCTTACCAGGCTGAAAAAGTCACTTTTGAAAATGCTGCTAACATTTTTGAACGAAATAAAAAGCGATATGAAGCCGGCAACATCTCATTGACCAAATTTCAAGAGTTAGAATCAAAGTTTCAGGCCAATAATTCCAAAGTAATTTCTGCAGAAAACAAGTGGCTTCAAAGCCAAGCAGAACTCATCAATGCTCGAGTTAATTTAACCTCTGTAGAAGCAGAATATCAGGACAAGATCAGTAAATCTCAGTCAGACCTGTCTGCAACCATTGCAGATATCTATGATTCCGAAGCGACATTGAGTAAAATGAGGAATGAATTCACAAACGTGGAAATCAGAAACCTCAACTATCAGGTAATCGCTCCACAAACAGGATACCTTGTGAAAGCTATGAAAGCGGGAATTGGTGAAACCATCAAAGAAGGTGAAGCAATTGCCTCCATTATGCCGGACACTGATGACAAAGCGGCAGAGATGTATGTGAAAGCTATGGATTTGCCATTTATCTCACATGGCAGACCTGTTCGAGTACAATTTGATGGATGGCCTGCATTACAGTTCTCAGGATGGCCCAATGTTTCAGTTGGCTCATTCGGAGGTATTGTGGATGTGATTGACCGTGTGGAAAGCAAGCCTGGCTACTTCCGAATTTTGGTAACTCCAGATCCTGAGCAGGAAGAATGGCCTCATCAGTTACGAATGGGTTCTGGAATCAAAGGTTGGGTCATGCTGAACGATGTACCTATCTGGTATGAACTTTGGCGTCAGCTGAATGGCTTCCCTCCTAGCATTTATGAGAATGGTGAAATTCAGATGGATAACAAGAAGTCGAAATGAGAATATTGACAACCCTTGTATTATTTGGTTTTGGCTTAACCTTATCTGCGCAAGATTCTCTTCAGATCTCTCTTGATGATGTTTTAGAGCTGGCAAAGCGTAATCACCCGATTATTAAGCAAGCTGATCTTCAAGATCAATTTGCTGAAGCTGAGATTAGAGCTGCAAAAGGTACGCTGGATCCAAAATTGCAATCATCATTTAACAGGAAGGAGTATGGTGGATCTGAGTATTACAGCAAGTTTTACAACTCACTCAAAATACCTGTTTGGTTTCCTATTGATCCAAAAATTGAAGCCTATCGTAATTCAGGAGAGCATTTGAATGAAGAAAACTATGTGAGCTCTTCCAGTGACTACTGGCAGTTTACTGCTGGGGTGAGTCTGCCTCTTGGTAAGGGCTTGTTCATAGATGAGCGTCGGGCGTTGATCAAGCAAGCCAAAATCTACAGTGAAATTGCAGAAGCTGAGAAAATCAAATTGACTAATAAGGCCTTATTCACGATAGTCAAAGCCTATTGGGAATGGTATTTTGCCTTTAAGCAATTTGAGTTGATGGAACAGAGCATGGGAATTGCAGAAGAAATTTTCAAACGTGTAAAGCTTGATTACGAGTATGGAGAAGCAGCTGTGGTAGACACTGTACAGGCCAAGATTACTTACCAGAATCGCAGAGCAGATTACATCAACTCTAAAGTTCAACTTAACAGTGCAAAGTTGGCTCTTTCTATTCATCTCTGGTCCAATGAAGGATTACCATTGGAAATTCCAGAAGGTTCTTCACCTGGATCATCCAGTACCCAATGGATCGTACCCGCCGATAGTACACTCAACAAGATAGTGACCTGGGCTACAGATAACCACCCCGAAGTAAAGAAGGTATCAGCTAAGCAAGCACAGTACGAAGTAGAGCAACAATGGAACCGTGAAAGCCTGAAGCCTCAGTTGGATTTGAGTTATAATTTTATAGATGCTCCTATTAGTTATTCAGGATTTGAACCAATCGATATTGGTGAAAATTATAAAATAGGAATGGATTTTTCTTTTCCATTACTGTTGAGAAAAGAGCGAGGTAAGCTACAGAAGACTAAACTCTATGTGGAAAGTCTCGAGTATGACTACATGCAAACGCAGCAACAGGTTGGTGCTCAAATTCGCTCCGTATTTGTCGAGCTATTGGCTAATCAGGAATTGACTACACAATATCTAGATCTTTCGAGAAATTATCAAAGGCTACTGGAAGCAGAGATTTTCAATGTGGAAAATGGTGAAAGTGACCTCTTCAAATTGAATATCCAGCAAGACAAATTCATTGAAGCTCAAATAAAGTACTTAAAGGTTCAGATTACTTTTGAAAAACTAAAAGCTGAACTTCCCTACGTAGCCGGATTGCCCTATTTATCCTACTTGAAAATGTACGATTAAGGACACCTCTCCTCAATAGGTGTACACTTTTGAACACTTAATTTTACAAAATCGTTGTTTTGGCCGAATTATCAACTATTTTTCCATTTGGCACCATTATGGACTTAAAACAACTCAAATAGTAAAATCGTGGAGAAAGAATTAGGCAAAATTTTAATAATAGATGATGATGAAGATGTTTTGTTGGCGGCAAAAATGCTGTTAAAAAAACATGCTAAAGAAGTAATCATTGAAAAGAACCCGAAGAAAATTCCTTTTCTTCTGAACAATGACACCTACGACTTGATCCTACTGGACATGAACTTCAGCAAGGATATCACATCAGGCAAAGAAGGGTTCTATTGGTTAGAACAAATTCTCGACAAAGATCCACAAGCTGTTGTCGTATTGATTACAGCCTTTGGTGATGTGGAGATGGCAGTAAAAGCCTTGAAAGCTGGAGCTACTGATTTTGTACTGAAGCCTTGGCAAAACGAAAAACTTATTGCCACACTCAACAGTGCCACGAAACTAAAGGAATCCTATAAGGAAGTAACACAACTCAAGCAAACTAGTAAGCAACTTCAGGAAGATAGCAATAGTGCGTTCAAAAACATCATTGGTGAGAGTGACGAAATCAAAGAAGTCTTCAAAATCATTGATAAAGTAGCTGGCACGGATGCCAACATTCTTATTCTCGGTGAGAACGGAACTGGAAAGGAACTAATTGCTCGTGCTATCCATCAAAAATCTCTCAGAAAAGACAATGTCTTCATTGGGGTGGATATGGGAGCAATTACCGAATCACTGTTTGAGAGTGAATTATTCGGTCACAAAAAAGGATCATTTACCGATGCGAAAGAAGATCGTCCAGGGCGTTTTGAGATAGCCAATAATGGCACTCTCTTTTTGGACGAAATTGGCAATCTGAGTATGCCATTGCAGTCTAAGCTTCTGACAGCTCTTCAAAAACGAGAAGTTACAAGAATCGGATCAAACCAATCAATGCCAATTGATATCAGACTAATCTGCGCTACGAATATCCCCATCTATGAAATGGTAGGTGAAAATACTTTTCGCCAGGATCTACTCTACCGAATCAATACAGTAGAGCTCCACTTACCTCCTTTGAGAGATCGATTAGATGATATTCCTCTTTTAGCGGATCACTTTGTGAAGATGTACAATCAAAAGTATCGCAAACACATAGATGGATTATCTTCAGCTACAGTCAAAAAGCTTCAGAAGTATAGTTGGCCTGGAAATATTCGAGAACTTCAACATGCAATAGAGCGAGCAATCATCATGAGTGATTCTACTTCACTACAGCCTGACGATTTCTTTTTCCTATCACAGAAGCCGGAGAATAACTTAACTACAGAATCAGATAATTTCAATCTGGATGAAGTAGAGAAAAATGTGATCCAGCGTGCCATCAATAAGTACAATGGCAACATTTCCCAGGCTGCCAAGGAATTGGGTTTGACCAGAGCCTCTCTGTATAGACGATTGGAGAAATATGGTCTATAAGAAGTTTAAATATCAACTTGCGGGAAGGATTATTCTTCTGGGATTGACGCTATTCCTTCTCGCAAGTCTTTACTACACAGAAAGTTATACTTTCACCAAACTCCTGATATTTACTTTGGTCGTGATACAAGGTTATTACCTTTATTATTTCCTTGAAAAATCGAATAGAGAAGTCATTAGCTTTCTGCAAAGCATTCAATGGGATGATTTCTCTCACACCTATCCTGAAAAGAAATCAGGATCTAGTCTGGACAATCTCTATGTAGAATTCAACGCAGTGATGCGCAAATTCCGAGACATACGGGCAGAAAAAGAAGCTCATTATCAATACCTCAAAACGATAGTTCAACATGTGGCAATCGGTATCATCACTTTTGACGAAGAGGGTGAAGTGCAGATCATGAATACTGCTGCCAGAACCTTGCTTGGGGTAAAGCAAATCAAAAACGTACGACAACTGAAAGTTGTTAGTGAAAACTTAATAGATGCACTTAAAAATTTAAGAACCGGAGGCCGAGACCTCATCAAAATAAGTCGAAGCAACGATGAAGGTGAGATTCAATTAGCGATTTATGCCATTGAGTTGTCTCTTCGAGGCAAGGAATTTAAGCTCATTTCTCTACAGAACATCCAGAGTGAACTAGAAGAAAAAGAGATGGAAGCCTGGCAAAACCTGATTCGTGTGTTGACGCATGAAATCATGAACAGTGTTACTCCGATTTCTTCCCTTGCTCGCACCCTTGAGTCTGAAATGGAAGATTGGCTACATAATGGCCAAAACATCAATCAGATTGACAATGATACAGTTGAGGACTTCCATACCGCACTTCACACCATTCATAGGCGAAGCGAAAGTCTTATCAAGTTTGTGAGTGACTTCCGCAACATGACCAGGATTACGTTGCCAAACTTCTCTAAAGTGAACATCAAGGACTTGATTGATCATGTGATGGCATTGCTGAAAAACGATGTGCAAGAGCAAGATATCATCGTAGAAATGGATATTCCGGAAAAGCTGTGTATTGAATTGGACGAACATCAGATAGAACAGGTACTGATCAACATTGTGAAAAATGCTATTCAAGCCTTGGCCGAATATGAAGAGATTGAAGACGAAAAAAGGCTTTGGATCAAAGCAGAAACCCGGAAGGAAGGAGGAACGTATATTTCAGTTCGTGATAATGGTCCTGGTATTGATGAAGAAGCATTGAAGAAGATTTTTATTCCTTTCTTTACTACCAAGAAGAGTGGATCGGGTATCGGTTTGAGTTTGTCGAAGCAAATCATGAGAAACCATAGAGGAAACATTGCTGTGAGATCTGTGATCAATGATGGCACAGAGTTCACCCTTCGCTTCGCGGAAACCAAATAGTGTTATCCTGACTTTTCATTCGTTTACCTGAAATTCTGATTTGTTGAAAGATTAAATTATTTTGGATTAAGCAATTCCAAGAGTTTTGATTCATCAATGAATGAATCATAAAACTAAAACGAAATGAAAAAGCTTAATTACCTCCTGATCATCACTCTCTGCACGTTGTTATCTTCTTGCGTATATTCTCTATTTCCAATCTATACCAAAGACACCACGGTTTATTTGAAAGAACTGGAAGGCACCTGGAAAGGCAAAGAGGGAGGCATACTTGTTTTTTCGGAGATGGCATCAACCTTCTCAATTGAAGCAATAACAGTAACTCCTGGTGATGATGAATTTATTGTTGTGGAAGGAGATACGATTAGAGATAAAGCTAAAGTAGCTGCCTACTGGGAAGAAGAAATGCACAATGCTCTTGAACCGAAGATGCCAAGAATATTGGATAAAAAATACATACTAACTGCTATTGAAAATGGTGATACGATCAACTTCACTGCAGTACTGGCAAAAATTGGCGAAAACTATTTTCTAGATATGTCACCCGGTGAGGGTCTCGATGATAAATACATCGACCAAAACTTGTTTCCGGTTCACACCTTTTTGAAACTAGAAGTCTCAAATGATCAATTGGTGATGACCCAGTTTGATCTTGATAAACTCAAAGATCTTTTCGAGAGCAATCGAATAAGATTGAGACATGAAAATGTAAATCATTCAGTGGTAATCACTGCTCAGCCTGAAGACATTCAAAAGTTTCTTATCTCCTACTCTAAAGACGAATCAGTCTTTTCAGATCCTGATCAATATCAACGAGTGATCCAATGAAGTCACTCGTTCTAAAAATTGCGTCAATACCCTGGCTACAGCATCTGGTTTTCTGGGTGCTGTCCATCGCTTTCATCACTTCGTACTTTGCCATTAGTAGTGAATATTCATCAACTGATTTAATCTACTCCTTGTGTTTTCACCTATGTCTGATTCCAATGGTATACATCCAGTTGAGATTGGTCATTCCAAACTTATTTCAAAAAGAGCGGTACCTATTTTTTTTCATAAGCTCGATCATGGTGGTTTTATTTGGTTGGATAATTCATTTTATAACATTTGAGTACTTAGTACCCAATCTGCTAAAATCATTCTACATCGTATCGTTCACTGAGAATACCATTCTATTTGGAATTCTAACTATCTATCTCATTCTTGCAACGCTACTTCATTTTTCCAAATCATGGTTTCGAGTTAATGCACTTGAAAAGGATAAAATCAATATGGAGTTGAATGCTCTTAAAAATCAATTGAATCCTCACTTTCTATTCAATGGGTTGAATGGAATTTATTCTCTATCGTTAAAAAATGATCCAAAAGCCTCTGAAGCCATTTTAAAATTGTCAGACTTACTTCGCTACAGCCTTTATGAGGTTTCCATTGAGAGTGTCTCTTTGGAAAAAGAGCTACAAATGATCCGCAACTATATTGACCTTCAACTGATTCGTTTCAAGCCTAATCGAGATGTTCAATTCAATGTGCAAGGAACAGATAGTCCGTTCATCATCCCAATGATTTTATTACCCCTTGTAGAAAATGCGTTCAAACATGGAAATTTGACCAAGGACAAATCTTTTATTCATATTTCCTGTCGGTATTCTGAGAATCATATTGAGTTTAACTGTCAAAATTCGTTCATCAGAAAAGAGAAAGAATCTGGTATTGGATTAAAAAGTATTTCAAAACTCATACAGCTATATTATGCAGACAAAGCCTCCCTTGAAATAATCCAGAATGACCATAAATTTGAAACCAAACTTCTAATCCAACTGGTATGATTCGGTGCATGATCATAGAGGATGAACCGCTAGCAAAAGATTTACTCGAACGGTATATTATGGAAACCGATGGCCTCAATCTTGTCGCTATCGCAGAGGAAGCTGAAGAAGCATTATCTGAAATTGAATCCAACAGGCCAGACCTTCTGTTCCTGGATATCAAATTGCCTGGTATTTCAGGACTAAATTTTTATAAAACATTGATAAAAAGGCCTAAAGTCATCTTCACAACTGCTTACCCCGAGTATGCTGTAGATGGCTTTGAATTGGAAGCGATTGACTACCTACTCAAACCATTTGCATACGAGAGATTTCTGTCAGCAATCTCCAAAGTGAAAATTCTATTGGACTCTACACCAAATCAGGACGTGATCATCATCAAAGAAGACAAGAAATCACACCGGATTAAATTGTCCAGCATTTCATATATCGAATCACTGGGTGATTACGTGAAGTTCCATACACTTGATCGCACCTACCTATCAAGCGAAACGCTCAAGTCGCTAGAATTGAGTTTACCTTCCTCTTTCATTCGAACTCATAAGTCTTACATCGTTTCTCTGGATGCGATTGACTATATGGAGGGAAATCGTGTCAAGGTGAATGATCAAATGTTACCTGTTGGTTATGCTTATCGCGAAAGTGTGTCCAAACTATTCAAGAGATAGACACATTCGCTAACTTTCCAATCAAACGGAACAATCTTGAAGTATCTATTTCTCATACAGGGTGAAGGTCGGGGCCACATGACGCAGGCTTTGTCGCTGGCCAAAATACTCCGATTACACAATCACGAAATTACACGAGTGATTGTAGGTAAGAGTAAGCGAAGGAGTATACCTCAGTTCTTTTTAGATAAAATAGGTTGTAATGTAGAGCATTTGGATAGTCCCAATTTCATTACGGACAAACATCAAAAATCAGTTAAACCCTTCCGATCGGTTGTATACTCCTTGTTGAGGAGTAAAATTTACATGAAATCAATCAACCGAATTGATGAAATCGTGAAGGAAGACGCGCCAGATGTAATTATCAATTTTTATGACTTCCTTGGCGGATTATACAATTTCTCCAAACAGCCAAAAGCTAAATTTGTGTGTATCGCACATCAATTCTTAATTGCACACCCTGAATTTGATTTCCCCCCAAAACGACAACTTGATAAGCTTTCCCTTCGAATGGGGAATAAAATTGCTAGTCTTGGGGCCGATAAAATACTGGCTTTGTCTTTCCAGGAATTTGGATTTAATAGGAAAAAGAAATTAGTAGTAGTGCCCCCTTTACTTCGCGATGAAGTCAAAGAGCAGCATCCAACAAAGGGTGAACATTACCTGGTTTATATGGTCAACTCGGGATATTCAACGGAGGTAAATCTATTTCACGAGAAATTTCCAGAACAAAAATTGCATTGTTTTTGGGATAAAAAAGACATGCCTGAAACCTATGAAGTAGATAACAACCTCACCTATCATCAACTAAATGATGAGGAATTCATAGATAAAATGGCCAATTGTCAGGGGTATGTAACTACAGCAGGTTTTGAATCTGTGTGTGAAGCGATGTATCTTGGTAAACCAGTATTGATGGTCCCTGTAGAGGGACACTATGAGCAAGCGTGCAATGCAGTTGATGCAAGGAAAGCTGGTGCGGGAATTCATAGTGAGCGATTTGATATTGGACAGCTTAGAGATTACATCCCCAATCACGAAGATGTTCAAACCAAATTCCGAACATGGGCTGATCAATCGGGAGATATTTTCCTCAATGAATTGACCTAGAGATGGCTATCATCAGTAAAAAAAAGGTCCCTGTGAAAATCAGTGGGCATCTACGTGAGTACCTGTTAAAATATGATCGCGAGACGGATCTACCAGTCGATTACACCAGCCTTTTGAGATATGACAATTCCATTCCTCTATATGATCGGAACGGTAAAGACACACTGTGGGAAACTGTATTCTTTCCTCAGGATGAAATGCAGCACATTTATCAGTCGCTGAAAAAAATCTACGCCTTGATGAAAGCGGCAGGTGATATGTCCGTGATGGATCACTTATTCATAGACCGGGTAGATTTATGCGTTTATGGAAACACACAACCATTTCGTGTGCGAGTAGTAAACCGTATCAACGACAACTTCGATTACTTCTATATCAAAAATGCGGATGCTTCCAGAATTTATGGATTGGAATTAGAGCATCTCCTTTCTCCTAACAAACTTCAATACCTGGTTTTCAAGGACACTTTGATAGAGGAACACATTGTCGGCATACCAGGAGATCAATTTATCAAAACTCACCTAAGTGATCCTAATCTTAACGAAATTCGTCTGGCAAAGGAATTTGTCAAGTTCAATGAACGATGCTTTGTAAGGTTGCTTGGTGACATGCACTCCAGCAACTTTGTCATTGATATCACCCCCGATTTTGAAGAAGTGGTTTATAGAATTAGGGCAATCGATTTTGATCAGCAATCTTATGAGGGGCGTAGGGCGATTTATTTGCCGCAATATTTCAAGCAGAATAACCCCATCATCCAGGTTGGACTGAAAAATATGACCCCTGAGTCCGTTCGTCAGTATCAACGAGAAGAGCGATCACTAATCGCTAATCGGATGAAAATGGATAAAGTTCGTGTTGATGATCTCTTACATACCATGAGTCTCGACAGAGTCTCATCAATCGAAAATGTAAAGCGCCTTGGCGAGGAACTTGCCGATTTCTATGAAGAAAGAGAGTTTCTCGCTTGTGATAGCATGGGAGAAATTGTTGCCCTAAGTCTGGAAATGTTGGTTCGGAAACCCGATCTCTACAAAGATCACATCACAGGAAACCGAAGCTAGAATAAATAGACTCCTTTGTCTTCATCAAGGACAACTTCCACATGTTCATCAATAGTAGTGGAAAGTTCATAACCCATGTAATTGGCCAAAACCGGGAATCGTTTGTGACTTCTGTTAACTAGAACAGCCGTTTGCAGCTTTTTCACCTCAACATCAAGGATGGCTTTAAAACTATAAGCCATTGTCTTACCTGAATTCAACACATCATCTACCAAAACAATAGATTTTCCTTTAAGCTCTTTAGAATCCACATCCAGTGTCACCTCAGAAGCCGATGGATTATCTTTATTGATATTGAGTTTTACCAATCTGGTTTTAATCTCAGAAGCAATATCAGACAATTGGCCAACAAGCATTTCAGCAATTTGATAGCCTTTTTCATGAACCCCAACAATGACGATTTGCTTCTCCTCAAAGTTGTCTTCATAAATCTCAAAGGCTATCCGCCGAATGATTTGCTGGACCTGGTGTCCTGTTAAAATCAGATTTTGTTCTTTGATCATGAGTGTGGTACTGGCATCACTTTGCTATCCTTAAAGGTAGAAAGGATTACCATAGATTGAAGACTATCCACTACTTCTATTTCGCTTACTTTCTCCAACATTAATCTCTGATAAGAAGTGATGTCTTTAGAGATCACTTTTAGAATAAAATCACCAGAACCCGTAATATGGTGACATTCAATCACTTCCGGCACCTGATTGATCTCTGCAAGGAATAAATCTATGTTCTTTTTGTTATGACCTTTCAATGTCACCTGAACGAACGTATGAACTCCTAATCCAATCTTCTCTGTATCCAACTTCGCGTGATAACTCTTAATAATTCCAGAGTTTTCAAGTTTCTTCACACGCTCAAGAGTTGGAGCAGGAGACAAGCCAATATCTTTGGATAATTGTGCATTCGTGATTTTGGCATTTGATTGTAGAATCTCTAAAATCTTCCTATCTATCTCGTCTAATTTCAAGTGTAGTGAATTTACCTTCATTCCAAATTTTATTTGCTGCAAAGGTAATAATAATTGGAAATATTTGGATTCTTTCTGATAATTCTAAGACAATTTATAAACCATTTGCTGAGTGAGCAGGAATTATTGTTTAATGACTCTTGATTTGTGACTACCTCCGTCGTATTCAATGACCACAAAGTAGGTTCCTGCGTCCAAAACAGCCATATCAATGACAAAAGTGGTTAGCCCTGCAGGTTGATTTTCTAACAGAAGATTCTGTTGTATTTGACCTGAAACATCTAGTAAAGTCACTTTAACGTCACCCGATTTGGGCAAAAATGACCTGAGTGTAGCAGTAGACCTGGTCGGATTGGGATAAGGCGGCTCGAAAATAATATTCTGTTCAAGGTTCATACAAACCTCATTATCCTCAATATTTTCATCACTGACCCCATAAGGAGTTGTCATCCGCACGCAGAAGTAATTCAAATTAGAAGAGATCGGTAAGGAGGTATTTAATATAACCGTCATTGTTTCACCTTCGTCTATTCTTCGATAAACCACTTCTGGCAACTCGAATAGGTCTTCCAGCACCAACTTAAACTCAATTGAATCAACCGGAATATTACTATTATTAGACAGGGTAAAACCAATCTTATTGCTTCCTACGATTTCCAGCTCACTGATACCTAAATCTACCACTGGACTAATTGACCGAACTACTTGAGTGGTGCTATCTACACATCCAAATTCATTAAACACAACCACTTTGACCAATTGGTTACCTGTTGTTTCAAAACTCAATTTGGGTTCAATCTCCGATGAAACAAATTCGTCATTCACATACCAATAGTATTCATCGCCATTTATGGTAGTATTCGTTGCTTGCAGACTAAATGGTGGAACACCATAGTCATTGCTAAGATTGAAAGAAACGTCAGGTTTAGGAGTAACTTCTACCTGTTGACTTGCAGTAAAAATGCAAGAGCTGCCAGTTGAAACCTCAAGTGTTATGTCATACAATCCTTCTGCATCTACAGGGACTAATGCTTTCGGACCAGTACCGATCAAGGTTGCTCCAGAATACCATCGTCTCGAAATAATTGGGTCATCGAAAACATTTGATGTGTCTGTAACAGTAATGTCCATGTTTTCACATGAATTGGTAGAGTAAAAACCTAATGCAGGAGGTGAAAGAACCTCGATGGTTTTAGTTTCGGAAGCGCTACACAGATTTTCGTTATCTATTGACAAACTGATTTCGTGAGTCCCTGTCTGAGAAAACAGGTAATTGAATTCGGTAGCATTCGAGCCTATAATATCACCATCTATTCTCCAAACTCTATTGATGATGTCTTCCTGATTGTTGGAAATGTCTGCAATGATGGAAGAATCACCAAAACAAGCTATTTCAGTGGCAAACTGTACATTCGGTTTTGCTAATACTGATAACGATTCCGTGTAAGATGCGGAACAGCCTGAAGTAGAATAAACGGTGAGTGTTATTTGCTTCCAGTCATTTGATTCAAAAACCAGCTCCGGAGATTTTTGTGTAGATACTTGCTGTCCTTCTACATACCATTCCCATTGCGCTATATCCGCACCATTCACCACAGACACGTCTCGAAGGATGGTTTCAGAGCCCTGACAGATGATATCATATTCAAACTCGGGCTGAGGAATAGCTGATACTACCACCTCCTTCGTCAAGGAATTAGCACAACCTAAAGCATTTATTACTGATAATTCAACCAAATAGGATCCTGCATCCGCATATAGATGGTTTGGGTTTTCTTCGGTGCTGATATAGCCATCGCCAAAATCCCAGTGAAACTCAATCGCCTCTGACTGATTGGTAAATGACATGATATCTCCATCACATGTTGGTGAGGAATAGAAGCTAACTTCTGGTAGATCATTGATAAAAATGGTATCTCGGAAAACTGATGACTCACAACCAGGAATCAATGAATAAACTTCAATAATTTTTTCACCAGGGACATCAAAAGACAAAATCAAATCTCCTGAAGTTAAAGTGTCCTCAATATCGGTTATAGTCCAATTGTATTGAATTCCTCCATCATATTCATCATCAACAGTAGTATTACGCAATGTCACTTCATTTCCTACGCAGTAATAATCAACTGAAACATCAAAACTAGGCACCGGTGGCTCAGGATAGATGGTAATCTCCTTCTCCACAAAATTGCCACATCCTCCACTACTCTCTACATCCAGCCTAACCAGGTAAGTACCCGCTCCGGCAATCGTATCAAACAATACTTGTGGATTTGGATCTGTGGAGTCAATAATCCCGTCATCATTAAAGTCCCACGCATAGCTGGTAATATCTCCTGAAGTATTGATGGATGTGAAGGTATTAGCCGAACTGATACACGTATTTTGTGTCTCAAAATCTATATCCGGTGACGTAGATGTCAGGATGGTCACTGTATCTTGATAACGGGAAACGTTGCCATTAGCCCCTTTTGCGATAAGCTCAATTGCATAGTCTCCCGATTCGCTATAACTAAGGGTTGGCTCAAAAGAGGTAGAGTAACTATCCTCTCCTGCACAACCCTGTGCAAAATCAACACGGGACATACTCCCAAACGCATCTACAGTCGCTAAACGCCAAATCGTACTATCCTGAAC
>PBTY01000003.1:186511-324581 GCA_002729235.1 Rickettsiales bacterium | reverse complement strand
TTATTACCAGTGTTCATCAGCATGAAACAACCGGTTCCGTAGGTGTTTTTAGCTTCACCTGGCTCGAAACATGCCTGACCGAATAGCGCTGACTGCTGATCTCCAGCAATACCCATAATTGGAATGGTCGCCCCACGGTACTCATAATCTCCAAAATGATAGGCAGAAGGATGTGCTTCGGGAAGCATTGATGCAGGAACATCCAACATTTCCATCAATCCNTCATCCCATTTATTATCCACGATNTTNTAAAGCATNGTTCTNGACGCATTGGTATAATCNGTNGCNTGNACTTNACCTTTNGTCAGATTCCAAACCAGCCAGGAATCAATNGTTCCGAANNAAAGNTCTCCCTTTTCCGCTCGAGCTCTTGCTCCATCTACATGATCCAAAATCCATTTGACCTTGGTGCCAGAAAAATAGGAATCAATAACTAGTCCGGTTTTATTTCGGACTGTTTCTTCCAGGCCCTTTTCTTTCAATTCGTCACAAAACTCAGAGGTTCTTTTGTCTTGCCAAACGATTGCTCGATGCACAGGCTCTCCGGTTTTGCGATCCCAAACCACTGTCGTTTCACGCTGATTGGTTATACCAATAGCTGTGACATCTCCAGGATTAATATTCAGATCATTGAGCAGAGCCCGAAGAACCTCAGATTGTGTCGTCCAGATTTCTTCAGCATCATGCTCCACCCAGCCTGATTTTGGGAAATACTGAGTAAACTCTTTTTGTTTGACG
The DNA here is from genome assembly GCA_002729235.1 of Rickettsiales bacterium. Classification (GTDB taxonomy): domain Bacteria; phylum Bacteroidota; class Bacteroidia; order Cytophagales; family Cyclobacteriaceae; genus Marinoscillum. The sequence goes on along the minus strand of PBTY01000003.1, from coordinate 323,843 downwards.
CCAAGAATCTCACCCTTTTCGTTAAAAAGAATGGCTCTCGAGCTCGTGGTACCTTGATCTAGTGCTACTATGTAAGCCATGTTTCTATTTTTACCAGAACATTCCCACCACCACTGCGGTGATGATTAATAAGATNACTGCCAAAATGCGGTAATTCTGATACCATGGCAGTCCTTCCAATTCCTTCGTCTCTGCTTTAAACAAACCAACATTCCAGGTAAGAGAGTTCACTACTTCCTCACTTGGAGCGGATCCCATGCTACTAACAACCACATGAACGAGCACACAACTAATCATCAAAAGAGGTGCCTTATGTAAGTAGTGAATTTCAGTAAGCCAAGGAGCCAGGTTGTACATACCAGCTACAATCATGAAAACAGAGAATAGCAAACCGGCCATCAAAGCTGCAAAAGCGCCGTTTCCATTTGCTCGTTTCCAGAACAAACCAACCAGGAATACCGCAACTACAGGAGGCGCAATGAATCCAAGAACTAACTGAAGGTATTCCCAAAGTGAATCAGAAATTTGCTCGATGTACTGTGTCCAGAATGCGGAAAGTAATACCAAAATAACTGTTGCAATTTGACCGGCTCTTACTAGCTGCTTACTCGTCATATCCGGCTTGATCTTCGTAATGAAGTCCATAGTGATCAACGTTGAAGCAGAATTCAACGTAGCAGAAATACTACTACTCATCGCTGCTAATAGACCGGCAATAACTAACCCAAGGATTCCTGTTGGCAACAGTTTATAAAGCATTACTGGATAAGTCATATTCGGACAATCTTCCAGATTATCACAAATCACTGACTGACCTGCTTCATTGGTGATGTAATAATTAAGACCGCTAATATCTAAATCAGAGAACAGCACAATGGCCATAACTCCTGGTAAAATCATAATGAATATTACTGGCACTTTCATAAGCCCAGCAAACAATGCACCCCAACGGCCGTGGTTCAAATCTTTGGCAGAAAGCACACGCTGAACCATGAACTGGTTATTGGCCCAGAAATAGAACCCTAACAATGGCACTCCAAACAGCAATCCTGTCCAAGGCATATAGGCATCATTGGAGGCGGGTCCCGCCATATCGAAGACATCCTTGGCTGGTTTATCTAAATATCCAGCTCCATGTAATTGATCTAAACCAGCCATCATTCCAGACCATCCGCCGACTTCTACAAAGCAGAAGTAAGTAATGATCATCGAACCGATAATCAACAAGACTGCTTGAATCACTTCGGTGTGAACTACCGATGACAACCCACCTGGAATGGTATATGCTGCGGCTGCAAGTGCCAAACTAATAATAATGAACGTAGAGGAAACCTCTGGAAAAATGATCTTGAGAATCAAATTACCAGCATAGAGACCAGATGCCATGTCGATGATGACATTTCCTATGATGGTAATGAAGGAGAAGTAATAACGTGATCGCACGTCATACCTTTTCTCCAAAAACTCCGGCATGGTATATACCTTAGACTTCAAGTAAAAAGGCAAGAAGAAGATGGCAAAGAATACGAGAACAACTGCAGCCATCCACTCATAGTTATATACTGCAGTGTTCGTTTGATAGGCATCAGATGTTAATCCGATGAGGGTATTGCTACCAATGTTTGCTGCAAACAAGGAGATACCAACAACAGGCCAGGTCATGTTACGACCGGCGAGGAAATAATCCTCTGAAGATTGCTGCTTTCCTTTTGATATTCCGTACCAAATTATTCCGAGGATGTAAACCACAATGATGGCGATATCCACAAAACCGAGTTGTACACTTTCCATTTTAGGGTAGATTAAATTGTTTACTGAACTCTATAATAGTAAGAATTAAGCAATTAAACCTACTTTTAGAAGGCGTGTTTTGGCAATATGGAAATGAAAACGATTGTAGATTGAAATAATAGAGCAAAGAACAGGTTCTCTACTCTGAATCCGTTTTAAATGGAATAATGATACTCACTTCAAAACCTCCTGATTCGGAATTGTTCATTTCTATATTTCCTTTCATTAATCGAACCCGGTCCTGAATGTTTGACAACCCGATGCCACGACCACTTGTAGCGTCTAGCCCGGTACCATTATCTGATACTGTCAAATACAAATGATCACCGATTTCATCCAACACAACAGAAGCGAGTGTTGCTTTCGAATGTTTCAAGATATTATTGGTCAACTCCTGAAGTATTCTAAAGATGTGGGTTTTCAAGACGTCACTTATATCTACGTTGGCCAACTCTATATGCATTTGAAAATCAAACTTCACCTCTCTATTGAGTGAAACCTGCTCGTATAGCCTCAAACAAAGTTCTTGTAAAGACGCATTGACGATATCTGAAGTTTGTAACTGATGTGAAACTTCCCGGACCTGACTTGTGATGCTTTTAATCTGAGATTTGATTTGGTGAACTTCTGTGAATAATTGATGTTCGAAACCAAGTAACTCCTCCAGGTGATTCACACGCATGTTGAGGGAAACCAATTGCTGAACGATTCCATCGTGAAGGGTCCTGGAAATCCTATTTCGTTCCAGTTCTTGTGCCTGAATTAGTTTTTCAAGCATTTGTCCTTCATTAGTTTTCTTATCGGTAATATCCTCTATGATGCACAAAACAATGCCTTCTGAATAGTGAACACTCACACTGCACACCCGATCGTTGACCATCATCTCGGTAAAGGCTTGCCTACGCTTTATTTTGACATATTTTATTTGCTCTAATAATTCCTGATGTTGGACTTCTAAGACCTTTCTGATATCATTTCCAATAACCTGATCCTTGGCAATACCCGTTAAGTTAGCCGCTCCCCAGTTCCAATACCCAATTCGCCAATCCGGTTTGATCGAAAAAAAACTTTCTGGAATAGTTTCCAGGATTAGCGCCTCTTCCTTGATCGTCCTTTGTAATTTCTTTTCTGACTTTACACGTCCGGTGACATCAACAATCACTGTATCCCAGACTGTACCGTCTTCCACACGAAAGGGAGTACCTCTACCGTGTACATATTTTGTAATTCCAGAAGGAGTTGTAATTCGCCAGGTAAAATCCCAGTGGGTTAAATTTTCTGCTGATTCGCTAACAGACTGCTTAAATTCTTGCAAATCTTCATTCCAAACTGGATCCCACATCCTGTCCACATTTGACATAGCTTCTTCCACCGTCAACTCATATAACTCTTGAATGCCATCACTTACATATAACATTTCTTCGGACCCATCCTCATTGACCTTATACCTAAGAATAGCACCTTTTATATTGTTGGCTATATTTTTTATACGCTCTGTTTCCCTTGATAGGTTGATAAGGGGGTTTGTGTGAGGTGGTGGTGAATTGCTCATAGTGGGTAAGTGTTATTAAAAAATTGGTCAGCCTGGCAAGTTCCTGATTAACTGATATTTAATTAATGATCTAAATCATTAAAAATCATGACCTTACCAATTTTCACTCAAACCTCTTGAACGCTAATAGATGCCGAATATGCCTCCACAATTTTCCTTTTCCCCAACCTTGCCACTTCTCCAATCACAATAATCGCTGGGGAGCCTAATCCTTGCTCTTCTACCTGGTTTTCTATTTCATGTAANTCGCAAATGGNNGANCGCTCATTTTCTTTACTTCCGTTTTGGATGACAGCAATCGCTTCGTTTTCTCCNCGAGCTTCTGAAAANAGNTCNACAATCTTAGATAAATGNCGCATGCCCATGAGTATGACAACTGTCGCACTGGATTTGGCTGCTANGGCTATGTCTCCTGACATTTCCAAACTAGAAGTGGTCCCCGTAATCACCCAAAAGCTCTCATTAACTCCCCTTTTCGTAACTGGAATTTCGCTCATAGCCGGAACAGAAATGGCACTTGTGATCCCAGGCACTATTTCCACATTCATACCATGTGCCCTGGCATGCTCCAGTTCCTCATGACCTCTTCCAAAAACAAAGGAGTCTCCTCCTTTCAATCGTACTACATGCTCATATCGTTTGCCATTGTCAACAATCATGTCATTGATGTAGATCTGCTGGTACTGATGGATCCCTGGCTTTTTCCCTACGTAGACTAACTCACATTCTGCTGAGCAGTAATTAAGTAGTTCAGGATTTACCAATGCATCATAAAGTACCACTTGTGCCTTTTTTAAGGTGTTAACTGCCTTCAAAGTGATCAACTCTGGATCTCCTGGGCCTGCTCCAATTAAGTATAGTGTTGACATAGTACGTAATTATTTCAGCTAAACTACGTATTTTATTTTTATTTCTTAAGTATTATTACGTAGTTTTACGTAAAAATAATTTCATCGATATGGAAAAGGTAATTGTCATCGGAAATGGAATGGTTGGTTACAAGTTCTGCGAGAAGCTCAGAGCCAAAGCCACCGATAAGAAGATTTCGCTTACAGTATATGGTGAAGAGCCATTACCCGCATATGACCGGGTTCACTTAAGTGAATATTTCGAATCTCAGTCTGAAGACAAATTACTCATGGCTCCAAGGTCGTGGTATGATGAGCATGATATCATTCTTAAAACGTCTCAATTAATTACCAACATTGATCGATCGCACAAGACGATTACCACTCATACAGGTGAATCTGAAAGCTATGATCATTTGGTTTTGGCAACTGGGTCCAGCGCCATGGTTCCTCCTATAAAAGGAGTGGATAAGAAAGGAGTTTTTGTCTATCGCACCATCGAAGATCTTGATCAGATCATCAGTTATGCCAAAAATGCAAAATCAGGAGCTGTTTTAGGAGGCGGCCTACTCGGTTTAGAAGCTGCTAAAGCGCTAATGGACCTCAACCTGGAGACTAAAGTCATCGAATTTGCACCGAAACTTATGCCAAGGCAACTGGATGATGCAGGCTCCAATATGCTTAAATCTAAAATTGAATCTCTGGGAATAGAAATCCTCCTCAATAAGAACACTAAAGAAATCCATGGAAATGGTAAACTAGATCAATTGGAATTCACTGACGGAACCAGTCTTGAGACCGATATGCTTGTTATTAGCTGTGGCATCGTGTCTCGGGATGAACTAGCAAAAACTTGCGATCTCGAGACTGGCAACCGAGGTGGATTTATTGTCAATGAACAGATGCAAACCAATGATCCTGACATCTATGCGATTGGAGAAGCAGCCAATTACAATGGAATGGTTTATGGTCTGGTGGCTCCAGGATATGACATGGCTGAGACAGTCGTAGACCAACTTATCGGGGAGAAAACCAAGAAATTCTCAGGAGCAGATATGTCTACCAAATTAAAACTCATTGGTGTAGACGTAGGGAGTTTTGGAGATGCCTTAGGTCAAACTGAAGGATCTATTCCAATTGCCTTTGAGGATAAAAACTCAGGAGTTTATAAACGAATCAATCTCTCTGCAGACAAGAAAAAATTACTCGGAGGAATTTTGATTGGTGATGCCAAAGACTACAGTATGCTATTGCAAATCACTCAGAATGGCATGGCTATTCCTCCTAACCCAGAGGATCTCATTCTCGGATCAAGAGGAGCCAATGGAGGAAACTCTATCATGGATTTGCCAGACACAGCTCAGATCTGTTCGTGCGAAAATGTTACTAAAGCAGATATTGTTTCGTGCATCAAAGACGATGGCATCACTGATCTGAAGCAAGTACGAACTTGCACCAAAGCTGGAACAGGTTGTGGAGCCTGCTCACCGATGGTTGCCGATATCGTAGGAGCGACATTGAAATCAATGGGTCAAGTGGTTCGTAAAACGCTTTGTACCCACTTTGATTATACACGTCAGGAACTCTATAGTTTGATCAAGATCAAAGAAATCAAGTCATTCAATGAGTTACTTAATCAATATGGCAGTGGAGATGGATGTGAAACATGCAAGCCAGCAGTTGCCTCTTTATTGGCAAGCATCTGGAATGACAAAATCCTAAAACAAGATACCATCCAGGATACCAACGACCGCTTCCTGGCCAATATTCAAAAAGGCGGAAGTTATTCGGTAGTACCAAGAATACCAGGCGGCGAGATTACACCAGACAAGCTAATTGTGATTGGTCAGGTAGCCAAAAAATATGATTTGTACACCAAGATTACCGGTGGTCAGCGTATCGACATGTTCGGAGCCAAACTGAACGATTTACCTAAAATCTGGAGAGAATTGATTGATGCAGGCTTTGAAAGCGGACACGCATACGGCAAGTCCTTGAGAACTGTAAAGAGCTGTGTTGGCTCTACCTGGTGTCGCTACGGCCTACACGATTCAGTGAGTTTCGCCATCGAAATTGAGAGTAGATACAAGGGATTACGATCGCCTCACAAACTGAAAGGCGCCGTATCCGGATGTAGGAGAGAATGTGCAGAAGCACAAGGAAAGGATTTTGGGCTGATTGCAACTGAAGCTGGTTATAACCTGTATGTGTGTGGAAATGGAGGAGCCAATCCTCAGCATGCAAAACTGCTCGCCGGAGACATTGACGAAAAAACAGCCATTAAATACATTGATCGATTCTTGATGTTCTATATCCGCACTGCGGAGCCTTTAAATAGAACTTCAGTATGGCTCAATAAGCTTGAAGGAGGTATCGATTATCTAAAAGAAGTGGTAGTTAATGACTGCCTTGGACTGGGTGAAGAACTCGAAAAAGACATGCAATCTTTAATCGCTGCTTATCACTGTGAGTGGAAAGAAGCAGTAGAAAATGAAGAGATGAAGAAGAAGTTCAGCCACTTCGCCAACAGTGACTCAGATGACCCAACACTGGAATTTGTACCAATGAGAGAAATGAAAAAACCTGCTGAGTGGGACTGATTATAACCTTCAAAAAAGACAGATAATGATGAGTGAAACACTATCCTATAAAACCGTAAAACCAGAAGAAGTAACCACCTGGTTCGAAGCTTGCGAAGCTGCAGATTTTCCATCCGATGGAGGCCTAAACATTAGCTATCACGGACTTCAAATCGCTGTTTTTAATTTCACCAGACGCAACGAGTGGTTTGCTACACAAAATCTTTGCCCACATAAGAAGCAAATGATTCTGTCTCGAGGAATGATTGGATCAGAAGGCAATGAACCAAAAGTTGCTTGCCCATATCACAAAAAAACTTTCTCTCTAAAAACAGGCGAAAATTTGAATGGAGACGAGTGCGCCATCGCTACTTATCCCGTCAAAGTAGAAAACGGCAAAGTATACGTAGGGTTTGCGTAGCATTACGTAAGTAGCAATTACATAGATCAGTCTAATTACTTACTTTTACGTAATTCAAATCAACTGGTAGTTAAACCCGAATGCCAAAGACCCGTTTTCGACGTTTAGGACTTTTTTACATCGCTGCGCTTGGAGGTATTGCTCTCAGCATTGTGATCAGCCAGCTATTGATCCAAACATCCATCAACAGCCAACAAGATGATGCACGGGTCATCAATGTGGCAGGCCGTCAACGTATGCTGAGTCAGAAAATCAGCAAACTGGCTTTGAAAATTGAGCAGCGAAAAGGTGATAACCAAGCCAATTTGGAGGATCTGAGGAATGCTCTCAATCTATGGAAACAAAGTCATGAAGGTCTTCAGCAAGGAGATAGTGTACTTGGCCTTTCTGGTAATCCCTCCCCGCTGATCCGCAAAATGTTTTCGGAGATAGAACCACACTATCTGTCGATACTACAAGCCGCCAATCAATTATTTAACAACAATGACACCTTGAGTATCAGCTCAAATGTTGGCATTATACTTAAGCACGAAGGACCATTTCTGGAAGCGATGGATAAAATCGTGTTTCAATATGACAATGAGGCTAGAACCAAAGTGAACGACCTCCGCTCCAAAGAGATCTACCTTTTTGTGATTTCTATCTTGATCATTGGACTGGAGTTGCTGTTCATTTTCACTCCACTTGCAAGAACAGTTCGGGCCACAGTTAAAGAGTTGACAGATTCGGAAATAGCCTCCAAAAACATGGCTCGTGAGTTATCCAAACTATATGATGAACTTGGCAAAAGTTACCAGGATCTGGAAGCTGTCAATGTGGAGCCAGAATCTCCATCGCTCTATGCAAGCATGACAACTGCAGGTAATATCACTTATTTATCAAGTCAGTTTATTCACGCAATGGAATATGAAGATGAGGAGCTACCGACATCTCTTCGAGGACTTTTAGAGAGAAGTGACTATCGTCCAGATTTCATTGACGGTGTTTTAGATCTTCTAAAAAATGGAAAGAACTGGTCTGGCGAACTACGCCTGATCACCGAACCAGGAGATTTCTGCTGGTTGGAAACCCATCTAATTCCTGTAACAGCAACAAGGGAAGTCAAATTAGTTGCTCGAAACACCACCCAATTCAAAGAAGCCAAACTAAAATCTAGAGAACTCAACAAGGAGCGAATTGAGAAATCTGTGAAGGAACAGCAGTACCGCTCAGCTTTGATATTAGAGGGACAAGAAGAAGAACGCAAACGTCTGTCCAGAGAAATGCACGATGGGGTCGGACAGATGCTTTCAGCAATGAAACTGCTATTGGAATCATTCAATCCATCTTCTACTCCAATGAAGATGCGACTCAATGACGCCAAAGACTTGATGAAATCGATCATTCAGGAAGTTCGCAGAGTGTCATTTAACCTTACCCCAAGTAGTTTAGATGATTTCGGCTTGATAGCAGCAGTCAACAAATTCTGTGATGAAATCAATGCCGTCACTAAACCGGAAGTCAAGTTCGTGAACGAAACGCGATTCATCAATAGACTGGAGAGCAATATCGAAACCAACCTGTACCGCATCATACAAGAAGCGGTCAATAATGCCATCAAATATGCCAAGGCATCACATATCACAGTCACTTTTTCCCATACAATCAATAACCTGAACATTACCGTCGTGGATGATGGAAAAGGATTTGATTTTGGGAGAGTGGAACGAAGTGGCCACTTTGAGAAAGCTGGTCATGGCATATTTAACATGAAAGAACGAACGTCCTACATTGGTGGAAACTTCACTATGGAAACCGAAGTAGGAAAAGGAACTAAAATAACAGTCACATTATCCTTAGACAAAAATGATTAAAGTAGCACTTGCAGACGATCACGAAATCGTGAGATACGGTATCAAAATGGTACTGGAAGATGATCCAGAAATCGAAGTAATCTGGGAAGCATCAGACGGACAAGAAACCATCGACAAAATGCACGAAAGCACCCCTGACGTGTTGGTTGCAGACATTCGCATGCCATTATTAACAGGACTTGAGGTAACTCAGCAATTAAAACAAGAGGATCCCACCTTGAAAATCATTATGCTCACCATGCACGATGACTCAGAGTACATCCTGAAGTCGGTGCAATATGGTGCTGATGGCTATTTATTAAAAGACACGAATAAAGCTGAATTCAACAAAGCCGTGAAAATGGTCAACAGTGGACAAAAATATTTCAGTGGCGATATCTCTACGACCATCGTAAACTCCATCATGTCTGGCGGAGCAATACCGACCACAAAAGAGGTAGTATCACCTGTAGCATCTCAAGACTATGGGTTAACAAAACGAGAAAAACAGATTCTGTCTTTGATTTATGATGGCGTTTCTAACAAAGACATTGCTGACAAACTCGACAAAAGTATCCGTACGATTGAAACCCATCGTTTCAACATCATGAAAAAAATAGAAGTGAATAACATCACGGAGCTATTAAAAAAAGTGGATCGAGAGGGTTTGCTCAATTAGTAGCATAGATGACAATTTGATCCATTAATCGGGTGATTCGATCACCCTTTGGACGACTTGAGGAACCTAATTTTGATTAAAAGTTTTTATTCCTCAATTAAGCAACGCCCGATGAAAAATTTGGTCTTATTTCTTGTCTTATGCCTCGTTCTTGAGCTCACAGTAAACGCACAAAGTTCATTTGTTACCGTGGAAGGTGAACATCTTGTTTTAAATGGAAATCCCTATCATTTTATCGGAACCAACCTTTGGTATGGAATGGACCTTGGTGGAGGTTCTGCAGAGGATCGAGCTCGGTTGGTTCGAGAACTAGATCTACTCAGCGAAATTGGAGTTACCAACCTTCGAATTATGGCAGCAAGTGAAGGAGCGGAGGATAGCCCCTATCAAAACAAGCCCATTCTGCAAAGTTCCCCTGGTGAATACAATCAGAATCTTTTGAAAGGCCTGGATTTTCTGCTTGTTGAAATGAGCAAAAGAGACATGAAAGCCGTAGTTTGTTTAGGTAATTTCTGGATGTGGAGCGGCGGCTTCCCTCAGTATATAAGCTGGGCGAATAAGGAGAAAATACCCTACCCAGATGTAGAGGGTGGTGGATCCTGGGATGGATTTATCATCTACTCTCAATCCTTTTACAGCAACAAGAAAGCGGTTGGTTTCTACTATGACTTTCTAAGGTTCTTAATCACCCGAGAAAACTCAATCACCGGCACTAAATACATTGATGATCCGACCATTATGTCCTGGCAATTGGCCAATGAACCACGAGGGTATGAGGAAGTAGTAGCTTATCGAAAATGGATCAAGAAAACAGCCAAACTGATTCAGGAACTTGACCCAAATCATCTGGTTTGCATTGGTGCAGAAGGGGATACTTCAACGAAGATTTCTGGTACAGATTTGTATAAGGACAGCAAATCAAAATACATTGATTATGCTACCACTCACTTGTGGATCCAAAACTGGGGATGGTTCGACCCTAAAGACTCCTCCACCTATTCCACGTCGATAGCTAAGGCTCAAGAATATTTAGACGGTCAGGTTGAAAAAGCAAAGAAACTTGGTAAACCACTGATATTGGAAGAATTTGGTATATCCAGAGATCTTGGATCATTTCAAATAGACTCTCCCGTAACTTCTAGAAATGAGTTTTATGAATGGGTCTTTACATATACGATTTCACAAATCTCAGATAACAGTCCTTTACAGGGTTGTAATTTTTGGTCATGGGGTGGTGAAGGCAGACCTGGTACACCTGGTGATTTTTGGAAAGAGGGCGACGAACTGATCGGAGATCCTGCTCATGAGCTACAAGGATGGTATTCTGTTTATGATACCGATGAGTCTACAATTACGATTATTAAGTCTTCTTCTGACAGTCTGCATTAGATAGTTCGAACTGCAGTTAATAAACCCAGTAATTACGTAGTTTTGAAATATTATTTACGTATTTTTACGTATATAATCAAAAGCTATGGACTGTTTAAGCTGCAACAACACCCAATGCGTCATTAAAAAGAACATCAAGCAGGAGAAGCTTCAGCCCTTCATCCATAAAAAAGCGACTCTTCGATGTAAGAAAGGACAAAGCTTCATTATTGAAGGATCACCAGTAAATGGCCTGTATTTTGTCCAGGATGGGAAAGTAAAGGTGGCTAAAACTGGCCTCAATGGCAAAGAGCAAATTGTACGTTTTACCGGGAATGGTGAAACGGTAGGCCATCGCGGTTTTGGATCTGGCATTTCCTACCAAATCAATGCTGTTGCACTTGAAACAACAATTTTATGTAGTTTCTCCACAGACACACTTCATGAAATGCTAATGGATGTGCCCTCCCTCACTTATGATTTAATGACCTTCTATGCAGAGGAATTGAATAGAAGTGAAACCAAGGTTAAAAAGTTTGCTCAAATGACTGTCCGAGAGAAAGTGATAGATGCTTTACTGTACATGAACAGAAAATTTGGCAGAACTAATGACCTATTAAATCTCCAACTCTCCAGAAAAGAAATCTCCGACTTTGCAGGAACCACTGAAGAGCAAGTCATTCGAACGCTTTCTGCTCTACGAAAAGAGGACCTCATAGAAACACCAGGCAAAAGAATTAGCATTAAAAACGTAGAACTACTTAGAAAAGAAATTTCTGAACACAACTACTTCTTAGATAGCTAAATACCTATTTTATAAATAGTTAAGTTTTAAAACCTGCGTAATAGCAGGTTTTTTATTGCGCTAAAAGATTGTTTTATCCTGACAGCCAAACACAAATAGTCTAAGTACATCTTTCTAGGTTTGCCATATCTACGTATTAATACTTATTTAATCTACGTAGCAATCAAAGCTAAACTTAGAGATCATGAAGAAATTTACTTACCTAACCGTGCTACTCCTTACTCTAGGAATATATGGAGCTCAAGCACAAGTTACCGTGTCCGCAGAAGTTCGTCCAAGAACTGAATTTAGAAACGGATTTAAAACGCTAACTGAAGAAGCAAAAGATGCTGCCTTCTTTACCGAACAGAGATCCAGACTCTACTTGGATTACGCTGATTCAGCCTTCAAATTCCGAGTTGCCTTTCAGGACATTCGCATCTGGGGCGAAACACCACAAATCTTCAAAGAAGAATATGGCAAGAGCTTCATCAGCGAAGCTTGGGGTCAATATTACTTCAACAAGTCTTTCTCAGTGAAAGCAGGTCGCCAAATCATTTCATATGACAACCAAAGATTCTTAGGAGGTCTTGAGTGGGCACAGCAAGGAAGAAGACACGATGCGCTATTGTTCTTATATGAAGCGAACAAGTCCAAACTTCATCTTGGATTTGCTTACAATCAAGATGATGACAAGCCAGAACAAGCATTCCTACAAGCTCCTGGGGCGGGTTACTATAGCGTAAGTGGTAATTACAAAACTTTCCAATATGCCTGGTTCAACCAGCAACTGAAAGAAGGATCACTTTCATTATTAGCCTTCAATGCAGGATATCAAAATGCTGATTCTACAGTGTCGTTCAAACAAACTCTAGGAGTCATCGCGTCCAAAAAATTCGGAGGAATCACCTTAGCAGGAGATTTCTACTATCAGACTGGTGAGCTGTCCAAGAACAAGGTAAACGCGCTACTTGCCGGCATCAATGCGACAGTTAACACCACAATTACTCCATTGACATTTGGAGTCGAGTACATCTCCGGTAAAGACGATACCGATACGTCCTCAGACATCACCGCATTTAGCCCTGACTTTGGTACCAACCACGCTCATAATGGCTTCATGGATTACTTCTTCGTAGGTCCAGCAAATGGCTCGGTGGGTGTAACAGACATCTATTTAAAGTCTAGCTTCAAAGTAGCTGGCGGAGCATTAAAAGTTCAGGCGCATGAATTCATGACTGGATCAACACAACTGGATGCTGAAGGAAGCGAATTAAGCAAAACCATGGGCACTGAGATAGATCTAGTATTTGCTAAAAAATTAAAAGGTGGAGTGGTTTGGAATCTCGGATACTCTCAGATGTTCGCCACAGATACCATGGAAGCTCTAAGAGGTGGAGACAAAAGTGCACTTCAATGCTGGGCATGGACCATGATCACCTTCAAGCCAACCCTATTCGCATCAAAATAAATTGATAATCACAAACTATTCATAGTCATGAGAATATTAAAAAGCACATTCATTTTAGTCGTACTCGCTGCCATTTGGTCGGCTTGTACAGGAAGCACTGCACAGAACAAATCTGCCTCTGTTGAGGAAGCAAAAGAATCCAGCTCGTCCACGTTATTGATCGAGAAGCCTCAGTTGACATTCGGATTCATCAAGTTGACAGATATGGCTCCATTAGCGATCGCAAAAGAGCTTGGATACTTCGAAGATGAAGGATTATTCGTCACCATCGAGGCTCAGTCCAACTGGAAAAACGTTTTGGATCGTGTGATCGACGGTCAATTGGATGGTTCTCACATGTTGGCAGGGCAGCCAATCGCAGCAGGAGCTGGATTTGGACGTCAGGCTGAATTGGTAACGCCATTCTCTATGGACCTAAATGGCAATGGAATCACCGTATCCAATGAAGTGTGGTCTGCCATGAAACCGAATGTGCCCACAGACTCTGAGGGAAAGCCTGTACACCCGATTAAAGCGGATGCACTTGCACCAGTAGTTAAGGATTATAAAAATTCAGGACGTCCATTCAAAATGGGTATGGTATTCCCGGTTTCTACTCACAACTACGAAATCAGATACTGGTTGGCTGCAGCAGGAATCAATCCAGGCTTCTATACAGCTGACAATATTCAAGGACAAGTAGATGCAGATGTATTGCTTTCTGTAACTCCTCCTCCACAAATGCCCGCTACATTGGAAGCAGGAACCATTTATGGCTACTGTGTAGGCGAGCCTTGGAACCAGCAAGCGGTATTCAAAGGAATTGGTGTACCCGTAACAACCAACTACGATATCTGGAAAAACAACCCTGAGAAAGTGTTTGTGATGACAAAGAAATTTGTGGAAGAAAATCCGAATACTGCAATCGCTGTGACAAAAGCATTGATCAGAGCAGCTAAGTGGTTAGATACTCCAGGTAATAGACCAGAAGCAGTTGGAATCCTTTCCATGCCAGAATATGTAGGTGCAGACTCAGTGGTGATCGCCAACTCTATGACAGGAACATTTGAGTTTGAAAAAGGTGACAAAAGAACCATGCCTGATTTCAATGTATTCTACAGATACAATGCAACGTATCCATTCTATTCTGATGGCATCTGGTTCCTAACTCAAATGAGAAGATGGGGACAAATCCCTGAAAGCAAGCCTGCAGATTGGTATCACTCTACGATCAAAGACATCTACCGTCCAGACATCTGGGGTAAAGCTGCTGCACTGCTTGTAGAAGAAGGTAAAATTCCTGCTGCTGATATTCCTGAAACGGATGGTTACAAACCAGCAACTACAGACTTTATCGATGGCCAATCTTATGATGGCAAGGATCCACTAGGATATATCAACAGCTTCAAAATTGGCAACAAAGACGAAAGCTTGTAGGACTGTCAAGTCTCTAATGAAGATGCTGTCATTCCATGCGGAACAACTTCAGTATGACCATAACATAGGAATTCAGAAAAGTAAAAGAGAGTCATCCTGAATTTATTTCAGGATCTCGACTTGACCATTTCAATCAATAAAAAATAGACGTTGGTGTCTGAGGGTTTGGACACAGGCCGACCCTCGCACCAACATTTACCATTCACACTTCATAAAATACCAACGTCATGAAGGACAAATCCATAAAAACATTGAGAATGATCGGGCTAGGATTTTTAGAGCCACTGATCAGATTATTTAGCGGTGAAGAACCATCCAAAAACGGTAAATTATTCTTCACTAAAGCCCTCCTACCTCTCTTATCCATCATCCTCTTCGTGGTGATTTGGCATGCTGGAGCAACTGCACTTTACAACAGTGAAGCCAGTGTTCGTATCGAAAAAGCAAGAACCGAACAAGGAGAAGAAGCAGCCATAGCCATGCAGGAATGCATCGAATCTGGTGACGTTTCTTGCCAACCAAACACTCTTCCATCTCCACAGCAAGTATTCGGTGCTTTTCAAGCGCTTTGGCAAGATCATAAAAGCATCAGCGAAAAGAAAGCTGAGTTTAAAGACAAGGTCTCCGCTACCAATGAGCAAAGAGAAGCTCAAGGACTGGATCCAATCACTTACACAGGTAGACCGTCTTTTCTTGATCAAATCGGTACGAGCTTAAAAACAGTAGCTGCTGGTTGTCTGCTAGCAATGCTTATTGCAGTTCCTATTGGGATCATCATCGGACTGAGTGAATCTTTGAGAACAGCCATGAACTGGTTGATCCAAATCTTAAAGCCTGTTTCACCTGTTGTTTGGTTGCTTTTGGTGTTCATGATTGTGAAGACAGTCATCACTGATCCCTCATTAGATAAATCGTTTATCATTTCCTTTATCAGTGTCGGTCTTTGCGCTATGTGGGCAACACTTGTCAACACCAGCCTTGGGGTAAGCACGGTAGATAAGGACTACATCAATGTGGCCAAGGTATTGAAGTTGAGCATCGGACAAAACATCTTCAAAATCATCCTTCCTGCTTCGCTACCATTGATTTTCACAGGTTTAAGAATTACCGTTTCCGTATCATGGATGGTATTGATCGCCATTGAATTGCTTGCTCAAAGCCCGGGATTGGGATCTTTCGTTTGGGAAGAATTTCAAAATGGAGCAAATGACTCCAATGCCAAAATCATTGTAGCCATGTTCGTGATCGGAATTATCGGATTCCTACTAGATCGCATCATGCTGAGTGTTCAAAATATGATGAGCTTCAATAAAGGAATGGCATAATGGCGATACTGGAATTAAATAATGTTTCGAAATCCTTCAGAGTTGGATCTTCAAAAATTGATGTGTTATCTGACATCAACCTTAAAGTGAACGAAGGAGAGTTTTTAGCAATCGTTGGGTTTTCTGGAAGTGGAAAAACCACCTTGATCAACCTGATCAATGGACTGCTTTTCCCGGACAAAGGAGAAGTGCTTTTAAAAGGACAACCAATCATTGGCCCTGGTCCTGACAGAGGAGTGATTTTCCAGAATTACTCACTGCTGCCGTGGCTATCAGTATACAGCAATGTAAAGCTGGCAGTTGATGAAGTCTTTCCTAAAATGTCCAAATCAGACAAGGAAGCTCACATTTTGAAATACATCGAAATGGTAAATCTCACTCCTGCTAAGGACAAAAAGCCTAAGGAATTATCTGGCGGAATGCGTCAGCGAGTTTCAGTGGCTCGTGCTTTGGCTATGAACCCGGAGATGCTTTTGATGGATGAGCCATTAAGCGCTTTGGACGCCTTGACTCGTGGTTCACTTCAAGAAGAAATCATTAAAATCTGGAGTCAGGATAAGAAAACTGCCATCCTAATCACCAACGATGTGGATGAAGGAATTTTGATGTCAGATCGCATCATTCCTTTGACACCTGGCCCAAAAGCGACTCTGGGTCCAGAATTCAAAGTGCCTTTTGAGCGACCAAGAGATGTCACTTCCATCAACAAGGATGAGCAATACAAGCGTCTAAGAAATGACATCCTGGAATACCTGATGGAAGTAGGTGCTACCAGACGTCAGACAAGCGATCAGAAATACATCCTTCCTGATTTACAACCTGTAATGCCAGGCAGAGTCATTTTTGGTAAAAAGAAATACTCTGAATCGGTTAAACACTTCTAAGTCCATCACAATCCTCACACAAAGACACCAAAACTATGCACACACAACTTCAAGAAATGGCCTACGCTCCTGGGATCGCTTCCAAACCGGAAATGCTGGTTTGTCAAAACCTGAGAAAAGTCTACCCAACTCCCAAAGGAGATTATGTGGTTTTGGATGACTTACAGCTATCCATCAAGAAAGGAGAATTTGTTTCCATCATTGGTCACTCGGGCTGTGGCAAGTCTACCTTGCTCACCATGATTGCTGGACTCAATGAAATCAGTGGCGGTCAAATCATTGTAGACAATGAGCCTATCCGAGATGCAGGTCCAGACAGAGCTGTGGTTTTCCAATCACCAAGTCTGCTCCCGTGGCTAACTGCCTTGCAGAATGTGATGATCGGAGTGAAGCAGGTTTTTCCCGGAGCATCCAAAGCGCAGCGAGAGGAAATCTGTAAATACTATTTAGACAAAGTTGGTCTGGGAAATGATTTTCATAAACGAGCTACTGACCTATCACAAGGTATGCAACAGCGTGT
Source organism: Rickettsiales bacterium (assembly GCA_002729235.1). Lineage (GTDB taxonomy): Bacteria > Bacteroidota > Bacteroidia > Cytophagales > Cyclobacteriaceae > Marinoscillum. The sequence goes on along the minus strand of PBTY01000003.1, from coordinate 306,373 downwards.
GGGAATTGCAAGAGCATTTGCGCTTAAACCGAAAGTCTTATTGTTGGATGAGCCATTCGGAATGCTTGATTCATTGACTCGTGGAGAGCTGCAGGACGTACTATTGGAGATCTGGCAAAAGGAAAAAATCACTGCAGTGGCCATCACTCATGATGTGGATGAATCCATCTTCCTGGCTGATCGCGTGATCATGATGACTTCTGGTCCTTTTGCCAAAATCGGTGACGAACTAGAGATCCCTTTTGAGCGACCAAGAAACCGAAAAGACGTACTAGAGCATCCAGAATACTATGATTATAGAGCTTACTTACTGAATTTCTTAAATCACTAAACTTTTATCACCATGAGCCTTATTGCAGAAATCATTGAAAATCCAGATCATCCTAAAAAAGAGATGATTCAAAGTTCATTTGCCAAAGTCGCACCAATAGCCGAGCAGGCTGCGGAGATCTTTTATGCCAAGCTTTTTGAGCTAGATCCTTCTCTTAAAGCATTGTTCAAATCAGACATGAAGGAACAAGGCAAAAAATTAATGGCTATGCTTGCGATTGCAGTCAATGGACTAAATCGCCCTCAGTCCATTATTGGAGCCGTTCAGGATTTGGGGAAAAGACATGTGGGCTACGGAGTTGAAGATGCTCATTACGACACTGTTGCAAGTGCGTTATTGTATACGCTTGGAGCTGGTCTTGGAGACTCCTGGACCCCTGAGCTCCAGGAAGCATGGACAGAGCTATATGTAGACCTGGCAACTACCATGAAAGAAGCAGCTAAATCTGCAGCATAAGAATATAATGCCGACCCCTAGGGTCGGCTTTCTTATCAACTTTCTAACCAGCCTAATGCTTCTATTTCGGATTCAAAGATTCTTCTTTCGTAATTAATTCGATTTTCGGTTTCAGTAATGACCTGTTCCATTCCAAACCGGGCAATGATGTTGTCCGCAGAAAGAATAGCAATTTTTTTAATGTCTGAATTGGCAATTTCATCTATCGACCGTTTGAAAAACTGCTTCATTTCATCGCTAACTGCCTTCAGTTCTCGCTCGTCAATGAGTAATAATTGAATCCCTCTAGAGTAAATGGCTTCCTTCATCATGATTCCATTTCGAGAAGCTTCCGCTATGGTTTGAAATCCTTTTAGTTCAACTTTCAAAATTCGATCATTCAAGCTAGTGATCTCCATTTTGGAAGTCTTGTAAACTGATTCTCTGTTGGTGAGTGTTGATCTTAATAACATGTGATTGATGGTTGATTAACAATTGGTTTTGATCCAAATAGCGCCAAAATTTCACACGAATTCAATACCTGAGTTCGTGTATTCAACCAACCAAAACCATTCTTCAACCAGCAGAGGAATTAACTATATCAACTAAGAGTCAAACTGCAGATTAGATTTTATAATTTGACAAATATTAATGCAACTTAATTGCATTAATATTATTCTCGATACTTTTGTGCATTCATAAGAAGCACACCTATGCCCAACAATCAACTATTTGATGTCATCATTATTGGCGGAAGTTATGCAGGACTCTCAGCGGCCATGACTCTTGGCAGATCATTACGATCTACTCTTGTTATTGACGCAGGTCAACCATGCAACCAACAAACACCACATTCGCACAATTTCCTAACTCAGGATGGTAAGACACCTGCAGAAATTTCCAGCATTGCTAAGGAGCAGGTACAGCGATATTCCACAGTTGAATTCATTGAGGATTTCGCCATTTCAGGACAAAAAGTGGAGAATGAATTTCAAATCACCACACAATCTCAGCAAACCTATAGAGGTAAGAAGCTCATTTTCGCAACAGGGATCAAAGACCAATTGCCAGATATACCTGGATTTGCAGAATGCTGGGGAATTTCCGTGATCCATTGTCCCTATTGCCATGGCTATGAAGCCAAAAGCAAGAAAACCGGAGTAATGGCCAATGGGGAACGAGCCATGCATTATGCTCCATTAATCAAAAACCTAACGAACGAGCTTGCCTTTCTCACCAATGGTGGGGAAGCATTTGCAAATGAGCAAACTGAGAAACTCCTCCAGCACAACATTCAAATCATTGACAAAGAAATCTCTGAAGTGAATCACCATAATGGCTATGTGCACTCTATTTCTTTTTCGGATGGAAGTCAAGAGCCATTTGAAGCCGTGTACGCGTCAGTTCCTTTCATTCAGCATAGTGAAATTCCAACCCAACTAGGCTGTGAACTCACAGAACAAGGTTATCTGAAGATTAGCCCAATGCAGGAAACATCTATTCCGGGAATTTATGCCTGTGGAGACAATAGTAACCCCATGCGATCAGTAGCCAATGCTGTGGCAACAGGTAATATGACTGGAGCGGTAGTCAACAAACACCTTGCTGACGAAGAATTTTAAAAGATTAAAAGCCAGCCGGAGGCTATCTGGCTGGCAACACCATCTATTACTTCTTCAACCAAGCTACCAATTCATCTCCTATCAACACTTCGTTGATCTCTTCATCTGACTTCCGAACGAAGTTCTTCAAGTCATTGATGATGACCAATCCGGTGTTATCAAACTCATCAGCAATTTCGTGTAAGAACTCAAAACCCACTCCCTGATTACTGATTCCAATCAACAAGAAATAGACTTCATCTTGGCGACTTTGTGACTCAGCCAATACTCTCCTCATTCTAGGTTGATCTCTTTCGAAACTCTCTCCATCTGTCACAAAAATCACTAGCGAACGCTTTTGCTCAACCGCCACCGTCTCGCAATCATCTTCCATTCCGAATAGAGAAGCAAAGAATCCCGCTTTCTTCTTAGGCAGAAATGCACCACCTTCCAACCAGCCAAAGTGTTGTAGATTCTTCTCAATGACGTAACTGTAATCCGTNCCTCCATTATACCCATCTACTTCATCGATGATTCTGGTTTGAATGTATCGATCACAGTTATTCGGAGTAATTTCTCCTACATAATTGGCTCTTTTGCGACCATCGCTGAACGTGAAAACATCCATTTTTTGATCCGGATCAAACAGCATTCCCCATGGAACCAATCTGAGNANCANATCCTGTGTAATACCGTCGCGATGTTCGTCATCGAAACTTCCACTCACGTCCAGATCAAANGCAAGATCCATNATGGGCGGTGTATTNATACCTTTCTTATTNAGAGATAAAAGCAANTTTCCTTTACTCTTTTCGAGATTCATTTGTAGTGACATAGTACGAGTTATTTTAAGTGTGAAATAATTTTCTTTTGGCGATCGGATAGATCCATCACCTCGGTGAGCGTAACCACTTTTTTCATACCNAGCATAGACAGNATGGCGGAGATNCTACCTAACCAGTCTGGNAGCATGACCAATATGACATCCTGTACAGTAAATAGGAGTTGATTTAAATGATCTAACTGAATCTTTCGGGCAGCTTCATTTTGAAGCATTTGACTTCTGGTTTTGGTCAGACTCATCGCTCTGTCTTCAAATTGCCTGGACAACTTTGAACCAGCTTCTCCCTGCTTTTCAAAATACTTAATCAGATAATTTGCCGCATTCGCAGCACATAACACACGATTTTCTAAGCGTTTGATCTCCTCTTGAATTTGACTCAATCGCTGATGCAATTGCAAAAGTGTCTCTGACTCTCTATTCAATACTTCCACTAGTTGAGACAATTCCTTCTCTGCGTTTTGAAGCTCCTCGGGAGAATCATACTCTGCATTGGACAGCTTGAGAAATTTGGTAAAAAATCCATCTTTATTGAATTCCAAAACACCTCTCAAGTCTATGGATTGTAGAATATCCAATACACGATGCACACGTGTCTCCACAATTTCCAATGATTCATGACGAGTCATTTGTAGCATGATCATCACTTGATCACTGTAGGATTTTTGCAGGCTTTGTTGCCAAAGCGTTATTGACGAAGGACTCGATTCTTCAATGTTTGTTTCAAGAATCAATTGCAATATCAACTCCTTGTCCGCATTCGATAAATCACCAAATTCATTGTTTATATTATCTAATGTTATAGGCAATCTATTTCTTCGATTTCCCTGTATCGCTGAAGGCCCAAACGTTGGTATGGAAGGCTTTTGCTCTACCACAACTTCGTCCTCCTCCTTACTGGAAATCACAGAAGGCTTATAGGCATTTACCTTGTTTGAAATAATTGATTCAGCCCCGATCACCGTTGGTTTAGGCGATGTTGGACGGACTTCATCCGTGCTGATGATCGATGGCCGAATCTTCTTATTCATGGAGTTAATCAAATTGGAGTTTTATAAAATGTATTAGCTAAACGTGGATAGGATACGGTTAAAGTCACCGTTAAATCCTACACCAACCGGGTGAAACTGGAAAGTGCTGTCTTCTGTCAAAATGATACTTCCCATTTGCACTGCATCAAAAGACGCAAACTCACTGGATAGCATGTATTCGCACAAAACAGTGCCTGCATCATCTTTAATGGTGATTTTGGCTTCTTTCACTTCCGAAAATTTCTTTCCGTGTGGAGCGTGTATGGTTACAAAAACAAGTATCTCGTTTTCGCCATTTTTGATCTTAGATCCGTCTATTAGAATGGTCTCATCTACATCCTGAGTAGTACCGTCTCTACTGTCTCCACCGTGAGTTAAACTACCACATGGAGTAGAGAAAGATCCGTCCGAATTGCTCACCAACGTACCTGCTGGATTCGTTGATTTACAATTGTAGGTCGAGAGAATTTGATCAAACGTATTAACCTTAGCACCATCTCCGTTGTTTCGGGCAAGCAAAGCATGTGCGTCTACATCGGCAGTACTGTCCCACGAAAGTTCGATATTGAAAATACTCTCTTTTTTTAGTGATAAGCTAAGCTTAGGCACACTGTCCCCAGGCTTCTGAAGTTTCATTTCTAGCATAGTGAATAAAATTTAAGGGTTGTAAAAACTAATATGGAAGGGCTATTAATTAGCGGCAAGTTCTTTTCTTACAGCTTCAAACCGGGCCCTAGCGGTATTAAACTTTTCTTCATTGATGGCTTGCGCCTTGTTGATCAAGGTCTTGATCTCCACCGCATCCGCAATGATTTTTTCTATTTGAGCTGCCTGTTCAAGACGATTATCTCCAGGATTAGACATGGCAGTTGTCACGATCTCTTTGGTAATTTGACTTCTAACCTTTTGAAGTTGTTCGTCCATTTTGGCTTGTCGTTCAGCAATTTGCTGTACTGCCTTCACATTAAACGCCCCATTTACTGCGAGCAGAGTGGTTTTAATGCTTGAGAACCTACTAGCTGCTGTTATGGTTGTCTCCTGCAGTGTGGCAACACCTGCTTGCTCAATCTGCTGAATGATAATGTGATCAGCCGGCAATCTCATGTAAGATCCTACTAAAGACAGTGTCCTACTTTCTAGCAGTTGCACCTTTTGACGCATCTCCTGGAGTTTTGCCTGAGCAATAGGATTATCCTGTGTTAGGTAGTCATTTGAAGCCTCCATTTTAGCCAATTCAGCTTTCGCGTTACTCAAAACTATCTCAGAGGAAGCGGCGACTATTGCAAAACGCTCCAGATGATCGTGATACGATTGCTTCAAATCACTCATGGTATCCAATTCAGCGTTAAGCTTCTGAATGCTATCAAACAGGCCATTTTCAATCTGTTTGACTTGATGAACCAGCGTTTGGGTCTTCCCAGAAAGCACCTCCTTGATTTGGTTGTAGGTTTCTGAAGCTACCTGTTTGGGGCTTTTACCGCGTAGCATTCCCCAAAAACGCGTCATGAATCCTGGTTTGCTATGTTGGATTTTACGCAACACCTCTGGTAGGTCGGCATCCTTCACTCCTTTCTCGAGCTTTTCAAACAATTGAAATACCTGATTAGCGGAAGCAGAATCCAGACGCGCCAGGAAACCATCAAGGGTATCCTGAAGTGCNTTTTCTGCACTATATCCTATCTGAATNATATCTGCCGAACTAAGTTCNTGAACGTTTATTGCATTAGCTATTTGTTCGACTTCCTGTTGCTGACTAGCATTCAGGTGAAGTGATAGTTTTTGCGAAGGTCCCGGGAGGGGAACGTCTTCCGAGTCTTTGCCAGACTCTTTTCTTAAGGTTTCCATAATATCTAAGTTTTAGGCGATGGCCTGCTAAAAGGACATACCAATCCTGTATGATAAGTATCATTTTTTGCCTCAACTGAGAATTTTCACCATAGAATTTCCTCTCAGTTCAGTGAATTCAAAAAGTGTAGATTTTATCGGTTTACATCTTGGCTTTGGTTTGGTCTCTTAGCGACCGAGTTCATTTGTATATACGGGTAGAGGAATAAAAGGTAACCTTTTAATNCAATTTTTTATCAATATAATGCCATTTANAAAGCATCAACTTCCGTTAAAANNACCCTATCTTTCTGATTTACTGGTNTTTATGAAANTNNAAGAGNAATAAAAAATCATTCAATTTTTTTCNTCATTTTTTNGCTCANCAAGAACATTCAAGTAGTGAAAGAGCATCTTTCATGAGCCAAAGAATCCAGAAGTAAAATTCCAGGCAAAAATTATTACGTAAATTAAATACGTAGTTTTACTTATTTTATTCTAAGTATTTACGTAGTTTTGAAAACANTCAGAACTACGTAATAATTCTTAGTATGAAAACGACAACAGACGGCAAAGCCACACGAATTCAGCTTTTCAATGTGAAAAGCATCAACATGCGGGTTTTTCACTTAACATGGCTCGCNTTTTTCCTATGCTTTTTTGGCTGGTTTGGCATAGCNCCTATGCTGGCNGTAGTGCGAGAAGACCTGGGAATTACCACTGATCAAATTGTNAATACCAANATGATCGCTGTAGCCTCTACAGTATTCATGCGACTNATAATAGGTTGGTTATGCGACCNTATAGGACCTAGAATTACCTATACCTGGTTGCTGATCCTTGGATCCATTCCGGTCGTGATGATCGGAATGGCCCAAAACTACGAGCANTTCCTTNTGGCNNGAATGTTNATNGGNGCCATNGGNGCTNCNTTNGTNATCACNCANTTNCANACNTCNGTNATGTTCGCNCCAAATATTGTTGGTACAGCCAATGCNACCACGGCCGGNTGGGGTAACCTTGGAGGTGGAGTAACNCANCAAGTNATGCCTTTGATTTTNGCNGNAGTANTNGCTTACACNGGNTCNGAATTCCTNGCCTGGAGATTNGCNATGATTGGNCCAGGTNTNGCANTGTTCATCATGGGTATNGTTTATTACTTCTATACACAAGANACTCCGCAAGGCAACTACAATTACAAGCANCANGAAAANGATGCAGANANNGAGTCAAAAGATCCTATCTCAAAAGTGCTGAAAGATTATCGTGTTTGGGTGCTATTNCTAATCTATGGAGCATGCTTCGGTGTGGAGCTAATCGTTAATTCTAAAGCAGCTTTATACTTNATAGATTATTTCAATATGGANATCAAAACAGCGGGATTAATCGCNGGNCTATTCGGNTTGATGAANCTATTCGCTCGNTCNCTTGGNGGTTATTTNGGTGANCGATTTGGNAAAATTGGCGGATTAAATGGNCGTGTAAANTGGTTGTTCGTNGCNTTGTTTATTGAAAGTCTGGCTCTNATTCTNTTCTCCAGAATGGANACNATTCCNNTGATTATTGCATCCCTTCTGTTCTTTAGCTTATTCGTNCAAATGAGCGAAGGGGCTACNTATAGCGTGGTTCCATTCATCAATAAAAAAGCATTGGGACTGGTTTCAGGCATCGTAGGAGCTGGCGGAAACGCTGGAGCTGTTGCTGGTATGTTCTTGTTCAAAAAGAACCTTACAGGATTGGAATGGACTGATTCCTTTTACTTCCTTGGGTTTATCGTTCTGGGAATTTCCTTCACTACGTTCTTCATTCGTTTTCCTAAAACCAAAGAAGAAACAGTTACAGAACCGACTGTCCTTCAACCAGAACTTAGTATCGCTAACTAATCAACCAAAATCAGCTTTAAGATGCCACAAAAATGGGGAGAGCCACACAAGACTGTATGCTCCTACTGCGGAGTAGGCTGTGGCATCAAAGTACGTAAAAGCAATAAAGGTCGCCTTCAGCTAGAAGGTGACTCTGACTATCCAGTCAATAAGGGAATGCTGTGTTCGAAGGGCATGAACCTTCATTACACAGCCATGGATCAAAGCGATCGCCTCCTCAAGCCACAAATGCGCTGGAGTAGACGCCATCCCATGCAAGATGTTGATTGGGATACCGCCATCAATAGAGCAGCGGCCGTGTTCAAAACCTTTATTCGTGAGCATGGCCCCGATAGTGTAGGGTTGTATGTATCGGGCCAGTGCCTCACGGAAGAATATTACTTAGCGAACAAACTGGTCAAAGGATTTCTGGGCACCAACAACATTGACACCAACAGTCGCTTATGCATGAGCTCTGCGGTGGTTGGCTATAAAGAAACTGTGGGAGATGATGCTGTGCCTATTTCCTATGAAGACATTGAGCTCTCAGATACCATTTTCATTGCTGGGGCAAACCCTGCTTGGTGCCATCCTATCTTATTTAGAAGAATCGAAAAGCACAAGGCAGAAAATCCTCATGTAAAAGTCATTGTCGTTGATCCTAGATTCACCGACACCTGCGGACTGGCAGATTTGCACTTACAAGTGCAGCCAGGCACAGACATGATGCTTTTTCATGCGATAGGAAGCTATCTGATTGAGCAAGGGATGATCGATGATGAATTTGTCAGAAAGAATACGAATGGCTTTGCAGAATATGCCAAAGAAGTTCGTTCCAAAACCTTAAAGCAATACGCTGCCATCTGCCAGGTTTCCGTTGATGACATCATTAAAGCCGCTCGCTTAATTGGCCAATCCAAAGGATTTATCACCATGTGGGCAATGGGCTTGAACCAAAGCACTGCGGGTGTTAATCAAAATCTTGCCTTAATCAATCTGAATCTGATCACAGGAAAAATTGGCAAACCAGGATCAGGTCCTTTCTCCTTAACCGGTCAACCTAACGCGATGGGTGGTCGAGAAGTTGGTGGTCTATCCAACTTGCTAGCTGCTCATAAAAATTTAGCCAATCCAGAACATCGAAAAGAAGTAGCAGAGTTTTGGGGAGTAGAGTCTATTCAGGAAAAGCCAGGGTTGACTGCTACTGAGATGTACGAAGCATTGAAGTCTGGCAAGATGAAAGCGGTATGGATTATATGCACCAATCCATCAGTCAGCATGCCGAATGCGCGATTGGTTGATGAGGCGTTGAAGGCAGCCAAATTTGTCATTGTACAAGACATTTCTAAAAACAGCGACACTGCAAAATATGCCGATCTTTTACTTCCTGCAGCTGGATGGCTGGAAAAGGAAGGTACCATGACCAATTCTGAGCGAAGAATTACTTATTTGCCGAAAGTGATCGATGCTCCAGGTGAAGCCCTCCCCGATGCAGAAATTATCATGCGCTTTGCACAGGCGATGGGTTATCATGGATTTGATTTCAAAAACACCTCTGAGATCTATGATGAGTATGCTCGGCTGACCAAAAATACACCTATCGATGTTTCAGGTTTGTCTTATGAGAAACTGAAGATGCATCGTTCCATCCAATGGCCAGTACCATCTTCTGATCACCAAGGTACTCCAAGACTTTTTGAGAATGGACAATTCTTAACCGCAGACAAAAAAGCGAATATCCATACTGCAGGCCGTGCCCTTGAGCAGGAACCAACCACTTCTGAATTACCTCTGGTTCTGACCACTGGAAGAGTGCGTGACCAATGGCACACGATGACCCGAACTGGGAAAGTAGCCAAACTAAATAAACACATTGACAGACCTTACCTGGAGATTCATCCATTTGATGCAGAACAACGAGGCATCAAAGAAGGTGCTCCGGTAAAAGTGACCAACGCAAGAGGAGAAGTGCAGGTCGCTGCTAAAATTACCGACAGCATTAAAAAAGGAGTTGTTTTCCTTCCTATGCATTGGGGTAAAAAATTGAATCACGACCTCAATCGTGCAAACAACCTTACCAATGACACGGTAGACCCTAAATCCAAACAACCTGGATTCAAATTCTCGGTTGTAGAAGTGAGTTTGTATCAACCACCAAAGCAGAAAATCGTCGTGATTGGAGCAGGAGCAGCTGCCTATCGCTTTGTAAACACCTATCGTGAATTCAACAAGCAGGATGAAATTCATGTTTTCTCCAAAGAGAAATGGCCATTTTACAATCGTGTATTACTTCCTGATTATGTCAATGAAACCAAGCAATGGGAAGATTTGGTCAAGTACACATCGGAAGAATTGGAGCAGTTGGATTTATCACTACATCCTTCCAACCCAATAGAAGCGATCGATCGAAAGGCTAAAACTGTGACGGATTCTCATGGTCAAATACATGCATACGACACGCTGATCATGGCTACTGGAAGCCGAGCTTTCATACCTCCAAATGCTCCAATGGACTTACCTGGAGTATTCACCATGCGAGATCGAACCAATGCGGATGATCTAAAAGAACAAGTTTGCCCTGGGAGCCATGTCTTGATTATCGGTGGAGGTTTGTTAGGGTTAGAACTCGCTGCTGCGCTTACTGAAGTTCAAGTCAACAGCACCATCGTACAGCTTGGATCTCGCTTAATGGAGCGACAATTAGACCCGGTTGCAAGTGCGATGCTTCGCGAGTATGTGGAAGATCTTGGGGTTCGAGTGTTCACCAATGATGAAGTAACCGAAATCAATGAAAATGAAGATAAACTGCTGAAGGTTTCCTTGAAAAGTGGCAATGCGGTCACTGCCAATGCTGTCGTTTATGCGATCGGAACAAGACCAAACACAGAAATCGCCGTTGATGCCGCGCTGAATTGCGGAAGGGGTGTTAAAGTGAATGATTACCTCCAAACCAGCGATCCGAGCATATTTGCCCTTGGAGAAATTGCGGAACATCGCCAAAAAATGAACGGAATCACTGCTGCTGCAGAACAACAAGCAGACATCTGCGCACGATTCATTGCCGGAGATCCATCACAGTTCTATACGGGTACTACGCCGATGAACATCCTGAAATTCCCAAGCCTGGATTTGTGCTCTGTGGGAATTCCAGAGATTCCAACCAATGGAAAAGGATACAGTGAAATCACGTTTTTGGATAGAGAAGCACTATTCTACAAAAAGTGTATCATCCACAACGACAAACTAGTTGGCACCATTTTGCTAGGCGATAAATCAGAGTTTGCGGAATACAAAGAGTTAATCGATAGCGGCACTGAACTTTCAGAAAAACGCTTGCAGCTTTTACGTTCCGGTCAAGCTCCAGCGGCGGTAAAAGGCAAACTCGTTTGCTCTTGCAACAACGTAGGCGAAGGCAACCTGACGGAAGCNATTCATGAAGGTCATGACAACCTCAACAGTCTNTGNCAGGCNACNGGAGCGGGCNTAGGTTGTGGNAGTTGCAAATCCGANGTNAAACGATTGATCAATAAAACACTTCAGCCAGTTACTTAAACCTATATTTGTTCAAGCTATGCAGGTAAAAGATCTCATTCGCGTTTTTGTCAAAGGTGGAATAATCTCTCCGGGTGATTTTTTGAAGGTGCTCCTAATCGCTGAAAAACTAGGTGCGCAATATTTACATTTCGGTTCTCGTCAAGATATACTTTTCCCCGCCAAGGAGAAAAGCAAAGAGATCCTTGATGAAACCTTTCAGGCCATCAAGACCGAATATGAGATCAATACATTTCATTACCAGAATATCCTCAGTAGTTATTTAACACTGGACATTCTCCCTGGTAAAAACTGGCTGGCATCACACACCTACCATTACATTATCAACCACTTCGATTACCGAACCAAGCTTCGTGTCAATGTAGTAGATCCATCTCAAAGTTTAGTGCCGCTCTTTACAGGTCAAATTAATTTCATTGCCTCCAATCAGGAGAATTATTGGTTTGTCTATTTAAGATTCAAGCACATTCAGAATACTCCGTGGCAGATGCCCTTTTTGGTATACACTGAAGATTTGGTGAAGATCGCCAGAGCTCTGGAAGAAGTAGATGTATTGGATAAAAGCTGGGATTATAAACAGATTTTTGAATACCTAAACGACCATGCCAAAGTCAATACCCAGCCTGTGACTGAAAATCTCGTCCTGCCAGAACCACACTTCCCTTATTACGAAGGGATTCACAGGCAATCCGATGAAAAATATTGGCTGGGGCTTTACTGGAGGACCAATCAGTATAAAATTTCCACCCTCAAAGCCATCATGGAACGATGCATTGAAACTGAAGTAGGGAAAGTCACACTCACTCCATGGAAGTCTTTCGTAATTAAAGGAATCCTAGAGAAGGATCGCTTGGGTTGGGAAAAACTGATGGGGAAATTCGGAATGAATTTACGTCACTCTGCCCTTGAGCTCAATTGGCACTTACCTGCGCTGGATCCAGAAGCTCTTGATTTAAAGTTCTTTCTGGTTCGAGAACTCGATAAGTTGGATGTAAGTACTTATGGCCTCACATTTACCATAAAGACCTCCTCAGATATCACACTTTTTACGTCAGTTGTCATTGAGAAAGTAGAAAACGGGGAGCCTGACATGTATAACTTATTATACAGCAAAAGCTTCAATCCTAATTTGACAGATTATCACTATTACGCCAAAGACATTCACAAGTCGGTATTGGCGCCTTTGATTGTAGAGCTAAGTAAAGTGTATTACGACAGTTTACATGAACAGCAGGTTGAATCTCCAAAAGTGAAAACCATCAGAGACAATATCGAGAAGGACATGTACCAATGCGTACACTGCCAAACCATCTATGATGCGGAATATGGCGATCCCGAAGCGAGTATATCAGCCGGAACACCGTTTAAGCAGCTACCAACGGAATATGCGTGTCCTACTTGTGGAGGAAATAAAAGTGGTTTTCAGAAAATGAGTCTTGTTTAGGCTAGATCTTCCGGAGAATTAACATTCTTTAATTCTGCATCGTCTCCCGGAGCAATCCTTTTGACCTTACAATCTTTTAAAACTCTTTGTAAACTATAGAGGCCAGTATCAATAGCATCCAAAACACTTCTAAAGGAAGACGGTTGATAAATAGTGATGGTTGTCTCCAAATTTTTACCATCTGAAGCTTCATAAGTGATGATATCATGTTGATCGTCAACTGAATCAATCAATTTCGTAATAGTCTCAGGCTTAACATTGACGAGATCACAAGCCACCACAAGCCATGCTTCTGCAGGATTATGATTGATCGCCGCCACAATCCCACCAATTGGACCTATTCCATCGTATTGGTCTACCAGTTTGTAATGACTCTCGGGTAGATCACGATATTGTTCCAAATTACATGAGACACAAACATCGAGACCGGCATCTGTCAGCATATTGTACAAGTAATGATATTGTGTTTGACCATTGACATCAATCAAATACTTATCCATTCCCATGCGGGAACTTTTTCCTCCGATTAGCAATAGGGCTTTCATGTTTTCAATATACAGGATTATCCGCCATCAATCCAAGTGCAACACCGTTAGTCCAGCCAAATCCGTCTTGAGTGGGGTATTCTCCGCCACCAGCCGTCAAAGTGGTATCCGCTACATTGTATTTTTCCATCATTTTTCCGGTATTTCGGTAAACCTTCATGTTCACCTTCAACCAGCGATCAGCAATATCTTTTGCCAAGGCAGAATTACCGTAATGTTCTATTCCTTTGATCCCAATCCACTGGAGTGGTGCCCATCCATTTGGATAATCCCACTGCTGGCCTGACTCAATAGTAGTAGTCACCAATCCACCAGGTAATAGCAAATTTTCTTCCAAATAGACTGTAACCGCTTCACCTTGCTCATCGGTAGCAATATTGAAATACAAGGGGTAAGCTGTTGCCATGGTTACCTGATCATCCAATTGTTTAGAGGTCCAAACGTAATCAGTAAAAGCTCCTTGTTCTTCATTCCAGAAAACCTGCTGAATAGCTTCTTGACGATCAGCAGCTTTGGCAGCATACTCACTGGCTTTGTCCATATCGCCTAGATGCGCATACATTCTGGTCATAATCACCTCCATACCATGAAGTAGACAATTCAAGTCTACAGGTAATATTTCAGTAGTTCGGATTGTTGCAAATTCTTCTTTGTTGGCAAACCAACGTGTACTGTAATCCCATCCTGATTCGGCTCCGGCCCTCAAGTCTCGATAAAGCTTACTTTTCTCTGAATCACTTAAATGCTCAGCCAATTCATAATCTTCTTTGTGAGATTCTGGTCGTGGAAAATCTTTAAAATCATAATATCTGTTGAGAATCAGTGTATCTCCAACCAACACCACACGATTCTCAGCAGGATTTTCACCACTTAACTTGTCTGATCCGTACATCCAAAAACGGTACTCTTTCTCAATAATTGGTAAATAGGGTATGGCCTGATCTATTGAAGTCAATTGTGCATATAAATTCACCATTTGGGCAAAATATGGTGGTTGACTTCTACCCAGGTAGTAAGTTCTATTGCCATTTGGGATGAAGCCTAAAGAATCAATCAAATACGCGAAATTGTTCACCATCAACTCAACCAAATCAGTACGACCAGAAACACCAAGACCAATCATGGTAAAATAACTATCCCAATAATAGATCTCTCTGAATCGTCCACCCGGCACTACATATTCTCCTGGTAAGGCAATTAACGTACTGATGCCATCTGCACTGTTAGCTTCTCTTGTCAGATCATCCCACATGTTGTCCAGATGCTCCTGAAAGAATTCATTTTCTTGAACAGACTTAACTTCTGGGGCCTTTGGCTCTTCGAAATTTGACTTCACAAAAGCTTTCAAATCAAAATCGGAGTTATTCTTTACCTCCTCGTACTTTGCAGCTATTTCATAGGGATTTCCAATCGGTGTACAATCCACGAATGTTTTGGAATCTGGAAAAACTCCGGCCATCTGAACATCATGGAAGAGTGGTCCAAGTGACTGCCAGGGTTTGTAAAAACCTTCTTGTTGGGGTATTTCTTTAGGTTGGCTACAAGCCAAAAATAGCAGAACCGATAGGCCTGCTATTTTTAATGGGTTCAATAATTTCATCTAATGGATTAGTTGGTTGCTAAAGACTTGTTCTTTCTGGTCTGCACATTCTTCACTACCCAATTCCCCACTTTTTCTCCTTGTGACACTCCATTCTCAATAGCCATCATGTAGTGAATTCCTCCATATAATCTACTGATAGCCGCTTCTTCAGACGCCTGTAAGAATGAGTCAAACTCACGCGTTGGAAGACCATATTCATTTTCTGTGGTATCCGTAAATGCAAATCCATCACCTAACAAATCGGTCAGAGTAACCGCAGCAGATCTTGAGATCACACTATGACCACTGGTATACTCAGGAAATGGAGGTGTTTGTAACAATGGCACCCACTCTTCATCCATGTATTCGTTGATCAATGTTTCTGGTCGCACGACAATGCTTCTCCATTTCTCATCCCAGCAGCTAATAAATCCATCAAACAAGGCGATCGAAGTTCTGGTATAGGCCTCGACCGTTTCTGTGAAATCACTTCCAGCAGTTCTGGTTGCTATCGCTGTTATCCCCATCCAGTGCCCACCTGGAGTGATTTTCTTTGTAGCAAACATGGCATGCCCACGGTGATGTGACACGTAAGGATTACAATCCCAGAATTTGGCGATTGCTCTTTTATCATCATCCAATCCACCACCTTCTTCATATACCTGAACAAGCTGCTTGTAAAAAGGGCTCTCTTCTTCCATAGACAATTCCAATGGAGGGACAGGAGGAAACTGACCAGCTGAATCCAGGACCATTGGCCGGATCTTCATCCAATGGGGCTCAATTCCTTCCATATAGTCTGGAGGGGTTGGTTTCCATAAAAACTGCTCATTTCGCACCGTATATTTAGGAAAGGTCCGTGTTTGCTTATAGTTGTCTTTATCAGCCCAGGCCAACACATGATCAGCTACAAGTTCGCCATACGCAATGGACGCTTGCTTTACGTCTGTAGGCAACCCTTTCTCCTCCAGTTTAAGATATAGTTGATTGCGAAAATCCTCAATATCTGTTTCCGAGAAAATCAATGCCTGTCCAATCTTTAAGAAAGCATGGATACTAGCCAGATTTGGCTCAATCATTTCTGGATTTTCAGGAGCAGGTGGTGTTTCAAACCCCGTCAACTGTCCTCCTAATGACTGCAATGTGTCTGTGTTGAACTGCGCAAGCACCTCAAATGCCGCAATATTTGGATACACATATACTCTACTAGCCACTGGTGGAGAAAAAATGTCATACACTATCACATCTGTCAATTGTTTCATCACAGATTGATAAGTCTCAGGATCCGCCAAAACTTGCTTGTACTCAGTACTTTGCTCACATGCAAAAAGGCTTCCTACCAATGTTAAAATCAAAAAATACTTCCTCATACCTCTGTTTATTGAGATTTTCATTTTTGTAAAGTTAAACAACGAGATGAAAAAACTTGAATCTGTATAAATTCCAAAAAAATACCGCAATTATGCAATTAATTTACCCCATTTCTGGTATTTCCTATTATAAAAGGTGCCTCTACCTTTACATTACAATCAACGCTTAATACATATGACCGTTTCATTAATAGGAATCATCTTACTGGGAATTATCTCACTAGTTGAAAAATATTACTTAACACCGCATTCATAAGCTATCCCATATATCTACAAAAAGCCATCAGATACAGTCACCTCTTCATACTATTTTACAAGCATTATGTTTCCGACTGGTCTGATGGCCTTTGTTTTTCCTGAAATCAGGAAAATTTAATCCTTATCCAGGAATGGATATCTATAGTTTTTAGGTGGCACAAACGTTTCTTTTATTGTTCTGGCACTAACCCATCTAAGTAAATTCATCGCCGCACCAGCTTTATCATTCGTTCCAGATCCTCTGGCTCCTCCAAATGGCTGTTGACCTACTACAGCACCTGTTGGCTTATCATTGATGTAGAAGTTACCTGCACTATTTCTTAGTTTTTTAGCTGCTAATTCTACCGCGTATCTATCTTTTGAGAAGACAGCTCCGGTCAGAGCATATGGTGAAGTATTATCAACTAATTCCAAAGTTGCTTCGAACTCATCCGGTTCATAAACGAAGATGGTTAAAACCGGACCAAAGATTTCCTCACACATGGTAGTGTATTTGGGATCCTTAGCCAATATAACCGTTGGTTCTATGAAATACCCAACAGAATCATCATAACTACCACCGAAGATTACCTCTACATCTTTATCCTCTTTTGCCTGATCTATGTACTTAGCAATTTTATCAAATGCTTTTTTGTCGATCACTGCGTTTACAAAATTGGAAAAGTCCTCCGGACTACCCATGCTAATTTCTCGTAATGCCTCAGACATGTGTCCTTTCACATCTGCCCAAATATTAGAAGGGATATAGGCTCTGGATGCTGCACTACATTTCTGACCCTGAAATTCGAATGCACCTCTAATCAAACCAGTAGCTACTTCTTGAGCATCTGCAGATTTGTGTGCTACCACAAAGTCCTTACCTCCAGTTTCTCCAACTATTCGAGGGTATGTTCTATACAGGTCAATGTTCTCACCAATCGTTTTCCAAAGGTGCTTGAACACGCCAGTACTTCCAGTAAAGTGAAGGCCTGCAAAATCCTTGTGTTTGAATACCACATCGCCTGCTACTGGACCATCTACATATATCAAGTTGATCACTCCATCAGGTAGACCAGCTTCTTTGAACACTTCCATAATCACCTGAGCAGAATAGATCTGGGTATAATTAGGTTTCCAAACTACAGTGTTCCCCATCAAAGCTGGAGCTGCAGGTAAGTTTCCTGCAATAGCTGTGAAGTTAAATGGAGTAATTGCAAACACAAATCCTTCTAGTGGTCTGTACTCTAATCTATTCCAAATACCAGGAGCAGACTCTGGCTGCTCCATGTAGATCTCCTGCATGTAGGATGCATTGAATCTTAGGAAATCAATAAACTCACAAGCCGCATCAATCTCAGCCTGGAAGGCATTTTTTGACTGGGCCAACATCGTAGCGGCATTAATCTTTGCTCGATATGGTCCTGCAATCAAATCAGCAGCTTTCAAAAATATACTAGCTCGCTGTTCCCATGCCATATTTTCCCACGCTTCCTTAGCGGATAGCGCTGCGTCAATAGCCTGGGTTACATGAGAGGCATCGCCTTCATGAAACTGACCCAATACATGCTGGTGATCGTATGGAGGAGACATGGTAATGGTGTTACCAGTTCTAACCTCTTTACCACCAATGTACATTGGGATATCTCTTTCTTCTTTCCTTGCCGCTGCAACAGCTTCTTTTAGTGCAGCTCTTTCTGGCGTTCCTGGAGCATATGTCAATACCGGCTCATTGGATGGAGTCGGGATATAATAATTTCCTTTTGGCATTTTTCTAGTCGTTTATTTAGGCTTACAAAAGTATAAAAACCGAATGTTCTTTTAGAGTAAAGTCATTAATTCCCTTAGATGTTTAATCTCTAGTTCACAATCGGATTTAACACGTCCTGTCGGATTGTATAGAAGTGGCGTTATACCTGCGTTTTGGGCTCCCCAAATGTCTGTTTTGGGGTTGTCTCCAATCATTAATGCATCTTCCGGACGCACATCAACTTTTTCCAGGGCATGCGTGAAAATTTCCGGATTTGGCTTTTTTACACCTATCGTTTCCGAAGTAATTACATGCTCAAAATATTTATCCAAGCCAGAAGCTTTCATTTTTATCTCCTGCACATCATCAAATCCATTAGTGATGATGCTCATTCGATACTTCCTACTTAAATAATTCAAAATCATAAGAGTATCTGGCATGAGGCCTGGCTGTCTTGGACAATTGGCAAGGAAGTAGTCACTCAGTTTAAGACCATGCTCATATGAGTCAGCCCCACAATTGGACATAACCATATCAAAACGATCATTTCTAATTACTTCCTTGGTTATGCGTCCCTGGTTGTAATCATGCCAAAGTCCATCATTGGTTTTAAAGTAAATTTCTAAAAAACGCTTAGGCCCATGTCTAATCACTTTATCTAATTCAAAGTGATAATAGAGATCTGTAAGTACTTTATTCGCGTTGGTATCATAGTCCCAGAGGGTATGATCCAGATCGAAGAAGAGATAGGTGAATTTTTTCAAGGGCGGTAACCTTTAGCAGCTAGTTTGTTAGCGGCTAACTCACGGTTGGAGTTCATCACATTACAAATCTGCTGGTCTTTTTGAAGCTGTACATCTTTGTTCAAAAACTCAAAAATCTGAGTCACCATGTCATATACTTCATCCTTAATGCTGTAGAAAATCCATTGATCCTTTTTAGCTGCATTGACCAATCCAGAGTTTTTTAAATAAGTAATATGCCTTGACGTTTTGGTTTGCGTGTAATCTAATATCGATTCCAAATCAGACACAGCCAATTCTCCATTCTTGTAAAGCAAATGAATGATTCGCACACGCGATTCATCTCCAAACGATTTGAAGATTTGGGTACCATATGTCAGGCTAAAGTTCTTAAGACGCATATGTAAATTGGCTAGTCAAATTTCATGATTACCTTTGATGCAAATAGTGACGTTAAAAAACGTTAGTAAGTTAATTATATGAAAACTTTTTACGTTTCTTGCGTCTTATTAGTATACGGAAAGTAACAACATCTTGATTAGAAAGGTACTCTTCATTGGATTATTAGTTTGCAGTATGGTCGCTTTTGCACAGAATGATGAAGTGCAGAATAAGCGTATCGTCCAGCTTACTGGAGTGATTTTTACTCCGGACAGTTCTTCTGTGATCCCCGGAGTACACGTCTACGTTCCGATTGGCGGTCGTGGAACCACCACCAACCCTTATGGATTCTTTTCCATGCCAGTTTTAGAAGGAGATAGCGTCATCTTCAGTGCTGTGGGTTTCAAGAGACAATACTACATTGTGCCAGAGCATGATGAAGATAACAGTCTCAAGTTGATATTTACCATGCAAGAAGACGTCACCTTCTTGAGTGAGGTTGAAGTATTCCCTTATCCTACTGAAGAGATGTTTAAATCAGCGCTGATCTCGATGCAGCTACCGGATCAACGTAACTATGATAACCTTGACGCATGGGTAAGTGCCAGCTATATGAAAGAGGACTACCAACGAATGACTCCTGAAATAGCCAAGCAGAAATATTACGAACAAATGATGGGCCGACAGTATCAGGACGATTACATCCTCCCAGCTAATAACTTGTTGAACCCATTTGCCTGGGCAAGCTTCATTAAGAGCTTAAAAAACAACAAGAAATAAAAAAGCCCAGCTTCCACCGGGCTTTCATGAGTTATATTTCTAAGGCGATTACTTTCCTTGCAATTCATTTGCAGTAGCAATCACTTCATTCCATACACGGAAGGTGTTTTTGTAACATAGCTTCTCAATATCCTCTTCGGAATATCCTCTCTTCAACAATTCGGCCAGTATATTCGGGAACATGGAAACATCTTTCAATCCAACTGGCAAGCTATTGCCAACCCCATCAAAATCAGATCCGAAGCCTACATAATCAATTCCCGCCAATTCCACTACTCGATCTATATGATCTGCAACGATTGGCACATCAGCAAACACATTGTTGTCAGCAGCAAATTTCTCGGCATATGCAGTATAGGCTGAATCTCTTCTAGAAAGACCAGTTTCTGCACGGTAATTAGTCAGTACGGAATCCATCATATTAAATTTATCACGAGACTCTTTTGACAAGAAAGTAGATCCAAAATTGATATGAATTACACCTCCGTTGGCAGCCAGATNTTTGATCATTTGATCTGACATGTTTCGGTGAAAACCAGGTGTGAAATACCTACAAGACGAGTGTGAAGCTATAACCGGTGCTTTGCTCAGTTTGATGGCATCATAAAAGGCACTATCAGTGACGTGAGAGATGTCTACCATGATTCCCCATTTGTTCATCTCAGCAATTACTTGCTCACCAAAAGGACTCACACCATTCCAGGTATAGGTCGTATCATAAGATGAATCCGAAATCTGATTATCCTTGGAGTGCGTTAAGGTAATGTATCTGATTCCTCTCTCAAAGAAGTATTTCACATTCGCTAAATCATCCTCTATCGGAGCCCCATTCTCCATACCTAGTGGCAGTGAAATCAGCCCCTTTTCAAAATTCGACTGAATCTCTGCTGGTGTATTCGCCGGCGCAAATAAGGTGTCATAAACCTTAGCCACATCCAATGTCATGGTAATCAAAGAATCTGCAAACTCTTTAGCTCCACCACCATTATAGCTAGAAGGCACATAGATGGACATGAATGGAGCATCCAATCCTCCCTTTCTAGCTTTAGGGAAATCAAAATTACCTGCGGTCTCCACAGATACATCTTCCACTTCTTTACGAAGCATGAACCCTTTAACCTCCATTCTGTATGGAAGATCCACATGACCATCCACTATGATGAATTTGTGTGCAAGTTCATCTGCATAGGCCTGAATCTCTTCTTCAGACATGGTTGAAATATCTTTTTTCGGCTCTTCTTTTTTAGCTGGAGAGCATGATGCCAGCATAGCTATTACTAAGCCCAGACTTAGAATTTTTTGCATATTGATGATGATTTGATTGTTTTACTGTTCCAGTTTTAGGTTAAATGTTATTTGTCGCTCTGCATTCCTTCCACCAACGATACCGGTAATTTTCATCAACCCAATTTTTCCTCCTCTAGAGCCATCCAGCTTAATCGCGATTAATTCTCTGGTGTATAAATTGGTCAACACGGATGATGTGGTTCCAGTAAATAAATCTTCTAATTGGGTGGCAGTGACAATGTCATTATAATCGACAGCAGTAGTATCCAACTCGATCAGTTGTGTGGTATTGATGCTGAGGAATGGCCAGGCAAAATTCACATGATCTTCCCAAACAGAGTCAGCTTCAGAAAAACTAGGAGAGCTCAGAAAATACCCTACCCATGGCTCATAAGCCATGATCAGATCTACACCTTTCTGATTGTTGAGATCTGTTTTGACATTAATAGGATGGTATAAGGTGTCTTTGATCGCATTGTAAAGATTTCCCTTTACAAACTGCTCATAAGGAGAAATAATCTTGCCTATTCTCTCCACAATGGGAGACGGGTTGACATTCAATATGAATGAATGACTTCTCACTGAGTCTGCTGTATCTCTAACCACAAAGTAGAATTCTAATTCTTTATCGGCCAATGTGTAGTCAATGACCATTTGCTCTTCAGTCTTGGTATAAACATAGACAGCTGTATCTGGTGCAAAACGATCTAATATAAATGTGGTACCATCAAGGGTATAATTGGCCTCGTATTCTTCTATGCCTGCAGGTGCATTAATGTCTACAGAATAAAAAAGTGTATCTCCCACATCCAGTGTCACCTGACTAGCATTCGGAAAACCATTTACGGTGATCACCAGGTCTGGGTCACCAGGAATGAAATCTTTGAGTACGTCAGGATCTTTACATCCTATCAGGTAAATGAACGAAAGAAGAATTGAGAAAAAGACGAATGATAATTTATTCATTGACTGCTCATTAAGAAGCTAAAAGTACATACAGTGAAGGGGAAATAAAAAAACCCCATCCAAATGATATTGGATGGGGTTTTTTGTTAATTCGATAATATGTTGTTACTCAGCAGTAGCAAGAATAAACTCTAGAGTGATATTACCTGTTACTTCAGGGTTATTAGGCTCATCACCAACTTGGAATCCTTCAAGTAAATCAACAACTCTGATTAAACCTTTCACTCCACCTGCTGTTTCAAAAGCAATTAGAGGACTATCTGTAGTTAAAGCTTCAACGTAAGCATCAGCAGATGCAAAATCGATTCCTTCAAGTGCAGCCTCTACATCAGCAACAGTTGATACCTCTGTAACATCTGTAATTGTAGTAGCTACCAATTTAGTTTCGTTTCTTGTTCCCCATGCAGGCAACCCGTCTGCTGCACTACCATAAACAGTTTGGCCCAAGCCAGTCCAGCTCACAAAAATAGATGGAGAAACCAAGTTAGCTTCAGTTCCATAATAGTATCCAAAGTCAATATCTGCTGAAAGTGGGTCACTTGAATTATCTACTTCATCAAGAGTATATAATGTATTTTTTTCTACACTGTAGAATGTTTTGGTCAAACCATTTCCACCTGGTGCAAAAAGCATTACTGCTGTTTGAACTTTAGCATCTGGTGAAATGACATTAGCAACTACCTCAGCAGTTCCAACTTGATTTGCATCATCAACAACTTCCACCTGGAAAGTCAATTCGTCACCAGCCTCAAATGCATCAGGAATAGTGAAAGTCAATGTAACATTTGCAGCTAATGTACCTGCCTCCAGGTTAAGATCTGTTCTGGTTGCTTCTCCAACTTGAGAAAAAGACGTTCCTCCGTCTGAAGAAATATATAACCTGATAACATTGAATCCTCCTGCAGTACTTGTAGAAGCATTAAAAGATAACTCATCTCCAACTTGGGCTTCAAATGGAGAAGTAGCTGCAGATCCATTAACTTCAGCAGTTACCGAAACTGTTGGCAAGTCTGGAAGTGGCTCTTCTTCATCACCACAACTTGCTAAAAATGTCATTGACGCAACGGCCAATAAGATAAATGAGCTCTTTAATAGATTTTTCATTCTTTCGTTTTTTGATTGATTATTAGTTATAGACGATTTCTTACAATGTTTTGACAAAATAAATGCAGATTTTCTTAATTCTGTCTAAAAATTTCCAAGAAAACTAAAATTTTAAGTGATTCGCCTAGTATACAACTCAGCACCCACTATTTAGTTTTTAATTTCTGTATTTGCTTGCTAGACACATATTTCTCAAAAACAGTTGTAATCACGTGGAATATTGATAAATTGATCTGTTAATTGCCAGAAAGTATTAATTTTCATATTTTAATGGTTGTTTTAGCACAAATACAGTGAACAGCAAAAAGAGTTGTTGTATTTTTGAATAAATGTAACATTTTTGTAAACGGACAATAAACCGCTTAATCTAACAGAAAAAACTGCTATGACCGATCCAATTTCACCAAGTTTGCTCGAAGCCTGGAACACCTACGGGCAATACTTAGCGTATGCAATCGCCGGTATTGGGGTTCTGATCTTACTAGGTCACTACCTTAAACTTTTAACAACTACCGATTTCAAATCGCGATACGATTACATCAACATGCACGAGATCAACCTATTGTGGTATGGTTTCGTTTTGATTCTGATCGGTGCTTCCCTATTCGTAAATACTTTTCAGGAAGAAACTACTTGGCTGTGGTTCTTCGTATGGGTGTTTGTCAGTATCATGGTGGCTATGATCGTAGGAGTAATTGTTCAAAATGTTCTAAAATTCTACTACCCATTCTTCATTGAGAAGCGTCTAAAGAAACTGAGATATACTCCAAGAGTATCTCCAGAAGGACGTAAAATGAAGTTATTGAGTGAGGAAGAAGAAGATGTGTATCTGGATGAAGGTATGCAAGCGGAAGAGGATGCTTTCTCAGTAGACTATGACGTTTGGATCGATGAAGTATCTGGATTTACCAAAATTGAAAAATACAATGGTCGTCTTCATGCACTTCAGTGTCCTGAGTGTAACTACCAGACTTTGAAAGTTGACAAAGAAGAAGTAGTTCAGGAAGCAACTGAAACAGAAGAAGGCGAACTAATGAAGTATTATACTTGTGGTTACTGCGGACATAAGGAAAGAAAGTCTTTCAACATTGCGCGCCTAAGAACCCAAGAGCCTGTATAAGGATCAGAAATAGCAAGACAATATATGAAGAAAGCCTCCCAAACCGGGAGGCTTTTTTTATAACTTGACACAAATATTTTGAGGTTCTGTGAAAAACCGCAAAGCTTCAGATCCTCCCTCTCTCCCAACTCCTGATTCCTTCATTCCACCAAAGGGAGTTCGCAAGTCTCGAAGCATCCAGCAATTCACCCATACAATACCGCCTTCCACCTGATGAGCCACGCGATGCGCTTTTTGAATATCCTTTGTCCAGATAACAGCAGCCAAACCATACACCGTCGAATTAGCTTTTTGGATGGCATCCTCCTCATCATTAAAGGAAACTAAAGTGACGACAGGCCCAAAAACCTCTTCCTGATTGATTGTGCAAAGTTCACTCAGTCCATCGATAACCGTAGGTTCAAAAAAGTAGCCTGATCCATCTAATTTAGCTCCTCCGGTGAGCACATTACCTCCCTCTTCCCTGGCAATCTTCACATAAGAAGCCACTTTAGACAGGTGTTGTTCTGAGACCAACGGCCCAAGATTCACATCCTCGGTTGGATTACCAACTGTCAATTGCTTTACCTGCGCAACAAACTCTTTTTTGAACTGATCATAGATGGAATGCTCAACGAATATTCTAGAGCCGCAAAGACAAATTTCTCCCTGATTGGTGAAAGCACTTCGTACACTTGTTTTGACTGCCTCATCAAAATCGCAATCTGCGAAGACCAACACTGGGTTTTTACCACCAAGCTCAAGAGATACTTTCTTGAATTGTTGTGCCGCTGTAATGCCAATCTTCCTACCAGTAGCAGTTCCTCCTGTAAACGAAATGGCCTTAACTTTATGATGCTCCACTAATTTCTGACCAATGTTCGAGCCTGTACCATGAATAATGTTTAAAACTCCTGGAGGCAAGTCTGCTTCCTGAATGAGTTCTGAAAGCAGATAAGCCGTATATGGAGTTATTTCTGAAGGTTTAGCAATCACACAATTGCCGGTGGCCAGGGCTGGAGCAATCTTCCATGTAAGCAGGTACAGTGGAAGATTCCATGGTGAAATACACCCCACAACTCCCAATGGAGCTCGTCTGGTATAGTTCACGGCTACTCCCTCCATCACATGAGCTTGAGTAGACTCATTCACAATGGCCGATGCAAAAAAACGAAAGTTAGCAGCTGCTCTGGGGATGTCTACAGAACGCGCTAGACTAACAGGCTTACCATTATCCAAACTTTCAGCTTCAGCCAATCGATCCAGGTTTGACTCGATCAGATCAGAGATTTTAAGCAGATATCTGGATCGTTCATCAATGGGCAAAAGACTCCATGATGGGAATGCTCTCTGTGCTGCATCCACCGTCATTTCCAGGTCTGCTTCGGATGAATCTGGTAGTTGACTAAACACCTCTCCGGTAGTTGGATTGTAGTTATCCAGATATTGTCCTTCGAGTGGAGCAATACGCTCCCCATTGATAAAATTCTCCAGAATAATCATAATGAACCTGTTCTTCCCCCGTCAACAGGTATGCTAACACCAGTTATGTAGGATGCTTTCTCAGAGGCTAAAAAGCATGCCAAATCACCTAGCTCTTCCGGTCGGCCAAACCTTCCGGCGGGAATTGTTAAACGCATTGCATCCGCTGCCTCGTCGACAGATATACCTTTTTTGGTAGCAGCACTTTCAATGATGGCATCTAATCTGGTAGTACTTACTGCTCCAGGTAAAATATTATTTACGGTAATTCCGAAAGGAGCTACCTCATTAGACAAAGTTTTAGCCCAGGAGGCCATGGCACCACGTGTAGTATTGCTTACACCTAATCCTGAGATAGGAATTCTGACACTGGTAGAAATCACATTGATAAATCGTCCATACCCAATAGACTTCATATGAGGTAAAGCTGTTTGCATGATCTGGTGACTCGCAAAAAGATGCATGTTCAAAGCAGATTGAAAATTTTCTATTTTAGCCTCTGTTATGGGACCTGGTGCCGGACCTCCAGTATTGTTGATAATTATTTCCACTGGATGCTGTTCTATATATTCTAGTACTTTCAATAGATCCTTGCGTTCTAAAAGATCTGCCTTGAGATAGGAATGACCATTACCTGGCAATCTTTTCATATGTTCCTGTAACTCCGATTCATTTCTTGCTACTATGGTTACTCGTGCTCCTTCCATTGCCAATGATATAGCAATAGCTCCTCCTATACCTTTAGAACCTCCACAAACAAGTGCATGCTTCTCTTTTAAATTAAAATCCATATCCTTCAATCTCTATTTCAAACTGTTTTACAGTTTATTTATAACTTTTGGGTTAGAAAGTAATTTATCTAAAAAACTACTATAGTCATGAGCATTAAAAAACCTTTCAATCTCAACGAATGGATTGAAAACAACCGAGACTTACTTAAACCACCTGTTGGTAATAAGAACCTATATGCGGATGCTGGTGACTACATTGTCATGATTGTGGGTGGGCCGAATGCTCGTAAAGATTATCACTACAACGAAACAGAAGAATTATTCTATCAATTGGAAGGAGATATACTAGTGAAAATCCAGGAAGATGGTCAATCAGTAGATGTGCCTATCAAAGCTGGAGAAATGTTCTTACTTCCTGCTAAAGTCCCTCATTCTCCAATAAGATCCGCCGGATCAGTGGGTTTAGTAATTGAAAGAAAACGCCCTGAGATGCGTGATGGCCTGCTTTGGTTTTGCGATAATTGCAACCACAAATTACATGAAACCTATTTTCAACTATCGAATATCGAAAAAGACTTCTTACCACGATTTAGAGAATTCTACAATTCTGAAGAATTAAGAACGTGTAGCAATTGTGGAGAAGTAATGGAAACAGACTCAAGATTTACCGATTAATGATTTACGAAAACACCCCTGCCTTCTCATTTGAACAAGACGCCCAAGACCCGTTAAACGTATTCAGATCGCAGTTCCATTTTCCACAGCGCAATGGAAAAGATGCGATTTATTTCTGTGGAAACTCCCTGGGATTACAACCTAAAGTAACAGAATCCTATATTCAGCGAGAACTGGATAGTTGGAAGGAAAATGCTGTAGAAGGACATTTCACAGGAAACACTCCCTGGGTGAAGTATCACGAGCTATCCAAAAAATCTTTATCCAGACTGACTGGAGGTAAAGAAAGTGAGGTAGTGATGATGAATAATCTGACAACCAACTTGCACCTTTTACTAGCCTCGTTTTATCAACCAGGTGGTAAAAGAGTAAAATTGATGATTGAGGGTGGGGCTTTTCCTTCAGATCATTATGCTGCAGAAAGTCACATGAGAAGAGTTGGGATAGACCCTAAGGAACACTTAATTACTTTGACTCCCAAATCTGGTAAAACATTCTCAACCGAGGAGATCATTGAGGCCATTAAAGACTATGGTGACGAATTGGCACTAGTCATGTTCCCTGGTGTTCAGTATTATACAGGGCAGTTTTTTGACATGAAAGCTATCGCCGAAGCAGCTCATCAAGTAGGAGCTTTCGCGGGATTTGACTTAGCGCATGCTGTAGGAAACCTACCTCTTCACTTGCATGAGGATGAAGTAGATTTTGCGACTTGGTGTAGTTACAAATATGTGAACTCAGGACCTGGGGGGATGTCGGGCATATTCGTCCATGAAAAGCACTCTAGTAACCCTGATTTCCCTAAGCTCACTGGATGGTGGGGACACGATTCTAAAAGTCGATTCCAAATGGACAATCAATTTGTTCCTAACCCTGGTGTGGATGCATGGATGCTTAGCAACATGAACATTATTTCTGCCTCAGCCCATCTGGCATCCTTGTCTCTGTTTGACAAAACATCGATGGAAGAGCTTCGGGCCAAAAGCATCAAACTGACAGGGTACTTAGAATATTTATTGCTCAATGAACCGATTGTTTCTAAACATATTGAGATTCTCACTCCATCCAGTCCAGAAGAAAGAGGATGTCAACTCTCTGTCTTTATTGATAAAAATGGAAAGGCAATTTTCGATGGATTAATTGATAGTGGTGTTATTTTAGATTGGCGAGAGCCAAATGTTATACGAGTCGCTCCAACTCCTCTTTACAATTCCTTTGCGGATGTATGGCGGTTTTGTGACATTTTTAAACAACTCATTGTAAAACATGCCGAAAAATGAAATTAGCATCTTAGGAGCAGGTCTCGTTGGTTCGCTACTTGGATCATTAATCAAGCAAAAAGGATTTGATGTCAATATCTATGAAATGCGTAGTGATCTTCGAAATCAAAGTAAGGATGGCGGCAAATCCATCAATCTGGCACTAAGTCATCGGGGAATCCGCTCCTTAAAAATGGCTGGAATTTATGATCAGATTCAAGAGGAGCTAATTCCTATGCATGGCCGTATGATGCATGATCCCAACGGAGATGTTTATACCCAGCCTTATGGCAAGGAAGGGCAATTTATCAACTCTGTTTCAAGAAATGGATTAAATAAATTACTCATCAATCACGCGGAAAAACAAGGTGTCAATTTTCATTTCGAACATAAATGTGTAGATGTAAATCTCGATAACACATCGGTCACCTTTGCAAATGGGAATACCATAGATTCAGAGGTATTGATCGGTTCTGATGGGGCATATTCTATGTTACGCCAAAAAATGGAGCAATCCGATCGATTCAATTTCCAACAGTACTACATAGAACATGGCTATAAGGAATTGAAAATGGAGCCTCGAAATGGTTCTTTTGCCATGGAGCCTAATTATCTACATATCTGGCCTAGGGGAAATTTCATGCTCATTGCATTGCCGAACCCAGATTACACCTTTACTTGTACCTTATTCTTCCCATTTGAAGGAACATTGTCCTTTGCCTCGGTCAAAGAGGAGTTAGAAATAAAGTCTTTCTTCGAGACATACTTCTCTGATGTGATTGACTTGATCCCGGACTATGTGGACCAATTCCAAAAGAACGCCACATCTTCACTCGTGACTATTCGCACCTCTCCATGGAACTATAAGAATTCTTTACTCATTGGAGATGCGGGACATGCCATTGTCCCTTTCTATGGTCAGGGTATGAATGCAGGTTTTGAGGATTGCAGATTGTTGATGGAATGGGGTGAGGAACTTAATTACAATTGGGAGAAACTATTACCATACTTTTCTAGTAAGAGAAAACCAGATGCTGATGCCATTGCGGATCTTGCGTTAAGCAATTTTGTTGAGATGCGCGACCATGTTGCTGACGATCGTTTCTTAAATATCAAGAGAGTCGAAGCAAGATTGCAAAAAGAGTATCCAGACGTCTGGCTACCACTTTACAGTATGGTTACTTTCAGCGATATCCCATATAGTCAAGCCTTAAAAACAGGACAAATTCAAAAGCAGGTAATGAATAAGTTGCCAGAGGGATTCCAACCAGAAACGGTGGATTTAAAACCAATAATTGAGGAATTTAATAGTCTAACGCAAGACGTTCACTGAGCATGTGAATCGTTTCCTGCTCTACTTCGGAGATACCATCAGCGGCATTGGCAAACAAGTACATTGACTCTAGAATAAACTCCTTGTCCTCACGATTTTCACCAATGTGATTTTTAAGGGCATTCAAGAATTTTTTCTGCCACTTTTCAATGTTATCTAGTAGATATCTGAATTCCGTTCTGAAGGATTGTTCTAGTTGCTCCATTCCAGAACCGTCCAGCCCATCTCCATACTCCAGAGCCAATCCTTTAGCCAACCTCAACACACCGTCCCATTCTTCTTTATCCAAAACCCCATCGCACATACATACAATAAGTGACGGATAAAGATTAAGTATATATAGAAACTGATCGAGTGTAAGTTCTACATTTCGAACCCTGCGGTACTCATCTAAAAGTTGTTCAGCTTGAGATTTCATTAACTTTTCGGCGTGTAACATGCTGTTATTTATAAATATAGTAAAGCAATTACTAATAGCAGCAATTGTTATTTCAGCAGTTTAAATATAATATGATTTTTCGGATATAATTTATAACCAAATTCAGATTAACGAATAAATAAACACTAAACGATGAAAAAAGTTTTTATCCTATGTCATACAAGGTAGGAATTATAGGGTCGGGTATTGCTGGAATAGCCATCGCCATTCGATTGGCTAAAAAAGGTAATCATGTGGAGGTTTTTGAAGCCACGGACAATCCCGGAGGAAAACTTTCTGAAATCAAGCTGGGCAACTACCGTTTTGATGCAGGCCCTTCGCTGTTCACTTTACCCGTTTTAGTAGACGAACTCTTTGAGTTATGTGGAGAAAATCCCAGAGAGTACTTCAACTACTCCAGATTGGACATCAATTGCGAATACTTCTATGATGATGGAACGCAATTGACAGCTTATTCCGACCTTCAAAAATTCAACAACGAGATACATTCCAAACTTGGAGAACCAAAGAAGTCTTTAGAATCAGCCTTAAAAAACAGTGATTCTCTTTATAACAGCCTGAGTGAATTATTCATGTTCAGTTCATTACAGGATATTCGGACTTTTTTCTCAAAGGCTGCTCTGAAAGCCTATCTAAAAATACCCCAGCTTGGGTTCTTCAGCACCATGCATGGGGCCAACAAAAAGTTTTTCAGAGACTCGAGGTTGGTTCAACTATTTGATCGCTACGCCACCTACAATGGATCCTCTCCCTATCAAACTCCGGCCACTTTAAACATCATTCCTCATTTGGAAATGTCTATTGGAGCCTTTTTCCCTGAAGGAGGCATGTATTCTATTACCAAATCGCTAGTCGCACTAGCCGAGCGTCAGGGAGTCAAATTCCACTACAATCATCGTGTGGATGAAATCAGTATCAACCAAAAGCGCGTGAAGGGATTAAAAATCAATAATGAAATAAGAAAATTTGATCGAGTAGTTTCCAATATGGATATCGTCAATTCCTATAAAAAATTGATGCCTTCGATCAAGGCTCCTGAGTTTTTGCTAAAGCAACCAAAATCTAGTTCTGCTTTGATTTTTTATTGGGGGATCAAGCGACAGTTTTCTAATTTGAACGTTCATAATATCTTCTTTTCCAAAAATTATCAAAAGGAGTTTGATCATTTGTTCGAAACAAAAAGTGTGGATGATGACCCCACTGTATATGTGCATATCTCCTCTAAACTGGAGAATTCAGATGCCCCTTCATATGGAGAAAATTGGTTCACCATGATCAATGTACCAAATAACAGCGGGCAGGATTGGGATCAAATCATCACAGAAGCACGTGAAAATATCATTGGAAAACTTTCTCGAATTCTCAAAGCACCAATTGGTGACTTAATTGAATGTGAAGAAATCCTGGATCCTCGACTAATAGAAACTAAAACCAGCAGTGCCCTTGGTGCTTTATATGGTAATAGCTCCAATAACTTATTTGCGGCATTCCTGAGACACGCTAACAAAAGCCGACGAATCAAAGGTCTTTATTTCTGCGGAGGAAGTGTGCACCCAGGAGGTGGCATCCCAATGAGCCTGTCCTCTGCTAAGATTGTGGACAAATACTTTAGTTAGCCGACAAATCATCGGGAAACAAAGCCACATAACTCTCATAAATTCCATAAATAGTGGAAACATATGTGACAGGCTCAATTCCTCTGCAATACCCGAATTGCACCACCTCATCATTGTAGTATTTGCTGTTGGATTTTTTGAGTAAAAAATCACTTACTTCACTCCAATTCTGAGAATCTCCCCCAAATTTATCTGTCAAACGAATGGCATCCATCACATGCCCATGTCCCACATTATAGGCAGCCAATACGAATTTGGTTTTTTGATCTGGATCCTGGATATAATCTTTAAAATAGTCCTGAAGCCATAACAGATGCATAGTGCCCGCATATAAGTTGTCAGCGGGATCAGTAAGATCAGAAACACCATACTCGTTGGCTGTGGCAGGAAGCAGCTGCAAAAGTCCAATAGCCCCTGCCCAAGATTCATTTTCCGGATCAAATTTTGACTCCTTATAGATCTGAGCTGCCAATAATCTCCAGTCCCAACCCAACGTATCTGCATTCATATATATGAGAGAATCATAAGGCGATAGTTTACCCCCTCCAGTCGAAAAATATTCACTTCTTGTTCGTTTGAGAGCGCTTTTTCTGCTCTTGAAATACTTATTGTAAATGGTGTAATAATCCACCTCCTTCCTCATTTCCAATATCCAGGAGTTGATCGTGTCTAATAGGTTTGGAGCATTTTTTCGCACACCCCATGCAATCTGTGTTGGAAAACTGACTGCAGTTTGCACATCTAGATTAGGGTGATAAGTCGCATTGACCAAAGCCACATCTTCTTCGGCTACCGTATAATCAATATCTCCCTCAGCAACCTTTCTGATTATCGCCTCAGTTTCTACCTCTGGATCATCCTGAATGATGATAATATCCCCTCCAATTTCATCAGAGAGGTTTCTCAATCTTTCCAGATAAGAAGAGTGATGCCTCACAACTACCTCCTTACCGATTAAATCAACAGGATTTCTGATAAGTGAATTCTCAATTTCATGAAGTTTCAAATCCCTCCAATCCGAGGGTTTTCGCTGAACCAGTACCATTTTAACCAAATTGTGATAATGGGTAAAAGCAATCCTTTTTTTTCTCTCTTTGGTAACTGTGAGATTGTAGGCGAGAATGTCACCCTCTCCATTATTCAACTTACGAAAACCCTCCTCCAAACTTGGGGTGATATTGATCCGAAGCTCTACTCCTATAGATCGGGCAAAAGCTTGTAAAAGCTCGTATTCATACCCCATGGTTTTACCCCGGTATATAAACAAACCAGTAGAACTATTGTCCATAATGGCCGTGATATAGCCTCTTTGTAAAATATTAGAAAGGTCTAGCTCTACTATCTCCTCAGGCGGTTCCTCATTAGGATCTGGTGATGGCCTACTACTATTAGAGGATGTACATCCAAAAATTAGCAGAGGGAGCACGATTATGAAAATTGCTCTTTTTATGAGGTGGTTGATAGTCATGTACTATTTTAAGTCATTCCAACTTAAAATATACTAAAAATACGTTTAACGGAATCTATTGTAGAACCACTTGAGGGTCCATCATTTTGATTGCAGCCGTTCTGATAGCCTCGGTATCATACCCACATTCATGATAAATTTCATCCTGCTCTCCATGTTCAACGACTCTATCTGGAATACCTAATCGTACAACTTGAGACTGGTAGCCATGATCAGCCATAAACTCCAGAATAGCAGACCCAAAACCACCCGGTAAACAGCCATCCTCAATCGTAAGGACACGTTTATGATTAGAAAATACTTCATGAAGCATTTCTTCATCAAGAGGTTTTACAAATCGCATGTCATAGTGAGACACCTTAAGACCTTCTGCATCTAAGAGGTCACATGCTTCAACCGCATAATTCCCAATATGGCCAATAGTCAGAATGGCCAAATCATCCCCCTCTCTCAGTTTTCGTCCTTGACCAACTTCAATTTTCTCTAAAGGAGTTCTCCATTCCGGCATTACTCCTTTTCCTCTTGGGTATCTAATAGTAAATGGCCCCTCTTTATGTTCACTTGCTGTAAACATTAAATTTCGAAGCTCTTGCTCATTCATTGGTGCTGAAACCACCATATGTGGAATACATCTCATGTAAGCAATGTCATACGCTCCATGATGAGTAGGGCCGTCGGCTCCAGCGATTCCAGCTCTGTCTAAGCAGAAAACTACAGGCAGCTTCTGGATTGCAACATCATGAATGACCTGATCGTAGGCACGTTGCATGAACGAACTATAAATATTGCAGAAAGGCACCATACCCTGTGTGGCTAACCCAGCAGAAAATGTCACAGCATGTTGCTCAGCAATCCCCACATCAAAAGCTCTTTCCGGCATTTCCTTCATCATTATATTCAATGAAGAGCCAGATGGCATTGCTGGGGTTACCCCCATCACTCGATCATTCTCCTTAGCCAATTCCACGATGGTATGACCAAAAACGTCCTGATATTTGGGAGCTTGAGGCTCAGTTGGTACCGATTTTCTGATCTCACCTGTGATCTTATCAAACTTGCCAGGAGCATGCCACTTAGTCTGATCTTTTTCTGCTAATGAATAGCCTTTACCTTTTACCGTTACACAGTGAAGGATTTTAGGACCTGGAATATTTTTTAAGTCATTCAATACATGAACCAGGTGATTCACATCATGACCATCAACCGGACCAAAATATCTTAAGTTAAGTGACTCAAAAAGATTACTTTGTTTCAGCAAGAATGACTTGAGACTATTCTCAAACTTGCCAACTATTTCTTGTGCGTTAGGACCAAATTTGGAAATTTTACCCAATACTTTCCACACATCATCACGTAGCTTATTATATGCATGAGAGGTGGTGATATCAGTCAAGTAATCTTTTAGAGCTCCTACATTTGGATCGATAGACATGCAGTTATCATTGAGGATAATCAACATGTTTTTATTACTATCGCCAGCATGGTTCATCGCTTCGAAAGCCATACCACCAGTCATCGCACCATCTCCAATGACAGCTATGTGTTGTCGCTCAGTTTCACCTTTACTAGCTGAACCATAAGCCATACCCAAAGCCGCAGAAATGGATGTAGAGGAGTGCCCAACACCAAAAGCATCGTACTTACTTTCAGATCTTTTAGGAAAACCAGACAACCCACCATACAATCGGTTTGTATGAAATTGTTCTTTCCTACCGGTAAGTATCTTGTGTCCGTAAGCCTGGTGGCCAACATCCCATATCAACTGATCATCTGGAGTATTAAAAACATAGTGTAATGCCACAGTAAGCTCCACCACACCAAGACTGGCTCCAAAATGCCCGCCATATATCGACACATGATCAATTATGTATTCTCTCAATTCTTCACTGACTTGAGTCAATTGATTTGGACTCAACTTCTTCAAGTCATCCGGAGTATTGATTTGAGCGAGTAGCTTACCTTGATTAATCTCCATATTTCCTAATTGTTGGGGAATGAATGATCAACGAATGTACGATCTAAATGTTTATTTGGACTTAATGTTGTCAAATTAATTATTCTGCAAAACTACCACTTTTTACAGATTACTTTTAAGACTTTATTGTAGCTTTGAAGTTACTGTGAGTGAGAATAATACATCCAACACCTATGAAATAAAGCTCCCATTGTTCGAGGGACCTTTTGATCTGCTTCTTTTCTTTATTGAGAGAGATGAGTTGGATATCTATGACATTCCAATAGCTAAGGTAACAGCAGACTTTCTGGATTATATTCATCAACTGGAGAATATGAATGTGGAGGTTGCCAGTGAGTTTATCTTAGTTGCTGCCACTCTGATGCGCATCAAAGCTAAGATGCTATTACCTCGCCCAGTCTTAGACGAAGAGGGTAATGAAATAGATCCACGAGAGGAACTGGTCAAACACCTACTCGAGTACAAGCGCTACAAATCTGTTATTGCTCAGCTCAA
Organism: Rickettsiales bacterium; assembly: GCA_002729235.1. Classification (GTDB taxonomy): domain Bacteria; phylum Bacteroidota; class Bacteroidia; order Cytophagales; family Cyclobacteriaceae; genus Marinoscillum. The sequence goes on along the minus strand of PBTY01000003.1, from coordinate 270,138 downwards.
CAAACTGGAAAGTGATCGATTGGATCGCGAAAAGCGTGGCAATTTGATGAAAGAGATCAAAAAACTCTCCCAATCAATCGATGTTGAAGCCGAAATGCAAGACCTTGATCTCTATAAATTGATGAAGGTCTATCAGAAAGTACTGAAGCGTTATGAATTTGAAAAAAGTAAACCCACCCACCAGGTAGTTCAATATCCTTACACAATTTCAGGACAGAAAGATTACGTGCTGGGATTGTTGAGACGCAGCGACAATCAAAGAATCTCTTTCAGCAAAATGGTGGAGGAAAAACCGGAGAAGATTCTGGTAATCTATAACTTCCTGGCTATTCTAGAATTGCTCCAACTCAATATCATCACCCTACACATCGGAGAAGGCTTCAACAACTTCTGGGTGGAAGAACTGGATGGAGAAAAAGTCTCGGAAGATTAACTCACGAGACTTTTAAAATTTTCAACAATCAAAAGNTTTCTTAGAATCTCTCAGTTTGAGAGAANAAGAATGATCCTTCAATAGCTGCGTTCTCATCAGAGTCAGATCCGTGAATCGCATTTGCTTCAATTGACTTGGCAAACATTTTTCTGATTGTTCCTTCAGCAGCCTCTGCAGGATTAGTTGCTCCAATCAATTTTCTAAAATCTTCTACTGCATTGTCCTTTTCAAGGATCATGGCAATAATTGCTCCAGATGACATGTATTTTACCAGGTCACCATAGAAAGGTCTTTCCTTATGCACAGCATAAAACGCTCCTGCATTTTCTGGAGTTAGTTTAGTCAATTTAGCTGCATTGATTTTGAAACCAGCCTCTTCGATCATTTTAATGATTGCACCACTGTTACCAGCTTCAAAAGCATCTGGTTTAATCATCGTGAAGGTCTTATTACCTGCCATTTACTTTGTTATTTATTTGATTTCTTTAAAACGGCTGCAAAAATAAGGATTAAAATCATGAAGGCCATCAAATCCTTCATTTTGTATTTACTTGATTTATTGTGAGTTTTGCGATTCACTAATGGCCACGGTGAGGCAGAATTAGTTAATGAAGGACATTACGGCTTTAAAAGCATTTCTCGAAACTCCTAGAAAGGTAGTCATCACTACGCATTCTAATCCTGATGCAGATGCATTAGGTTCTTCTTTAGGGCTCTATCACTTCTTAGTAGGTAGAGGTCATGACGTAGAGGTGATTACTCCTACAGACTATCCTCAATTTCTTCATTGGATGGAAGGAAACGAAGAGGTGATGGTTTATGACGATGCTAAGGCAGATCGGATCAAAACGATTATCAATCAGGCGGATCTTATCTGTTGTCTGGATTTCAATGGAATGAGTCGAATCAAAAGTCTCGGACCAATGGTTGCAGGATCTCCAGCAAAAAAGCTTTTGGTTGACCACCATTTGAATCCTGAGGAGTTCGCTGACTTTTCTTTGTGGGATAACAAGGCGGCTGCCACTGCTGAACTCATCTATGACCTAATCTTGTTATTGGATGGGAAAGAGGAGATTACTAGAGGGATTGCTGAAGCACTGTATGCCGGCATCATGACAGACACTGGGTCCTTCAAGCACAATTCTACTTCTGCGAAAATTCATCGTACGGTAGCAGAGCTCATGGATATTGGTGTAGATATTAATCGAGTGAGTCGATTGATTTATGATACCAATTCCTTGAACAGGCTTCGATTCATTGGGTATGCTCTGATGGAAAAGCTGGTGGTAGATGCAGAAAATAAAGTGGCCTATTTTGTGATCAATGCGGAAGAGCATGAGCGCTTTCACTTGAAGTCAGGTGATACCGAAGGTTTGGTAAACTATGCGCTTTCCATTCAAGGCATCATGATCGCGGCAATCATCATGGAGCGAAACGGAGAAGTAAAAATGTCCTTCCGATCTGTGGGAGATCATGCAGTGAATGATTTCGCTTCTAAATACTTCAACGGCGGTGGACATAAAAATGCTGCTGGCGGTATCTCTGATGTATCGCTGAGTGAAACAGTAGATAAATTTAAATCGTTGATTCAAAACTTTCAATAAGAACAATAGAATATAGAAATAATGAGAAAAATCTGGGTATTAGTACTTGCAATTTCAGCCTACGCTTGTGGTGAAAATCATGACTTTGTCACCGAATCTGGTGTGGAGGTTGCCTGTATAGTAAAAGGAGATGGAGAAGTTTTTGTAAAAGACTCGGTATTGCTTTTGGCCATTAAAATGACAACAGACGATGGTAAAGTTTTGATTGAAAGTACCGAAGAACCAATGCCTCTTTTGTTTGACCCTGAAGTTGCTGCTGGCGATATTCAAGAGGTTTTGAATAAGATGGAAGTAGGTGACAGTGTATACTTCCAAACTACTGCCGAAAATTTGTTTACCGTAACCTACAGGTCACAGGTTCCTGACTCGTTAGAGGCTACTAGCAAAATTAATATTGCGATGAAGGCGACTGACATGATGACACAAGGAGCGTACAGATCTTATATGGTAAAACAGCAGGAAAGTCAACTTGCCGGTCAATTAGAAGAAGACATTGAATTAATCGATGCTTATCTATCAGAGAACGGAATAGAAGCCCAAAAAACACAATCTGGCCTTCGATATGTGATCAAAGATGAAGGAAATGGCACATTTGCAGAAGCTGGTGACAATGTGGTTGTGAATTATGTAGGAAGAAATTTAAATGGAGCCTACTTTGACACAAGCATGGAAGATGTGGCGAAGGAAAATGGCATCTGGTCTCAACAAAGAGCAGACTATGGATACAAGCCTTTTGAAGTGGTAGTAGGTAGAGGTCAAGTGATCAAAGGTTGGGATGAAGGGATTCCATTGATACCAGAAGGTGGTAAAGGAACGTTATACATTCCAAGTCCGCTTGGATATGGAGCAAGAGGTTCTGGGGCACTTATCCCTCCTTTCAGTGTTCTTGAGTTCGAAGTGGAAGTTATCAAAATAGAAAAACCGGAAATATCAATTAATTGATGATGATTAGAGCATTCAAAAGAGCAAGTGGAGTATTGGTAGTGCTGGCTTTTATTCTAGTAGGCTGCAATGATAGTGGAATCATTGAACTGACCTCTAGCGTTGAGCAGTTGGAGTTGGATCTTTTGGAAATAAAGGAATATATCCAGGAAAAAGGTTACTCGAATGTAGACACCACTGAATCAAGGGTTCGATTTGTGATTCTTGAGGAAGGCACAGGCGAAACAATAGAACCAAACGACATTGTTAGTTTTGATTATGCTGGAATGCTTTTGAACGACACCCTTTTTGACACCTCTAGAGAATCTATCGCTATTGAAGGTGGTTTATATGATTCGGCTCGAATTTATACTCCTTATGTATTTACTCATACCGAGTCTGGCTGGGCACTTGAAACACTCGGTTTTGTACAGGGGTTTTCTGATGGCACCACCGCTGCCATGAAAAAAATGAATGTCGGGGGTAGAGCAAGGTTGATGATACCATCTGGCCTGGGTTACGGCTCGTCTGCCATCAGTTCCATTCCTTCAAATTCGGTCCTTGTTTTTGACATCTATCCAGTAAAAGTGAGAAAATAATGATCCTCTACTTTGCGAGCCACAATCAAAACAAGGTAAAAGAAATAGCGAAGCTCCTGCCCCAAGGCATGGAGCTTCGTAGTTTAGATGACTTGAACCTTCATGAGGATATTCCCGAAACAGCTTCTACAATTGAAGGAAACTCATTGATGAAAACAGAGTATGTCTATAAAAAACACCGTGTGGCGTGTTTTGGAGATGATACCGGACTAGAGGTAGATGCTCTGAACGGTGAGCCTGGGGTGTACTCTGCACGGTATGCGGGACCTCAGAAGAGCAGCGAAGACAACATGAGTTTACTACTTTCAAAATTAGAAGGAGTCCAAAATCGAAAAGCTCGTTTCAAGACCGTAATCACATTTTTTGATGAAAATGGTGAAATATCACAATTCACTGGCATAGCTACTGGTGGAATAACCAACACAAAATCAGGTAGCGAAGGATTTGGATACGATCCAATCTTCCAACCTGACGGATATCCGGTTACCTTTGCTGAAATGTCCGCTGAGGATAAAAACAAAATATCACATCGGGGCAAAGCTTTTGAACAGCTTGTTAACTTCTTGAAAAACAAATGAACAAACCCATTACCGTTGGGATCACAGGAGGAAGTGGTTCTGGAAAGACTTTATTTTTAAAACAACTCATGCAGGCATTTAAGTCTCATGAGGTAAGTCTTCTATCTCTTGATAACTATTACAGGCCGCGCAATGAGCAACCAAAAGATGATCAGGGAATCGAAAACTTTGATCTGCCAGAATCATTAGATAGAATTCGCTTTTCAGAAGACTTAAAAAAGCTAAAATCAGGGCAGGACATTACGATTCAGGAATATACCTTCAATAATGACAGTAAAACCCCTGAAATTATTCACATAAAATCTACTCCAATTATTGTTGTAGAAGGAATCTTCACCTTTTACTATGATGAAATAAACAGTCTACTCGACTTCAAAATATTTATAGAAGCTCCAGATTACCTCATGCTGACAAGACGCATCACTCGTGATGCAGAAGAGCGAGGATATGACTTAAGTGATGTTCTTTACCGCTTCCAACATCATGTGACTCCTTCTTTTAAGAAGTTCATCGAGCCACTCAAGCATGATGCGGATATCATTATTCCTAATCACAATGGCTTTGCTACAGCACTTGATGTCGTGATTACCTATCTGAGAAACCAGTTGAAATAATAATTTGGTCAATTCCTGAGGTAATTAATTGTATTTCAGTAGTTTTGTCGCGCTTTGAAAAGGAGCAAAAGAAACATATCGTCCTTTACGTTCATTCTAGCCACACTTTTGGGGTTGATGGTAGGAGTTACTTCTATTACAGTTAGTAGTTCTCCATTACCTGTTGTTGTTCAACAAGAACAATCCAACACTGAGGATGACGACTCTCAAGAAGAGGAGAAGGTTTCGTTGAAGTCTTTTGATGCGATTACCAGTAGTGCACAGGTCAATCTAGAACAATCTTTCGTGCTCATTGATATTCTTCCTGACTTTGAAGAGGTTAAGGAGGATTTCTCAGAAGTTTCAGAACTCTTCCCTGCTCCAGACAAAGTCTTCAAAATACTATTTCGTAGGATCATTTCCCCAAATGCTCCCTGAGTAGCATTTCTTCTCCAACAACAACACTTACTAATTATTAACCAGTGATGACTTGATCGCTAAGTATCATGTCCATCCGATTATTTTCGAAAACATTCTAATATCATGAAAAACAAAGGATTTGTAGTACTATTAACGATAGTCATTTCCTTGCTGTGTATTTATTACTTGTCATTCACTTTTGTAGCTCAATCCATTCAAAAAGAAGCTACCGAAGCAACAAAATCAAGTGATGGCAGCATCGATTTCGCCGAAAAACAGCGTTACCTGGATTCCATCTGGAACGAACCTGTCTATAACCTTCTGGGAATGGATTACACCTACCAGGATGTAAAAGAGACTGAGTTAAATCTTGGTCTTGACCTTCAAGGTGGTATGCACGTTACCCTGGAAGTATCTCCAGTAGATATTTTGAAAGGATTAAGTGGCAATAACCAGGATCCTGACTTCCAGGCAGCTCTAGTTGAAGCTAAGGAAAATATCAAAGGGACTCAAACCAATTATGTAGATGAGTTCTACAGTGTATTTCAACAAAAAGCTCCAGACAAGTCTTTGGCATTTATTTTCTCTAATGCCACTAACAGAGGAAGAATTAGTCTAAACTCATCGGATAGCGAAGTACTGGATATCATTAATGCAGAAGTTGAGAGTGCTATTGATAGATCGTTCAACATCTTAAGAACTCGTATTGATAGATTTGGAACATCTCAGCCGAACATTCAAAAATTAGAAGGTACTGGTAGAATTCAAATCGAACTTCCAGGTGTTGATAACCCTGAAAGAGTTAGAAAACTCCTTCAAGGAGTTGCCAAGCTAGAGTTCTGGGAAGTGTATGAAATTAATGAGATTTCTCCAACGCTTCAAGCTATCAATGACCTATTGGTAAAAGAGCAAAAGGCAAATCTTGACGTAGACGCATTGACTGGTGATACAGAATCCACTCAATCCAATGATTTATCTGACCTTTTGACTGAAGACGATTCAAGTGACTCTTCCACAGATAGTTTAGGAACTTCTGAAGATTCTTCTAATGTAGACTCAGCTTTGGATTCAGCATTGAATAGCCAGGTATCTCCACTATTCACACTGATCAAAAGTCAATTTGGACTGATCTATGACGTGAAAGACACAGCCAAAATCAACCGCATCTTTGAAAACGAAGATGTACAAGCGCTTATTCCGGCTAATATGAAATTCTTATGGTCTGTTAAGCCTGTGAAGAACGAAGCAGTTAACGCCCCTGAGCTTATTGAACTTCATGCCATCAAAACTACCCGAACTGGTAAAGCACCACTAACTGGTGAGGTGATTACCGACGCAAGACAGGATCTAGATCAGCGATCACTTCCAGCAATCAGCATGCAAATGAATGCTGCTGGAGCAAAAGCGTGGAAAAGGTTGACAGGAAATAATGTAGGCAGAAGTATTGCAATCGTATTGGATAATTATGTGTACTCAGCCCCGAATGTAGAAGGTGAAATTGCTCATGGCAACTCCTCCATCACCGGGAACTTCACAATCGAAGAAGCAAAAGATCTTGCAAACATCTTGAAAGCTGGAGCTCTTCCAGCACCAACTACTATTGTAGAGGACGTAGTAATCGGACCAACTCTTGGTAAAGTAGCTCGTGAACAAGGTATTCTATCTATCGTTGCTGGTTTAGCGATTGTGATCATTTTCATGGTGATCTATTATGCTAAAGGAGGATTGATCGCTAACGTTGCACTTTTCTTCAACGTATTTTTCATCCTTGGTATCCTGGCTCAGTTAAGTGCTTCATTGACACTTCCGGGTGTGGCTGGTATCGTATTGACCATTGGTATGTCGATAGATGCTAACGTACTTATCTTCGAAAGGATTAAAGAAGAACTAAGAAATGGAGCTGGACTAAAAGCGGCTATCAGCAGTGGTTATGCAAAAGCTTACAGCTCTATCATTGATGCAAACGTGACTACATTCATCACAGGTGTTTTCCTTTACGCACTTGGTCAAGGTCCGTTAAAAGGTTTCGCTATCACTTTGATGATTGGTATTGCGTGTTCATTCTTCAGTGCAGTATTCATCACAAGAGTGATTACAGAGGCTTTCTCTAAGAAAGGCGATAAAGCTAAAATCTCATTCTCCAATGCTTTCTCTAGAAACGCATTGACTGGACTGAACTTTGATTTCATCAGCAAGAGAAAAATGGCTTATATCTTCAGTGGTGCATTTATTACTGTAGGTATCATTGCGCTTTTCATCAAAGGACTTACTCTAGGTGTTGACTTTAAAGGAGGTCGTTCTTATGTAGTTTCATTGAACGAACCAATTGCTCCAATAGAAGTTAAATCAGCTGTTTCTTCATCTTTCGATGGAGCAGGTACTGAAGTAAAAACCTACGGAGCGAACAATGTATTGAAAGTAACTACTTCATACATGATTGAGGATGAGTCTGATGTTGCGGATGCTAAGGTTAAAGAAGCACTGATAGAAGGTGTTAAATCACTAGGGTTAACTTATTCCGATCTGACAACTGCGCCAGAATCTGGAGAATTCATCATAAGCAGTTCGTCAAAAGTAGGAGCAACCATTGCTGATGACATCAAAAACTCATCGTATGAATCTGCTCTTTTTGCCTTAATAAGTATCTTCATTTATATCTTGATAAGATTCCGCAAGTGGCAGTTTGGATTAGGTGCAATCATCGCACTATTCCATGATACCTTATTTGTCATCTCCGCTTTTGCAATCGCAAATTTAATTGGGATATCTCTTGAAGTCGATCAGGTATTCGTGGCTGCGATTTTGACCATTATTGGTTATTCTATCAACGATACTGTAGTCGTATTTGATAGGGTCAGAGAAAACCTTGGTATCAAAACTGGAAGTGAGAAAAAGAAAGTATTCAATGAGTCATTAAACAGCACTATTAGCCGTACATTGATCACATCAGTCACCACACTTATTGTGGTATTGGTATTGTTCATATTCGGTGGTGCAGCACTTAAAGGATTCTCGTTTGCATTGCTTGTTGGTATCTTGATTGGTACCTACTCATCCATTTTCATTGCTACTCCGATAGTAATTGATTTAGATAAGAAGAAAGATTGATTAGAATCAAATGAATTACAAAAGCCCAATCGAAAATTCGATTGGGCTTTTTTCATTTGTAAAATCCTATATCATCAGATAATTGTTAAATTTATGGAAACACTGCTCGGTATGAAATCAAAGGTGCCTAAAAAACCTGTTTTGTACATATTACTGACCATAGGGTTCTTTGTGATCCTGATTGTGTTCGATAAGCTTTTCGGTTTCCATTACGAACCAGTCGAATATGAAACATCACATGATGCAGAACACATAGAGGAAGTCCCAGCCTACAACGCAGATTCTACTGAGCAGCAATCATTTACTAGCCATGCTGAACCTATCGATTCTGTTACAGAGGAAAGTGAAATAGTCACGAATCCAGAACACACTATAATAACTCCTGAAAACTTATCCACCTCAGATTACTTCGAGAACCTGATCAACAATTACAAAACCAATGTGCTAAGCAAATTGGAAAAAAATAAATCAAGAACGGATATTGTAATCAGATACTATCACCATCAACCAGATGGAAATAGCGCATATGTGCTGGATGAACTCGGGTATTATATCCATGAGAGAGAAGTTGATTCAGTATATCGTGATTTTCAATCTAACGCTATCTTTTATGGTGATAGTGTTTCTCTAAATGATCTACAAATAGTATCCTATACCTTGATTAATCAGGGACTTCCTATCAAAATAATCAAACCATCCAGATTTCATGATTCCTGGAAAGCACATTCCATAGAAATAGGTGCAGACACTACCTCAACAGATAAGACCTCAATCACATTGGAACAACTTCGAAGGATATCCCTTTGAGTGTTAAAAAATATTAATTCTAATAATTATCATTTTTTTCTATTCACCTTTGGTCTGTGACCAAACATTTCCTGATATCGATTTGTATTCTCTCACTGGCTTTTACATCCAGAAGTCAGGTTGTTCATGGAGAACTACTCGATTCGTTAACCAACGAACCAGTCCAGTTTGCACATGTAACCAATCTTGGGAATAATCTCGGAACATTGACTAATGCGGAAGGTCAGTTCAGAATTCCTGCAACTATCGGTGACACCATTCATTTCTCTATCGTTGGTTACCAGCAATTGGGTTGGATCATCAAAGAAGGTTGGTTTGATCATAAGGTCACTTTGAAACTTCCTAAAGACACAGTGCTTTTAGATGAAGTTCTCATTTCCTCTATGCCGACTGAGGAACGNTTCAAACAAAACATTTTGAACTACCAACCAAATGACTCCTCTTTTTGGTATCACGGTGTGGCCCCACCAAAACCGTATGACAGTTCACCAATGACTGAAAAAGAGGTCAATAATCCTCTATTCGCGATTATGCAACCGGCTGACTTTCTGTATGAAAAATTTAGCAAACAGGCCAAGGAAAAAAGAAAATATCATCAATTGATTCAAAGAGAATCCATCACTCTGCGAGTAAATAAGAAGTTTACGAGAGACTTTGTCCAAAACGTTACCGGGCTTGAAGGTGACCAACTCACCAGCTTTATTTTTTTCTGTGACTATTCACTGGATTACTTGGATAGAACGCCCTTGTATATGATCCAAGAGGATCTGTTGGCCAAACTTGACGAATTCAATAAACAAACACCCGGATAACCCTAGCCAGAAATTAACAAGCTCATTTTTTGAGGAAATAAACAATTCAATCTATATTGCCGGTTGATGAGAAAGGCATTCTCCATATTTTTTCTTGCACTCTTCTTGCTTTACCAGGTGGGATACCTTGGATACTATTGGTTTAGTTCACATCAGATTAACCAAAAATGGATGAGTCAGGTGGAGATTACACCAGACATGAAACATGTGTCTATTCCCATTTCACTTCCTTACTGGACGAGTCAATCTGATTATCGAGTGACTCATGGGAAAATCAATATCAATGGTGTGCCGTATCGTAAAGTCATGCAAAAGTATGACGAAGAAGCTATCCATCTTATTGTAGCAAAGGATACAGAAACGGAGAACCTTAATCAGTCAATCGCTGATTGGGTAAGGGCCATGACAGATAGTGAATCATCTTCCAATGATGGGAAAACAGAGCTTTTAAAATCTGTTGCTAAGGACTATTTCTCTAAGCAGTCCGTGGCTAGAATAGCTGACCGTTCATTTACTGAACGATTAACTCATCAAATGAGAGCCATCAACGAGGAGGCTCCACAGAATCAACACATGGAGGTATCCACACCTCCACCTCAAGTGTAAAACACACTCACTTTTATTTTTCATTTTTTTATTGAACTGATTTACAGCAGGACAGGTGCACTCTATGTGTACTGGTTGTGCTTATAAGTCTGTTCATCATTCAAACCAACAAAACTTATGAAACTATTTTACATCAAGATCATTGGTGCGGTATGCGCCATGGTATTGTGGTCAAATCTATCTCTTGCACAAGGTTGTGTATCCATCCGATCCGGTTGTGGAGCAAATGTTGGCGGAGGCACTCTCCTGCAAAAGAATCAATGGCAGGTTGGATCCAATTTTAGGTACTTCCATTCCTACAAGCATTTTCGAGGCAAGCATGAAGAAACTTACAGAGTAGAGGAAGGGTCAGAGGTAATTAACGACTCATTTTTTCTCGATTTTCTTATCTCTTATGGGATAAGTGATCGATGGTCAGCCAATGTTACCCTTCCTTTTGTTTATCACAATAGATCCTCTATGTACGAACATGGTGGAAATCCAGACCCAGATGATCCAAACACTCCTGAGAACGAATTTTGGGCAGGTGATCGTCATGCCACCTCAAGCCAGGGGCTCTCTGATTTGAGGTTTGGAGTTAGCTACTGGTTGTTCGACCCTAGCTCTGCCGGAAATGTCTCTGTTGGATTAGGAATGAAACTCCCTACAGGTAACTATCGCTATCAAGACAACTTCTATAATCAGGGAGACAACAACGACCAGATCATCTACTCAGGAGTAGACCAATCCATTCAACCTGGAGATGGTGGTACTGGAATCACACTGGATATACAAGGATTTCATCCATTGACAGACAATATGATCCTAAGTGGAAACTTCTACTACATGTCTAATCCTCGAAACTATTACACATTGGAAACTCGTGGTAGAACAAGAGACTTTTCTGTACCTGATCAATATGCTGCGCGCCTTGGAGCACTTACCATGCTACCAATTCATGGTCTCTTCTTCTATGCTGGTGGACGTCTAGAGGGAGTACCATCAAATGATTTGATTGGTGATGAAGATGGTTTCCGAAGACCGGGTTACGCCATCTCTCTTGAGCCAGGCTTATCCTATAATATCCGTAATACGTCATTTAACCTGACTGTCCCAATAGCCGTAGAGCGCAACAGGGTGAAGAGTTTCACAGATATACAATCAGGACGTCATGGTGATGCCGCCTTTGCAGACTACTTGATCAACTTTAGCTTCATTATGAAATTAGGAAAAGCGGGAGCTGGGCCAATTGATATTCCATTAAATGGGAATTAAAAACTATACTACAATTTGTTTCTGCCCATCCTCAACTTAGAGGATGGGTTACTTCAATTCATCAACCACAATAAAGAAGTAAAACTTCGAACAGCAGAATTTTAATGAAACATCAACTTCTTACTTATTTTTTCCTTGGTTTGTGCTGGTCTGTATCAGCGCAAACCTTGTTAGTCCATGGTTATGTTCAAAGCAAAACTGGTGAACCTTTAATTGGAGCACAGATACTTACCTCCAATAATCAAGGTGTTGTCACAGATAGAAATGGAGCTTTTCAGTTGTCCGTTTCTGACTCGAGTGGGATTCTTATTAGCTATCTCGGGTACGAATCAAAAAAAATTGATCCCAAAGATTTATCCGAAGACCTAGGCACAATTCAATTACAAGTAAGCTCTACGAGTTTAGAAGAAATCATTGTTAGTGCCTCATCAGGCACGTATCGATCCGATTTTAGTGGGGCCAATTTTATTATTAACTCCAAGCAAATTCAAAACACGAACCCGATCAGTACAGAGGAATCCTTGCGAAAGATTCCCGGAGTTAACATTGTTGGGGATATGGGGATAAGCAACCGACCAAACATCAGCATTAGAGGCTCGTGGGGAAGACGATCCAAGAAAGTATTGCTGATGGAAGATGGGTCTCCTGCAGCTCCTGCACCTTACATTGCTCCAGGCTCTTATTACAACCCTNTGAGTGATCGNATTCAGNCNATCGAAGTTTATAAGGGAGCCGACATGCTCCGATTCGGCCCCAATAANATGTATGGTGCCGTTAACTACATAACAGCGCTACCTCCTCAAAACCCAGAATTACGACTCAAATATGTTGCGGGGCAACAGGGATATCAGACTGGACTAATTTCCTATGGTGGCACCTGGGGAAATCTTGGAAGTTTGGTAGAAGGTGTCTATAAGAAGTTCGATGGATTCATTGACAACTCTTCCGTAGAAATCCTTAATCTGAACGCTAAAATATTTGCNAAACTATCTGANAATCAGTCACTATACTTCAAAATCAGNGGACAATATGAAAATAATCACGCATCGCTNAGTTCCATTACTCCCTTTACNTTTAAAACTGACCCTACTCAAAACCCATTTGATGCGGACATCTTTACCATGAGAAGATATGGTTTGGATATCATTCATAAATGGTTGCCATCTCCCAATGTTCAGGTCATTTCTAAACTATTTGCAACAGATTTTGAACGAGATTGGTGGAGGCAAGTGACCACCAAAATCAAAGCCAGTGAAGCAGAATCTTACCTTGGAGAATTCATTTTCAATGATCGATACGCATATCTACAAGGAAAAACCTTCACAGATGATGATTATATCCGAGTCGGAAAAATCACTAATGGGAGAGAGAGTACTACAGACTCTCGTTGGATTTTTACTGTTTCAGGTATTGACGAACGATTAAAAGTAAACTGGAATTCATTTGGTTCTGAAAACCAATTGGAGGTCGGCTTTAAGCTACATCAAGAAGTGTACAGCGATCGATTTCTCGAAGCTGACAGCTCCAGGTGGGCTAGATATGGGACTACCACCAAGGATTTAAACTATCATCTTTGGTCTGCTTCTGGTTTTGTGCGAAATGAGTTTGATTTAGGTAAGCTCTGCATTATTCCAATCATGAGAATCGAATCCATTCACATGTATAAGCAGGATCTGATTGCAAATGCCAATAATGTGAACTTATCTGGATTGGATGAAGAAAGGTCAAAAAACAATTATGCTGTCGTTCTACCAGGTATCTCAACCAAATATGAATTTTCGAGACATGAGTTTTTTGCAAGTGCTTATGAGGGGTTTATTGCTCCCTCCAAAGTATTTGGCTTTTTGATAGAGCGTGATGGTAAAGTAACCAACCCACTGGCCAATGATGCTATCAATATGAAACCCGAACTGAGCCTGAACACCGAAGTTGGGTGGCGTGGCAATTTGCTTAACAACACTCTATCTGGTCAATTGACCTATTTCAACAATTCAATTCGAAATTTTTATGCAGCAGGCAGAAATGAGGTATTTGAAGAGTTAGGGAAAATTAATGTGTCAGGATTGGAATTTGGAATCCAACAAACAATTGTTCGTTCTAAAAATCAATTGCTCAGCGCCTTTGTAAATGGGGCTTTAATAGACACAAGAATAGTTTCAGGTGCTTCTGTAGATAGTGATCTATTCTCACAGGTAATTCATACAGATGAGACCAAGCTAGAGTTTATAGAGAAGGTCAATTCCAATCGAGATAGCTATGATGTGTATGCATTGAACAATCAAGGAGATGTGGTCCTGCTAACTGAAGAAACGCTTACTATTGAGGATTTTAATAGTCTCGAAAAAGTGGTGACTCGCTATGGTAAAGACTATGTAGAAAATAGTGAATTGCCCTATACTCCAAAATACAATTTCACGGCAGGATTAAATTATGAGTGGACACAGTTAAGCGCCGGCATATCTTCCCACATAGTTGGAAGACAATTCGCTGAATTCAGCAATTTCAAGAGTGAATCGGCTGACGGAGCCATTGGTCAAATTGACTCATACTTAACGTTGGATGCATACGCTAACTACGAATTCCATTTCAAAGATCTTAAGGCCAAAGTTTTTATCAATGGTAAAAACTTAACCAATACTATTTATGCGACATCACGGCTGAACAGAGCAACTTCTGGAATATTTCCAGGAGGGTTTAGGATGTTCATGGCAGGCATAAATATTCAGATTTAAAAAACTATTACTATTATACTGTTTCTAAACTTAAACCCTGGCATCTTGTGGAGCCAGGGTTTTTCTTTTAATACCAATAAAAAACCCTGACGTTTAGGTCAGGGTTTGGAGGTTCATATCTTTCAACTAGTGTTTAGCTACCGCAACCAACACACTCAATTTGCTGGTTCATTGGCTTGGTTCCATTCAGCTGCATTTTCAAATTATGGATCTTATCTCTAATGTCCATATCCTGAAACATGTCACCTGTTAATTGGCCTTCAAGAGATGTAATCTCTTGCTCTAGTTGTTCTTTTGTCATGATGAAGAAGGTTTATTTTCCTTTAAGTTATTAAATCATTTTTAATGATGGTAGAAGTCTGTGATAAAATCAATAGCTATTGGTAATAATAACCGTGAATTTTTCAATTTAAGTCTCCCTATATCCAGCTAACTACTTGATCATAATGATCGCTTTTTGCAGAGCCAGATTGTTTGGATAGGTAATCTTCTGTCCATCGTCATTCTTAATGATTATGGAGAACATGTTTAGGTCAAAAACAATTCCCTCAATTGAGTTGTCTCCATCGACAATCCTGATTCGATCACCGATACGATATGGAAAGTAAAAGAATAAAAGGATAGCAGAAGTAATATTGCTAAGCAGAGACCAAGAGGCAAATAGAGCGACACCTGCAACAGTGAAGAATGAAAGAAAATAAACAGAGAGACCCTCAAAAGAAATATCCCAGGTTATTCCCAGTATCATGAGCACGAAAATGAGAAATACAAAACGGAAATACTTGACGGTATAAATTACCCTTGGGAGAGCTATCTCCATTTTCTTACCGTATCGTTTAATCAACTTCTCAATAATCTTAATTAGAATCAGGTAAAACACGATAACTGCACCTGAAATCAACAACTGCAGGGTACGATCATCCACCGACCTCAAATACTCGATCAAATTCATAGTTGACAAATTTTCCGCAAAATTAACCCTATATTCTTCAGGTTGGAACACGCCTTTTCATATTTATGCAATAGGCGGATAAAACTTTCGTTTAATAGGAAACAGGTGATTCATGAATGTTACTTGAATCAAAAATAAAAGCTCGTTTTTCGACGAGCTTTTTCCNTTTCTATAATTCAAAAAAATCCATATTCTGGTGGCTTGATATTATTGATACGAATATACAAATTGGCTTTTGCCCGATGATTCGTCAAGTGATCTTGCACAAAATAGATGGCCATATACCGTTTCATCATTTTCCCACTAAAAACTTTTACTTCTTCATTCATCTGATCATCAGATAAAGCATTAATCATTTCAGTTGCTTTCACGATGTTGTCTCTCAAATACTGAACAACCTCTTCCTTCGTATTGGTGGACATATCTGGTTGATCATACGCCGGCTTATTCTCCTGACTGAAATAAGTAGTTAAAAAGTAAGCCGTATACGCCATGTGCACTATTTGTTCTCTAAAAGTCATGCTGGAATCATTGGGTTTGAAGTCATAAAGATTCTCAGGCATAGCTTCTGCCACTTGTACAGCAATATCCGTTGAAGTAGTCCAGGCCGGTAAAAAGTCTTTTGCAAATTCAGATTTAGGTGCATCCTGAGCATACAAGTGACCCGCAAATGTAAGAAAGAGAACTAGGGTTAATTGTTTCATAGTCTTGAGGGATTATTGATTGGTTAAGATAACCCAAAAACAAATCAGAACGCATTAACCCCTTATACTCTAAGCAATTAGATAACAAATGTCGCACTACACTGTGAGCTAGGTCATTTCCTCCTACTTCGAGTTAAAGTAGCTTCAAATACTCAAACAAATGACGTCATGAATTCATCTAAATTTTTCAATGAACAACTAAATGCCATTGTATTCATGAGGTTTCTGATAGGATGGCATTTCTTATACGAGGGTGCACTGAAACTATTCAACCCTTCGTGGACAGCCAAAGGGTTTTTGATGAGCTCGCAGGGGCCTTTTGAAAACCTCTTTACCTGGATGGCAGCTGACAATGTGTTGCCAATTGTGGATTTCTTAAATATGGCAGGCTTGGCCGCCATTGGTCTGGCACTTATTCTGGGTTATTTTGAAAGGCCAGCAGCCATTTTTGGGATCATCATATTATCCCTTTACTACTTATCTCACCCCCCATTCTCATCTCTAACTCAAATTGGAACAGAAGGCAACTATTGGATAGTCAATAAGAATCTAATTGAGGCAGCTGCACTATTAGTGATTTTCAAAATTCCAACTGCGGATCATTTTGGTCTGAAATCACTATTCAAAAAATCATCTTCCACACAAAAACTACAAAGTCATGGCTGAAGAATCTAATGATAATAAATGGTCCCGTAGATCCATACTCAAAGGTCTTGCTGGAGTACCGTTCGCTGGCGGCATTCTCATCGCTGCCGCATCTGAGGGATTGGGTAGTCAAAAGGAACGTGATGCCATACTCAATAGCTTAAATATTCAAGCCGAACGCCCACCTGCAACCGGCCCTATGAGTGGAGATCCGATTCGAGTGGGAATCATTGGCTATGGTGGTAGAGGAACACATTTATGCCGTGTTCTTGGCTTTGCGGACAAAGAGTGGCTCATTGAAATGGACAAAAATGCAGCTAAAAACCCGAACGACACGCGGCTAAAAGATTTCATGGAACAAGAAAATCTGAATGTAAAACTCACTGCCGTCTGTGATGTGTTTGATGTAAGAGCTGAACTAGCACTTAACTCATTCAATACAGATAGTAACTCTATCAAACGCTATAGAACACATCAGGAATTAATTGATAGTGGTGAAGTAGATGCGGTGGTAATAGCCACGCCGGATCATTGGCATGCTCCGATTTCGATTTATGCACTAAACGCTGGCGTTCATGTATACGTGGAAAAACCAATGACTCACAACATCAAAGAGACCTATGATTTGAGAGAAGCGGCCAGGAATTCCTCCGCTGTTTTCGCAGTAGGACATCAGCACAGGCAAACACAGAGTTTTTTAACCGCACAGAGTGCGGTGAAAGAACATGTACTAGGACATGTCTCACTTGTACAAGCCAACACCAATAGAAATGATGACAATGGTGCCTGGCAATATGACATTCACCAATTGGCAAGTCCTAAAACCATTGACTGGCAACAGTTTTTAGGAAATGCACCAGACGAACCTTTCAATACGGAGCACTTCTTCCGTTGGAGAAAATGGTGGGCATATGGAAGTGGTCTTTCCGGTGACTTAATGACCCATGATTATGACCGCATCAATTGTGTGCTGAATATGGGTATACCCAAATCGGTAATGGCTAGTGGGGGAATTTACACCCACAGAGACGGCCGTAATGTGCCTGATGTGATGCAAATCAATATGGAGTTTCCAGACTTTAGTACTGGAAGTAGCCAAATAGAAGGAAAAGAAAAAGGTATGACCTTGGTCTACAGTGCTACTCTGGGAAATCAGTTCAATAGAGGAACATTACTTATGGGACATGATGCTACTATGGAACTTGGTAATAGAATTACCATCTATGCTGATGGTAGGTCTACCAGATATCAAGACATGCTTCAATCCAGACAAATGGATGTGGCTACACCAATCTATCAATATGATCCTGCAGCAGAAGGAGTAGACGGAATCACCTCAGCTACTTCCAAGTACTTTGCTGATAAAGGACTATTGTGGACTTACCGTGATGGCAAACGAGTAGATAGCACCTATTTGCATTTACGAGAATGGTTGAGTTGTATCAGAAACGGTGGTACACCAAGTTGTGGCATTCAAGAAGGGTTTGAAGAAGCTATTACTGCTCATATGGGTGGGCTTTCTTACAAACTTGGACGAAGAATAGAATGGGACAAGGCAACCCAAGAGATTGTTCCAATCGATGGAATTGACTTTGATGAAGTGCTACTTCAAAATACAGAGATTTATCAGAATGTTTAACGAAAATTGGTGGTCAACAATTTGACCACCAATACTTTACATTGTGACTTATAGGTGATTTCATTATATTCAATAGATCCAATCCATTGTGCACTATGAAATCACGAACAGTTCTTTACCTTTTTCTAGCAGTTGTTTTACTTGAGGCTTGTAATCAAAACAGACCCGTTCCAACTGACAATTGGGTCCAGAAGGTAAATAACCAATCTATTAACAAAATCACTTTTACTGGTGATGGGCGCAATTGTGCTTCATCAACGGGACCACATGTGCTTTGCGGAGCGAACTATGACTCCATACCTACGAAATGTTATGCAATGGTGATGTATCTAGATGGAACACCGAAAGAAGAATGGCAGAAAGAATGTACTTTTCTCGGGGACACGTTAATCTTCGATGATGGACAGTTTAGTTATTTCTATGGCTCCAAATCCAATCCATAAAAAAAGCCGAGACTTGCCCGGCTTTCTTGTTGATACAACTTATTACTCCACCTCGACCTCATCGAGATTAATAAACTCAATTTGATTATCGTCTGACAAAGTCACCCCGATCACCGCATCTTTGAGGATCTTTCCTGATAGAATGTCTTTAGACAACTCATTTAAGATCTCTCGTTGCAAAACTCTCTTCAATGGTCTTGCTCCAAACTGAGGATCAAAGCCAATTTGTCCCAAGTAATCCAACACTTTGTCATCCGCTTCGATCTTGATTCCATTCTCAGCTAAACGTCTCTGAATGAGCTTAAACTGAATAGCCACGATCTTACGAAGATCTGTTTTACTCAATGGTCTAAACATAATGGTTTCATCCACTCTATTTAGAAACTCCGGTCTCACAGATTTCTTGAGCAACTCGTATACTTCTTTTCTTGTCTCTTCCACTAGCTGATCTGTATTATCCTCATTCAACGCTTCAAATCGCTCCTGGATTAAACCAGAACCAATGTTAGTCGTCATGATGATTATGGTATTTTTAAAGTTGGCCACACGACCTTTGTTATCAGTCAATCGACCATCATCCAAAACCTGGAGCAGAATATTGAACACATCAGGATGTGCTTTCTCAATCTCATCTAGCAACACTACGCTGTATGGTTTTCTTCTAACAGCTTCGGTGAGCTGTCCTCCTTCATCATACCCAACATATCCCGGAGGCGCTCCGATCAGCCTACTAACTGCATGACGCTCCTGATATTCAGACATATCTATTCGAACCATGGCATTATCATCATTGAATAGATACTCAGCCAATGCTTTTGCCAGCTCTGTCTTACCGACACCAGTAGTACCCAAAAAGATGAAAGAACCAATTGGTCGATTAGGATCATGCAAGCCAGCACGACTTCTTCTCACAGCGTCTGATACGGCTGCAATAGCTTCCTCCTGACCTGCTACCCTCCGTCCTAGTTCAGTTTCGAGATGAAGGAGTTTTTCACGCTCACTTTGCAGCATTTTAGAAACGGGTATACCTGTCCACTTGGCCACCACTTCAGCAATATCTTCACTGCCCACTTCCTCTTTTAACAATGAGGATTCGCCTTGCATCTCATCAAGCTGATGCTTGAACTCTTCCAGTCGTTTCTCAGCCTCAGTGATCTTTCCGTATCGGATCTCCGCAACCAATCCAAAGTCTCCAGCACGTTCAGCTTGCTCAGCTTCATGCTTAAATTTCTCAATATTTTCCTTCTCCTGACGAATTCCCTGAATCACAGATTTCTCGTTCTCCCACTTGGCTTTCAATTCATTTCTGCGGCCTGTGAGATCTGCTATCTCTTTGCTCAATTCAGTTTCTTTGCTCTTGTCACGCTCACGACGAATCGCCTCACGCTCGATTTCCAATTGCATGATCTTTCGATTCAATTCATCCAACTCTTCTGGAAGTGAATCAATCTCAATACGCAACTTGGAAGCTGCTTCATCCATTAAATCAATGGCCTTATCTGGCAAGAAGCGATCAGATATATACCTGCTTGAGAGCTCAACAGATGCAATAACCGCATCATCTTTGATTCGTACTCCATGGTGGACTTCATATTTATCCTTGATCCCTCGAAGTATTGAAATGGCATCCGGAACTGATGGTTCATCAATGATTACTCCCTGGAATCTTCTTTCTAAAGCCTTGTCTTTCTCGATGTATTTCTGATACTCCTTGAGTGTAGTAGCACCAATCGCATGAAGCTCACCTCTGGCCAAAGCTGGTTTTAGTAAGTTAGCTGCATCCATAGCACCTTCTCCACCACCTCCAGCTCCAATCAAGGTATGAATCTCATCTATGAAAAGAATGATCTCTCCGTCACTGTCTGTGACTTCTTTGATAACTGCTTTTAACCTCTCCTCAAACTCACCTTTGTACTTGGCCCCAGCAACTAGTAACCCCATATCCAAAGAGATGATGGTTTTGGACTTCAAGTTTTCTGGTACATCACCATCCACTATTCTTTGAGCCAAACCTTCGACTATAGCTGTTTTACCAACACCAGGCTCACCTAGAAGAATCGGGTTGTTCTTAGTTCTTCGTGCTAGAATTTGGAGCACTCTTCTAATCTCCTCATCACGTCCAATTACTGGGTCTATCTTACCTTTCTTGGCTAAGTCATTGAGATTTTTGGAGTACCGCTCCAAACTGCGGTATTTAGACTCTGCATTCTGGTCTGTTACTTTATCACCTCCTCGCAATTCCTTAATGGAAGCGATCAGACCTTTTTCTTCGAAACCTGAGTCTTTTAGAATCTGAGCTGTCTTATCTGATCCTGCTAAAAGTCCAAGGATTAAATGCTCAACAGCTACGTATTCATCCCCAAACTCTTTAAGGTATTTTTCTGCTTTCTGTAGAGCAGCATGCGCCTGACTGGATAAGTACGGCTGACCCCCTGATACTTTTGGATAGGAACTGATAAGCTCCTCTACCTTCCCAGAAATTGTTTGTCTGGATACTCCTAATTTCTTCAATAAGAAAGAAATCAAGTTTTCATCTGACTGCATAATGGCTTGCAACAGATGCCCAGTATCTATTACCTGCTGGTCATTGCTGTTAGCTATTTCCGTAGCCTTCTGCAATGCTTCCTGCGATTTGATTGTATAGTTATTAAAGTTCATTTGTTTTCTCTGATTTTTTCCCCTATCCAGAGAATATCAAATCATGAGCCAATGACTATTTCAAGACATTCTGTCATTAAATGCAGTTAGGACAACACCAAAGTGGCCAGATTGTCATCCTACTGAACTCTCATGATATAGGCGAGCTGATAGAATGCTGGTTGATTGTTGGTAGCTGTTACAACATCTACCTCAGTATAGTTATCAGTCTTACATGCTGCCTTGGTCATATAATAATCGCCATTGGCAGAGAAGGAGCATCCTGACGCGAAACCTGCTCCACAATTCGTGTATCCAGTTCCAGTAAGCGTACTAAAATGGGCATTAGCTGCTTCCTGACAGGAAGAAGCTGCTATTCCACTGAAGGATCTAGTTTGACCATTATTGGAGCAACTTCCGCTAATGGTATAAGTACCACTATATTTATAGGCAAAAGGAGAACAACCTGCCGCCTCATCAATTGTGTACTCCGTCACCTTCTGGTAGGTGATTTTGGTTGTAGAAAGGGAATTATTACCTCCGCTACCATCTGTGCCGCTACTCCCAACGATAAATTTACCTACCAAATTAGGTGTAGTTCGGCCATTTTTCGTTTGACCATTACAAAGAGCATAATCAGCTGGTACGGCTCCAATATTTCCAGACCACATAATTATTCCTCCAATCGGAACTACGCCTAATCCTGCAAACTGGCCAGCATTCATAGTTGCCGTAGTAGATATATTACCACTTGCCTTTATAGTACCACCTACCTCTAGGGTCGCAGTTGGAACGGAGGTAATACCTATGCCTACATTATAATCTGCATAAATCCAGTCAACACTGTTCGTATTGTCTACAACATCAGTAACCCATGGTGTTGCTACATTCCATTTATTATTGTGAAAGTAAACTAATTGGTGATTCACAGAATCATACATTACCAATCCATCCCGAGCTGTTGAGGCAATCGAGGCCAGTTTTGTTGGGGAACTGTTTGGCAGTAGTACTCCTTTGTTTTTGTTGGCAGAGTAAATATGTAAAATAGAGGACGAGTGTGGATTGAGTGTTCCAATACCTACTCCATCCTGAGCAAAGGACATTAACTGGAAACTCATACATATGACAAGCAGTGCAATTCTTTTCATCTTAGGGGCTTGGTTAACGATTTTGTAGTCAATCAACTCCTAAAATAATAATTTTGCATTATTGTCCATAGTTGTTTCCGTTATTTTAGATACTATACATTTTTCTTCTTTAGATATTCAACCAGGAAGTGATCTCTGGAAAGGCAAATAATAAAGCGATAAAAGCAATCTGGATCAAAACAAATGGAATAATTCCCTGATAGATATGCTTTGTTTTTACTTCTGGAGGAGCCACTCCTTTGAGGTAAAATAATGCAAATCCAAATGGCGGAGTGAGAAATGAAGTTTGCAGATTGATGGCCAATAGTATCCCTACCCAAATCAAATCGATTCCCATTGCCACCATTATAGGCGTCACCACAGGAACAATGATGAAAACTATTTCAATAAAGTCAATAAAAAATCCAGCGACAAATACCATCAACATAACCAGAACAAGAAAGGCGGTCGGACTCAAATCTGCACTCCTGATGATGTCCAAAAACATACGATCTCCTTCCAGACCCCTAAAAACCAAAGAAAAAGCCGTGGCACCTACTAGTATCATAAATACCATCGAAGTAAGCATTGTAGTCTCTTTGGCCACCTCTTTCAACACTTTCAATTTGACTTTGCCATCAAAGGCAGCAAGAATAAATGAACCAAATGCCCCGACTCCAGCAGCTTCTGTAGGCGAAGCTATTCCAGCGAAGATAGAACCTAACACAGCAAGAATTAACAGAAATGGAAAAACGAAAGAGTTGAGTACTTCTCTGGTTAAGCCCTTATCACGAAATTCTTGAACCTCCCTGGCTGGCATTGCTGGAGATTTCTCTGGATATAACAGGGAGTAACCGACAATATATAAGAGATAACAAGCCACCAAACCTATTCCTGGAACAATAGCTGCAACAAACAAGTCACCAACTGAGACATTAAGCACGCTGCCCAAGAGGACTAGTACAACAGATGGGGGGATGATTTGTCCCAATGTCCCAGATGCGGCAATAACGCCAGTACTCAATCTNGGACCATAACCNCTTTTGAGCATNGTAGGTAGAGAGATCAGCCCCATGGTAACTACTGTGGCNCCGACAATACCAGTACTCGCAGCCAACATGGCTCCAACAACCACCACAGATATTGCCAACCCTCCTCTAAATCGACCAAANAGCATAGCCATTGTTTCCAACAGTCGTTCTGCTATTCCCGATTTCTCCAACATAATCCCCATGAAAACAAAAAGGGGAACAGCGAGCAAAACAAAGTTTTGCATGGTGCCATATACTCGTAAAGAAAGCAGGTAAAAGAAGTCAATATCAAACACGAATATTCCGACCAAAACTGAAATTCCTCCTAGTGTAAAAGCAACGGGATAACCCAGTAGAATCAGAAGAAATATGGACGCAAAAAGTATAACTGGTAGATACTCCATCATTCTCCTCCTTNGATTTTTACAATAGACTTGAGNGCCTCACTAATGCCTTGTAAAAGCAACAGCAAAAATCCAACAGGGATGGTAGATTTGATGATAAACCTAAAAGGCAATCCTCCAGGGTCAGGACTCACTTCTCCCAATCGAAACGCATTGACCGCAAACTGTGTACCTTCTGTAATACCCACAATACAAAGCGGGAATAACAACACAATTGTGCCTCCTAAATTGATCCAGGCTTTTGATCTAGCCGAGAAGGAGTTATAAAAAACATCAACACGAACATGCCTGTCTTGTTGCAAGGTCCATGCTGCTCCAAGAAGAAATATGGTTGCAAAAAGATGCCACTCTAATTCAAATGAAGCTGCGGAGGTAATTGAAAACAGATAACGCATCAATACATCTCCAATAATCACCATCACCAATAAGATAGTTAGCCAGCTCACTAACTGCCCTATCCTGCCATTGATATGGTCAATAAATTTTATCATGGTCATTTCTGAGGGGTTAACTAATGCTAATCTATGAAATTGATCTGGAATCAAACAGCTATATCACCGTTCAGATAATATTTTGGCACAAGCGTGAAATTGACNTGTGAAAAAATAGTTATTCAGTCATTTACCAAATAATATTGCTGGGTGCGACCATTNACCTGCATAATAGCCATAACATTGACCCTTTCAGTAACCGGTATCTCAGCCCAATACAAATTAGATGCACGGCAATTGAAATTAGATCCCTATGCATGGCTAGACCAACAAAATGACCAACAAAATTCAGGGATAGTTAATGGTGAGTATTATGAAATAAAGCGTATTTCCAAGCACTCTCATCAGTTCTTTGGTGATGATAGCTGGGTTCTTGGCGAAATCATTTTCAGGGACCAGCTTTTTGATAGTGTTTATATGACCTATGACATTCATAGCGATTTACTATTAATCCGTCACCCCACTCAATACATTTATCATAATCAACCCATCAAACCAGTTCAGGAACAAATCAGTTCTTTTCAAATTCTGGAGCATCAGTTTATAAGGATCGATGAGCAAAAATTGAATGGCTTTTATGATCTCTTATTCTCGGGCCAAAACCTGAGGTTGGTGGTCAAACGTCACAAACAAACTTATGTAGAAAACTCGGTGGAGTTCGAGCCAGATAATCGATATTACCTCCACAAGGATGGAAATTATCTTCCTTTGAAGCGTAAATCATCCATCCTCAAAATATTTCCTGGAAATAAGAAAGACATAAAAACTTTTATCAACAGAAACCGATTGGACATCAGACCAGGAAATGACTCTGATTACATCCGGATCATAGATTACCTTGATAGTCAAATAGGAAACAGTCTATGAAAAAATCATTGATCATAATCTTATTAAGCATCCGATTTTTTGCTGGTTTTTCACAGGATCAGAAAAAGATAAATGAATCATTTGTTGGCCAACCAATTCAGTCGGCATTTGATCACTTCAAACAAATTTCGGATCAAACGATTTACTACAAGCAAGAATGGATTGATACGCTCAAAGTACAATCATCCCTTGTCGGACTAAGTGTGACTGAAGCCCTGGATAAGGTGTTGTCTGAAAGTCCATTGTCTTATTATGTCGACGGAAATAGAATAATCCTACTGAATAACTCGGTAGTTATTGACAAACCTCCATTCTTAAGCGAGTTTAGCACATATACACCCGAAAAATCATCTACCCAGGGCCTCGTATTTGCTCGGGAGTATTCCAACCTATCAACAGACCAATCCGATCTCGAAAACTATGTATTTGAAATTGGTAGCAGAACCAGTATCAATCAAAACGACAAAGCAACACTCGCGGGATATATTACTGAAAAAGATACTGGAGAACCTGTAGAAGGAGCTTTTGTATATATTCAAAAACCCACAATTGGAGGAATCAGTGATGAAAATGGCTTCTATTCAATTACTATCCCAACAGGTAAACATCAGGTTTTCAGTCAATTCCATGGGATGAAAACTACCCACAGAAACATCATTCTGTTCTCCAATGGCAAGCTGGACATTAGCATGAATATTGATGTGATAGCTCTTCAAGAAGTAACTGTGGAAGCAGATCGCGATCAAAACGTAACGGAGGTACAAATGGGGATTAGTCGGATAAGCACGGAAGAAGTGAAGACCGTACCAATTGTACTCGGAGAAAATGACATCTTGAAAGTAGCCACCACCAAAGCCGGGATTCAAAACGTAGGTGAAGGAGCTTCCGGTTTCAATGTACGTGGTGGAAAGACCGATCAAAACCTGGTACTTTTTAATGGGAGCCCAGTCTATAACACCAGTCACTTCTTTGGCTTCTTTTCCGTGTTCAACTCAGATGCAATTAAAAACATGGAATTATATAAGAGTGGGATTCCTGCCAAGTACGGTGGTCGTCTCTCCTCGGTTTTTGACATTACCTCCAAGTCACCCGACAAAACTGTTTGGAAAGGTGAAGGTGGAATTAGTCCAATCACCTCCAAGCTCACTTTAGAGATTCCTCTCATTAAAGAGAAAACCGCTTTGTTATTATCAGGAAGAACGACTTACTCCAACTGGGTATTGAGACAAGCAAAAACTGCCAACTTCAAAGAAAACAAGGTTTCCTTTTTTGATGTCCTTGCCAAGGTAGAACACTCAATAGATGAGGCAAACCAGATCTCCTGGTCAACTTACCTAAGTAGCGATGATTTCAGACTGTCCTCAGATACACTTTTTTCATTCTCAAATTTTGGATATCAAAATTTCAATTCCAGTGTACGCTGGGACAGGAGAGTCAACCCATCGGTTGATGTGTATGCACAAGTGGGTGTCGCCAATTATAATTACAACATTACGTTTGATGAGTCGATCCCTAATGGATTTGTCCAGGACTTTGCACTGAACGAGAGTAGTATTTTGGCAGGCCTGGATTTTTACCCTAAAGAATCATTAAAACTATCTGCTGGCATCTCGAGTAAAAAGTATCTGGTTAACCCTGGAAGTAAGAGTCCATTAAGTTCCGAATCAGTTGTAAAGCCTGTGGACATTGAAAATGAAAATGGTCTGGAATCGGCTCTCTTTGGTTCTTTCGAGCAAACTCTTTCAGATAAACTCACCATCTATGGTGGACTAAGGTATGTCATGTTTAATGCCCTGGGTTCTCAGTCCATTTTGACATATGTGGATGGAAGCCCCTTAAATTCAGAGTCCATTACGGATACGTTACAATTCAATCAGGGAGAAACCATCAAGACCTATCATGGTCCAGAATGGAGATTTTCTGGTAGATATGCACTCGACAAGGTTACNTCTGTTAAATTAGGAGCCAGCAGAACCCGTCAATACATTCATACACTNAGTAACTCCGCNTCACTATCACCTACTGATACCTGGAGACTCTCNGGGTATCACCTAAAACCACAAACAGCTGATCAAGTGTCTCTCGGAATATTCCGGAATGTATTCCGAAATATGATTGAGCTCTCTCTAGAAGGTTATTATAAGAAGATGCAAAACCTGGTTGATTTTAAAACCGGAGCTACCTTCCTACTCAATGACAAAGTGGAACAAGTCATCCTTCAAGGCCCTGGAAAATCATACGGACTAGAATTTAGCCTCAATAAATCTGGAAGACTAAATGGCTGGATCAATTATGCCTACGCTCGCACCTTTATCAAGTTAGATGGTAACAGTGGTGAAGAAACTATTAACGAAGGGAACTATTATCCGACTACTTATGACAAACCTCATACCATCAATCTAGTGGCTAATTACAAGCTGACCCGAAGACTAAGCTTCTCGATAAACAGCACCTACAACACTGGGAGACCGGTAACTATTCCTGTTGCAGGATTTAGTTACATGGGGTCTCAAAACATTCATTTTTCTGATCGCAATTCCTTTAGAATCCCAGATTACTTCCGTTTGGACNTGGGAATTAACCTTGAAGGCAATCATAAAATNCAAAAGCTATCTCATTCGTTCTGGTCACTTTCTGTTTATAATCTCACGGGTAGAGACAATCCATATTCTGTATTCTTCGATGTAAAGAATGGAGAGATTCAAGGTTCACAACTTGTAGTTTTTAGCAATCCAATTCCAACACTTAGCTATAACTTCAAATTCTAATGAAAAGAAACTTTTACATATGGGCACTTTTCATGTTGGGTGGAGTTTATTCTTGCGTGAAGCCCTACGACTTTGATCCCGGAAATTATGAAAAAATACTGGTCATAGAAGCACGTCTATCGAATGTGCCTGGCAAACAGGAGGTAAAAATAACCTACAGCTACCCTCTGGATACCATTTTAAATGAGACGATCAACGAGGCCGTAGTATGGGTAGAAGATCAAGATGGCAACGCTACCTACTATTCGAATCAGGAGAATGGAGTATATCTATCCTCGGAAGGTTTTAGTGGCACAATTGGCAATACCTATCAGCTCCATATCGAAATGCCTGATGGAGAAGAATATGTTTCTGAAGAGGAGACTTTAAATCCTCCTGTTGAAATAGATTCCATTTATGGTCAATACCTACAAAAAGCAAGTGAAAACAGTGCCAATAATACTGGAGGCATTCAGTTTTTCATTGATTCCAAAGAATCAAATCAATCGTTCTACCGGTATGAATGGACGGAGGCTTATAAAATAGTCGCACCTTATCCTGCGAGCCATTATGTCACAGCAGATTCAATGCTAGTTAAAATGGATTCTTCAACCGGAATCTGTTATAAAGAAGGATCTTCGAATGAGTTAATTTATGGCACAACAAATAATAGTACGGTTAATCGAATGGTTGAATTTCCCGTGCGATATGTGTCTGAGGAAACACAATACCTAAGAACGAGATATACCATTCTCGTAAAACAGTATTCTATAAGTCAGAAAGCCTATATATTTTACAAACAGCTGGATGAAAACAACAAATCTGGTGGGTCACTTTTTGATCAGCAAAGTGGCGCAGTGGTTGGCAACATCACCAATGTGACGAATCCCGATAAAAATGTTGTTGGTTTTTTCGAGGTAGCTGGAGTAAGTGAAAAGCGTGCATATTTTGAACCAATAGATTTGGACGAACGCTTTAATCAATCAAACTTTCCTTATAACTGCAGGCCAGATCAAATTATAACAACTACACCCGATAGTGCTTATTATTATGTGAATCAGAATGGAGGAGTCATATTCTATTTTAGTTTAATGCCTCCACAAATAGGAATTCATGCTCGAGCTTGTACAACATGCACATTCTACGCTGACATTACACCACCTAGNTATTGGGAAGAATGAAAAGAGTNGTTTCAATATATCTGTGTCTGTTTTTTGCTCTGGGAGTTGTTGCTCAGCAAGGTGTTCGCGAGGAGGTTTATTTGCATGTGAATAGCACTTATTTACTTGCAGGAGAGACCCTACATTACTCTGCCTTTGTCACCGAGTATGGATCTTCCAGCCCTACAGAGTTGAGCAAAATACTCTATGTTGAATTAGTAGGGGAGAATGATAATCGGATTTTTCAACACAAAGTACCGCTTGATGAGGGAAGGGGTTATGCGGACTTTTTTGTACCTACTCTTGTGCCTACAGGCTCGTATTATCTAGTAGCCTACACCCGATGGATGAAAAACTTTGAAAGCTATTTTCAAATTCCTGTTACGATAATCAATCCCTTTGATAAGTATGAAATTCCCAAAGCTGACGGGTTAAAGGTAGAATTTAGTGCTAAATCAGGAGGACTGGTATTCAATCAGACGAATGATTTCATCATCCAAATAACCAATAACCATCAACCCTATCAAACTTCTGGAAGAATTGTGAATGGAGAGGGAACGAAAGTTGCGAATGTTCAAACGGACACAAATGGAATTGCTCAGATTAATTTCTCTCCAAAACAGAATGAAAACTATCAGCTCATTATTGAAAATTTAATGGGTGAATTTGAATTTTTCAAAGTCCCAATTGCCGCTGCAGAGACTTCCATTCATATGGATGAGTACCCTGGGTTCTATCAAATTAAGGTGAGTAGCAATAGCAGCTCAGAACTATTTCAAGTATTTGATGGTGAGTCCCTATTGCTGGAAAGAACGATTCAACCCAACCAGAGCTTCCAGCTTTCAAAAAGTGAGTTGAAATCAACAGGCCCCTTTATAGCCAAATCCAGAGAAGCCTCTCATATTTTCGGCAGTATCAACAGGGTGCCCGAACCAATACAAATTGGTAAATATACCACTAGATCAAAGGTGGAAATACCGCTTCAGCTTGAAGGGAATTTTTCCGTATCAGTTCATGCAGTCAATGAGCAACCGACTCCTACAATTAGCTCAGCCTCATGGAATAATAGAACGCTTCCCATATCGGAGCAAATAATTCATTGGAAAGGAGCAAACAAACTTCCTGATAGCGTGAAATACCTTCCAGAATTACGTGGAGAAATCATATCCGGAAAGGTCAGCCCTTCTTTAAGTGGAGAAACGATCGTTTTTTCAACAATAGATTCTGTATTTCAATTTAGACCATCAGTTATCTCTCCAACAGGTGAATTTAATATACAGATAGAACCCATGTATGAAAACAAATCCGCATACCTAACTGTCATAGAAAAGGACTCTGTAGGAGCCATATCTACGTACTCAAACTTCTACGAAAGTTACTTAAACCTTAGCTTCCCTGAGGTCGTCATTGACTCAGTAACTGCCTATAGATTGACCGAGAGAAGTATCAAGAATCAAATTGAAAATGCCTACTACGAGGTTCCAGCGGTAGTTCCACAACAAAACATCTATCCATTCCAATTTGGCAGAACCTTGAAAACATATGTCCTAGATGATTACAACCGGTTTCCAAAGATGTCTGAACATTTCGTAGAGTATATTCCTGAAGTCGTTGCGAGGCAGAATAAGTCGCGTTCAAAAATCAAGGTGCTGATGGAATACCTTATGTCCACTGACCTACCACCAATTATCGTTATCGATGGGCTACCGACAAAAGCAGAAGAAATACTTGATTTCAGTCCCTACAAAATTCAAAGCATAGACGTCAGTCAGAATCGAATTTTTCTTGGTCCATTGGTCTTTGATGGATTGGTTTCGTTCCATACTTTCACCAATGACCTCTACAGTTTCAAACCAGGATCCAATAGTCAAAATATTCCATATCAGTCATTGGAACCTAGATACAACTACGAATACCCAGATTATGCAGACGATAAAAGAACTGAGGTTGACTACCGTAGACAATTGTATTGGAATCCAGAACTTAAACTAGACTCCAGCGACACTTTGGAGTTTTATACCTCGGATTTGACTGGGACTTTTGAAGTAATCATTGAGGGATATAATGCAGAAGGAAAACCTGTTTCACTCAAAAAAGAATTCGAAGTGACTACCAGCTCGCCAGACGCAAATTGAGCGTCATCGTTTCAGCATAATCACACCCACAATCATCTTCACTAGTCTTCATTTTACGACCATCAATAGCTGTGATTTGACGGGCACCATCTTGATAAACAACCACTGCTGAATAATATCTACCCGCCTCCATTTCATAATAGACAGTAGATTCATTGATCCATTCTGCAATGAGCGTATCCTGTGCCTCAAAATTCCCTTCGAACACCGTTAGAAATACTTCCGGGTTTTCATCGTTAATCGTCAGTTTTACCTTCATATCAGCATAAAAAGGTCCTGAATTGCAGAAACAGCTATCATCAGTACAGCTAATAGTTGCCATCAACAGAGCAAAAGAGATTAGAAGTATCTTTTTCATGGGTTGTTGCTTAAAAATCCACTAATAGCAATGTAAACACGATGTTTTTCCAAACGGTAGGATTTCGGATCAAGGTAAGAATACCCCAACTTCAACCACCCATACCCACGCAAGTCCAGCGCCAATCCAAGACGAGGAATAATCACCCAACCCTGATCCGGTTTCATCTCAGTTCCGCCATACTTACCCCAGGTGTAGACCCCATTGGCTTGTACAAAAGCAGCCAATGGCAATTGCTTGAAGCTCTTAAAGTATTCCGCTCCCGCCCCAAGAAAAAAACGCTCTTCTCGAAATTGATAAAACATATTATTTCCTCGGTACTCTAGTATTCGTTTGCGATAAGGTCTGGCATCAAATGTGGCAAAAGCGGTAAGTCTTCTGCTTTTGGAAACTATTCCCAACTCTGTTCCCAGAATATAATCATCGATGTTCAGATCATTTCTTATAGACATATACCCTGCTATTCGCTTTGATCGAAGATCTGAATTATCATAGCCATATCTATAGTCCTGAGCAATTCCCTGAAGGAACGAAAAAACTAAAATGGTGTTTAAAGCTAGTGACCTCATAAAAAATAGGCAAGTGGTTGATAATCAAGTAACACAAATCAAGCCAAAAGCTAAATTTCTATACTTAACTTTGCAAAATGCAGAAAAAGGACATTCGTAAATTAACTCTTGACCAACTCATCACCTACTTCAATTCTGAAGGAGAAAAAACCTTCAGAGCTAAACAGGTATGGGAGTGGCTTTGGCAAAAATCTGCCAAATCATTTGACGAAATGACCAATCTCTCTAAACCCTTACGTGAAAAGCTACAGTCAGAGTTCGAAATATTGCCTATTTCTATTGCTACTGAACAAAAATCATCCGACGGAACGATCAAATCTGCCTTCAAACTTTTTGATAATGAATTAATCGAAGGTGTTCTTATTCCTGCCGATGATCGAATGACCGCTTGTGTCTCATCACAAGTAGGCTGCTCTCTTAGTTGCAAATTCTGCGCGACAGGATACATGGATCGAAAAAGAAATTTAGAACCTGGTGAAATCTATGATCAGGTAGTAGCCATTGATGCACAAGCTAAGCAAAACTTTAATGTGCCTTTATCCAACATTGTGTTCATGGGAATGGGCGAGCCGTTGCTGAACTACAAAAATGTGTTGGAAGGTATCGATCGGATTACAGCAGAAGACGGCCTCAATATGTCGCCTAAACGAATTACGGTATCCACTGCAGGAATCGCCAAAATGATCAAGAAACTGGCTGATGATGATGTGAAATTCAATCTGGCTCTTTCGCTTCATGCTGCTGATGATGAGAAACGAAATCAGATCATGCCAATCAATGAGACAAACACCCTGGAGGCATTAAAAGAGTCATTACTCTATTTCTACAACAAAACCAGGAATAAAATTACGTTTGAATACATCGTATTTTACAATTTCAATGACACCCTGGAGGATGCAGATAAACTCTTGAAATTTGCCAAACAGATACCTTCCAAAGTAAATATCATAGAGTACAATCCAATTTCAGAAGCAAACTTCAAAAACACTGAAGCTGATCGATTAGACCAGTTTGCAGATTACCTGAAAAACAACGGCATCATAGTAAATGTGAGACGAAGCAGAGGAAAGGACATAGATGCTGCTTGTGGGCAGCTAGCCAATAAGAATAAAGCTGCCTAGAACATTCGGGTTCAACGCTTGTTGATGCCTTTATGAAAATTCTGCTAATAGTTTCTTTAATCATTTCTTCTTTCAACACAGGACTTATCTGGTTAGTGCAATTGGTTCACTATCCCGGATTTGCTAAGATCGGAATTGACGCCTACAAAGGTTACCAGGAATTTCACATGCGTGGGATTACGTGGATAGTTGGACCAAGCATGTTTTCAGAGCTTGCCCTCACTGCTCTAGGGTTTTTCTATTGGCATCATTTACCCTTCAAAAATCTTTATCTAATTGCAGCATTCCTGGTATTGGTAATTTGGATCAATACGGTATTCTGGGCCATTCCAGCTCATGGTACTTTGGTTCAAGATGGACAGGATCAAGCACTAATCTCAAGACTCGTTCAACTGAACTGGTGGCGAACAATCAGTTGGACGCTCCGAACCATTTTATTGGCTTATGTGGTATTTAGTCTCATCAAGCCTTGATAAATGCTTACCAAACCGTTTCATGACCCATAGATGGAGTACAGCCTGTGTATTGACATAAACAAACCAGGGCAGTCGTGGCACAAATTCATGTATAGCTGAAACAACGTACTTACCTCCAAGAACAGATCTAAATTCTAACCAACCATAATCAGTTCGTTTGGCCAACAACCCTCCAACAATGTAGAATAACTGGCGTTTATCATCACTACGATCTCGAACATATTGCAACCTAAGTAGTGGCTGGCCAAATAATTGGAAACTAACGAACTGATCATTGTCCTCTACCTTGATAAGGTACTTGAAGGATTTTGGCAACCAACTTAGATACTCCTCAGAAACTTCAATCGCATTCATGGCCGCACTATTCGGCAAACGCTGAACACTTCTCACCGTGTTTTTCATCTTTCGGGTAGATGTTCCCGACGGAAGCTTAGGCAGCTGTTCACGGTATTGCAATACATAATGAACGGACTGTTCGAAAGAGAGATAATCTAAATTCAATTCCTTCATTAGCGGATGCTCATCCACGGTCATGGTATGACGCAAACTTTCAATAAGCGGGGAAACAAACGTGGTACTACTATCAGAAAAGAGTGCAACCCATAATTTAGACAACCCAAGTGAAAAGAAAGGAACAGATCTGATGTATCGCTTTTTACCTAAAATTTCAGCGGTCTTTTTCAGCATGTCCATATAGGTGGTTTTTTCGCTTCCTCCTATTTCAATTGCTTCTCCATACGCCTTACTGTTTCCAAGGCAAAAATCGATGATTGTTAACACATCTCGAAGGGCAATGGGTTGGGTCTCTGATTTAGTCCATTCTGGACACAGCATGGCAGGCAGCCTTTGGACTAACTTCTCAACAATCTGAAAAGAAGAACCTCCTGGACCTACAATGATTCCAGCTCGGAGGGCTGTGAGTTCTGGAGTCCGATCACCTAATGTTTTCTCCACCTCATATCTACTCCTCAAATGCGTGGAATAATCACTTTCGTCTTTAGGCAGTATTCCTCCAACGAAAATGATTTGTTTCACACCAACTGTCTCTGCAGCCCTGGCGAAGTTATCTGCCAGCAACAAATCGGTATCTTCGAAACTTCCTTGATTTAGTCGGGCAGAAGGCTGCATGGAATGGACGAGGTACAGCGCATAATCCGCTCCCTCAAGAGCCTTAATGGTACTCGAGACAGAATACATGTCCACCTTTCTCCACTCGACACTCTCGCGTAAAGAACTATCCATCTCGCGTCGGCTAAGCGCAATGATTCTGTATTTATGAGAATAATGTTCGATAAACCACCGGCCGATAAACCCAGTAGCTCCTGCAATGGCAACTGTTGGCTTCATGGATTAAGAACCAACATCTAATGGTAGAGTTTAAATTATTTAGCGTGATTTGGTCAGTGACATCAAAATTCCCCTGGCCGAAGCTCTTCCTTTCAGTTCGATTAAGCTATCAATGGTGTTATCTCCCACTTCATAAGTGATTCCTTGTGCTCCAAAAGCAGCATAAAACCAACTCTTGGATACTGGTCTTTTGATTGCCGATGACTTCTCATTCACCTCATAGTTATTGATGGTCTTTTCCATATAGGAGAACCAGTCCTCTTTTACGTAATCGTAGGAGGTTATTGTATCATTGGTATAAAACACATCGCGATAGGTACTGTGGAAATCTATCCCCAAAATAACTGGTGCTGTACTGGTTTCCTTATAAATATCCTTTACAACTTGTTTTACTTCTGTCTGAAGATATTCTCCCCAGTCTCTATTTAAGTCCACACCTCCAGCACTATGCCTCCAGTGTCCATGGTCCACGCCATCTGGATTAATGCATGGATAAATCAGTAAATTATATCTGTCAAAAAATGCATCTGATAATTCATGATGTAACANTTCATCCATAAAGAATTGCATGGCGCGATATCCTGTGACTTCCGGTGGATGTTGACGACTTAACACCACAACTGTACCTTTCGAATTTGGATTTAAATACTTGAGACATACCAATCTTCTGCCAAGTTTACTCTGACCAATAACATCGAACTTAAGTCTTCCCTCTCTCGCTAAATCGACTGCCCATTGTGCCACCTTATTGCTGCTAATTACATGCTGACCAGCCACCCAAAGCGTATCTTTTGTCAGCTCCAGCTTAAAGGAACTAAAGTTGCCAGAATCATACTGGACTAAACCAGAATCAAGGTTAATCCACGAGTCTCCATCATTGCTAATCATTGGATAGTATCGATGACGAAAGGAGCCATAATTCATCTTGAAATAATAAGTTCCCGGTTTCCTGGACCACACCCGAAAGGCATACCATGGACTTGGATTAATGGGTTCATTTTCAGGAGTGATGGTAACTAAAAAAGTAGTGTCATCAAGTCTTTCAAAATCATTTATCCTTGCTCCATCAAATTGATTATCTGTAAAAAGTATGGAATCCTGATCAAATACTTTCCTCTCCTGGAATACAACAGAGGTATCACTTGTATCAAATGGGTCCTCAAAATGAAAGACTGGGACTTGCTGCTCTATTTTTTGTTGGCATGCAACCAATAGGACCACCAACCAAAAACTATTTCTTAACCACTTTCCCACGATATATTGTATTTGACTGCTTGTCTTGAATTTGATAAACATATGTTCCGACCTCCAATTCACTTAAATCAATCGCGCCCCAATCTGTTGGATACTTTTCGACAATCATTTCTCCTGCCATCGAATAGACAAGCAACCGTGACGCATTTGATTTCACCTGAAAACTCAAGTGGTCGTTAAATGGTACTGGATAAATGATTGATTCATCCAAAATTTCACTTTTTAATATAGCCTGTTTACAATCAAAAACCCTTGACATAGGTGCAATCCATTTTTGCCAGCCAGCTTTCGTCGCCCTAAAAAGGTCTTTTTCTTGTTCGATATGAATGAATTGACCACTGGATAATGAAGCACTTTGTGAGCACGGATCAGAACTTTGATTCAGTAACCGTCCCTGGGTATTGGTAAAAGCAATCAGACGATCCCAGGATTGATCTAAATGTGCCGCCTTGAATTCCAGGGAAGCATCATCTTTCAACATCTCAACAATTAGGAGGTCAATATAATCTGTCTCCGGTGTTTCACGAGTACCATTACTAAGGATCGCATTCGGATCAGTGCTTTGTTTACCAAATCCATGAAACTGAATAAAAACATCCTCGGTGTAATGCTCATGATGCAAATCGGTTGTGAGTTGAAACATACTCACATAGTTGTGCGCCGGATCTGAAATTTTGAAAGGAGCCGAACTACCACAGGCTGTTGTAGTCCCAGAACACTCAGAAGCCAAACTGGAATTACAGCGATGGGTACCGCTCAAAAAATAGGTTCTGGCATTTAGCTCCAGAAAAGTGAAAAACGCCTGATCACCTGTATTGGTGTCATATTTAGGATGTGGTGCTTGCAAAACCAGATCTCGGCAAGCCGATTGATTGTAGACATAAGTTCCCCAATAATTGACTCCTCCACTGACTCTTGAAATGACATAAAAGGAGTTGTCAGATTCTGTGTCTTCAAAATCGATCAGTCGATAATCTACCGAGCTTAATTTCTCATGAGCCGAACTATAGTTTCCTGAGTAGAACAAATTGAGGGCTTCAGCCCAGATTGTCTGCTGATCCTCAGTAGGATCGTTGTAAACTGCGCTTCCAGAAGAAGGAAGCCCATCAATCTGCCCACTTATGAACAATTGTAAATCTCCTGACACAGAAATTTGAGAAAAACCGCTGCATATGCCCAACCTGGTCAAGCATATAATTGCAGCGGCTGCCTTAGTTATTTTAATCATAGAGCAATTATAACCTTGCCCTGTTTAATTATCTCATTTGATTGATTTCTTACTCGATAGATATAGGTCCCATTGGACATATCAGAAACTTCCAACCGTTTCATTTCCCCTGCTCGGATGACCGATGACTTCACCAATTTTCCATTCAGATTATAGATATACAACTGTATATTTTCATCGCTCGAGGCATTGTTATACATCAAATACTCTGTAGCTGGATTCGGGTAAACCGTCACATCCTTCACAAGACCTGCAGTCAAAACCAATCTTGACAACTCAGAACCATCAGCAGCTGTTCCTGGTGAATAAAGTGCTCCCTCGGCACCTTCGATTGTGCTATGCTTTACAAATCCTCCGGTGTACTCAGGATCTCTTGATATAGATTGATTGTCCCCGGCTGTGGCACCATAAATAGTCTTTGCCTTTAAAGCTCCAGATCCATCTATAATGCTCAAAGTGTCTCCTGTATCATCCAAACCTAGATTTCCAGAAGAGGATAGCTCAACGATACTTCCTCCAAATGTTCCGGCAGGAATTCCGCTACCAAATACCACAATTGCTTTACCAGGTGCCAATTCAGTTCCAACACCAAATACATGTCGTAAACCATCGCTATCATATAGCTCCCAGCCACTCATATCAATCGTTTCAGTTTCAGATGGATTCACTATTTCCACAAATTCATCATCGCTTAAATCTTCATTACTGTCCAGGTCTCCATTGGCATCTCCTGCTTCTCCTGGAGCAGGGTCAGCATGTATTTCATTAAAAATCAATGGCACATCATCGTCCACTACCTGAAACTCAAAAGTTGATACACTTCCTTTTTTAGCAGCATTACCACCAGAGACAGCAGTGATCCCTAACCTGAATAATTCATCACCCTCAAGTAATTCATCGTCTATTGCGCTCAAGGTAAAGGAGAGATTGTCCGAACTACCAGCAGGGAATTCCAAAGTCTGTTTAGTGAAAGTCAGATCCGACTCATAGTTGGTGGATAAGATATCTACCTCCACAGTAGTCGCATTGGTGTCATCTGGACGCTCAATCTTTAGCTCAACAGTTAAGCTTTCTGTCGATTTTTCATAGATACCTCCAGAGGACTTGGCAAAGCTCACCACCGTATTCGTTGGCACAGCAAATGGAGACCCGTCAACTTTTGTTCCCGGTGAAATATTTAGTCCATTGAGTTCTGGGTGCGGTCCAAGTGCTCCAGTAATGTCTGGGTTCAATGTAGTAGAAGTAGCTCTTTTTTGTTGTCCGAAGGCCAACTCAATTACTGTTTCATCACTGGCATTTTTCACAATGATAATGTCTCCACTATTGGTCATTCCCAACCCTTGAGTACCATTGTTGGATAATACCCATGGAGTTCCCCCAAAATCCCCTGTTGGGTTACCGCCACCAAATACGATCAAAGCTCCCCCGGGGTTGATAACCGTTCCTGACTCGAAGGTGTGACGGAGTGGATCGTTGCTGGTAACATCATCATAGATTTTCCAACCACTGATGTCCAGATTCTCCGTCCCACTATTGACGAACTCGATGAATTCATCTTCATAAATATCAATACCACCATCACCGTTGGAATCAACCGTAGGATCCTCTCCTGCTTGTGAATCCTGACCAGCAGGCCAAGCCATGAATTCATTGATTACCAATGTAGTGGTTGCGAAATCATTGTCTTCAACGATTAACATGAAAGAAGTAATATCACCCAATTTAGCACTTTCACCGCCTGCAAGATTTTGTAGTTCGAAAACAAGTGTATCTGCAGATTCAATCTCGGCATCATCAGTAATCGTAATAGTAACAGTGTTAGTCTCACTAGATCCTGCTGCAAAGGATAAAGATGCTGTAGTGAANTCTTCAATATCGGATGCATCTCCTTCAACTAGCACTAGATCAACTGTTGTTGCTTGTGTAGAACTCGGTGCATTGATGCTAACCTCTATAGTTGTTGTGCCATCACCTTCTTTCACACTCGCTCCAGAAGCTGTGAACTGTATAATGGTACTATCAGGTGCAATGAAAAATGAACCATCAACTTTCTTACCAGGGGAAAACAATGCACCATCAGCACTAGCCACTGAACTATGACCTACAAAATCACCGGTAAAATCTGGATTTCGAGTATAGGATACATCTCCATTATAATCTGCCCATCCCATGACCAATACTGTATCTTCACCGGCATCAACAATTAAAATTTCTTCATTGGAATTTGATAAACCAAGTGATCCAGTTGAAGCCACCTGAACGATACTATTGCCAAAGGTGCCAGTTGGGGTTCCTCCTCCAAAAACAACCAACGCCCCTCCACCAGGAATTACGGAGTTTTCAGGAAAGATATGACGCACTTGGAGTACGCTATTAGTATCAAGTATTTGCCAGCCAGTGATGTCCAAATCAACCGCAGCACTATTTACAAACTCAATAAATTCGTCATCCAATGCATCCCTTGTGCCATCTCCATTTGCATCTCCAGAGATGTCTGATGCAGGATCAGCATGGACTTCATTGATAATTAGATTTTCAGCTGACACTAACCCAAAAAGACCTCCATTAATTTTAGTCCCTGGAGAAAATAATACGCCATCTGCACCAGTGGCTGAACTATGTTGGACAAATTCTCCAGTGATATCAGGATCTCTAGTCCATGACATATCCGAATTAAAATCATCATAACCTAACCGAATCAAGGTATCACCCGCAAAATTCACAATGACTAGCATTTCACTGGTATTAGAGATACCAAGTGATCCAGTAGAAGACGTTTGCACGACGCTGCCTCCGAATTCACCTGTAGGCGTACCACCACCAAAAACTACCAATGCCTCTCCTGGTGGAATTACGGAGTTATCAGGAAATATATGACGGACCAGTAAGGTTGAATTAGTATCCAGTATTTGCCAACCTGTTAGGTCTAGGGGCGTTATCCCATTATTAACAAATTCAATAAATTCATCATCCGATGCACTTCTTGTACCATCACCGTTTGCATCTCCTGGCAAATCCGAAGCTGGATCTGCTAACACCTCATTGATAACCAATTGATCAAATACAAATCCAGCACCATCACTTTTAGTGCCTGGAGAAAATAGCGTTTCGGCAACATCTGTATGTATCACAAATTCACCAGTAACTTCTGGACTCCTTACGAAGGAAGCATCGCCATTGAAGCTTTCCCAACTAAGATTCATGATGGTGTCTTCTGCTGCATTCACAATGAGTAACATTTCATTTGAGTTGGATAATCCAAGTGATCCGGTCGAAGCCAACTGAACCGTAGCTCCGCCAAAGTCTCCGGTTGGAGTACCCCCTCCAAATACTATTAATGTTTCATGCGGTTCAATCTTAGAACCTTCAGGAAAGACATGTCGGACTTGCAAAGAACTATTGGTGTCCAGTACTTGCCAACCAGAAATATCAAGAACCGAAGTTCCTGCATTTATAAATTCTAGAAATTCATCATCAAGAGCATCTCTTGTTCCATCTCCATTTGCATCTCCAGTAATGTCAGAAGCAGGATCCGCGTGAACCTCATTGATCACTAGCTGATCAAATAAAAACATAGACCCGTCTGTTTTGGTACCAGGTGAGTATAGTGCTCCTGATGCCTCAGATAATTCAGAATGCAATGTATAGGGACCAGTCAACTCAGGATATCTTACAAACGATGCATCGCCATTAAAATCGTCATATCCCAAACGAATCACTGTATCCTCTGCTGCGTTGACCAAAAGAAGCATTTCATTAGAATTAGAGATACCAAGCGATCCACTTGAAGCTAATTGAACAATACTTCCTCCGAACTCACCAGTCGGAGTACCACCACCAAAAACAACAATTGCTTCTCTTGCAGGGACAACTGTATTCTCTGGAAATACATGCCTGACCAGTAATGTAGAATTGGTATCCAATACTTGCCAACCGGAGATATCCAGTTCTGAATTACCTATGTTAACAAACTCAATGAACTCGTCATCAGAAGCACTTCGNGTACCATCGCCATTGGCATCGCCAGGAAGATCTGAAGCTGGNTCTGCGTGCACCTCATTTATAATCAATTGTGATCTTGCACTAAAGGTGCAAAAGACCATTATTACTGCAATTATTGCATGTAACTGTATTTTATGTAGACAGTCCTCTCTCATACTACTTTTTGTTAGTGGTTAGACAATATTGAAATGGGGAATTATTGGAAAGCCCACAAGGTCTGGTCAAGTAAATGACCTCCCTGCCGACTTACGGCTTCTTCCATGTTTTCTCTGTTAGTACTTCTTTCACTTATTGGATATAAATACCTCTGAGGTATCACTTTAGATGGATTAAAACTTTCGCTCGCATCAGTTGCAGGGTCCAATTCTGGATAACCTGTTCTGCGATAATCCACCCAGCATTCAATGGCACCTTGCCCGAACATGGCAACAAATTTTTCTTCCATGATTTTGGCAAGTTTCTGCTCATCAGTCAGGCTCGCAAGATCCAGATGAGATGTGATATATGACTGAATATCAGCCTCATCAACACCCAAAACTTCCATATTTGCTCGTACTGCATTGTTTAAATTACTCTGAGCCAGTGTGGCAATTCCTGCCCTCAAATTAGCCTCAGCTCTGATAAAGAGAAGCTCACTGTAACTAATTAAAGGCATTGGAGAATCAAACTGTCCCCAGTATAAATCCGTAACCGCATCTTCCTTATCGTTACGTACATAAATGACATTATTTCCATTTACTACTCGCGTGTAGAACTGCTTTCTAGGATCATCCTTTGTATCTAGCAAATCCAACAAAAATGGATTCATGGCAATCTGACCAGCCCGATCCTCACCATAATAAGCTATTGGATTTGCCTCATTTTGTATCGGCCCAAAAGGGAATTCAGGCTGTACAGTGTTAGCATATATTGTTCCTGCCCCTAACACAGTCAAAGCATTGACGGATGCATTTGGATTTCTCTTTACTAAATGCATGTAGTAGCGAGCTTTCAAAGCTCTTGCTGTGCCAAGCCATAAGGCTCGGTTTCCTTCATAGATTAGGTCGTCCTTGCCTGGTGTAAACTCACCACCTTCTTGGTTTAGATCTTCAATAGCTTCATCCAGCAATGTTTGAATGGTTTCATAAATAGCTTCCTGACTATCATAAGTTGGCTTCAATTGATCAAAACCTTTCAATGCTTCACTATATGGTATATCTCCCCAAAAAGAAGTGGCAATTCCTAAATTGATACTCATGAGTATTTTGGCAATTCCTACGTAATGTGGAATGTCCTGAGACTCACCTTTTTCAATGATGATCTGACAATCTTTCATGGCGCCAGCATACAATCCGCCTACCCAATAGTCATCCAGAGCATTTTCATCAATCAAATACGTATTGTAAGCTAAAGGTTGATCTGCGATCCCTTTAAAATGCTGTATCACCACACCACTTACTCGAGCACCAACAGATCCCATATTTCGCGCTGTTTGAGCCTCTGCTGCCGGAAGAATTTGTGAAACTTCTACATCATCCAATTTCGATGGATCAATATTGGTATCTCCAAAATCACAACTGTTCAAAAGAATGAACGAGGCTAATCCGAATATTTTGATTGTCTTCATCATTTTAATACAGCTTTAAGTGATACACCATAACTTCTTGTACCCGGAAGGTTGAAATAATCCCATCCCTGAGCGTTGGATGGCCCCCGTAAGTTGGTCTCGGGATCTACGCCTTTATATTCTGTGATGAGCAATAAATTTCTTCCATATACAGAAATCGAGATGTCGCTAACTCCTCTTACTTGTTTAAACCAATCTGAGGGTAGACTATAACCCAGTGTGACCTCCCTAAGGCGTATCCAGGAAGCATCTTCTATATTGTCTTCAGCTACTCCAAGCAATGTACCTGCTCGTCTCCATTTAATTCCGCTTAGACCAAACGCAGGATTTGCAAAGTCTACTGGAGTGGTATTGGGCTCCCCAGTAACCGTTACCCCATCATAAATATATCCAGTAACATCCCGCAAGTCACCCGATTCTTTGGAAACACCCAGGTAATCCATTACTGCTTTGGTTCCATTCCAAACATCACCGCCACTCCGAATATCCCAGAGGAAAGAGAGACTTACTCCATACAAATCGATAGAGTTGCCAACCCCAAGCAACCAATCGGGATTAGGATCTCCAATTATCCCCTGAGAAGCATCGATTAATGGCCAACCATCTGACCCTATGATTAAGTTTCCTTGGTCGTNTCTTCGATAACGAGTCCCACTAAATACGCCATATGGTTGTCCTTCCAGAATCATGGAGGAGATAGCAGTAAACTCTGCCAATCTGATGCTTTCAACATTCTCAGGAAGCGATTTGATAAGCGACCTGTTTCTGGTGAAGTTGACGTTCATTTTCCAATT
Organism: Rickettsiales bacterium; assembly: GCA_002729235.1. Taxonomy (GTDB): domain Bacteria; phylum Bacteroidota; class Bacteroidia; order Cytophagales; family Cyclobacteriaceae; genus Marinoscillum. Next base: position 225,934 of record PBTY01000003.1, on the reverse strand, counting down.
GATCTTACTTGTCTGGAGCAATTTGGCTCCTAGCTGGATTTCAATCCCTTTGTTTTCCAGTTCTCCAGAGTTCAAGGTAATGCTTGAAAAACCGGTAGCACCAGAAATGTCTGTTTGGACAATTTGATTGTTAGTGAAGGCATTGTAATAAGTAAAATCAAGATCGACACGACCTCCTGCAAATTGAAAGTCCCCACCTACCTCAATCGTAGTGGTCAATTCTGGCTCTAATTCTTTGTTGGCGAGCAATTGCTCTCTTTCAAAAGCCGTCACCCCGAAAGCCGGAAACTCATTGGAGGACAACAAACCATCACCATCGATGATGGCTTTGTCAAAATAATTGTCCGTTCTAAATGAAGAACCTCCACTACCTACCTGTCCCCAAGATGCACGCAATTTCACATAAGGAACAGGCTCAAAGTTCGAAAACCCGAATAATTCAGACACTTCTAAACCAATACTTGCAGCCGGATAGAAGAAGGAATTGTTTTGTCTAGGTAAGGTAGATGACCAGTCATTCCGAGCGGATAAACTTAAGAAAACCAGCTCTTTAAAATTGAATCGGGTGTCTGCATATGCTCCAAAAAACTTTGTCCGACTCAAATAATTTTCGGAAGAAAGCACCTCTGTCGTATTGTTAATACTATAGAAACCCTGCTCAGCCATTATATAACCTTCATCAACTCGCGCAAACCGAGAAGAGCTGTAGTAGTTGTGTCCCAATGTCGCATCTATACCAATTGCTCCAAAGTCTTTATTCAATAACAAAAGAAAATCCGAGTTCAATGACTCTTGAAAAAGTGTTGTTTGATCTACTCTTCCTTCTGGCTCAGATGATGAATTGATATCCCAGGCTTGTACTCTTCTGTCAGTATATTGATCCATACCGATTTTGTAGCTGGCCTTTAGCCAATCAAATAGATCATAGCTCACATTCATGTTACCAATCACCCGNTCCACATTGTCTTCAAATGGATTTCTGTTAACTGACCAGAAAGGATTGTCATAAAGCCCATTCCCTCTGTAAGAACGTTGATCACCATTTGGGAAACTATAAGTGGCAGGATCATCAGCGGCCTCATGACCAGTTTTGCCATTTCCTATATCAAAAGTTGGAGGATTTCTAAAAACTCCAGTTGTAACACCAGATAGGTTGGATCCACGTTGCGCTCGATAGCCTCCAGAATTAATATAAGTAGCAGAAACCCCAGNCCGAAGCTTGTCTGTTATGGAAGCATCAATATTGGACTTGATGGAAATCCTTTGGAAGTCCGCATTTGGAACTATACCTGTTTGATATAAATTTCCAATAGAAAAATAGTATCGAACAGCATCTGTTCCNCCGTTTACTGATATGTTGTTGTCAAAAGTCTGCCCATTTACCCAAAAAGCATCGTAATCATTGTATGCCTGCGCCGGGATACCGTTCCCAGTTCCTGAAGGAACCAATCGACCATTTTTATCATAGAGATAAGTCTCATCACCATCATATTCCAGGCTACTTATCAGTGGTCCCCAGGAGAGCGACTCACCCGTCTCAGGACCAAAATATTGCCATTGCCCAGTTTTTGGACTCCCCTGTGCGTATTGATACTGCTTAGGAGGAAGCTTATTGACCTCACTTGTCGAATATGCCGAATTGATGGTTACCACCGGGCTTCCTTTTTGACCTCTTTTGGTATTGATCATGATGGCTCCATTGGCAGCCCTACTTCCATAAAGAACCGTAGCTGAAGGTCCTTTCAGAATCGTAATCTTTTCAATGTCATTCGGATTGATATCAATTGCCCTGTTGGATACGTCCACACCGATGATACCATTACCAGAGGTATTGTTATCTACAGGCACTCCATCTATAACATAAAGTGGTTCATTGGTACCGGTAGCAGAGCGATTTCCTCTGATACGTACGGTTGCGGATGCTCCAGGTGAACCTGAAGCACTGATCACCTGCACGCCTGCAGCCTTGGCACTCAACGCACTTGACAGATTAGCTTCCCTGGAATTTAATATGTCTTCAGTATCGATATTCTGAACAGAATAACCAAGCGTCCTTTTTTCAGATTCCAGACCGATTGCGGTAATCACCACCTCGGTTAACTGCTGAATATCTTCCTGGAGTATCACGTTGACCATTGTCCTCCCACCTAATGTAATCTCTTGAGGTTGATAACCAATAAATGAGTAAACCAGTGTCGGATTTTCTGTAGTTACGTCAAGACTGTAAAGTCCCTCAAAGTTGGTTACTACTCCATTACTTGTTCCTTTCTCTAGTACAGTCACACCAGGAATTGGCTCTCCAGACTCATCTTCCACTATTCCAGAAACCGTAGTATTGATCTGATAGGTGGATGTTACAGGTTTCTTGATAATGGCGTAACTATCCGTATCCAGTTTTTCCAAAGTCAGGTTTGAAGGGAGCAGTTTCTTTAGAATTGCCGGAGCATTTATACCTGATTCGAGTATGATTGGATCTACCTGAATATCTTGTATTAAAGATGGTTCATAAACAATACTGATTCCTGATTGCTCTTGTAGCTTCGTTAACGCAGCTTCTAAACTGGTTTCTTGTTGCAACATGGCTAATTCCTGACTCGCAGAAGCGCNTAATGCCACAGATAAAGCAATTTGAAATATGAAGTATTGAAGGTAGATCTGCTTCATACGCTATGGTTTGTGTCTAGATTGATTGATGGCAACAATATTCTTGTCGTGGCTTATTTCCAGGTCATGGGTGACCTTGAGTGCTTTTAGTAGTAGTTCGAGGTTTTTGTTTGGAATTTCTCCAGACAGTCTTCGGTCTTTTAGTTCATCTGATAATTCCACAGTGACTCCATAGTGATCCTGAATAAGTATTGCTACTTCCGATAAGGGTGTATTGGCAAATACTAATTTTCTCTCCAACCATGAATCATATTGACGCACTTCCACCTCACTTACAGTAAGACTGGAATTTGCTTTATCAACGTTAGCCAACTCACCTGGCTTCATGATGCGTTCAACACCTCTATAAGACAGATTAATTTTACCTTCACGCAGCATGACTTGGGTGGCTGATTTTCCTGATTTCACATTGAATTCGGTACCTAGAACAGTTACCGTTACTTCATCAGAGATAACATGAAATGGTTTTTTATCGGCTGTTTTCGTCACTTCAAAAAAGGCTTCCCCTTTCTCAAGGAGAACTTTTCTTGAATCCAAATCCGACCAACCTTCTTCCACTTTGATCCTTGAATTGGCATTGAGGGTTACCTCAGTTCCATCCGGCAATGTGACATTGCTCACTTGACCATAGCCCGTTTGGTAGGACACATAGGTTGGAGCAGTGTCTCTTAGGTACAAGTAAGAAGCAACAATCATGATTGCTACCGAGGCAGCAATACTCATCCAGGTAATGGGTCTCATCCTCACTACCGGACTAGTAGTCATCTCATCTACTTGTTCCCAGGCCGCTTCTATATGACTAGCATCTACTTCTGGTTCGGTCCGGTTCATTTGCTGAATCGAAACTTTCGCTTGATCCATTGCTTCATGTTGTTCTTGGTGGGTTAAATAATATTCGTTCCAAAACTCTCTTTCAGACTTTTCAGCTGTAGAAAGCGACCATCGCTGGAATGATTCATCCAACAAAAAATCTTCGAAACGATAAGATTCCAAATTTGAGTTCATACTCTCGTGTAAAGGGTTTAATTATGGAATTTGATTACAAGACTGAGAGATCTACATTTTGTACTGTAAATCCTTCAATTATTTTTAAATAAATTTTTATTAGAGGCTATTTAGCAAAAGAATCACTGCTAAAATGAGTGTTTTACGCATTTTTTTAACTGAAGCGTAAACAGAATTGCGCACAGACTGATAGTTAATTCCCAACATTTCAGCTATTTCCTGATAGCTCATGTTTTTGTAGAATTTCAGATAGATGATTTCTCGCTCACGTGCAGGAAGGGTATCTAATCCTCTATCTATTTTAGCACGAATTTCGTGCTGGTATTCATCTTCAATGATTTTGTCCTGTACGGACTCGGTAGCATGTTGAAAACCAAATGACTCCACTTTATCGTGGTTATCTCCACTGACCAGCTTATCTAATAGGTTGTTCTTATAGGATCGAAGTAGATAGGCCTTTGGACTATTGATCTCTGGAAAAGGTTTTTTACGTTTCCAGATTTTCACAAATAGGTCTTGAATGCAGTCTTCAACGATTTGTTCATCATGGCAAATTTTCAAGCCATAGTTGTAAAACAACGAGTAGTACTTCTTAAAAAAATAAGCAAGAGCAGTCTTTTCTCTAGCTACCAATGCGGACCATTGTAGTAGATCTTCTGTTTCAGAAATGCCAAATTTTGGTAGATTTTCCATGATGCCTTCTACCAAAATAGACATTCTATTGAAAATCTAATAATAACACATGACGTATTTGCGCTTACTTCTTACTTGCGTTGAAGAGTTTCTGTTTTTCCTCCTTGCTTAAGCTGTCATATCCAGAGTGTGAAATCTTATCCAAAATAGCATCGATTTCCTCCTGTTCAGATTTTGCAGAGTCAGATCCAGACGCTTTTGTTCTTGCTTTGGACTGCTTTGGAGCAGAGCGATNAGTTACTTTTATTTTTGGAGTAGCAATAAAGAAGCTTTTGATCCAATTAATGAATCCGATAATCCATGCACCTAAGTCATTTCCACTTCTAAGTTGAGAAATGTACAACCACCCAACAAGTGCACCACCCAGGTGAGCAATATTACCTCCAGCATTACCACCGGTACTTCCAAGGAAAGAAACCACCACATAAAATGCAGCGATGTATTTAATTCTCACTGGTCCTAAAAACAATAAGAAGAAGGTATAATTTGGCATAAATACTGCAGCAGCTACAACTATAGCATAAACAGCCGCAGATGCTCCAACCATTCCACTTATTCCGGGTGCTTGCTCCTGATAAAATGGAATCAAGTTATAAACTAGTAAATAGGCGACTCCACCAGCTAAAGCTCCCAATACATAAATACTGATCACTTTGTTGTTGCCCAAAAACTCCAGAATGAGCTTGGAGAACCAATAAAAGATCAACATGTTGAATAATATGTGAAAGATCCCGGAGAGACTATGAGCAAATGCATAGGTAATGATTGTCCATGGCCTGGTGATAAATTCCGCTATTGTTGGAGGAATTGAAAACTGATCGTAGACAAATTGGAAGACTGGATCAATACCAGACACCCTACTTACAACCATCAAAATCCCCAGCACTAAAAATATGATCACATTGATTATGATCAGTTGGGCTGGAGCATTGTTTGGTTTGTTCCAGGCATTCTTAAAATCATCCAGTATACTATTGTTCATCATCAGTAAAAGCGTCTTCTATCTTCTTTCCAGAGCTTTAACAAAATATAGGCTATAAGCATTCCTCCAAGGTGGGCCAAGTGCGCCACATTATCGCCTGGAGTTCTACTAAATTCGCTATAAAGTTCAAAGAGTCCATAAAACAAGACCAAATATTTGGCTTTGATTGGTATGGGAGGAAACAACAAAAACAGTTGAGTGTTTGGAAACAGCATCCCAAACGCCATCAAAATCCCGAATACGGCTCCTGAAGCTCCTACCATGAGCCCATCCACATAGAGGTGATAAATCTGATCTACAAACTCAATCGCCTGGGTGTTATAAGAGTCACTATTTGGTGCTTCATAGTATTGGTCTGAAAATTCAGCTAGCATCTCCGTATATTTCATACTCACCTTATGCTCCACAATGAACATCTCAAATGCATCCGGAGTAGGGTTTTCTATGAAACTATTTCTATCGGTTCTAATTTGATTTTTCTCAGCAAAGTCAGCTATACCAAAAAGCACTCCGGCTCCAATTCCGCAGATCAAATAAAATGTCAAAAATCGCTTAGGCCCCCAAACTTGTTCCAATAATGGCCCAAATATGAACACCGCAAACATATTGCCTAAGATGTGTCCAAAACTGCCATGAAGCCACATGTATGTCAGGAACTGATAAGGAGCAAACTCATCTGAGAAAACCACACGAAGGCCTCCAAGTTCCTCTAAAGGCAAATTCAAAAAAGATTGGATGAGGAAAATTACTACGTTGATCAGTAGTATATTTTTCACCATCGGGGTTAATCGCATCATGAGCTAAACCAGCTTTTTATTTTGTCTAAACTAATTAATTTGTACGTCGGATTCCCATCGGGCGTATAGTTCGGTTGCTTGCAGGCAAAAAGTTGATCAATCAACTGCTCAGCTTCCTGATCTCCCAGACTCTTGCACTTGATAGCAGCGGTACGTTTGGCCAGGCTGCGGCAAAGGTTGTCCTTTTGATTCAAACCAAGCTCCTTACTATTAAACTTATATTGCTCTAAAAGTTCTTCGAATATCTCTTTTTCATTGCAGTTAGATAGTTCTGCCGGTACTCCCTGGATCACAATCATATGCTGGCCCATTTCTTCAAACTCAAACCCAAGTTGCTGAATCTCCGATTTTATTTCCATAACGAGGGAATAGTCGGATGGGTTTAAAGAAAGCTGCTGAGGGAACAAAGTGCTTTGTGAAGCCCGATTACCAGTTCCTAATCTCGTTTCGTAACGCTCGAATAGGATTCGCTCAAATGCAGCACGTTCATCGATGATGGTCATTCCAGACTTTACCTGACGAATAAGNTATCGNTTGTGAAGTCGATAAATCTTGCTAGGCATGAACTGTTCTTCATCAACCTCCTCATCAATCCGGCTAGTAAAAGTGACGGTAGAACCCGGCATTTCCTTTTCCAACTGCTCATCAGGAATTATATCTTCCCTTTTAGCAAAATCATACAACGACTCCCAGTTCTTTGCTTTATCGCGACTATTATCAATATTCTTGAACTGAGCGTAATTATTATCTCGTGTAGTAGACGTCTGAGTAAATGATCTTGGTCTATCCGGGCTCGTAAACTGTTCAAAGTTTACGTCCGTATTAAAATCTAGGGAAGGAGTAACATTGAACGATCCAAGCGCCTGACGAACGGATGAATTGATGACTCCATATANCATACGGTCATCATCAAACTTCACCTCAGTCTTTGTCGGATGCACATTGATATCGACATGAAGTGGATCCATTTCTATGAATAATACATAAAAAGGAAAATAATCATCCTTCAATAATCCCTGAAAAGCCGTGTTGACCGCATGATTGAGATAATTGTTCTTAATGAATCGTCCATTCACAAAGAAAAACTGCTCCCCTCGGGTCTTTTTAGCAAATTCGGGTTTACCTACATATCCCTCAACTTTCACATGAGGTGTTTCCTCCTGACATGGAATTAATTGCTGCTGGTAATTTCTACCGAATAGCTGAACAATTCGCTTGCTAAGCTTTCCACCTTCCAGCTGGAACATTTCCAAATCGTTGTTGAGCAAGGACATGCCAATTTCTGCATTGGCCAAGGCCACTCGCTGAAATTCATCCGTAATATGTCGTAACTCTACTGGATTGGACTTAAGAAAATTCCTTCTTGCTGGCACATTGTAAAACAGATTCTTCACACAAATGGAAGTGCCATCTTTGGTAGCTGTAGGTTCCTGACGCTTGATCTCCGAAGCCTCTACCTGCAACAATGATCCCAGTTCGTCGGAACCACGTTTGGTTTTCATCTCTACCTGCGCCACCGCAGCAATAGAAGCTAATGCTTCTCCTCTAAAGCCCATGGTTCTGATCTTGAACAGGTCTTCTGCCGTTCGAATTTTGGAAGTGGCATGACGCTCAAAACTCATTCGTGCATCGGTCACACTCATTCCCTTCCCATTATCAATAACCTGGATAAGGGCTTTTCCAGCATCTTTCACTACCAACTTGATATCAGTAGCTCCAGCATCTATGCTATTTTCTAAAAGTTCTTTGACAACCGAAGCAGGTCTTTGGACCACTTCTCCTGCTGCGATCTGATTGGCTATGCTATCTGGCAGCAGATGGACAACATCCTCCATCAATTATTTCTAGGTTTTCGAAGCCTGAAATAAAGATAAAACGGCACCACAGCCCAGAGTGCGTAGAAAATATCATTGCCCAAATACAACCAGCCTATTACACCTGCTCCCAAAATGGCAGCAATTACCAATTGCATCATGGAAGTACTAGCTGTTTTTCGAGTTTTTCTATCAAAGGAAATTCTGGCTCCAGTATACTGCCCATAGTATTCACCCGTCATTTCACGCTTAAGTCGCTCCGTTCTTTCCTCAATTTCTTCTTTGATAGGATCATAATATCTAGGCTCCATTTCGAACCTTCGATACCTCGCTGTTTTGACAATGGAAGGGAATTTCATAAGCTTGAATTATGGGTTATCACTACAATTTCCACTGGTTAATCTATAAAACGAACCAAATAGTGGGAAATTTCCTTTATTCAACCGATATTCTTACCAGCTGATTACAGTGTTTGACAAAGTTAATTTAATTTGACACAATGCATTTCTTGAAAAGCATTTTGTACCTGATTAGTTCCTTGGCCGTACTGATCTCTTACGGGAAAAGCGATTTGCTGTTTTCCAGAGTGGATAGTATGTACACGAACATGACCGACCTGGAGAAGGTGAGTCAACTAATCTGGACCAATGCCAGCACTTCAAGTTTCGGATCCAATCATTTTGGAGGTGTCTATTTTAATCAACCAGTCACTGCTGCATCATTAGGCACCAACCAGTCCATTGCAATACAGCTGGACGAACGATTAATGCCAATCATTGACGAGACGAATAATCTTCCTGACCTCTTCACGTTGGCTTCGCTTACGAACGCTGAACTTCTAAGTACTTACTATCACTTCTTAAAATCGTATGCCAGAGGTCGTGGTATTGATTACCTGGTCCTACCAAAACTCAAGAATGATCAATCGAGACTAGATCTGGTGATCAAGCAAATGAATGCACACGATCCAGATTTCTTTATTCTAACCAATGAGCTTTCTTTCGAATTTTCGAAAAGCAAAAAGCACATGACAGAGTTTTTAAGCTCCAATTCGTTTTGGGTAGTGAATGATGTAGACATCCCGACATTAGAAAAGAAATTAGATAAGCATGCCTCAAGCATTATTGATCAAATCAATCTCGATACTCGAATTAAACAACACTTGATCAATTCTTTGTATGATCAACCAATGGAGCAGATCAATCTTCCTAGAAAACTCTCTGTTGAAATTGGCAGGGAATCAGTAATCTCCTTATATAAAAAACAATTATTGCCCTTAGCTGAAGATACTCTTTGTTTCTTGACCAATGAACCCTATGGTGCTATGGCTAATATGCTTCGAAAGTATGCCGTATTAATTACCCAGTACGAAGATATTGCCAACAGTCATGCGACAGTACTTATTGATAATGATGCAAACATTCCTGAAACGCTAAACCTAATGGAGCGGAATACGGTGTTTGCCGGTACAACTGAATTTCTGAATCCAATCAAAGAAGTGGTGGATGCCGCTCTCATTTACCATCTTAAAAGTAATATTTATAGCTATCTAATACCTCAGCAAATATTTGGCTCTCATGGAGCAAACGGAGTTGTTCCCAACCAGAACGGTGAATTTCTTGGATTCTATAATGAACCCATGAAAGGACTACAGATTCTTGGCTATGCGCCATCAGAAATGACTGGGCTTGATGAAATTGCTACCTGGAGAATAAAGGAAATCATTCATGAAGCTATCAACTCAGGTAGCACACCGGGTGCTCAATTGGCAGTAGCGGTTGATGGGTCTATCATTTTTGAAGAAGCTTACGGGTACCTGACTTATGATAGTCTAATCCCCGTAGATCGCTCAACCATTTATGATCTTGCTTCCGTGACCAAAGTAACAGCGACCTTACTGGCTACTATGAAATTGTATGAAGATGGTTTGATCGATCTTGACGCTCCGATAGAAACGTACCTTCCAAAGTATAAAGAGTCCAATAAGAGTTTCATAACAATCAGAGCTCTACTCTCCCACAATGCCGGTTTACAATCCTATGTGCCTTTTTGGCAAAGGGCACTGAATTCGGATTTTGTAGAGAGCTTCTATTACAAATCGGAAGAAGACGAACGCAACGATAAGAGAAGCTATGATATTCAGCCCAGTGCACTTTTAATTGATACATTGAAAAACTGGATCGTGCAATCCTCCCTTCTTGATTTTGACAGCATTCCTGGATATCGCTATAGTGATATTGGTTTCATGATTCTACACGAAGTAGTCGAGTCAGTATTAGCTCAACCAATGGACAGTTACTTGTACAGCACTTTTTATTCACCGATGGGATTGAGTAGAACTGTATTTAAGCCAAAAGAACATGGATTTGAGTTGTTTGAAATTGCCCCCACGGAACATGATTACTACTTTAGAGATGAGCTGGTTTGGGGAGAAGTCCACGATAGAAATGCAGCGATTTTCGGAGGAGTAGCTGGGCACTCCGGATTATTTTCCAATGCGCACGAGTTAATGATTTTACTACAAACTGTACTGCAGAATGGTAGTTATGGTGGCAATCAGTATTTACAACCAGAGACTGTTGCTTATTTCAATCAAAAATTCTTTGACAATAACCGACGGGCACTTGGTTGGGACAAACCAGATCGAACTCTGGGTAATACGTCAATTCTAACCTCTGAGAATAGTTTTGGGCACACAGGGTTCACCGGCACCATGGTATGGGTAGATCCGGCATATGATCTTATTTTCGTCTTTCTATCAAACAGAATCCACCCAAACTCTAATAACTACCAACTTATTAGACGCAACATTCGTACAAGAATCCAAGATGTCGTGTACGAGGCATTATTAGCAAAATGGATGAATTAGGAACAAAAGCAGACCCATTGGGGTTTACTTTTGAATAAGTTATGAAAATAGGCATTGTTTGTTACCCCACTTATGGTGGTAGTGGCGTGGTAGCCACTGAATTAGGGAAAGCTTTAGCTAAGGCTGGTCACCAGATTCATTTTATCACCTACTCACAACCGACGAGACTAGATTTCTTCAGTGAGAACCTCTTTTATCATGAGGTGAATGTCAAATCGTACCCTTTATTTGACTATCCTCCATATGAGTTGGCGCTAGCAAGCAAAATGGTGGATGTGGTAGAGCACGAGAAAATAGATATACTTCATGTGCATTATGCAATTCCTCATGCCTCAGCTGCCTATATGGCCAAGCAGATATTAAAAACCAAAGGTATTTCCATTCCAGTGATTACTACACTGCATGGGACTGACATCACTTTGGTGGGAAAAGATGCTACTTATGAGCCTGTTGTTACCTTCTCGATCAATCAATCAGATGGCGTTACCGCCGTTTCTGATGACTTAAAGAAAGATACCAAGGATCATTTCGATATTACAAGACATATTGAGGTAATTCCTAACTTCATAGACCTTGAGCGATTCAAAAAACAGAAAAAGGATCATTTCAAAAAAGCAATATGTCCTCAGGATGAACGCCTGATCGTTCATACTTCCAACTTTAGGAAAGTAAAGCGGGTTCAGGATGTGATTGAGGTTTTCAATAGAGTGCGGAAAGTGATCCCGGCCAAATTGCTTTTGGTAGGAGATGGTCCTGAGCGTTATCCAATGGAAGAGCTATGTAGAAAGCTTTGCAATCATGATGATGTTCGTTTCCTTGGTAAACTAGAAGCTGTTGAAGAAGTACTTTCAGTTGCGGATTTGTTTTTAATGACCTCTGAGAAAGAAAGTTTTGGTTTAGCTGCACTAGAAGCCATGGCCTGTGAAGTACCTGTGATATCGTCCAATGCAGGTGGACTTCCTGAACTAAATCTGGATGGAACGTCAGGATTTGTCTGTAAGGTTGGGGATGTGGAGGACATGGCGAAGAAAGCCATTCACATTCTGGATGAAGCCAATCTAAGCCGATTCAAAGAAGGTGCACTTAACCGAGCTAAGGATTTCGAAGTATCCAACATTTTACCCATTTATGTTAATTTTTATGAACAAACAATGGAAAATGTTAAAAAGAGCATCTCAACCATTGCATAAATCGTAATATTTTAAGGTTTTTAGAACTAACTTTGTCACAAGGTTTAAAATTTTTACAACTAGCACTAATAGAATTTTAGAAGGAGAATGGAACTCAAAAATAAACCTCACACTTCGGGAACTCAAGCTTTATTCCAAAACCCTGTACTGGAGAAGTTAACCAGGACGCACATAGCCATTCCATTGGTTTTGTTTGGTGTGATCTCGGTTGGACTAATCATTTACGGATTACAACATAATTACATCACAGGATTGAATGCTCCCCTTTTGTTTTTTGGTGGTTTACTGACATTCACATTGATTGAATACATCATGCACCGATTTGTATTCCACTTGCAGCCCAAAACAGAGAAACAAGAAAAGTTTGCATATACAGTACACGGTGTTCACCATGACTATCCAAAAGACAAAGATCGTTTGGCCATGCCACCACCGCTCAGTTTGATTTTAAGCTCGTTGTTTTTCGGATTCTACTGGATGATCATGGGCAATCTCGTGTTCGGATTCTTACCTGGTTTTTTGGTAGGTTATGCATTATATCTATGGGTACACTATATGGTTCATGCATTCAAACCACCAAAGAATTTCTTCAAAGTGCTTTGGGTACACCATGGTATTCATCATTACAAAGATCCTCACAATGCATTTGGAGTTTCGTCTCCATTCTGGGACGTAATTTTTGGCACAATGCCGAAAAAATAAAAGCTAAGATTCCTTAGTTTTCTTATTGTCCTTCATGCGTTTAGCGCGTCTTTTAGAAGGTGCGCTAGGCTCCAATACAGCCTTATATAAGCTATCTCGTAAAAAAGTGTAGAGGTTTACTACAAGTGATGCGAATATGGGCTTGTGTCCAGGCATAATTTCAGTTGGTATAAGGCCAATTTAAAAGGAAATTTTCATTTCTGGGGTTACTTATTAGTTGAATACAATAAAAAACTATTTCAATCCTGAAAAAGTGGAAATCATTCTTGGTATTTTTTAGTTTACTAAGATCAAAGGCCGAGTTATGATTGGAAATAGATTCACAGAATTCATCCCAGAGAAAAATCCAGAGCAGTCCACTTTTGATAATCTGCTCAATATTTTTCTTCAACTGATGGTCATCACCTCTGGGGATGTCGGTGAGGCACTGAGCTGGCTGACTAATCTTGACAAGCAGTACAATATCTCCAATGCAGATTATGGCATCGGAGATTTTATTGATGATCTGAAATCCAAGGGTTATATCAGTGACCAAACTCCTGATGGAGAATTTAAACTCACAGCTAAGAGTGAGCAATCCATTCGCAAAAGTGCACTTGAAGAGATCTTTGGTAAACTTCGCAAATCAGGAAAAGGAGATCACCAAACCAATCACTCCGGTAGAGGAGATGAAATGAGTTCCGATTTTAGAGAATTTCAATTCGGAGATAGCCCTGAACAAATTGAATTGACAGAAAGCATAAGAAATGCTCAAATCAATCATGGATTTGGTGATTTCATGCTGACAGAAAATGACCTGGAAGTTCGGGAACGGGAAGTGAAGACCCAAACCTCCACGGTACTGATGATCGATATTAGTCACTCGATGATTCTGTATGGTGAAGATCGGATCACTCCTGCAAAAAAAGTAGCAATGGCTTTGGCCGAGATGATCACTAAAAAATATCCCAAAGACACTTTGGATGTTATTGTTTTTGGGAATGATGCCTGGCAAATAGAGATCAAGGATCTGCCATACTTAAGTGTTGGTCCATATCATACCAACACTGTCGCTGGATTGGAACTTGCAATGGACCTGCTGCGCCGAAGAAAAAACAAGAACAAGCAGATATTCATGATCACTGATGGAAAACCTACTTGTTTAAAACAAGGGATTAAGTATTATAAAAATAGCTTCGGTCTCGATCCTAAAATTTTGAACAAAACATTAAATCTAGCGGCACAATGTCGTAGGATTAATATTCCGATTACCACTTTTATGATTGCCTCAGATCCATATTTACAGCAATTTGTAAGAGAGTTTACCGAGGTAAACAACGGCAATGCCTATTACAGTAGCCTGAAAGGTTTGGGCAACTTAGTTTTCGAAGATTATAAAAGAAATCGTAGAAAAAACCTGTAACTGAATCAATGAAGTATTACGATATACCTACTGACAAGCTTCTTCAAATAAAGATGATTGGAGAGTTAAAAAGCACTGGATATGAATCCATTTCGATCAAGGAAGAACTTCGCAAAAACCTGATTAAAAACCTACAAGATAAGACCAATGTCTTTGAAGGCATTTGGGGTTATGAGGATACAGTGATTCCAGATATAGAAAGAGCCATTCTGGCTAAGCACAATATTAACTTTCTTGGCTTAAGAGGTCAGGCAAAAACGAGGATCGCCAGAACTATGACAATGCTTCTGGACGAATACATTCCAGTAGTAGCAGGATCAGATTTGAACGATGATCCTTTGAAGCCACTTTCTCGTTTTGCGATGGACCAAATTGAAGAGCATGGAGATCATACCCCCATCACCTGGATGCATCGAAGCAGTCGATATACAGAAAAGCTGGCGACCCCGGACGTTACAATCGCTGACTTGATTGGTGATGTGGATCCAATAAAGGCGGCTAGTCTAAAACTTCCATACTCAGATGAGCGAGTTATTCACTATGGCTTGATTCCACGTTCACATCGATCCATATTTGTAATCAATGAATTGCCGGATTTACAAGCCAGAATACAGGTAGCTTTATTTAATATCCTTCAGGAAGGCGACATTCAAATCCGGGGATTCAAATTAAGGCTTCCGCTGGATGTTCAGTTCGTCTTCACAGCTAACCCGGAAGATTACACTAACAGAGGGAGCATTGTTACCCCTTTGAAGGATCGTATAGATAGTCAAATCATTACCCACTATCCTAAGTCCATCGACATTGGTAAGAAGATCACCGAGCAGGAGGCCAACCTGGAACCAACTCAAAAGGAGTCTGTGGTTGTTTTCGATCTGATGAAAGACCTGATCGAGCAAATTGCTTTCGAAGCTCGAGAATCAGAGTATGTGGATGCAAAAAGTGGTGTATCTGCAAGACTTACCATCTCTGCATTTGAAAACCTGATCAGTGCTGCCGAACGCAGAAGACTCATCAATGGAGAAAACAAAACCCATGTCCGTGTAGCTGATATGATCGGGGTTCTTCCTGCGATTACAGGGAAGGTGGAGTTGGTGTATGAAGGTGAGCAAGAAGGTCCTGGAATTGTAGCTCAGAATTTGGTTGGTAAAGCTGTCAGAAAACAATTCATCTCCTACTTCCCAGACCCAGAGCAAATACGAAAAAATAAAGAAGGTAAGAATCCATACAAGCCAATAACTGACTGGTTTGAGAAAGGTAATATGATAGATGTCCTTCATGACTACTCAGCTAGTGATTATGACAAGGAACTATCTCAAATACCAGGTCTTTTAGATCTAGTAATCGATCAGCATGGAAAGCAATCCAAAGAATTCACTTTATTCCTTATGGAATTTGCTCTTCACGGATTGGCCGAATACAGCATGTTGAGCCGTCATAAATTGGAGCGTGGCATGCAGTTCAAAGATCTCCTCAGTAGTATGTTTTCCATGCCAGGGGAAGATGAAGAAGAGGAAGACTATTAATCGAATCAATAATGGAAATGCGCGAGATCAAACGGTTGATCTTTGGCGGTGAGAATGAGCACGTAGAGTTCAAACGCAAGATCAACCATCCGGAAAAAGTCATCCGGGAGGTGGTAGCTTTTGCCAATACAGGAGGAGGACATTTATTTGTTGGAGTGGATGATGACAAATCCATTGTCGGCTGCAAGTTTGCTGATGAGGAGGATTTCATTCTTCAAAAAGCCATTAGAGAACTTTGTAGGCCACGAATTGAGTTCGATTTGACCGTTTTGCCTTTATCTGAAAAACGCAGTTTACTTCATTATTACATCCATCCAGGTCCTAAAAAGCCCTATTATGCCTTTGAAAAAAAGCATCATCGGTATGGTAAAGCATTTGTCCGGGTAAAGGATCGGTCCATTCAAGCTAGTTCTGAGATTCGTAAGATTCTCAAATTCAACAATTCTCCCACAGACGTACATTTCCAATATGGGGAGAATGAGAAAATCCTTTTTCAATACCTACATGATAACGATACAATAACTGTCAATCAATTTCGTGAGATGAGTGGTCTGGATTACCGAGCAGCCTCTTCTACACTTGTTCAGATGGTTCTGGCTAATACCCTCAAAATCATTCCTAGAGAAAAGGAAGATTGGTACATGGCAGTGGAATAATTTTTTCCAGAATTTCTTGTTCTATTCATGTGATATTAAAAGCAAATTGATCATATTACAGAAGGCCACTTTATTCACTGCATAGAAACTTTTACTATGGCTAAAACCACCACTAAAGAACGAAAAATCTTTGTTTTAGACACTTCTGTTATACTTTATGCTCACGACTCCATTCTCAATTTTGCAGAGCATGATGTAGGNATTCCGATCACCGTTCTGGAAGAATTGGACACCTTCAAAAAAGGGAATGANACCAAAAATTTTGAAGCAAGAGAATTCACCAGATTGTTAGACAAACTCGCTGAAGGTAAGCTACTTCAGGAATGGAATCCTCTTAATGGAAAGACAAAAGGTAAGTTCAAAGTGCTCATGGACATGGAAAATTCTGTGGACGCTCACAAAGTTTTTGGTGAGCGTAAAAATGACCATAGTATCCTGAATGCTGCTCTTACATTAAAAGAAAGTGAAAAGAAACGTCAGGTCATTCTGGTTAGTAAGGACATCAACTTACGGCTCAAGGCCAAGTCACTGGATTTACCTGCTGAGGATTATGAAACCGGTAAAATTAAGAATGTCAGCACCTTGCATACAGGCAAGTATGAAATGGATGATATTACCTCTGAGGTAATCGATGACATTTTCAAGAAGGGGTCGACTGATAAAAAGAATGTATTCGGTCGTAAAAAGGGAATTGCCAACTCTTATTACATCTTGAAGAGTGAAAAGAACTCCGTTTTATCCCGATTTAATTCTGAAGAAAAGCGAATTGAGAAGGTAGAAAAAATGCCTGTATACGGCATTAAACCTAGAAATGCAGAACAGACATTCGCTATTGATGCCATGACCAATCCAGATATCAAGCTGGTAAGCATCAATGGGGTCGCCGGAACAGGAAAAACATTGATTGCATTGGCTTCTGCTTTAGAACAAAGAAGAAACTTCAAGCAGATCTATTTGGCGCGACCAATCGTTCCGCTAAGCAATAAAGACATTGGCTATCTACCTGGAGACATCAAGAGCAAGCTGAACCCTTACATGGAACCTCTTTGGGACAATCTTAAACTGATTCAAAGTCAGTATAAAGAGAGTGATAAGGAGTTTAAGGCCATTACCGATATGGTTAATCAGGAGAAACTGATGATCACTCCACTAGCGTATATCAGAGGTAGAAGTTTGTCTAATATCTTCTTCATAGTGGATGAAGCACAAAACCTCACACCACATGAGATCAAGACCATTATTACCAGAGCCGGAGAAAATTGTAAGATCGTATTCACCGGAGATATTTATCAAATAGATACACCGTATCTGGACTCACAGAGTAATGGCTTGTCCTACTTGATTGATCGTATTCAGGATCACCCGATGTATGCTCATGTCACGCTTGAGAAAGGAGAGCGATCTGAATTGGCGAACCTGGCAAATGAGCTATTATAAGGTCATCTGAGAATTCCATTCACTAAAAATTTTGGTCAATTAGCCAGCAACTAGATGCTGTTGGCTAATTTCCATTTTTGATCATTTCGTGTATTTCCCACTTTAGGGTTTTACTTAACTATAAAATCCTATGAAAAACAGAAACACACTATGGCTCTTCTGCCTAGCTACTGCTATCTTTTTTGCTTGCTCAGAAGATTCTAAAACAGAATTACTCACACCAGAAATCAGTAGTGAAATCCCACCTGATTTTGATTTATCAAACCCGGTACACATGGAATCAATCACACAGATTGCAGAACTACATCATGCATTCTATTTCATAGATGCGGACAATTATCTGTATCCATTTGATGGGGGGGGCTCTCACGTGTCCAGACACCTATGATTACCATGCAGCTGAATATGTCGCTTTTGATGATCTAATGTACTTTTCAGGAATGATCGCTATGGAATTTGACACCCTAATCATACAAGAAGGTGTTGTTTTTCAGAAAAAACCAGACTCCCCTGCCCCTGGTCGCCCTGAATGCAAAGAAGGAGAGATAAGACAGAGTGGAACTGCTGGTAAGATATCAAAAGAGGAAAAATGTACAACACGACGAGGAAAAAAAGGCACACAAACATGCTTTATACTAACCGTGTCATGTAAAAGGCAAGATGATACGGTTTATACAGCTAAAGGAACTCCTGGGAATTGCACCAAATGCAAAAAGAATAAGAAAAACGAGAATGATATCTCCGAAGTTGAAGATGGTTGCGGCTTCTAAATCTATTATACCATGAAAAACTATATATTTCTCACAATCAGTTTAATCGTACTATGGTCGTGTGGTCAGCAAGAGGACGCGATTGTAGACTTTCAAGAGCCTGCAACTAATGGCTGGACCGAGATTCCGGTAGGTATCATCTCAATGGAAGAGCTAACCAGCACACCTGGAGCCATTTCATTCACAGATGTTGTCAATAATCGGTTTACCCTAATTGATGGTCAATTTGTATGTGCTCAGGACTATCCTGAAACCACCTTTCAGGAAGTAGGAATTTCTAACCTTATGGAGTATCAGGGGTATCTCATAGACAATGATGAATCCCAGGTTTTTGGCCATGAAGGAAGGGTTTTCTATGCCAATAAAAACGGAAAGGGTAATGCTGGAAACACTGATTTAGATTGCAGTTTCCTAACCTCAACAAAAAATAAGCGATGTATTGATGCTGATGGCAATGAAGCTTTTGAGCGATGCACCACAACAGTTTTTGTTTGTATTTCACATGCTACAGGATTTAATGTCGACATTTCTGAGGACTGTTTCGGATGCGGTGGAGATATCAACGGAATTCCGGATACGGAAGACCCTGAAGGTCCAAGTGGTGGCTCAATATGCTTCTAAAATTTTTTACTTTATAAAGAATACGGTTCTGAGGTGAACTATCGACCCTTCATTGTTGGCAAATGCTATGATGAAGCATAACCCTGAGTTTTGGTAAGCTCAGGGTTATTTATTTAAACCCATTTAGCGCTACAGGTATTCCTCTCCACACATATCAATATTCGTATTTAAAGAATAACTAGCACTCTTTCAAGTTATAAATCCTCTCATTCTGACCTGTTGTTTCTCAAAAGGAGAAAGTTGGCAAGCCAGATTAAGCTTGTAAAAGGCTCTATCTTCATTTAAACACATATTTGGTTTTATGGCACACCTGTTGCAGTTGAGGTGACATCAAGGTGGTAATAGTAGCTCCGAGCAACACTTGCACAGCAATGAGTTCGGGGCTCTATTTTTCTAAAGACTTTAACTAAAACAACATAAGCTATGAAGACAAGGTTTTCAATGATGATGCTGGCAGCTGTATATGTTCTATCAAGTTGCGATAGTTCTGACTCTATGGACTCGCCCGAGGGTAAGGCAACGATGCAAATCACCTTGGTTGACGATCCAGCAGCCTATGAAGCAGTTCTTATTGATGTGCAAGGAATCGAATACAAGCTTGAAATTGATGACGATGATATCGAAGACGAAGACGATGATGATAACGGAGATGAAGGAAGCAGAATATATGATGATGAAGGTGAATGGATCTATGTAGACATTGAACCTAGAGTCTACGATATTCTGGAGTTGCAAAATGGAACAGAGGCTGTTTTGGCAGACGTTGATATTGAGGCTGGTGAATTGAAAGAAGTTCGATTAATCTTGGGTGACAACAACCAGGTCGTCATTGATGGAGATACATTAGATATGAAAGTGCCTTCTGGATCATCATCCGGATTAAAGGTGAAGGTGGATAGTGATATTGAAGCTGGAGAATCTTATGAACTAGTTGTTGACTTTGATGCAGCCAAATCAATTGTGCATACAGGTTCTGATAAGTACATTTTGAAACCGGTCATTAGAGCAAAACTTATCGAATCAGACGAACCTGAATATGGGGCTATTGCCGGGGTAGTAGCACCAGACAGTGTATCATCTGTGGTTTACATCATCAATGAAGATGAGGACAGTGTTTCTACCATGCCAGAACCGAATGGCTATTTTTTAGTAGAAATGTTGGAGGCTGGTTTCTACGACGTGGTAGCAATACCTTCCGAAGAAAGTGGTCTTACCGGGGCTTCAGCATTAGACGTTGAGGTAATGATCGATGTGACCACAGAACTGGATACACTGAAATTTACTGAATAGACTTACATGTGTTATGTGAGCATACTGCTAACCCTGGGGTAATTTTATCCCAGGGTTTAGTTTTTTATAGCGTATTGGAGATCATTCGAATTTCAAATGCTTCACGGTCAACGAGTTGTTGATCAACTGTCTTAAAGAGTCAATTCCAATCTTTAGGTGCTGATCCACAAACTGAGCGCTTACTTTCTTATCGCTTTCATCTGTTTTCACGCCCTCAGGAATCATTGGGATATCAGACACCAAAAGGAGTGCTCCAATTGGAATCTCATTGGCAAATGCTGCTGTAAACAACGTAGCTGTTTCCATATCCACGGCCATTGCACGAATCTTCTTCAAATACTTTTTGAACTTATTATCATGCTCCCACACTCTACGATTAGTCGTATAAACGGTCCCTGTCCAGTAATCTTGTCCGTATTCACGAATGGTGGTAGAAATCGCTTTTTGAAGTGCAAATGATGGTAAAGCAGGAACTTCAGGAAGCATGTAGTCATTGGAAGTACCCTCACCTCTGATTCCTGCAATTGGTAAAATCAAATCTCCAACTTCATTCTTCTTTTTCAACCCTCCACATTTCCCGAGAAACAACACCGCTTTGGGTTGTATAGCACTCAACAAATCACTTATAGTAGCCGCATTAGGTGACCCCATTCCAAAGTTGATAATCGTAATGCCATCTGCTGTCGCACATTGCATTGGATGTCCCTGACCTACCACTTCCACGTTGTTCCATTGAGCAAACATGTTCACATAGTTGCGGAAGTTTGTCAGTAAAATGTATTGTCCAAAATCTTCTAATGCCTGGCCGGTATATCTTGGCAGCCAGTTTTCTACTATTTCTTGTTTTGTCTTCATAAAGTGCAAAGTTGGTGAATATTCTACAAATGCATTAACTTAAGAGTAATGGATGAGATAACACTGGTCAATCTGCTCAACAAAATTTGTGAAGCAAATGACGATTTAACCTGGAAACTCAATTGCCAATACGACGATGGTCAGAACAATTCCATCATGCAAGTGAAGTTTATCCGATTAAGTTCAAAAGCAGAAATAAGCTGCATTTCGTTTCAAATGGAAACCGGTCTAATCTACCAGGGGAGACACTCTGGAATGGTCAACTTCCAAAAAGCTATGCTGCTTACAGATGTATTACTGGATATTTTGATTTACGAATCTAGTAAACTTCCTATATCACAGAACTGATTGTTCTTTTACAGATCGCTGATAGGCTTCCTTGCCCGCATTGATTAATTCTGTGCATTTATAGAATTCAAACGTGCTACAGGCTTCCCGAGATATGTTGACCAATAAATCCGGGCGATGCTTCTCTAACAACAATGAAGTTAATCGATCCTGCATCAAATCGATCGATTCGTTTAGCAAATCAAAAAAACCAAGTTTCTTTTCCGTGGGTTCGGCAGACGGTCCTGGCAAAAACTTATTCCAGCCATTTAAAAAAGCTTGAATTTGCTTATTGTAAGTCGCTTCAGCAGCTTTCTCTTTCTGCACATCTGCCACCCTACGATGATATGGAATGATGGCATTGACATTAGACACTACTAATAAGTCACCTTCGTGTCTTTTAACATGATCTATCGGAATAGGGTTGGTTACACCGCCATCTATAAACTCCCTACCGTTCCTGACCACTGGCTTAATGACTGTTGGAATAGCCACTGAAGCTTTGATCGCTTCATACATGCTGCCATGATCAAAAACCACCTCTTTTTTTTCCTTGATATCTGTGACCAATGCCGCAAATGGAATATTGAAATCTTCAATGTTTCGATCAGCAATTACTTCCTGAAGCGCTTTGAAAACCTTTTCCCCTTTGATAAATCCCTGAACCGAAAAGGTAAAATCAATTAATTTGAAAACATCATATCTATCCAATTCACAAGCCCATTTTTTGTATGTCTCTAGTTCTCCACAAGCATAAAATGCGCCGACTACAGCACCTATGGACGAACCGGAAATAGACGTGATTTCATAGCCATCTTCAATCAAAGATTCAATGACTCCAATGTGAGCCAACCCTCTGGCACCACCGCTGGAAAGGACTAATGCTACTTTTTTTGACATGCTGGATCTGGTTAACTCATAAAATATACTCTGCATGCATACTTTATTTCACGAAGATAACACTTAATCCCAAATTATACTTAACTGATAATTTGCCCAAAGGGTGACGACAGCTTCGCTCTGTCAGGATTGCCATAAGGCAATTGAAGGACCCAATAATCTGGAGATTTATACTTTCTTAATAGCTCTGCAGAACTCTCCTAAACAGCCCACTTCATTGATGATGAAGGACTCAATCATCGCTGGTTTCACTTTTTCGTCATGAGAAACCAATCCTCGAATGGCCAGCATTTTCTTCAGATGATTGGAAAGTTCTCTATCGACCACACCCAGATTTTCAAGCATATCAAAACCTTCCTTTGCCAGTTTGGGTGGAGTAAAATTCTTTAGCGAGATGACCTGGCTGGTGCAGTCAATGGATGCTTGGCAAGCCTTTTCAAGATTCAGTAACAACTCTTTTCTAACAAGCGCATTTTCATGCCATTCTCCAGATTGATGCTGTTCTTTTATCCAGCTAAGACAAGTTTCGATAGTATTTAGTTTGGCCTTGAGCAGTTCATCCATCCGCAAATATTAATGATCTAATTTAAGGCTTCCCAAATAATCTCGACAGGATGCTTCGCTTTTCGATCAGTACCGTCTTTTATCTGATGACGACAGCTGGTACCGGCCGCTGCAATGATCACATCTTCTGGTTGCTTTCTTACAGTTGGGAATAAGACCAACTCACCAATTTGCATGGACANGTCATAGTGNTCTTTCTCNTANCCNAACGAACCCGCCATACCACAACATCCAGAAGGAATCATGTGTACTTCATTGCCTCCCATTTTCGTAAGAATCTTTTTCACTGGCGTCAAAGAAGACAAAGCTTTTTGCTGACAATGTCCGTGTAGCTTAATCAATGACTTTTGCTCTTTAAACATTGAAAGGTCGATATTTCCAGCATCCAGTTCATTCGCCAGGAATTCCTCAATCATGAAGGTATTCGCAGCAATTGCTTTAGCAGCTTCCTTCTCTTCACCTCTTACCAAATCTGGATATTCATCTCTGAAGGTCAAAATAGCCGATGGCTCAACACCTACAAGTGGTGTTTCATCAGAAATGATGTCTTTGAATATGGCAATATTCTCCTTTGCAAATTCACGAGCTTCTTCCAGCAATCCTTTAGACAGGAATGGTCTTCCTGACTGAGTATGCTTAACGTATTCTACTTGATATCCAAGTTTGTCTAGCATTTGAACAGTCGTAATCCCAATCTCTGCTTCGTTGTAGTTAATCAACTCGTCAATGAAGATGTAGACTTTCCTTCCTGATTTAGCTGTTGGTACAAATTGCTTTTGGAACCACTTCTCCCAGGTTACTTTGGAAATAGGAGGCATGCTTCGTTTTTTCGCAAAGCCCATTACTCCTTTTACCAGATTGCCCGTGACATCATTGCTAAATGCCAACTTATACCCCCATGGCACCATGGAGGCGAATTTCATCCCGCCACTGAAATTACCAATCAACTTATTTCGGAACGGCAATCCTTTTTCCTTATAGTATTGATACTGCCACTCCTGCTTCAGCTTGCCCATATCCACATTGGATGGACACTCCGACTTACAGCCTTTACAGCTCAAACACAGATCTAATACTTCTTTTATTTCTTCATGAGCAAAAGGGTTCGGCTTCTCCGATTTGGTCAACATCTCGCGAAGGATATTCGCTCGTGCTCGGGTAGTCTCCTTTTCGTTGCGAGTAGCCATGTAGCTTGGGCACATCGTACCTCCAGAAATCTCAGACTTTCGGCAATCGCCAGAACCATTGCATTGCTCAGCTGCTCGGAGATAACCCATCGTATCTGAGAAGTCCAGGATTGTTTCAAACTCTCGGGTTTCCTGATCCTTTTCGTATCGCAGACTGGTATCCATAGGTGGAGTATCTACGATCTTGCCTGGATTCATGATGTTTTTCGGATCCCACGTTTTCTTGAGTTGTTTGATCAACTCATAGTTGTGCTCACCTACCATTTGTGGAATGAACTCACCTCGCAATCGACCATCTCCATGCTCACCAGAAAGTGAGCCCTTATATTTCTTTACCAGGGTCGCAATCTCTTCCGCTATGGTGCGGAATAAGGCGACTCCTTTGGCTGTCTTCAAATCAACAATTGGCCGTAGGTGCAATTCACCTGAGCCAGCATGTGCATAGTGCACACAGAATAAGTCATGCTTTTTGAGGATCTCGTTAAACTCAGCGATGTAGGCCGGCAAGTCCTCCACATCTACAGCAGTATCTTCAATCACTGGAGCAGGCTTTGCGTCACCAACCACATTGGATAGCAATCCCAGACCAGCTTTTCTAAGTCCCCAAACTTTTTTGATATCATCTCCGCCAATAACAGGATAAGAATATCCAAGTCCGGCAGCTTTAAGCTCTGCAATTAAATCCTGAGCAGCCTTTTCTACTTCTTCTGCAGACTCTTTAGTAATCTCAGCTACCAAAATAGCTTGTGGATCACCCTCTACAAAGAATCGGTATTCGCGATATGTTCTATTTCTTTTGGTTGCTTCCAGGATGTAATGGTCCATCAACTCACAGGCACTTGGCTTGTACTTCAACGCCACCAAATTGGCATGCAAAGACTCATCAATGGTATGGCAATGAATACAGACCAACTTCTTATGTGGCGGCATCAATGGAGTCAACTTGATTTTGGCTGTAGTTACAAAAGCGAGGGTTCCTTCCGAACCTGCAATTAGCTTACAGAAGTTGAAAGGCTCTCCTTCCGGTTTGAAAGGCTGCATATCAGACAGGATATCCAACGCATAACCTGTATTTCTTCTTGGCACGCTTGCTTTTGGGAAACCTGCAGCAATTTCTCTTTGGTTGGTTTCATCGCGAAGCATTTCACGAATCTCGTAATACAAGGTCGCCTCTAGTTCGCCTGAAGTGCTTTGTCCATTGGCCCGAGCCAAAAAGGCGTCCTGATCCAACTCGCCAAACCAGGTTTTATTTCCATCAGCCAAAATAGCTTCCACTTCCAGTAGATGCTCTCGTGTACTGCCATACCAAACCGAATTGGAGCCACAGCTATTGTTCCCAATCATCCCACCGATCATCGCACGATTGGCAGTAGATGTCTCAGGAGCAAAGAAGTATCCGTAAGGTTTTAGTAAGGCATTCAGGTCATCACGAACGATCCCCGGTTGTACAATGGCCCAACCTTCTTTTTCATTGACCTGAAGCAATTGATTGAAATGCTTGGAAACATCTACCACGATTCCTCCTCCCACTACCTGTCCAGCCAGTGATGTTCCAGCCGTTCTCGGAATAATGGAAGTGCCATTGTCAATCGCAAATTTGATCAGCTGAACAATATCCTCCTCTGACTTAGGTATGGCTACTGCCAATGGAATTTCACGGTATGCTGAGGCATCCGTAGCGTAAAGTCTTCTGGTGGTTTCGTCGGTAAATAAGTCCCCTTCTAGCTGTTGGCCAAGCGCTTCAAAATTCATATCGCAATCTTAACTAATTAACGTCTATTGCCTTCACAAAAAATGTCGGTAACAAGAGGTTGATGTTGTGTGGGGCTTACCAAAACTGCACATTGGCTGAATGGGTATATTTGAAATGAGTATCTCTAGTTGCCAAAATTAGAGAGTGTTGTTTAGAAAGTGCTGCAATCCAGATATCATTTTCGGGAATGGGTGTACCTTTTCTTTTTAACTCAGCTTTCATCTCACCATAATGTAGTGCAGTAATATCATCTATGGCCATTATTCCGCACTGATTAGCAAATAATGAAATTTGTTCAAAGCGCAAATCTCTATTACTCGAAAGAGTTGCTCCGTAATACAATTCACCTAACACTATTGAAGGCAGGAATATTTTGTGGGATAAAAGTTTATCAGCAACGATAGCGTCCCCTCTGAAAAAGTCAATGACAACATTGGTGTCCAACAAAACAGATTCACCAGTTGTCATGATCTATTTTTTCACATCCATCTGTGATTATCTGCCTAATTTCGTTAGCCTCATCATCAGACCATATTCCTTTTAATGAATGAAGGTTAACTTCCAATTGACCATCTGCTTTATTCAATAAAGCTTCCATCCTATCTATCAATAGCGGATCTTCACTTTGAATGAACTTTTCAATAATTTGAAGTTTACGTGTATCTATGCTCATCTTGGTACAAACATTTACTCAATCAAGATACAAAACAATTATGCTTTTTAAAAAGATCACTTTAATTCCAATTCACAAAAAACTGGAAAGTGATCGGAGATGTATTTCTGATCAAAAGAGTCGGTAAGCACCGCATATTTACTCACTTTGATATCCTCACTGACCGCTATGTAATCGATCCTTCGTTGGGGTGCCTGGGTAAAGTTGAATCCGTTGAACGTAGCATCCGGACCGAATGCTAAATTAGCTGCTTCTCGCGAATCTTTTAATACTTTTTTCAATTCTGTGATGGGTCCTTCATCTGGGGTTACATTCAAATCGCCAGTTAGCACCACCGGATAATTCTTTTTGTTCTTCTTCTTAATTTGAGCAAGAATCAGTTTCATGGATTCTACACGCGCTTCCACACCAACATGGTCAAAGTGGGTGTTGAAGAACCAGAATTTCTGTCCATCGGAAATTCGCTCAAACAATCCATACGTACAAATTCTAGGCAAAGCTGCATCCCAACCTTTGCTAACCTTATCTGGAGTATCCGAAAGCCAGAATGTACTTCCTTCAATGAGTTCAAACTCTGTTTTCTTATAAAATACCGCACTGAATTCTCCTGCTCTCTTTCCATCATCTCTGCCCACACCGATATAGGCATAGTCTGCCAGGTTTTCATCCAGGTAATCCAATTGCTGTGGAAGAGCTTCCTGNACNCCAAAAACACCNGGTTCGTAAAACTTGATTTGGTTGACTANCTCATCTTTTCGGTGATGCCAGTTATTCTCATTATCTCCAGCATGATCCAAACGAATGTTATAGGTCATTACTTTTAGTTCCTGTGCGAAACTGGAAACAGTGATCAACAATAGAAATAAAGCAGTAGTGAGTAGTCTCATTTTTTGTTTATGGGTTTTAAGCAAATATGGAGGAAACCACAGAGAAATGAAGAACTCAGAGGACTCTGATTTCTCAGCTTCTCAGCGGTTTCAAAAATGATTTATTTTGCGGCATGTTTAGCAGGGAAGAGGCATCTAGAATCAAGCAGGACTTTTGGACCACATTTGGTCAATACATGAAACCGATCCTTTCTTCCGAATACATGCGTGTCAACTGGGTGAATTATAATACGGGATTGAAAGACGTATATTTTCGGATGGATACGAAACGTAAGTCCGCAGTGATCGCCATCTCCATGGAACATCGAGATCCAGAAATCCAAGAGTTGTTCTTTGAGCAGTTTTTAGAATTGAAAACCATTCTCCATGCAGAGCTGGAAGAAGAATGGACCTGGGAAATGAACTTCTCTGATGAAAATGGCAAAATCGTCAGTCAGATTTACCAGGAACTACCCGGCAAATCCGTTTTTAACAAAAATGACTGGTCAGACCTTATCTCCTTTTTCAAGCCGAGAATCATGGCATTGGATGCCTTCTGGGAAAATGCAAAGTATGCCTTTGATGAGTTGAGGTAAGTCTATTCATAATGAGTCCACATCCGTAAAACCTTGACAGCTTTCTCTTCTTCCAGAACTTGATAAACTAAGCGATGCTGAATGTTTATTCGACGTGAAAAAGCTCCCAGCAAATCTCCTTGTAGTCGCTCATAAGGAGGATAATCTTGAAATGGATTGTCTTTGAGAATTTCTAATAAGGCTTCTACTTGTGGTTTGAGCCCCGATGAAGCTACTTTTTTAGCGTCTTTTTGAGCGTGTTTGGTGAATGCCAATTTGTAATTACTCACCAATCCAGCTCACTTGAAGTATCCGATAAAGGAGTACTCATCCCTTCTTTGATCGACTCTCTCATTCCAGGAATGGATGTGAGATAAAGAGTTTCCTGAATACTTCTCCAATCTTCTTCACTTACCAATACCGCACTACTCTTCTTACCAATGATCTGCACAGGCTCATGCGTTTCACTGGTTTGTTCCACGAGTTTGTAGATATTCTTTCGTGCTTCGGTAGTAGAAATTGATTTCATATTAATAAACGTACGCAATTACGAACGCATTTCCAATAAAAAAGATTCAAATCACTTCTTCTTCAACACCAACACTACTCTGCTCGGTAAATAGATACTTAAGAAATGCTCACCAAACAATGTCACTGTTGGGTAGCTCATCTCATCATCGATGCGATCAAACCCGCCATACTCAGCACTGTCTGAATTCAGCACCACTTTGTATTTACCTGCTTCTGGTACTTTGAAGCGATAATCGGGAATCGAATTGGTAGGTGAGAAATTGAAGGCAAAAATCAGGTTGTTACGCTCAAAGATGATCGTCTTATTGTCATCATCCATATTGAGCTGTTGCGCAGGAAGAGAAGCGACCAGTTGGTTTTCATTGGCCATTTTCACCATGTCCGCGCCGAAGTTGTAGAGAAACTGATAGCGCAAATCAGGATGCTCCTGAAGATTCCATTGGCGTCTCGCGTATTTATAGCTCCAGCCATTTCCTTCTCTTGGGAAGTCTACCCATTCTGGATGACCAAATTCATTGCCAATAAAGTTTAACCAACCTTCTCCACCCAGACTCAGCGTGAAGAGACGAATCATTTTATGCAAAGCAATCCCACGGTCAATGATCATGCTTTCATAATCCTTGTGCATGTGGGTGTACATTTCTTTGTCCATCAGCCAGAAGGCAATGCTCTTATCACCTACCAATGCCTGATCATGAGACTCTGCGTAAGCAATAGTGCGCTCACCATGTCTACGATTGGTCAACGTGCCCCACATTTCGTGGATGTTCCACTCCTCGTCAGACTTGTGCTTGAGTATTTTGATCCAGTAGTCTGGAATGCCCATCGCCAAACGGAAATCAAAGCCCATCCCGCCTTCTTTCACCGGACGGCATAGACCTGGCATTCCACTCATATCCTCCGCTATGACTATCGCACTTGGATTTATCTCTTTGATCAATGTATTCGCTAACTGGAAATAAGTCAAAACATCCCAGTCTGTATCTCTAAAGTATTTATCGTAATGATCGAAGCTGATATCTCCGTGATGGAAATACAACATAGAAGTCACACCATCATATCGGAATCCATCCATATGAAACTCTTCTAGCCAGTACTTCACATTACTCAATAAGAAGCGTAGCACTTCTTCCTTCCCGTAATTGAAAAGCTTGGAATCCCACTGCGTATGAAACCCTCTTCCACCTGAATGGAAATACTGATCATCCGATCCATCAAATTCATTTAGCCCTTCAGCCAGATTCTTCACTGCATGTGAATGGACGATATCCATAATCACCGCAATTCCGAGACTATGTGCTTTGTCCACTAGGTATTTTAAGTCGTATGGAGTTCCAAAACGACTACTTGGAGCAAAGAAATTACTCACGTGATACCCGAAAGATCCGTAGTAAGGATGCTCTTGAATGGCCATCACCTGAATGGCATTATAGCCTTGCTCTGCTATTTTAGGAAGGACGATATCTGCAAACTCCTTGTAGGTACCTACACCTTCTTTTTCCTGTGCCATACCCACATGGCACTCATAGATGTAAGGATTTTTAAAGGTATCAGCAGAGCTATATTTCTTATCGGTCCATTTATAGGGTTTTTCTGGATGCCAGATTCGAGCTGTAAAGTCATACGTAGTTTCATCCTGAGTGACGTATTTGGCGTATGCTGGTATGCGATCATGTGTACCGTTGGCACCAGTTATCTGCACTTTGACAGCCGACTCATGAACTAGATTTCCTTTGAACTCTTTATCAGAAAGGAACACTTCCCAGATACCATTATCACCTTTGGTCATGGGACTTGCTTCACGATTCCAATCATTGAAATCACCAATTAAGTGCAATGCCTCCGCTGCCGGAGCCCATTCACGGTACCACCAACCTTTCTTTTTCTTATCGTAATTGAATCCAAGGAATTCGTAACCTGAAGCAAAAGCATCGAGTGAGCCGTACTTTTTCTCAAATTCCTTTTTTCGGTCTTTGAAGCGCTTGATCCGATCATTGATTTCACCAACATAAGGTTCCAACCAAGGATCATTCTTTACAAGAACAGGAATGCTACTTGTCGCCATACTTCTTCATTCTTCGATGTTAGATGTAAGTTAATCAGCATGCCCTGATTGGCCAAATATTTTAAATGAAACCGTTATTTTATTACGATATTTTCAATATTTTACTAATTCTATGATTTCAATTGCACTGATTTTTATTAAGAATTGCTAATTGATTGACAATGAATAATATCCCAAATAAAAGATTTTTTAAATTCATTGTAACCTCTTTCGAAAGGCTCAGTTTCCCCGATGAAGACGATGCAAAAACGACTACCAATTGGACCAACTAGATGATCACTCACTCATGCTAAAAGTAAAGGCCGGGGATGTGGAGAAACTCGGATTGCTTTACAAACGCTATAGCAGAAGACTGTTTGGATTCTTTTATAGAATGACTAGTAGTGCGTCTGTCAGTGAAGATCTGGTTCAAAACGTATTCATGCGCATGCTGAAGTACAAGCATAGTTATTCGGATTCTGGAAACTTTGAAGCGTGGGCTTTTCATATGAGTCGGAATGTGCACAAAGACTTCTTACGAAAGAACAGTCGCTACAGCTGGCAGGAAGACATGTCTACCTGGGAAGAACAGCTTAAAGATGATCACAACAAAGAAGTCTACTTGCAGCAAACTGATGAATTGAATAATCTCTCTCGTGCGATTCAGGCTTTGCCTGAAGACAAACGAGAACTGATAGAGCTGACAAGATTCCAAAAACTGAAATACGAGCAAGTGGCGCAACTGCTTGGTATTTCAGAAAGCGCAGTAAAGGTTCGAGTGCACCGGACCATGAAAGAGCTGAAAGACAATTACCTGAAACTGGATGGCAACATTTCCAATAAAACTGGTTTATCATGAAACTAACTGATGATATAGTAACGCAATGGTGGCTGGAAAGCCTGGAAGGTCCGTTAGCTGAAGCTCAGCAGCAACAGCTGGAGGAGTATCTAAAAGCGAATCCCGTTTTAGCGGAGGAGTTGGAACAGCAATCTGCTCTCTGGAATAGTATGGGTGATATCAAAAGCCCAGAACCTTCCTCAGAAATGGATTTGCGCTTCGAAGCAATGCTAGGACAAGCAGTGGCAGCATCCAGGAAACCAACCTTTATGGATCAGTTGAAGACATGGTTTTCAGCCAATTGGCAGGTTAGTATTGGATCTTTAGCGATGGGACTAGTTATAGGTATCTTCTTTATCCCAAAGCAACAAAATGATGTTGCTGACCTGACTGCAGAAGTGCAAGACATGAAACAACTACTGATGCTTACTATGATTGAAAAGCCTCAGGCACATGATCGGATCAAAGCGGTAAACCTGACCAAGGAACTACTAAAAGCCGACTCTAAAGTGACTGATGCACTAATCTCCACACTCAATCAGGATGAAAGCATTAACGTTCGTTTGGCCGCATTGGAGGCACTGATTCCTTATGGCAAGCAAAGTGAAGTAAGACAAGCGCTCATTCAGTCAATCAAGCTGCAGGATTCTCCACTCGTGCAGGTGGCACTGGCTGATGCAATGATCATGCTTCAAGTGAAGTCTTCCGTAGAATCATTTAAGGATATGCTGCAATCGGAAGATGTAGACGAAAGCATCAAGCCGAAGCTACAATCGACCATTGAAACACTGCGATCAATATAATAAGACTCAAACTAAAAGAACTAATGAAATCAATTATACTGATACTGCTGACCACTATAATTTGGCCACAGGATCACAAAAAAGAACTTAAAATAACTGACGAGATCAACACGGGCGGAACAAGCAAAACGATCGTGATTGACAATATATTCGGTGAAATTTCCATCAAACAATCTACCAGTTCATCGATCAAGTACGATGTGACCAAAACCATTTCAGCAGGAAATGAGAGTGACCTTCAAAAAGGTATTTCGGAAATGAATTTGAAAGTGATCAATCGGAATGACTCTATCATTCTGTACCTGGCTGCACCATTCATTTGTGACAAATGGAGTGGATGTTACCCACAAGGTAGATGGATTAAACGTGACAAAGATGATTACGATTTTGTGTTTGATTTCGAGCTAGAGATTCCATCAAATTCTAATCTAGATGTACAGACTGTAGATCAGGGAAATGTACATATCTCGGGAATAGAAGGCTTAATAAGTGCCAACAATGTCAATGGGGATGTAACCATCAAAGGTGCACGATCAATAGATGAAGCTTGTACCGTAAATGGAGATGTTGATGTTTACTTTGAATCAAATCCTAATCAAGATGGTACGTACAAAACCATTAATGGAACCATCAATCTCTATTTGATGGATCAAATGAATGTCAAAGTAACAGCTAAGACTATGCATGGAAATCTCTATTCTGCATTTGATTATGAGTCGATCACTCCAAAACTAAAAAAAACGAGTTCTAAAAGTGGCGAGTCTACAGTCTATGAGCTCGATCAATCATTCGCCATAGAAATTGGTCAAAACGGCCCATTACTGTCCTTTGAGACACTCAATGGAGACATTTATTTAAAAAGACATTAACCGAGCACTGCTCGACAAAATAGAATTAACATGAAAAAGATAGCAATCTTATTATTCGGGATATTAATAGCAGCAACTGCAGTTGCACAGGATGAAGGTTTCTCAGAACAATTTACTGTACCACTCACTAAGCCTGGGGAAAGGGCATATATCAAGTTGAATCAGGTACAGGGAGACATCAAAGTAACTGCCTACAAGGGGAAAGAAGTGATCATTTCAGCAACTTCAAGCGGTAAAAACCTGAATCACCATGGAGACAAAGATGACAATGTGCCCGCAGGAATGAAGAAAATCTCTTCTACGGGTATCGAACTTAGAGCTAAAGAGAACAACAACAAGATTGATATCAATTCAGAATCCTGGAAAGCGAGAATCGATATTGAGATGAAAGTACCAGCTAATTGCGATCTAGATCTTCACACAGTTCATGGGGTTATCGAAATAACTGGTGTGAATGGAGCAATGGATCTTTCTGGAGTAAATGGAGGCATTACATTAACCAACATAAGCGGATCCGTGGTATCCAATACTGTAAATGGTGAGGTGAAAGTCACGCTATTGAAGGCCACTCCTGGGGAGCCTATGTCTTTTGTCACCTTGAATGGCAATGTGGACGTGACGCTTCCTGCAGCAACCAAAGCAACCACCAAGATGAAGTCTGATCAGGGAGATATTTACACGGATTTTGACATGGATATGGAGCGCTCCAAAACCAATGTAAAACGTGAAGAGGGAAAATACGAAGTATCCATCAATCAATGGGTTTATGGCAAAATCAATGGTGGTGGCCCAGAGTACACCATGAAAAACATGAATGGCAATATCATTGTGAGGAAAGGCAAATAACCCAAAATGATCTAAGGCAGTGAAATGATCACTGCCTTTTTATCTCTACAAATCAAGCTTCGCAGGACTGCCATTAATTACTACATCGAATGAGTTAAAAGAAGTTTAATCCAGGGCCATTAACATTCTCGAATTTATTGAGTGACATTTTGCTGACTTATGAGTTAACTTACTGTAAGTCAAACGCCTTTACATATGTCACTGCCAAAAGGATTATACAAAAAGAGCTTCAATGGCCATGAAGTCATTGTCTCTGATTATCGTGGATTAACAGATAACGAAATGCTCATAATGGTTCAGGCCCTTGAGCAGCTCATATTAGAAGAAAACAAGCCAAGTTCCAGACTAGTCTATGCTCAAGGAGTGGAGCTTCCAATGCCAGTGCGTATTTTCCTCCGTAAAATGGGTGGACGTGTAAAACATATACCATCAAAAATTGCAGTAATCGGTACATCTACCGCCAAACGTTTACTATTGCAGAGTTACAACCGGATCATTGGTGGCACGATGCGCTTCTACGATGAAGAAAAAGATGCCATTGCATATTTAACTAGCTGATATAGTGAAGTTTTTTCAGATATCTCAGCACTTGCTTTCTATTGACAGGCTTTCCATGTCCGAGATAGAACCTGTCCAGATCATACTGCAAAATCTTATCAAAACTACGCTTCAATTGAATCAGGTTATCATGAAAGGCGGGATGCTTCACTCTGGAATGCATCATGACACCTCCGAGACCTACACCAGTTGCCATCATATCCATAATGATCGCTTCATTATTTGGTAAAATCACAGAAATGGAACCAGCTGTATGTCCAGGGGTGTGAAGGATCTTTGCTCCGGCAATCCAATCACCTAGATCATATTCTTCGCCATCCATAATTATATTCGGACGAAAAGGTATGGTTCTAAGACTCTTGACTGCTCTCTTAAATAAGTAAGCCCAGAGCTTATTAGGCTTCATCGAATCGACATTCGCTTCACCCTTCTCAAAGAAAGGAGTATCCTTTAGATGCCCTAAGACTGGCACCTGCAGTTTTTGGTTGATCTCTCCTACACTCCCGAAGTGATCCATGTGTCCATGAGTCACCACAATCAATTGAATATCGGATGGTTTATATCCATGGTTTTCGATTTCCTGGAAAATTTTCTTAGAACTTCCGGGTACGCCGGTATCAACCAAAACGAGCCCTTTGTCTGCCTTAATGACAAAACAGTTGATCATGTGCTTCGGCCAAATAGTAATTGGGATAATCATAGCTTCTATTTTTATCAGCGAAACTATGCGGGCATTTTACATCAAAAAATCACCTATGTTACTTTTTCTGAGCTCTAATACGACTAAGAGACTGGGGCTGAATTCCTAAATAAGAAGCAAGGTATTTGACAGGAACATTCATCGCTATATTGGGTCTGTTTTGTAACAGCTTCTCATAACGCTCTGCAGCACTTAATCGCTGCATATCCAGTAAGCGCTCACCTGATCGCAGTACGGCATCTTCCGTAAAGCCTGAACAAAATTTTGACCACATAGAGACTTTTCTGTAAATCCGATCATAATCTGTTTTGGTCACTACTAAAAGCTCTGCATCTGTCAAGGCTTGAACTGATTCAGAAGACTTGACACCTCGCTGAAATCCTTCATACGAGGACATCATTTGACCCTGCTCCCCTAAAGAAGTGGTAAATTCTTCTCCATTTTCATTTAGAAAGAAAGTCCTTACATATCCAGCATTAATAAAATACAGGTGATGTACCAGATTTCCTTGATGGATTAAAATCTCACCTTTCTTTACATGAGTCACCTGAAAACATGATTTAATCAGTTCTAAATCATCATTGGAAATGGAACTGAATACCTCTAGTTGCTGGAGAAGTAGCTGATATGGTGTCGCAGTTGTTGCGGTCATAGCTCAACAATATACATTCTCCTTTGAAAAAATTCCAAATAAATGAGAATCACATTAAGCATTCACCAATATTTTAACCTATTTATTGAAAGAATGAGCTATCGACTTTGTATTTTTAGAATTAAAACTCACTATGTCTCAGTCCTCTTCAAACCCCGCTCTCAAGAAAACGCTCGGCCCACTCATGCTCTGGGGACTAGGAGTTGGGTACGTGATTTCAGGGATGTATTTCGGATGGAATCTCGGATTGGCAGAAGGCGGAACATTAGGTCTGGCAATAGCCACCTTCTTTATCATCATCATGTACATCACATTCACGTTTAGCTATACGGAATTAGCATGTGCTATACCGAAAGCTGGAGGAGCTTTTGACTATGCCGATAGAGCTCTAGGAAAGAATCTCGGATTCATTGCCGGAATGGCTCAAAACGTAGAGTTCATCTTTGCTCCACCAGCAATTGCCGCCGCCATTGGAGCTTATTTCAATATCTTTTTCCCCGCAATCGATACGATTTACATAGCCATGTTTGCCTACCTGGTGTTCACTGGTCTAAATATTGTCGGCGTAAAAGCCGCAGCCATCTTTGAATTGGTCATCACCATTTTAGCTGTTCTAGAGCTTCTAATCTTTGCAGGTGTGTGTCTTCCCAATGTCGAATGGCAAAATTTGGAAATGAATGCACTCCCAAACGGATATCAAGGAGCATTTGCGGCCATCCCTTTTGCCATCTGGTTTTTCCTGGCTATTGAAGGAGTGGCCAATGTTGCCGAAGAGGCTAGAAACCCGCAACGCAGTATTTTAATAGGATTCGGATCTGCAATTTTCACATTGGTCACTTTGTGTTTGCTAACATTTATATCTGCAGTAGGCGTGGATGGATGGGAATCAGTGGTTTATCCGCCGGGAAGCACAGAAGCCTCTGACAGTCCATTGCCATTAGCACTCGCCAAAATTGTAGGAGAAGGGCACTTCCTTTATCATCTATTGATCACTGTCGGACTATTTGGGTTAGTGGCCTCTTTTCATGGAATTATTTTAGCAGCAGGACGCTCAACATTCGAATTTGGAAGAGTAGGATACATTCCTAAAAAGTTAGGGCAGGTGAATCCTAAAACAAGTACTCCAGCAAATGCACTAATAGTCAATATGCTGATTGGTATTGTGGCTTTACTAACAGGAAAAACTGGGGAAATCATCACAATTGCTTGTTTTGGAGCACTCACATTGTACATCATCTCAATGATTGCATTCTTCCAACTACGCAAGCACGAACCAGATTTGGAACGACCCTTTAAGGTTCCCTTTTATCCATTATTCCCTGCAATAGCTTTGGTTATTGCAACCATTGCTCTGGCTGCGATGACGGTATACAATTTACACCTGGCTGGTATCTACTTTTTGATCATAATTGGAGCCTTTATATGGTTTCAGTTTACCGGGAAATCATCTAACTTAACCTAGCACAATTGCTCTTCTTCACATGCAACCAAGACTAAATTTCAATTTTCCATGTCCAATTAGATTCGGAGCTGGAGTCATTGATGAGTTAGCTGATCATCTAATCAACCAGGGACTCAAACATCCCCTGATTGTCACTGATCCAGTCATCGCAGATTTAGACTTTTTTAAGGATATCATCGCTTCACTTAAACAGAAGAATCTGGCAGTAGATGTCTACTCAGAAATGCATAAAAACCCAGTGAAGTCAGATGTACTTAAAGGTGGAGATTTCTACCACAATTCTGTTTGTGATTGCATCGTAGGTATTGGTGGCGGTGTTGCTTTGGATGTAGCACGAGCAATCGTCTTAAGAATCAATCATCATAGGGACTTATTCGATTATGATGATCTGATTGGTGGAGACAAATATGTCACTGAAGAGGTGCCTTATTTTGTCACAGTACCGACTACCTCTGGGACAGGTAGTGAAGTGGGTAGGAGCGCCATCATCTCGGAAGATGAAAGTAAGAAAAAACGTATCTTATTCGCTCCAAAACTCATGGCTCGTCAAGTATTTGCAGACCCAGAGTTGACCATGGACTTACCTCCACATGTAACAGCAGCTACAGGCATGGATGCTTTGACTCACAATATGGAAGCCTACCTTGCTAAAAACTATCACCCTATGTGTGATGGTATTGCGCTGGAAGGAATGGCTTTAATTGCAAAATCACTGGAGAAGGCGACCCACCATCCGGATATACAATCGCGATCTGATATGTTGCTTGGATCCATGATGGGTGCAATTGCTTTTCAGAAAGGACTAGGTGTGGTTCACAGTTTAGCGCATCCCATGTCGAGTCTTCTGGACACACATCATGGACTAGCCAATGCGGTTAATTTACCATATGGTATGGCATTTAATTATGATGGCTTTGAAGTGCGGTTTGATAAAATGGCTGAGTTTTTAGGTGTGATTGATGGGGATGGTGAGCACGTGGTGGATTTCCTATTCGAACTTAATCAGCGATTGGGATTACCTACTCAATTACGAGATGTAGGAGTCAAAGAAGAGCATCTGGATCCTCTCGCACAATTGGCTATACAGGATTTTGCCCATCCAAATAATCCGAAGCCTGTAACCCTGGATGATTTTAGAACTCTTTATCAAAAAGCATTTTAAACATGCTTAAAATCGGTATTTCTGCTTGCTTCATGTACCCAGATCCAGCAAGAACTGTTTTTGGGCCAAAGACTATAAGTTACCTCGAAAATGATATGGCTCGCTTCATAAGTAAAGAAGGAGTTCTACCAATTTTGATACCAGATGTGGATGACGATAAGCTTTTGCCAATCATCAGTGAAATGGATGGCTTTGTCTTTCAAGGCGGCACCGATGTAGCTCCACAGGCATATGGAGAAGAACCTATTGGCAGGTGGAAGGGAGATCCTGTGAGAGATGCTTATGAGTTGAAATTATTTGACCTGGCAGTGAAAAGCAAAAAACCTATTCTTGCCATTTGTAGGGGAATGCAATTGATGAATGTCCATTTCGGCGGTTCATTGTATCAGGATACAGACACCCAATTAGAAGATGTATTGACACATCGCGATGCAGAAATGTATGACTTNNTATATCATGAGGTGGNNTTTACTCCNGGCAAGATTTTGGACAAAATCTACNAACAAGCTCCGGTGAAACAANTAAANAGCGTNCATCATCAGTCTGTGAAAANGCTCGGCAAGAATCTNNATATTTTAGCNGAGAGTCCAAAAGACGGGATCATTGAAGCTATTGGATACAACAAAGCNCCNGANGGNTGGATCATNGGNGTACAATGGCATCCTGAGTTTTCNGANACNTTNAAAGANACNGTNATCAATGCNGACTTNCTNTATAACTTCTTCCTTACTCAAGTNAAATCATTAAAATCTGATTTATAATGGACATTATCAANCCAGCAACCGAAGAAATCATNGCTGANCTNCCNGTNGACACNNANGAATCNGTNNNNGAAAAACT
>PBTY01000003.1:0-186506 GCA_002729235.1 Rickettsiales bacterium | reverse complement strand
AGNTNNGNNAAGGNCAAAAANANTGGNCNANGAAANCGGTTGAAGAGNGACTTCAANTNATCATCAAGTTTGGTGAATTGATTNCTGNCAATAANGANGAGTTGGCATTTGTNNTNACAAGTGAAACNGGTAAGCCCATTACCCAATCTAGAAATGAGGTCAATGGATCNCTCAANCGNATCGAACATCTNAAGAACAATGCTGTAAAGTGGCTCTCTTCAGAAACGGTNGCAANNGGTGATGTAANNGANTCAATNGCNTATGANCCNCTAGGANTGATNGCCAATATTTCCGCCTGGAATTTCCCTTACAATGTGGGATATAATGTCTTTTTATATGCCCTGGTAGCCGGAAACGCAGTGCTGTACAAACCATCAGAATTTGCGAGTCTCACAGGAATGAATTTCAAGGAGCTATTGCATCAAGCTGGAGTTCCACAGAATGTCTTTGAGGTGGTTATTGGACCCGGAGAAGTCGGTCAATACCTACTCGACGTAGACCTTGATGGTTACTTCTTCACGGGTTCATACAAAACTGGAGTACACATTGCTAAGTCAGTCGCTCATAAATTGGTGCCTGTTCAACTAGAGCTCGGCGGAAAAGATCCTTTGTATGTCATGGAAGACATTGCTGACATCAAACAAGCAGCCATCAATGCCGCCGAAGGAGCTTTCTACAACAATGGACAAAGCTGCTGCGCAGTAGAACGTATCTACGTTCATGAAAAAATCCATGATGAATTTGTGAAGCACTTCATTGCTGAGGTGAACTCCTATCCCATGGGTGACCCAACGGAAGAAGGAACTTTTACAGGTCCACTTACCCGAGCACCGCAAGTNCAAATTATACTGGACCAACTAAAAGATGCCAAAAGCAAGGGAGGCAAGGTGGTTCTAGGCGGTGATCGACCTGGAGGAAGTGGTTATTATATCAATCCGACTGTAGTAACCGAAGTTAATCATGATATGGAATTGATGAAGGAAGAATCCTTCGGGCCTGTGATAGGCATTCAAAAAGTGTCCTCTGATGATGAAGCATTGAACCTTATGCAAGACACTTCCTACGGATTGACGGCTGCTATTTACTCAACAGATGAAGCACGCGCTAAAAAGATTTTGGATCAGATGAACGCTGGTACCGTATATTGGAACTGTTGCGATCGGGTAAGTCCAAATACTCCATGGTCAGGCAGAAAAAACTCGGGCTTAGGCTCTACACTCGCTTCCCAAGGAATCAGGGCTTTTACTCAGCCAAAGAGCTACCAGATGAGAGGCTAATTACAAAAACAACTTCAACTTCTCTTCCAGGTCAGCAGGACTAAATGGTTTTGGAAGCATCCCATCAAAACTCTTGGCTTTCAGTTCGTCAAACGTTACTGAAGCAGCGGTCAGCGCAATCACGGGTCCATAATACCCCATTTTGCGAAGTTCAACAGTTGTTTCAAAGCCATCCATAATCGGCATCTGCAAATCCATCAATACCAGATCGAAAGTGAGATTGGCCATGTGGATCAAGGCCTCTTTTCCGCTTTCAGCCACTACCACACTGATTTTCCACTTCTCCAGTTGACGCTTGGCAATCAATACGTTCATGGCATTATCTTCTACTAACAATACGCGCACATTGTCAAAGTTTGTTTGACTATTAACCGCAGTTGTTTCCGGCTTGCTTTGTATGATTTCACAGTTCAGTGTAAACCAAAACCGGGAACCGACTCCTTCCACACTATCAATTTCGATGGTTGAATCCATCAATTCAATCAATCGTTTACTAATAGCGAGTCCAAGACCTGCACCCCCATATTGCCTGGCGATTGAGCTATTGGCTTGCTCAAAGGCTCCGAAAATTTTCACTCGATCCGCTTCGGGTATCCCTCCACCTGTATCAATAATAGTGAACAAAACACTTAGGTGTGAATCCGTTGTTCTTACTTTGGTTACTTCGAACCTTACCTCGCCCTTCTCAGTAAACTTGATGGCATTACCCAGCAGGTTGGTTAGTACTTGTCCAACACGTGTTTTATCAATGAGAACACTTTCCGTCAAGTCATTATCAATTTCCAAAACGAATTGGATCTTCTTTTTCCTGGCAAGAGGCTCCAGTAAACCAAATTGATTTTGACAAAACTGCC
The DNA here is from genome assembly GCA_002729235.1 of Rickettsiales bacterium. Lineage (GTDB taxonomy): Bacteria > Bacteroidota > Bacteroidia > Cytophagales > Cyclobacteriaceae > Marinoscillum. Next base: position 184,375 of record PBTY01000003.1, on the reverse strand, counting down.
GAATACTGACTTCTGTATAATCCAATTCCAATTTGCCCGAGTCTAGCTTGTTGAAATCCAGCACATTATTGACCAAAGCGAGTAAATTATCCGAAGAGCTCTTGAGTCGTTTGAGATCCTCCAACTGGTCAGGTTTGGGGTCACTATCCATTAGATGATAGGCAGTTCCTATGACGGCATTCAGAGGCGTTCGTATTTCATGACTCATTACAGAGAGGAAATCCGATTTGGCTTTTGCCAGTTCCTCGGCATCTTGCTTACCCTGGCGCCAATTCTCAGTGAAATTTCTTGAAAGAATCAATGCCTGGAAAGTAAAAAAAGTCAATTCTCCCGCTATGGAAACGATCCGGTTCTCATCTATAAGATTTAGATAATTAAGTGTCTTAAAAGTGAAAATCACTAATACTCCAAGCACCCCATATAACGAATACATTGAGCCTGGTCGCTTATTCAATGCCGCTCGAATAATAATAAACACCACCATTACAACCCCTATAAGCAATAGATACAAGTAGTAGGTATTTAGCTGTGTGAAAATATGAATTGGCAGAAATGTGGTCATTGCCCATCCAATTGACAAAACGGCAAAAATTCGAGTCAAATAAACAGGCGCTTCATCCGGAAATAGATTTTCCAAATACAATGCGAAAAAGGCTCCACATAAGTAGAAAGTGCCATACTCCAGCATCATCCCCAGATGATACGGCATCTGAACCATGTCATGAAGCACATAGTTGTGCCAACCCACAATTCGATAGGCATAGGACAGTGTAAACAATGCGAAAAACAAGATGGAGTAATCCTGTCTTCCATGAAAAAACAATCCAAGGAAAAAGAAGGTGGCCAGGATTAAAAATCCAGTCAAAAAAGTATCATAAGAATCATCTAGAAATTTCTGATGAAGGATGTCAGATTGCAAACCAATAGATATGGGCTTATTACCCATTCCTCTTTTGTGGTGGACAAAATTTGCAATCGGGATTCTTAAATTGACCGTATCTGATTGCAGGTTATAAAGTGGGATGTACAGGACTTTTCTTCCTGGTTTGGTTAACTCCTCAGTGATCCCAGGCTTTCCTACCTTCCCAACCAATTCATCATTCACATAAATCTCATACCCACTGAAGTAATCAGGAATCTTCAGCATGAAATGTTTTGAGTGGTCCACTAAGAATTGAAAGTAATATGTACCATATCCAAAGTCAGGATATCCCAGTTGATCTACACGGTTTTTTGTAACATCGACATCCACAGTACTATCGCATGCTACAGACAAACAGGATTCGGCATATTGCCATGAGCCATTTAGCTCTACAAATCGTTGCGCTTCCCAATCATGGTCAGTCAAATCCAATACATCTTTCGCAGCACAATAGGATGCCAAAGACCCAAAAATCAAAATCAGGTATGTGATTAGTCTAAAATACATGACGACAGGTAAATATAAGAGGATTTAACACCAAAAACCTGCCACTTCAATCAACAGGAATTATCCATGGTTAAGGGAATAGAAACAGGAAATGATCAGAAACGCCTATCTTGCGAGGTTAGAAATGGAATCAATAGACAACATCACCCTCAACTTCTCTGACCAGAACATTTTGATTCTGAATATCAGTCTTGGCATCATCATGTTTGGAGTTTCTTTAAAGCTTACTCCTAATGATTTTAGAATGGTATTGGCCAACCCTCTTGGAACCTTTGTAGGAGTATTATCCCAGTTCGTGGTTCTGCCAATATTAACGTTCATTATCATCTGGATATTAGAACCCAGACCTAGTTTTGCTTTGGGGATGATGATGGTGGCTGCATGCCCAGGGGGCAATATTTCTAACTTCTTCTCTGCACTCGCCAAAGGAAACATTGCCTTGTCTGTAAGTCTGACAGCCATATCCAGCGTTCTCGCGATTTTCATGACACCAATAAACCTCGCGTTTTGGGCGAGTATGTACGAACCCACTTCTCAATTACTCACAGAGGTAAGTCTTGACTTTTGGGGGGTATTAGAAACCATCGTGATCATTCTCGGGATTCCACTTATTCTCGGAATGACTTTCAGACATAAATTTCCAAGGATTGCTGAGAAACTTCATCCATACATGCATTNTGGATCCATTTTAATTTTTGCCGCCATCGTTATCCTGGCTTTTGCCGCCAACATCGATATTTTCCTCAACTATATCTATCTGGTAGTCCTTTTGGTGTTCTTACACAATGCGATTGCACTCATTTCTGGCTATCAACTAGGCCGTCTTTTTGGTCTCAACGAACCCGACCGACGTTCGTTGGCAATTGAAACCGGAATTCAGAACTCCGGACTCGGATTACTCCTTATATTTGCGTTTTTTGATGGATTAGGAGGTATGGCTATTGTGGCAGCCTGGTGGGGAATCTGGCATATTGTGGCAGGAATGTCCATCTCCTATTACTGGAATTATCGAGTATCAACAGCTACTGCAAAATGAACGCACACTGGTTTTATTACCTGGTCAAAGGTACAAGTTGGATTGCTTTAAAGATTTTCTTTGGTGGAGTAAAAATCATAGGTAGAGATAAGTTTCCAAAAGATGGAGCTGTATTGTTGGCCCCAAACCATCAAGGAGCCTTCATGGACGCGGTGGTCACTGGTGCTTATACTAAAAAACCAGTTTCATTCCTGACAAGGGCAGACGTTTTCACCAAACTTACCATTCCCATTTTGAAGTCTTTGAATATGATGCCTATCTACCGAATCAGAGATGGTATCCAAAGCCTTTCACAAAACGATGCAGTATTTGATACCTGCTTCAAAATGCTTTCAGAAGAGAAAGTNATTCTTATATTCCCAGAAGGAAACCACGGTAATGAATATTATTTAAGACCCATCTCAAAAGGTACAGCTCGCCTAGCTCTTGATGCCAGAGATCAAATCGATCCGAACACTAAAGTCTATATAGTTCCTGTTGGAATCAACTACTTCTCCCATACTCGTCCTCTAGCCAGGTTATTTCTTAAGTTTGGAGACCCCATTGCTTTGGATTCTTATATGGACCTGTATCATGAGCACAAACAAAAAGGGTACAATCAGTTGAAGACTGACCTCACTGAGGCCATGAAAAATACGCTTATCCTACCGGAAAAGGATGAGTTCTACGAAAAGAAAAAAGAATGGATCTACCAGCCTAAACATGAGTCTTTGAGTTTTGAAAAGCTCCAGGAAATGGGTAGAAGTGATTACTTTGAAGAAGTGAAGCCTCGAACCAAAAACTTCTTCGTAAAATTCCTAATTGGCTTCTTTTCCCTATTCAATTTCCTTCCATTGTTTGGAGTAAAAAGATTATTGAAACTAGTCAAAGACCCAGTATTCAAAGTATCGCTAAAGTATCTGGGAGGTGGGATCTTTCACTTTTTCTGGTGGCTTGTTGTTTACGCAATTGGGGCTCTTACGATTGGATGGGAGGCAGGACTTTTGTTTGTAGCTACGAGCATCACCTCCATGTTTGCCAGACAAACGCTAATTAAGTTTTAAAGTAGTAGGATTATCTACTGGCTTTAAAATTCCTGATGTCATAGATGAGCTTACCTTGCTCATCCCATTCCTTACTGATAAATGGAGGTGTATCATCAAAAGGCTCTAAAGGATAATGCACCTCTCTTTTCACGCGTTGATTGGCATAGTACTCACGCCATATTCCCACACGATGATCATACTTGTAATGGCCAACAACTGCGAGATTTCCATTTGAATGATAGGCGAAATACTCGCCTTCTCGTTCCCCAAAATGTACGGGAATAATCTCCTTTAGCTTTTCTCTCTCAAAGTCATAATAAGCCAAACGGGATTCCTTTGGCCAGCCTTTATAGTAGATTTCTTTTTCCATCAGAATATCTGCCCGACTATATCGTACCCAACGACCATGCTTCATCCCTTTGTAAAAATGTCCTTCTTCTAGAATTTGATCTCCCATTTTCTTGACATAATGACCATGCATCACCCCAGCGTAACCACGCTTTGCTTTCAAAGAGTTCTGAATCTTCTTTTTCTTGAAATCATACCAGTAGAAATCTCTTGAATAAGGATCGGGCCCCACATAATCCTTGTCTTTCAAATAATGAAAAAGCTCAACGACAGTTCTCTCACCAAATCCGGTTTTGGCATAACCTCTTTTAGTCTTAATGCCATAGAAGATTTTTGGATTGACTTTTTTCTCTTTTTTCTTAGCCTCCTTATCATCATCCTTATCAGTACGATTCAAATCCGATTCTGCATCTATAGATAGGGGGGTCTCATATTTAGTCTGAAAGAGCTCATCCACGGAGGTAATATCCTGAGCATTGGCAGCAACAGATGTTACTCCTAGTAGAACCAAGAAGTATATTTGGAGATTTGTTGGTTTCATATTCCCTTAACGCAACGAAACTAAGAAAATTTCCTTATTTCGCTACAAATGAACGACTTTTAGTGAAGCTCTATGGTGTAAGCACAAGAAAATTTTTCTTGAGGTTTTAGGATAATAATACCTTCTTTATCGATCAGTTTTTGATTGTGATCAGCTCTATCTGCCAGGCCAAACCATGGCTCTATACAAACGAATGGAGACTCCTGGCTTTTAGACCATATTCCCAGATAAGGAAATCCAGCCAGATGAAAGGTCAACCATTTCCCCTTAGGACTATAAAGATGTACTCTCTCAGATTTGAACTGTTTCAAAACCAAGGCGTCTTTATCAAAAAGAGTGTCTTTTATTAGCAGCTTATTATCACTCAAATTCACCTTTTCCCGATTCCCTGAGAACAATCCACCATCCAGCAAATGAGTCTCAAGATTTTCGGCATACTCGAATTGCAACCAGTAGTCGGATCGATTTTCCTCAGATGTCATGGGACAATTAAATGCAGGATGTGCTCCTATGGAAAATAGCATGGGACCTTTCCCTGTATCCACAACAGAGTAGTTAACTTTGACACTAGACCCAATCAACTCATAGGTGATTCTAAGCTCAAACTTGAAAGGATAGACTTTCAAAGTCTCTGAATCCGACTTCAAAATGAAAGTAATGGAATCGGAATTATGCTCTTCAATTTCAAACTCCATATCCCGTGCAAAACCATGCTGATTCATAGGGTATTCCACACCATCTATTGTGTAAAGATCCTTCTTAAGTTTTCCTACAACTGGAAATAGCACAGGTGCATGTCTACCCCAATGCTTTGGGTTTGCCTGCCACAAATATTCACAATCACCTTTGATAAGACTCGTCATCTCAGCGCCTTTAGTCTTGAAAGAGGCAGCTAAGTGCTGGTTGGCTATCTTCATATCCTCTAAAATAAAAAAAGGGCTCAAATTGAGCCCCTGCTTATGCAATATTTATATGGCCGGTCTTAATAAAGGTAGTCTAAGGCCGTTTTGTCAGCATTGTTGAAGTTTCTATTACTTCCATCAGTACAAGAAAGCATCCAGGACTGTGCTTGAAGTGTCGCATCAGTAGGTGTTCCCGGAATGTGATTAGCTCCTACACCACCGTCACCTTCGTTGTAAGCGCTACCTCCACATGAGATACTTCTATCAAAGTAATCTGTATGTCTGAACCCGATACAATGTCCCATTTCATGAGCCATAATTGTCGCGATTCCATTCACAGAAAGTCCATAGGTAGACTCTAAAATACCGCTCATTTTAATTTGTCCATAAGGATCACCAGAAGCAGTAGGGAAACCTGCAGAACCAAGTACTCCGCTATTTTCATCTCTAGACCCTAATCTTGTGAAAACAAGATCAGCAGATGAAGTAGTTACTCTCTGGAAGCTCAACTCCAGGTTCTGAGCGTTGTATCTGGCTATGGCTTCATCCAAAGCATCGGCATAAGCTGTGCTGAATGTAGAGGTAGATCCTCCGCCTCCACCTGGCTTACCACCTTTGGCAGATGCGGCATCATTGTTCTTGCCATTGCCTTTTCCGCCGCCTTTTCCGCCGCCACCGGACCCACCGTCACTAGTACCATCTACTGGAATATAAACTGTGATCGTTCTGCTTCCACCTGTAGAAACAAGATTGTCCGTACTGTATTGTTCCTCAACTGGCAGTCGTGTTCCTTTAGTCATATGGTTCAGATCATAGTCTGTTAGGTAGATATCACCCTCAACAAGGTAACCCCCATCAAATAAAATGGGTGATTGATTTTCTATATCGAACCCCAAGTCGACCAACTTTGTGAGAACCTCTTGCGAGATTTGTTCCTCCTCGATTGATTGACCAGTTTCACAAGCGTAAAAGCCCATGCTAATTAACATTAGTGCTGAATAATAAGTCAGTTTTTTCATGGTATTTATTGGTTTGGTTTAAAATTCAAAAGTTTTAAATCCAAGCTGGAAAGTGGTTTTGGGTTAAATGCAAAAAGACATCCACTTGTGGTGGATGTCTTTGAATTGTTTATTTGAACTCTTAGTACAAGTAGTCTAGAGCAGTTTCATCAGCACTATTGAATGGTCTGTCACCACCATCAGTACAAGCCAACATCCAAGATGCTGCGCTCCAAGTAGCTCCAGTAGGAGTACCAGGGATGTGGTTAGCACCTACACCACCGTCACCTTCGTTAGATGTACCACCACCACAAGAAATGCTTCTGTCGAAGTAATCTGTGTGACGGAATCCAATACAATGTCCCATTTCGTGGGCAATGATTGTAGCGATTCCTTCAGTGCTAAGTCCATAAGATGACTCAAGGATACCACTCATTTTGATTTCACCATAAGGATCTCCTGATGCAGTTGGGAAACCAGCTGATCCAAGAACCCCTCTTCTCTCATCTCTTTTGCTAAGACGAGTCATAGAAATGTCAGCACCGTTTGAAGAAGTAACTCTTTGAAAAGAAATCTCGAGATTTTGTGCATTGTAACGTGCAACCGCAAGATCAAGACCAGCGATCATTCCGGCACTGTATCCTTTTCTGCCTCCCACAGGAGCATAAATTGTGATTACCCTGCTTCCATTAGTAGAAACCAAATAGTCAGTGCTATACTGCTCTTCTACTGGAAGTCTATTTCCTTCTTTAAGATTAGCAATATCAGAATCTGTGAAGTAAATATCTCCTTCCACAAGGTAACCATTCTCAAATCTCATTGGAGCCTGGTTAGTAACATCGAATCCTGCATTTACCAATGCGGACATTACTGATTCAGAAACTTCATCTTGTTTTACAACATCACTTTCATTTGAACATGAAGTGAATAGGACACACGCGCCTAATGCGAGTGAAGCTAAGTAGCTAACTTTTCTCATTTTACAGTCGTTTGAATTAGGTATAACAAATCCTCGAATTTCTTCGAGAATGTGACGAATGTATTTGAAATAATTTATTCCCACAATAGAATATTTGGATTCGATATGAATTCAAGAAATTAGTTGTTTTCGGAATATTTTATTTGGCAAAACAGCCGGTTCACTTTCACATATTTCCCGATCAGTCCCGATTAATTCCCGATGAGTTTCGAGTTTCTATCGACTGACAAAATTACATAGAACATTAAAGACGTTTTATGAAATATTAATTCGAACCTTACCTATCTGAAGACTGAGTATATTCGCTGAATGCGATGGATCATTTGTTCGATCTTTTATATCTCCACTTCCTGGCAGTGTTTTGGGCAGTCNAAGATTTCNCCCAACCTNNCTAGNNGNATAAATGAGCGNNTAGACACCAATGAAGAAAGGGAATTTGTTGTTTCATTANTCGAAGGTGTTGAGTTAGACCATTTACCAATCCGTGTTTTAACTAAACATAGCTCATCCAACTCCTATATTGTGCAAACCTCCTGGAAAACTATTCAGGGATTGCTGGATTCTGACAAAATTAAATTTGTCGATATCAATAGACAGCCAGTTGAAGAATCTGCTTTAGATGATCCAAACTTTGAGTTTAATAGAATTCGAAAGGTCCAATCTTCCTATCCTCAGATTTTAGGCATCGGTGAAACCATATCTGTCAAGGAGAGACAATTTGATCCCCATGATATTGACTTGGTCAACAAGAAAGTAGAAACGGGAATTGATGCCGACTCGGAATCGCAGCATGCAACAGACATGGCAACTATCATTGCCGGAATGGGCAATACATCTGAGGTTAATATCGGAGTAGTCCCCGGCGCTATGCTTGCATCGTCAGACTTTAATAATCTTCTGCCTGATGAAGAATTAATTTTTATCAATAATGAGATAACTCTTCAAAATCATTCCTACGGTTTAGGAATTGAAAATTATTATGGAGTAGAAGCGGCTGCCTATGATCAACAGGTATTCGAACAGCCACATTTAATTCATGTTTTTTCTGCTGGAAATTCAGGTACTAGCTCCCCGATCGACGGGACCTACAGTGACTTACCTTTTGCTAATCTCACTGGCACCTTCAAACAGGCCAAGAATATTATCACTGTCAGTGCAGTAGATACGGCATTGACTATTAATGAGCTTAACTCCAGAGGGCCAGCCTATGACGGCAGAGTAAAACCAGAACTTACTGCCTATGGTGGAAGAGGAACNTCNGATGCCGCNGCNATNGTNAGNGGNATTNCNNCNTTNCTTCAAANNGCCTATAAAANNGAATATGGATCNCANCCNGACGCAGCACTCATCAAAAGTATTTTNATNAGCTCNGCNGATGATNTNGGACCNGAAGGAATTGATTANTATACAGGATATGGTAGTGTNAATGCTTATCAAGCCATGGAANNTNTAATGTCNCATCAATNTCAATCANTAGAAGTNNCTAAAAATGAANTNAAAGNAATCTCNTTGACAATTCCTGAAAATGTGAAAAAACTTAGATTGGCATTAACATGGACCGATCCACCTGCAGAACTAAATGCCTCACGAGCTCTGGTTGATGATATTGATAGTCATCTGAGCGACGGCAGCTCCACTTTTTTACCATGGACTCTTTCGACATTGGCAAGTGAGGATGCGTTAAATCAAGCTGCCCAAAGAGGAGAGGATCATCTGAACACAATAGAGTATTTTACAATTGATAATCCAGATGCTGGAAGCTATACATTAACCATCAACGCCACGTCCATCTCTAGCCCCTCCCAAAAAGTACATTTCTCCTGGTATGCTGAAGAATTGAACAGATTTAAATGGGACTATCCTACGTCAAATAGTGTTCTGCCATTGAATTCAAAGGTTAAACTATATTGGAACAACACTTTTGATTTCAATAATGCAGATATACAATATCTACATAACGGTGAATGGCAAACACTGAAATCTGGTATCAATCTTGAAAAAGGTCATGCAAATTGGACAACACCTAAAAGTGCAGGCAGCTATCAATTAAGAATGACTATTGATGGTGAAATCTTTGATAGTGCTCCATTCCTTATTTCTGAAACCCCAGATGTTTCTGTGGCATTCAATTGCGTTGACAACTTTGGATTGCAATGGAAAAGTATTGATAACAGCACGGGGTATGAGGTTTACGAAATGCAAGAAGATAGTCTGCGCGTCATTGGAACCACAACGGATACCACATTTATCGTGGAGAAAAATTCCAATCTTTTTTATTCCATTAAGCCCATCTATAAAGAAGGTTCAGGATTAAGAAACCTGGCGTTTAATTATGCTTTTCAGGGAGCATTCTGCTATTTCAACTTCTTCTCAGCACAGAAAGTAGATAATCGAATCGAACTTAACCTTACCCTGAGCAGTGCTCTGAATGTAAAGAATGTGTTGTTGCTTAAAGAGTATAATGGAGTACTTGATTCACTCGATCAAATTGATGTGGTTTCTAAGACAAAGTTTGAGTGGATTGACACTGATTTGGACCCTGGGTCTATTGACTACTACGTGTACCTCACATTCGAAGATGGTGGTGGACTGTATTCAGATTTGGTGACAGTGCTTGTGGATGATCCAGGAAAGGTTACTTTCTTCCCAAATCCTACTGAAGATATTTACATCTACGCCCTAACCAATGGAGAGCAATTGAGTCTGGAAATTAGCGATCGGACAGGAAAAATTGTACATGATGAAATACTACTCTATCAGGTCAACAGTATCAACGTGGAGAAACTAAAAGCTGGGGTTTATGTCTATCGCGTGAAAAAGGATGGTAAAATTTATGATCAGGGCAGGTTCATCAAATTTTAGATCTGACACTTTTTTCAAGGATACTTCTTATTTTTATCATTGACCTATCACCTAACCTATGTCAGAATCGAAGCATGAGTTTGAAAAACCTGCATGGCTGAATGAACTCCAGCAAAAAAGTTGGGAACCAGAAATTCTCCTTTCTGGGATCGTTTTGTACGGGATGTTCCAAATTCCAGATTTATTGGATTCGTTTCTTGAATTCGGTAATGACAACCTATTCGGAACCACCACTGATCTTGACAATTTTGTCTCCTCCATCAAAGTAGCCCTTTACTGGTTAATTGGCACTTTGATATTGCACTTAATCAGCCGTGGAATTTGGGTAGGAATGGTTGGGCTTAGCTACACTTTCCCCAATGGCATCAATCGCGACCGTTTAAAAATGTCAGGGAAATTCACTAGTACCATTGATAAGATTCCTGCTTTCGAGCAAATCATTATCAATCTGGAGAAGATTAGTAGTGCACTCTTTTCCATTGCCTTCATGCTTTTCATGATCATGATTGGAGCCTATTTGTTCCTCCTTATACTTATTATTTTTCCAATTATTGGATATTCTTATCTCACCGGTTTTGACAACAATGCAGGAGAGGGTTTCATTGACATTTATGCTATTGTTATTTTGACAATAGGTGCCCTGGCCCTAATTGATTTTGTGACCCTTGGATTTCTAAAGCGGTTCAAGTGGATCAGTGTTGTTTATTATCCTATTTACAGACTTGTTAGCGCCATTACGCTCTCCAGATTTTATAGGCCGGTTTACTATGCTTTGATTTCCAACTATAGCAAGTGGAAAATTGGGGGGTTTCTGATCGTCTTTGTATTTACAAGCTTTTTGGGTGTGGCCATGTCTCAGCAAGGCCCTATACCAGGAGATGGCTTTACCATGATGGAACTTTGGAATAACTCCAGATCCTCCACCTCATTTAGCGGCCATTATCAGGATCAAAATAGCGAATTTCATTCTGTGCAAGCTCAAATCCAATCTGACATTATCTCTGAAAATACCATAAGATTATTCGTGGTTCTAAAAGCACATAGAGAGGATTCTATTAAAAAATTCTGTAATTACGACTCTTTGGTTAGTAATACAGACCTGTCAACAAGTTTGGTTCAACTCAATTGTGTCTCCTCTTTTTATTCGGTCTTATTAGATGATAGTTTGGGTATTGATACACCATGGAGATTTCATTACAATCAGGCAACAGACCAGCGTGGAATATTGACTTACATAGATGTAACCGATTTGCCAAGAGGAATGCACTCCATTACGGTGAATGGACCAAAGGAAATGTTTGCTTATAGTTTTGCAGAAATTCCATTTTATCGGGAAATAAGCAATCAGGGATACATCGTTCCTAAAGCGATTAAGGAAGATAAAGAAGAGAGCTTTTTGAAACTGAAAGGGGTGTTACCAAAATAAAAAGAGCCGCTCCACGAGGACCGACTCTTTACAACTATGATTAACTAATTTGTTTTTAAACCATACTNANNCCACCNTCTACNGCAAGNTCTANNCCATTCACGAATGATGAGTCATCTGATGCCAGGAACAATACTGTTTTAGCTAGTTCTTCNGANGANCCAAATCNNCCNANNGGAACCTGACCNGCAAATCCTTCNCCCATAGCTTTCATCACATCCTCCGGCATACCCATTTTATCGTAAATTGGAGTTGCAATTGGACCAGGAGCTACGCTTACTGCTCGGATTTTCCGCGATTTCAACTCACTTGCCAATACTCTCGACAATGATCTGAATGCCGCTTTTGTAGAAGAGTAAACTGATGCCCCATCAAATCCTTTATTACCAACGATAGATGTATTACCAATAATTACCCCTCCGTCATTAATGTGTGGAAGAGCTTCTTTAATTAAGAAGAAAGGACCTTTCACATTGGTATTGAAGTGTGCATCAAAGTGCTCTTCAGTAATATCAGTGATAGGCATAAAGTGTGCGATACCAGCATTTAAGAAAATGATATCAATCTTTCCATGAGCATCTACTGTTTGCTCCACTACTTCTTTGGTTTTCGAAATATCGGCAGCATTAGCAAGTATGGTTTTCACGTTGCCACCGATTTCCTCCGCAGCTTNTGTTAGCGCTTCTTGTCTTCTACCAGTGATGACCACTTTAGCACCTTCTTCNACAAATAATTTNGCTGTAGCNANNCCAATACCACTATTTCCTCCAGTGATCAAAGCTACTTTTCCGTCTAATTTTCCCATTTGATTGTTGTTTTGTTGGTTTTATTTGAAACGATCAGTTCNAATAACGGNAATACTGAAACGAACGTTTCAAATAAGGTGAAAAAAATTAGAGTACCCTCAAAATTTCCTCTACAACACCCTCGGCATCACGCTCAATCATGGAAACTAAACGAAGACCTTGAAGGCTAGAAAACAGAAATAGAGCCATTGATCGAGCATTTCTACTTTCCTCGATTTCTCCTTTGGCTTGCGCTGCTTTGATCAAACGCTCAAAAATGTCTACTACCTGATTTTTATTTTTAATCAGAAACTGTTTAACACGTTCATCTTCTGCAGCCATTTCGGAAGTACAGCTGGTGATCATACACCCTTTTTGATTACCTCCCCGAATGTCTTCACTAATGCCCTTAAAAAGTGAGATGATGGCTTCTTTAGGAGTATGGCTTCCACTCATAAAACCCTTGATCATTTCATCCTGACGAAGTTGATAATGCTTGAGGGCTTCTTGAAACAGGGAAAATTTGTCACCAAAAGAATTATAGAAACTAGAGCGATTGAGTCCCGTCACATCCACCAAATCCTGCATAGAAGTCCCATTGTAGCCTTTCTTCCAGAAAAGCTGCATTACGTCTTCTACTACACGTTCCCGATCAAATGTGACTGATTTTGGCATACTTCATCAACGAATGATGGACAAAGATAGTTTTAGAAACAAAATATCATAACATAGTTTCCATTTTGGAAACTTTTCATATATTTGAATTGAGAAGGAACAGAGTAAACGAAGAAGAATGGTTTTGTTTAAAAAATTAATTCTTCATTATGAGAATAATAGCGGAAGGTACTTTAAAGAAGTACTACCAGACACACCCTGAAGTAGAGACAGGATTAAAAACTTGGCTGCAAATTGTAAAAAAGGCAAATTGGAGTAGCCCAGAAGAAATATTAAACGCGTTTTCAAAAGCTAGACCAATAGGAAATGGTAGAGTCATTTTTAACATCAATAAAAACGATTACCGATTAATTGTTCAGGTAAATTATGATCGTCAATCGGTTTATATCTGCTTCATAGGCACTCACAGTGAATATGATAAAATCAACCCTTTGACGGTTTGGGATTTTTAAGATTACACGCACAATCAATTATGGCAACTGATATCGCAATAAAACCCATTCGTACCGAAGAGGAATACAAGTCAGCTCTAAAAGAGTTGAGTGAGATCTTCGATGCCCCAAAAGGGACCTCTGCATTCGATAAAGCAGAAATCTTGGAAATTCTTATTGAAAAATATGAAGATGAACATTATCCAATAGAAGCTCCTGACCCAATAGAAGCTATCAAGTATTTGATGGAAGAAGAAGGTTTAAACCAATCTGATCTTGGTGAAATCATCGGTGACAAGTCTAAAGCTTCGCTCATCCTTAATCGTAAGCGAAAGTTGAGTCTCTCCATGATTCGTAAACTTCAAGAACGATTTAATCTCCCTGCCGAAGTACTTATTCAAGATTATCCTTTAGCAGACTAGTAACAAAAAACCATCCACTTTCTCAGCAGATGGTTTTTATAAGTGCCCCTGGTCATAGCCAGTGGATATATAATCAAGTCCTGACCTCTAGTCAGGGATAAGACTTATTTAGAAGCCAACTCTACACTTCTGTTGATGAAGTCTGTCAGACGTTTACCGCTAAGCATTCCTTGTGATAACATTGCCCAGTCATACGCCTGCTTCGCCAACTCTACTTGCTCATCTTCGCTACTTGCTTCCAAAATCTTTTTGGTATACACATGGTTAGCATTTACAGCAATTGATAGAGTCATTGGGAAGTCGCCAAACATCATCGGTCCACCGCCACCAGCAGCTTGCATATCCTTCATTCTTCTGATGAACTCAGGCATCGTAATAGTCACCGGCATGTCATCGGTTGCCATTGGCTCCACGGTGATGGTGTTTTTATCATCATTGATAGCCTTTTTGTAAGCCTCTTCCACTTTTGTCTTGTCCTCATCTGACAATACTGACTCTTTCTTCTCGTCTTTGTCAATTAGCTTATCGACTACATCAGAGTCAACACGCTTCAGTGTTACTCCTTCGTATTTCTGCTCAATGTGATTGATAAAGTGACTATCAACAGGACCATCTAATACAAGGACATCATAACTTCTTTTCTTAGCGGTTTCAATGTATCCGTGCTGTTGATCTTCGTTTGAAGTGTACAGGAACACTACATTTTTATCCTTGTTTGTCTGAGTAGCTTCAACTTGTGCTTTGTACTCGTCAATGTTGAAGCATTTACCTTCAATGTTCTTCACTAACGTGAAGTCTTTCGCTTTCTCCTCAAACTTCTCTTCTGAGATCATCCCGTATTTCACGAACACACCAATGTCTTCCCACTTCTGCTCGTAAGCATCACGGTCTTTCTTGAAAAGTTCGCCCAACTTGTCCGCTACCTTCTTAGTAATGTATCCGTTGATTTTCTTCACATTTCCATCAGCTTGTAAGTAACTTCTCGAAACGTTTAGTGGAATATCTGGAGAGTCAATTACTCCATGAAGTAACTGCAAGAAATCTGGAACAATATCCTTCACCTCATCAGTGATGAATACCTGGCGAGAATACAATTGAATTTTGTTTCTCTGGATTTCCATATCCTTCTTCAACTTAGGGAAGTACAGAATGCCGGTTAGGTTGAATGGATAATCCACGTTTAGGTGAATCCAGAACAATGGATCCTCCGCCATCGGATAAAGCTCCTTGTAGAATGCTTTGTAATCCTCATCTGTCAGGTCACTAGGAGACTTGGTCCAAAGCGGAGCCGTATTGTTAACAATGTTGTCAACTTTTACAGTTTTCCACTTCTTCTTACCTTCTTTGTCTTCGCCATCTTCCTCTTGCTGCTCTTTCTCTCCAAAACGGATTGGAATAGCCAGGAACTTGGAATACTTATCTAAAATCTGTTGGATTCGGAATTCTTCAAGGAATTCTTCAGAGTCATCGGCAATGTGAAGAATGATGTCAGTACCCCTGTCTTTCTTCTTACCTTTCTTAATTTCAAATTCAGTATCCCCTTCACCAATCCAGATGGCCGGCTCAGCTCCCTCCTGATGAGATAGCGTATGAATTTCTACTTTTTTGGCTACCATGAAAGCAGAATAGAAACCAAGACCGAAGTGACCAATGATTTGCTGATCCTCCCCTTTATCCTTGTATTTCTCTATGAACTCAGTAGCACCAGAAAAAGCAATCTGGTTAATGTATTTTTTGATCTCGTCTTCGGTCATACCGATACCGCGATCAGAAATAGTAATGGTCTTTTTCGATTTGTCAACCTTCACGTCTACGATCAGGTCACCCATTTCGCCATTGTATTCACCTAGCTGTGCCAGTCTTTTCAACTTCTGTGAAGCATCCACCGCGTTGGATACCAACTCTCTCAGGAATATCTCATGATCGGAGTACAAGAACTTCTTGATAATCGGGAAGAGATTCTCCGTGTGGATTGAAATAGTACCTTTCTCTGCCATTGCTTTATATTCAGTTTTTTGATTTCAATGATTGGCAAGAGACCAAATACTATTCCAAAACAAACAATATGACAAGATGTCAGTTTATTCAAGAATAATTATTCAACCTAGACAGTAATTTTACTAAATCAACTTAAATCCACCTAGACAAAATGCTAACAGTTGCAGCAAACGAACGCTATGATCTCAAATGTGATCTGAATAAAAATCGTATGTTCATTACGATTAAAGGACTTTGGAAATCGAAAGAAGGCTATTTGGAAGACTTAGAAGATGCATGTAGGAAAATGCAATCCGGTTTCACGATTCATGTCGACCTAACTTCAATGAAGCCATGCGGTGATATAGGAATTGTTCACGAACATGCTCAAAATACACTTATGCGTTATGGGTTGGCTAATACAGCAGAAGTCCAAGAAGATCGTGCACTTCTGCGTTTGACGATGGCTAAATATTCTGATAAATCAGGCATGAAAAAACGAGTTTTCTTCAGTCATGCTGAAGCTGAGCAGTGGCTTGATAGTTTGGCTAAATAGCCACTATCTGATTCTATCTGCGCTTCTGACTAGCTTCTCGTCTTTACGAATAAATCGATTACCCAATGAGTTACATAATAAGGCAATAGCTATGATGTAGAATCCAATTTGGAAATTTCCACCGCCAGCACCTTGTACCACCTGAATTCCTTTTGTAGAGTAGAAATAGGAAGTTAATAAACAACCACCCATAATCAATGAATTCAAGGTATTCAATTGCATTTGGCGAAGACGATTTTTAAATGAGAAAATAGAAATCAACGCCACAGTAGCACCTAATACTGCCAATACGGCTATCCAATAAGTGTCTTTTGATGATATAAGTGTTTCAACACCACTGGCATCCACTGATACATAGGCCATTTGAAATGCAGTTAATTTTACTGCCTCCATAGTTTCTGGATTGTACATGTTCCACATCGGCAAAAACAATATGGCTACCATTACTATGGCCGACACCAACAAAAAGACAGATTGAATTCTCTGTAACATAGTTTTGAATATTTAGGTCGCAAAATTGCCTATCCTCGACCACATTGACAAGCAAGTGGTTACTTTTGCGCCCGTGAGATACTTTCTGGACATAGCATATCGAGGCACAACCTTCCATGGATGGCAGATTCAGCCCAATGCCAGCACTGTACAGGAAGAGATCAACAAAGCAGTGTCCATGCTCCTTCAACAGCCAATGGAATGCCTTGGAAGTGGACGTACAGACACTGGTGTTCACGCATCTCAGCAAATTGCACATTTGGATATCCATTCTGAAATAGACAAAGATCAATTACAGTATCGGCTGAATGCATTACTGCCTCAGGAGATCAGTGTAAATGGGATTCGACAGGTAAAAGAGGAGGCGCATGCTCGATTTGATGCAACCAGTAGATCCTACGAATATCATATTCACAAACAGAAGAATCCTTTTAAAACGGGACTTTCCTATTTCTTCAATCGGCATGTGGATATTGAATTGATTAACCAGGCTTGTGAATTAATCAAGGGTTGGCAGAACTTTCAGGCATTCAGTAAAGTTCATACCGATGTGAAAACATTTGACTGCACCATTCATCACATAGAGTGGAAAGAATCGAACGACAGTCATGTCTTTTCCGTAAGTGCCAATAGGTTTTTGAGAGGCATGGTTCGAGCGATGGTTGGCACCTTACTTGAAATCGGCCAAAATAAAATGTCTGTGGCGGACCTGGAAGAGGTGCTTAAAAGTGGAATACGATCAAATGCTGGACGATCAGCTCCACCAGAGGGATTGTTTCTCACTGCTGTAGATTATCCGAAAGACATATACATAGATTAAGACTTGGAAAAAGAAAAAACGATTAGTGGGAACATACTGGACATACAAATCCTAAAAAGGTTATTTGTATTTGCCAGACCGTACATGAAGCAGTTTTATTTGGTCACTTTTTTGACCATTGCTCTGGCGGTCTTGACTCCAGTTAGACCCAAACTGATTCAAACTGCTATCGATGATCATGTTGCCTTCAATGATTACCCTGGTCTGGTAAAGATCATTATTGTATTAATAGTCCTGCTTGTTCTACAGGCAATCGTTCAGTACTATCATACTTTCATGTCCAACTGGCTTGGTCAGTTCATCATCAAAGACATTCGGATTAAGCTTTTCAAACACATTCAAGCACTTCGTCTAAAGTTTTTTGATAATACCCCTATTGGACGTCTGGTTACTCGTAATGTATCAGATATTGAGACGCTATCAGAAGTATTCAGTACTGGGGTAGCTGGGATTCTAGCAGATATCCTGCAGTTGATGGTTATTCTGGGCTTCATGTTTTATGAAAGCTGGGAACTGGCATTGGTGAGTTTATCCCTACTTCCTGTTCTTTTATTTGCCACCTACATTTTCAAGGAAAAGGTGAAGGTTTCATTCAATGAAGTGCGTACGGCCGTTTCGAATCTCAACTCTTATGTGCAGGAACATATCACTGGGATGAACATCGTTCAGATCTTCAATGCTGAGAAACGTGAGTATGAGAAATTCAAAGAAATTAATAGGGAACATCGTCAGGCGAATATAAAGGCAGTATTCTACTATGCTACTTATTTCCCAGTTGCGGAGATTATCCAGGCTGCTGGTATTGGTTTAGTGATTTGGTATGGAGCTGGAGGAGTAATCAAAGAGGAGCTAACGCTTGGCGTGTTGATTGCTTTCATTATGTATATCCAGATGTTCTTCCGACCTATCCGAATGATTGCCGATCGCTTCAATACGCTTCAAATGGGTATTGTGGCCTCCAATAGGATTTTGGACCTGATGGATAGTGAAGAACACATCCCGGACAATGGAAATTACACTCCAGAGCAGATCAATGGAGATGTGAAATTCGAAAATGTATGGTTCGCCTACAATGACGAAGATTGGGTACTCAAAGACATCAATTTTGAAGTAGAGCAAGGCCAATCTCTAGCTCTGGTTGGTGCAACTGGTGCTGGAAAATCATCGGTAATCAATCTTTTGACTCGTTGCTATGACATCAACAAAGGCCTAATTGCCGTGGATGGTAAATCTGTCAAAGAATATGACTTATCCAATTTAAGAACTCATGTAGCTGTAGTACTACAAGATGTATTCTTGTTCTCAGATACCATTTACAATAACATCACCTTAAGAAATCCAGACATAAGTCGAGAAAAGGTCATGGAAGCTGCTGAGCTGGTCGGCGCCAAAACGTTTATTGAAAAACTCCCTGGTGGATTTGATTACAATGTAATGGAACGCGGATCAACCTTATCCGTTGGGCAGCGTCAGTTAATTTCATTCGTGCGAGCAATGGTGTATGATCCTAAGATTATTGTATTGGATGAAGCTACCAGTTCCGTAGACACCGAGACCGAAGAATTGATACAGGAAGCGATTCAAAAATTGATGAAGGGTCGAACTTCTATTGTCATTGCCCATAGACTCTCTACTATTCAGAATGCTGATAAAATTCTAGTGTTGGATAAAGGTGAGATCGTTGAAGAAGGCAAGCATGACAGTTTGCTTGAATTAGACGGTTATTATGCGCAACTTCACAAAATGCAATACAAAGAAGTAGCTACCTCATGAACATCAAATGGCAACGCGTCTTATACCTGGCGCTAATTGTGGTTTTTCTTGGAGCCATCATTACTTCCGTCTACTATTTACTCGGAGGATTTGAACCCATTGAGGTTTACAAAATGAAGTCTGAAAATCGAACGCTCGTTGGAAAGACTTTTTACAAGCACTATACCAGTGGAGATCCTGTTGACTTTGGAAAAAGATGTCGAGCGATCATCGAAGAAAATAGAATAGATGGATTGTTAACGGTTATCCGCTATAACAATGACACCATACCAGATGATATGGTCTACCAATTCATTGGGATTACCCTGAATAACGAAATGGCGGAAATTCCTCGTGATTTTGAGGTTCACGAAGTAGAGACAGGTACTCGTTATGGGGTTTTTCTAACCATGCATGTTTTGGTACAACCTCGACCTCCAAAGATTGAGGCAATGATCATGGATGCTGCCGTTGAAAATGAAGATGAACTGGAAAATTTCTTTGTTGAGCTACGTTATCCAGATAATTCACTTAGCGTAGAAGGTTGGGTTTCTCAATAAACTTCTTCCTCACTTTCGGCGTTAAGCTGCTTATCGTGTAATTCCTTGTAAGCACCATTTTTAGCGATCAGCTCGTCATGGGTTCCGGCTTCAAGAACAAAGCCATCATCCAGCATAATCACTTTATCTGCAAGTTTAGCTGAAGACACCCTGTGCGAGATGATCACGGAAGTTCTGCCTTTCATGATACGCGCCATGGCGTTGAGGATGGCATTTTCCGTTTTAGTATCCACTGCAGATAGAGCATCATCCAAAATCAAGATTTTCGGCTCCCGGGCAATTGCTCTGGCAATAGATACACGTTGTTTTTGTCCTCCGGATAGCGTGATTCCACGTTCTCCAACACGCGTCTCAAAACCATTCGGGAATCGATCGATATTCTCTAGTAAATCCGCATCATCAGCAGCTTTCTTGATTTCCTCGAATGTCATATTGTCCCGACCAAAAGCAATGTTTCCTTTTACAGTATCCGAAAACAAGAATACGTCCTGAGGTACATATCCGATCTGTCCCCGAATCGAGTCGAGGTTATATTTTTTGATATTCTGCTCATCAATCGTTAGGCCACCTTCCGAGACATCATACATTCTACAAATGAGGTTGGCAATGGTACTTTTACCTGACCCTGTAGTCCCAATAATGGCTATTGACTCTCCCGGCTTCACATCAAAGGATACATTTTTCAATGCCTGAATTCCAGAATCTGGATAGGTGAAAGACACGTCATCAAAGACAATATGACCATTTATCTCAGCAGTCAAATTCTCCTCCGAAACAATCTCACTTTTCGTATTCAAAAACTCATTGATACGTTTCTGAGAAGCAGCGGCACGCTGAATGATACTGGTAATCCAACCCAAAGAAGTTACTGGCCAGGTCAGCATATTTACATAAATAATGAACTCGGCGATAACACCTGGTGTAATCGATCCTTCAAACACCTCTACCGAGCCAATGTAGACAGTCAGAATCACGCTCAATCCAATCAATCCCATGATTAATGGGAAAAACAGCGCCTGAACAAAAGCCAAACCAAGCGACTTGTGCTTGTAATCCTCACTCGCCTTGTCAAAGTCCTTCTCCATATCTTCTTCCCGAACAAAGGCTTTGATCACTCGAATTCCAGAAAAGGCTTCCTGTACAAACGTGGAAAGTCCAGACAAGCTGCGCTGAATTTCTTCTGAACGCTTATTGATGATGTTATTCACAAAGTAGATACTCACAGACAGCAAAGGAAGTGGTATCAGTGAGTACATAGTCAAACGCGGGTTGATGGAGAACATGAAAGGTATCACCATGAAGAATAAGGTGAAGAGACTGATACCATACATCAAAGCCGGACCAACGTACATCCGAACTTTACTCACATCTTCAGAGATCCTTGCCATCAGGTCTCCAGTATTATTTTTTCTGTAAAAACTTAACGGCAATGTCTGATAGTGAGCATATACTTCATTTTTCAGATCATATTCCACTCTTCTGGACATGACAATGATGGTCTGTCGCATGAAAAACATGAACACTCCTTTCAACAAAGCAGAAGCCAAAATCATCAACCCCAGTATCAAAATACTCTGAGCAAAGACAGAATAAGTAGATTCTTGAAGGTTAAATCCATCAAACGCCTTAAAAATATCATAGCTGCGTTGTAGCAGATCAAAAGAATATCTTACAACTACAGCGGGAACAATGCCAAAGAAATTGGAGATGATGATAAAAATCGTCCCTGAAATCAAATGCCATTTATATTTTCGGAAGTATTTATTGAGATGTGCTAAGTCTTTCACAAGGTTTAAAACGCAGAGATTGCTAAATGGTTATTTGATAGAAAACAACTAATTTTGAGCCCGTTTTGATCGGAGCCATGTGTTTTGAATCAAAGAGGGCAAAAGTAGTAATAACAACGACAATGATAGATACCCAACCCAAAGTTAAAAACAGCGAGATCTTCAGTGCCATGGCGGACCTGAATCATGAGCAAGTGGTGTTTTGTCACGACGAAGCTCTTGGGCTCAAAGCGATCATCGCAGTTCACAATACGGTTCTGGGCCCAGCAATGGGAGGAACTCGCATGTGGAATTACCAATCTGAAGAAGAGGCAGTGCGAGACGTATTGCGTCTGTCCAGAGGTATGACTTTCAAAAATGCCATTGCTGGCCTCAACATCGGTGGTGGTAAAGCAGTGATCATTGGCGATGTGAAAAAAATCAAAACGGAAGCATTGATGCGTCGTTTTGGCAAATTTGTGAATAGCCTGAACGGAAAATACTGGACTGCTGAAGATGTAAACATGACCACTCGCGACATGGAATATGTGCGAATGGAAACCCCTTATGTTACTGGTCTTCCTGGCAAATCTGGTGATCCAAGCCCAGTTACTGCGTACGGAGTGTATGTGGGAATGAAGGCTAGCGCTAAAAAAGCATACGGTTCAGATGATCTAAAAGGAAAGAAAGTAGTCGTACAAGGTGCTGGTCACGTTGGGACTTACTTGATCGAATATTTAGTAAAAGAAGGTGCAGAAGTATATGTTTCTGACATCTTTGAAGATAAGATAGCGGCTGTTACCAGCAAATACCCTTCTGTAAAAGTGGCTGACCCGAGCTCTCTTTACAGTATGGATATGGACATTTATGCTCCATGTGCTTTAGGTGCTACTTTGAATGATGAAACTATTCCTCAACTGAAATGTGCAATTGTGGCTGGTGCTGCAAACAATCAGTTGGACAATGAAATAACTCATGGTCAGGCGTTGAGAGAAAGAGGTATTATTTATGCCCCTGACTTCCTGATCAACTCTGGTGGAATCACCAATGTGTATTACGAACAGCAAGGCAACTATGACAGAGATCGCGTTTACGAGCAAACGGAACGTATCTATGGCGTATGTACCGAAGTGATCGAATATGCAGAACAAAATGACACTACTACTCACAAAGCTGCATTGCAACTAGCACTGAATAGAATCAGTGACGTGGGTAAGGTGAAATTGGCTTATTAATACCTTTTAAGCTGAGAATTTCATTTGCTACACAAGCAAGTGGATAGTTCAAATTGGTATTAGCAATTAACTATAGAAGAAAGTTAAAATATATATTGTATGCTCAATCGTAGGATTCTTCGTGTCAAAGCCATGCAGGCACTGTACAGTTATTTCACGGCGCGAGAATCACTGAAGGAAGTGGTGCGTGAGAAATTAGAAAGCCAATTCTATCCAGATCCGGCAAAAGACGATTTCTCCGAATCAGACAAGTTTACAGAGCGAAGAAAATTAGCCTCTAAACTGTTTAATGAGAACTTACCAACGAGAAAAGTTCAAGACACCAAAGATGTGGAGGATGATGTAGTAGCTGCAGTAAATGCGGCAATTGAGTTGTACTACAAAGAACTACTTCAAGAGAGAAGAACCATCAAAAAGGATATGTTGGATGATATAGAAGACATCAACAAACTCTATTTGAAATTGATGATTCTTCCTGTCGAAATCGCTCATATCGAGAAGTTGGAAAGAGAGAAAAAGCAAAAAGCTTATATCCACAAGGAAAGCCCATGGAAATGGCACTTCACCACCAACCCTGTGATTGATGAATTGACGAAGTTCGAAGATTTGAACAAGGCCATTATTGATCAAAAAGTTTCATGGGACACTGATCAAATCGATCAGTTAAAAACCTGGTACAAGGACATTCTCAGAAAAGACGAAGAGGTAAACAAGTACCAAACCAGTGAAAGTCCAACAGCAGAAGATCACAAGGAAATTATTCTTCACTTTTTCAAGAAAATCATTTTCAAGAATGAATCTGTTGGAGAATACTTATCAGAAATGGATCTGAGATGGTCTGAAAACAAACCAATTCTGAAAAGCCTGATAGCTAAAACCTTCCAGGATTACGAAGAAGAGTTAGAGCCTCCATTCGAGTTGAAATCTGTAAGTAAGAATGCAGAAGAAGACATGGAGTTCTTCAATGTGATGTTTGATGAAACGTTGGCTAAAAGTTCAGAACTGGATGCGTTAATTGAGAAAAAGATCAAGAACTGGGATATTTCTCGAGTTGCCATGACAGATCGAATTATTTTGAAGATGGCCATTACTGAAATGATGCAGTTTCATAGCATCCCTACGAAGGTCACTATCAACGAGTTCATCGAGATCTCGAAGCAGTACAGCACTCCAAAGAGCAAACAATTTGTTAATGGGATTTTGGATGTACTGGCAAACGAACTAACTTCGGATGGTGTTATAAGAAAAAGTGGTCGAGGCCTAATAGATAATAAATAAAGAAATAGCGTATGAGCAGTCGAGGAAATTCATTTTTTGCATTCCTTTTTGGTGCCATCACTGGAGGTATCCTTGGAGTATTATTTGCTCCAGATAAAGGAACCAATACACGAGACAAACTGACTTACCGTCTGGATAAGTACAAAAAGAAATTGGAAGATATCATTGAGGATCTGGTAGAAGGAGCTGAATTGGTAGACAACCAGGCTAAATCTGATGGTGAGAAGATCGTGAAGGACGCCAAAGTAAAAGCAGAAAAATTATTGGATGATGTTAACGGTTTGATTGATCAGATCAAAACTAAATAGTCCTAACAGGTCATTAACAAATCATTAAGACTTTACAGGTAAGCCAAAAGCTTATTGTTGTATAAGTTTGTAGAGTATTTGAAATCTTAAAAGAAGTTTGAAATGAAAAGAAATACGCTCAATCTATTTGTACTTGGGTTAGCTGGTCTACTAGCATTCAGCTGTTCCAATAAAGAGTTAGAATCAAGAATTGCTAAGCTTGAAGGTAAAGTTGCAGAGCTTGAGACTGGTGGAAAATCGACTGCCACTCCTGCTGCAAAACCAGCTGCTGAGCCAGAGGTGAAACCTGAAGGTCCACTTCCATTGTTCGAATTTGCTGAAGAATCTCACGATTTCGGTTCAATCAACGAAGGAGATGTAGTAGAGCACACATTCAAATTCAAAAACGTTGGAGACGCTCCGTTGATCATCTCATCAGCAACTGCATCATGTGGATGTACTGTTCCTGAGTGGCCAAAAGAGCCAATTCCAGTTGGTGAAGAAGGTGAAATCGCTGTACGATTCAACAGTGCTAAGAAGCCTGGTGTTCAGAACAAAACGATCACCATCACTGCGAACACATATCCTAAGATCAACAGACTTAGAATTAAAGCAAACGTTGCGAAAGCAGACAATCCATCATAATAAATCCTAGAAACCTGACATGATCAAAACATTATTACTACAAGCTAGCACTGGAGGTGCAAACTATACGCAATTCATCATGCTAGCTGGTATGGTTGCTATCTTTTATTTCTTCTTTATCAGACCTCAGCAGAAGAAGCAAAAGGACCAGAAGAAATTCATAGAGGCAATCAAAAAAGGTGATCAGGTTGTCACTCTTGGTGGTATTCATGGTAAGATTGTGTCAGTCGACGATACGACTATCACTCTTGACGTGGATAGAGGTAACAAGTTGGTAGTAGAGAAATCTTCTATCTCACTTGAAGCCAGCAAAAAAGTATCAGGAGAATAATAAATGATTCATATTAGTGTCTAAAGCATTCAAAAACTGGAAGGTAGTCTTGCTATCGCTTATTGGAGCGACTACCTTCTGGTTTTTTAATGCTTTGAACAAAAGCTACGATGCTAGAATTAGCTATCCTGTAGAGTTCATTTTTGAGCAGGATAGTGTGGTGGTAATGAAACCATTGGCGTCCACTGTGGCCATTGACGTGTCCAGCGGTGGCTGGAACCTTCTTCGTAAGATCACTGTCAATGTAACCCCCATCCAGATTGAACTGGAAAACCCTACCGAAATCGGCTTTTATACCCGAGCATCTTTGTTGCCCATTGTCACAGAACAACTAAGTGAGCTAAAAATCAATTATGTAGCTACTGATACGGTGTTTATAGATATTGAGCAGAGAAAGACCAAGCAAGTAGCTCTAAAGGTTGATTCCCTAAAAGTCGATTTAGCAGAAAATCATCGGATGGTCAGTGCGGTATCTATTAGCCCCGACACCATTCAACTAATCGGTCCAAAAAGCTTTATTGACAGCATTGGAAACACATATACTTTGGGTATACCAACACGTGGCATTTCAAGTGACTTTGATAGAAATGTGGAGGTGCGCACAGAGGGAGGAAGACTTACCTCCACAAGACCTGAAGATGTGAGAGTGTCCTTCAAAGTAGACAAATTCGAAAGGCAAAGCATCGAAGTACCAGTGGAAATACAGAACATTCCAGCAGATTCATCTCTTACCCTGGAACACAAAACTGTCCAGGTCTTTTACACTGTTAGATCCTCTCAGAAACAAGACTACTCACTAGATGATTTTGCAGTGACTACCGACATGTTTCTAATGGATGATGCTGACTCAACAGTCCTTGCCATTCTGGTATACCATCCGGAAGAAGCAATTGAAATTGATGTGATTCCTGAATACATACACGTCATCCCAAGTTCTCAGTCAAATGAGTTCCAGTAGACCTTGGCTGATAGGAATCACTGGTGGGATCGGAGCTGGTAAAAGCATCGTTTCCAAAGTTTTTGAGACCTTGGGAATTCCCAAATATGATGCAGATACCAGGGCCAAATGGCTCATGAACAACAATCAAAAACTTGTCGACTCTATTAGAAAACTGTTTGGAAACAATGCCTACCAAAACGGCGAATTGGATCGAAAATTTATCGCAAGTAAAGCTTTTGAGGACAAGACACTATTGGAACAACTGAATCAATTGGTGCATCCGGCAGTAAGTAAGGATTTTACTGAATGGGCCAATCAGCACCATACTCCTTACCTATTAAAAGAGGCAGCACTTATTTTCGAGACTGGATCATACAAAGATCTGGACAAGATCATAACAGTCACTGCAGCTGAACCAATCAGGATTCAACGAGTCATGAAGCGTGATGGCCGTAGTGAAGAACAAGTCAAGTCCATCATTCGAAATCAAATGCCTGAAGAAGAAAAAGTAGAAAAGTCTGATTTTGTAGTGGTGAATGATGGAAAACAACCAGTTATTCAACAAGTCCTTTCCATTCATGAAAATCTAAAGAGCCAGATCTCCGGGTAGTTTGATCTGATCTGCATAAAAATTCATTCGCTTGGAGGAAATATCCAAAAGTTCGATTTGGTCTACTTTATCCTGTCTGTGATTGTAAAAAACCTCCACGTATACCTTATCCAACATGTATAGATTGACTTTATGTCGGTAATATCGAATGGATGTAACCAGCTGACCATTGAAATACAGCCATTTGGCTCTTTCCGCTAAAGTAAGGGCTAAAAAACGATCTTTGGTCATACCCTAATTTACGAAGAATTATCATTCATCGCAGTAGATCAAGTCATATTCTTGAGGGCGATAAGGGATGGATTTAATGCTCTCGCCTTCTTTGTTAAAATAAGTGACTACAAATAGCTCCGCAGCCTTCAAATGCTGCTCAGCGAAAAATACCGGATTATCCAAAGTACCAACATTGATGATCTCATTATACTCAATTGGAAGAATCTCTCCACGGATATTTCCATAGAGGCCATAACCATCTTCTCCTGAAACAATGGCTAATTGTTCTTCATCAACTTTGATCCATAATTTGACATTCTGCACCTCACTTACCAAAACCTCCTCATCAAGATTGATCAAACTCCAATCCATACCTTGTCTCACCCAAAGAGTGGTGTCGTTCCAATTAATCATCTCATCATAATCAAAACTGACCACCTTTTTATTCACGGGGTTAACTAAACCATTCTTGCCATTCTTGACCACCTGATAATTTGGGCCAACTCTTTTGATTCGAGCACTGTACTCCGCAGGTATCAACACGTGATTGTTGAGGTCATAACAACCTATTTTACCTTCCTTCAATAGAAAGAGCAACTCATTTTCTTCGTCAATCACATCATACTCCGGTGAGATAAGATTGGAGCCATCAGTTCGCTTCACACCAGATTTTCCTCGATACTTAAATTTGAATAATGAATCAGTCATCAAAATGAGATCATCAAAATCGCCCAGGAACAACAGGTTAGCATATTGGTCAATCAGCTTGTACTCATTACCGTCTTGAATACTCAGATAACTGGTTTCGCTTCCCGGTCTGGTAAACACGCTCAATTCATTATTTGGTGTCAAAGGCACTCTCTCCTTATGCTGAAACAGCAAGTCTATAGTATCTCCTTTTTGAATAAAAGTGGCAAATTCATTCAGCAGTTTTACGGAATCCAGGCCTTTCATTGGCATAACTCCACCTGGCAATCTGGATAATAAAATCCAATCTTCTTTTTTCAATGCCAACCAACCTTCATTCACTTCAATTGACTCAAACTCCTGATCTACAATCTCTGCCTCATCTTCTTTGACCATTTGGAAGAATTCTTTTCTATCCAAATACCAAAAGGAGCCACTAATGTACACTTCCTGTTCTTCTAGAGGGACCACATAATCGAGTTTTGAATCCAGCACACCTTCTTTCTCTTCATAGAATACCTGCATTAGCGTATCCTGAATCAATTCATAGTCATCATAATCAAACTGTAAGGTTTGGGTTCCATTTCCCAATTTCTCTACAGTGGTGATAGCCAGAAGGTCATCTTTTTCCAAAACCACAAATGGACCAACGATATCGATTTGATCTACGACCGGTTCCAATATTACTTTTCCAGAAGGGGTGCAAATTCCCCAGTTGTAGCGATGTTTGAAACTGATCCAACCATTTGGCAATTCCACTGCATCGTCAACACTTTGGTCAAGGACTTTATAGCCAGATGCATGATACAAATTGGACTCTTCGGTGGTTGCAATCTTAAGTGAAGGGCTAATGGCCCTATAGTTGAGAACACCAGACAGTAGAACACGCCCATCTCTTGAAATAATTTCTGGAATACTAGAAGTTGTTACCTCCAACCAATTATCCAATACATCTCCACACAGGTAATTTGTTGATACGTTCGAATAATAAGGTGAAATTATCTGCCTACCCTGAGCATCCATAAACCCGAACTTCCCCTCTGTTAGAACAGGGATCAGCAGTGGCTTACCTAACTCATGTAGCGTTTGGAGCGAATCAGCATTTGGATGCAATCGAAACACCTCCTGGTCCGTGGAAGACTTGTCACCCGTCAGGAAGTAAGCGATATCCGCTGCTTTTTTTACCAAATGACTCTTCGGATAATTTTTGACGAATTGGAGATAACTCGATCGCTTATTAAAAACCGTAGTTCGCTCAAATATGATCTCCTCCGTTTGATTTCTAAATGGAGTGTCTGGATGCTTTTTGAGAAAGGCAATATAGCTCTCTGTCTTATCGTCTTTAGTAAAATCTTTGAAGAGCAGGACCTGATAATGTTCTTTGGCTCTACTTACAAAACTTGAGTTTGGATAAGTCTCAAAATAGGCTTTGTAAGCTTCCCATGTATGTTCCTCACTAGCATCTTCATAAGCCAGACTATCCCGATTATAAATGGCCTGATCCAACAATTCAGAATAACTAAAGCGCTCCATGAAGTCCTTCCAACCTGAGATTTGATTGGTGGTATCTGCTCGATGGAAGGCTCTTGCTGCCACCAGTCCTCTTTGCCTGGTCAACTGATCTATTGTAAGCCCTACATCAGCCAGATCGTCATAAATTTCAGCTCCAGATTGATTATAGTCTTCTAAAGACTGCTCTATAAAAAAGCTTGAAGAATCGATACTAAATCTGTTGAAGGTTGTGTCTAGGAAGAGAACTGAATAATAGTACCTGGCGCCAGGATTGAGCGTATCCTTTTCTATGGACTTGAGAATCAACTTCTCTAGTTTTTCAAAGTCTCTATCAATGTAGGCCTTTTGAATCCTGTTAAGGATTCCGGCATAGACCGACACTACAATCCCTAAAATGATCAAAATAAAACCTAAAAATTTTCTAGTCATAGCTGTTTGATAGACCTTTGCAAAGTAAAAACATTCTTACGGGATTGCTTGTTTTAAAATCAAGAATCCGTTGAGCGCTGATTATTCCTGTTCATACAGAATTATTCCTGACAGCCACTCCTTGTTAAGCCAGTATTAACATCCTGCATATCTTTACATTATTAATTCGCAAAGGCGAGTAAATTTTAGGCGGTGATTAGATCTAGTTGACAAACTAGATCGCAAGATTCGAACCCAACCAGTTATGGGTCGATCTTAAAAGGGGCAAACGCACGTTTGCCCCTTTCTTTTTTTATAGCCATTCGACACCTTCAGTTGTTAGTGATCACACAAATCGCTATTTTCAAGCATGAGACAAGTGCTTAAGGATCAAGAAGTAGGCTTAGATCCCCATTTTAGATATCGAGGTAAAAATCAAACAAGAGTAGAGGCATTTACAGATGCCGCATTCGCACTCGGAATCACACTTATTGTTCTATCTTCCTCTGTACCAAATACCTTTTCAGACTTATGGGTATCCATCAGAGATATAATTCCTTTTGGATTATGCGTGGTGTTGGTCATGGTCATTTGGTATCAACACTACCTGTACTTCTTAAAGTATGGACTGCAGGATCGAGTGGTAATCACCTTAAATACGATTTTAATATTCCTAATACTTGTTTATGTCTATCCATTAAAATTCCTTACAAGATTCTTATACGAATTGGTGGTAGCAGTAATTGGGCAAGATTTTACTAATCTCCAGCAAATGTTTGGACCAGAGGGAGGTGCTGATGATGTAAAATACCTCATGCTCCTATATGGTATGGGAGCAGCACTTATCTTTTTCCTATTAGCATTCATGCATCGATATGCATTGAAAAAAAAGACTGATTTGGAGTTAAACTCTTATGAAATCTTCGTAACCCAAACAGGATTTCGTCAGAATTTGTTAATGGGATCTGTCCCGGCCTTATCTGTTTTTCTTACTCTAATTGATTTCCAATCCAACACGCTCAACCAGTCAATACCAGGCTTTATCTACTTCCTTTATCCACCTCTTATGATCACCTATGGAGTCAGAAGAGAAAAGAAGAGAGTCAAGTTGATAAAGGAGCTTGATTTGGAAACAAAAAAGCCGTCTTGAAGGACGGCTGAAGATCTATTTATATAATTCCGTGCCTACATCGTAATATTTATCGCCCTCCTTCCAGAATGGAGTTTCTTTCATATTGCCAATAAATCTGGCAGAGAGCACATAGGCCTTATAGAAGGTATACATGTAGTCCATGTCCAACGATTCAAATTCATCCGAAGGCTGGTGATAATACTTGAAAATAGAAGCATCAAAAGCATCCATACCAGGTGTGAATGTAGGGGCCGGAATTCCCTTTTTCGCAAAGCTCACATTGTCTGATCGATCAAAAAGCCCCTGATCTTTATAATTCTCATCATCTCCTGCTTTCAGTCCATAAGCCTCAATAGCTTTTACCAATAAATCCTCTGCAGTCGTTCGGTGTAACCCAATAATGGTAGCCAGAGAGGTATTATTATAGCCTCCTCCATCACTATTGAAGCAATATACAATCTCATTCAATGGAACAGCACTATGCTCTACATACCACTGACTTCCCAGTAGCCCTTTTTCCTCTCCTGCAAAGAAAACGAACAAGGCAGAACGCTTTGTTGGATACATCCCAATGTTCTTTGCGGCTTCCAATACGGTAACGGTACCTATCGCATTATCTCGTACTCCATTATAAATAGCATCCCCTGTGCTGTCTGCTTTTCCAATACCTACATGATCATAGTGCGCTGAATAAACTACATATTCCTTTTTAAGCTCAGGATCGGTACCCTCAACGTAACCAACCACATTAGCTACTTCAAACTGCTCCACACTTGCTCCATTTATATCAATTGTCAAATCACTCGCTTCAGCAAATAATTGACTGTGTTCCTGGTTAGGATTATTAACCCAGAATGATTGAAAGTCCTCTTCTTCCTTTCCATGATCCAACTCTACTCGCTTTCCACTCAAGTACCTAACAAGTAGATTCCAGGGAATTTGAGGAGAATTGTATAGCTCTATCAAACCAACAGCACCAGCTTCCTTAGCGGCCGTTCTCTTCTCGGCAAGTAGCGAGAACCAGGCTCTAGGATTAGCTTCCTCACTATTTCCTGCATTGGATACAATGACTTTTCCTTTGACATCTGCAGCCGCTATTTCTGAAGGCATAGCATAATCCAGATAAATTACAGAACCAGTCATTTCCACATTGCCACCACTCAACTGTAAGAAATTCTCCTCCAGCATCAACTTCTTAGAACCTACAGTAATCGTTCCTTCGCTTGCCTTTATGACACGTTTCATCTTTACTGGCTGGAAGTAATTAGCATACTCATCAAAAGACTTCACTCCATACAGTTCTAACTGCGTTCTCAAGTATTCCGCTGCTACTTCCAACCCTTTTGACGGTGTGTCTCTGCCTTCCAATGCGTCTGAAGACAAAAACTTGAGATGTGCTGCAATGCTTGCCTTCTCTACTGTCTTATCCGTAATTTTTTTGTCTTTTTGGGCATAGGAGATACCTGATATCAAAACCAAAATGGGCACCAGTATTCGCTTCATATATCTAATCGTTGTTATTTGAGACGGTTAAGATAAGCCATCAGGCAGAAAAGAGTTTAATCATCAAGCTTGTATTTAGGCTTGGAGTGATCTCTTTCCAAATCTCCATTTTTATAGAATGGGATCACGATATCCATTATTCCCTCACGTACACTGTTCCAGAGGAAATTAAAGAAGTCCTTGTTTTGATATCGCACAAAATAAATCTCCCCTTCCTTGTAGCCCAGCGTGTCATCTTTGTGATTGTTGTTTCTTAAAATCAAGTTGCCAAACATACTTTTGAACCACTCCTTATCACGTCCATCGTCATAAATCGTGATTTTGAGATCAGAGTATTCGGCAGTCATACTTCCTTTCGAATCATAGTTATCTCCTGTAAACTCAAAATCCATCGTTTCAAGTGCCCCTTCTGCTGTAACCCCGACCAATGGAGTCATTACCTGATTGACATAAGTGATAGGTAATTCTTGCAGTTGACCAGTGACCGAAAATTGATTAACCTCAGAATTCAAATCAAGGGTTATTGTTGTTTTCAAGTCACCTTCTCCCATAAATTGACATTGAATGTCAGCAATTAATTCTGCATTTTCGGTAAGCTTGATGCTATCATTTGTCAAGTTGTAAATGCTAGCATATGTCTTGTCGAAAAAGACCTTTCCACTTCGAGGAAATAAGACTGGATACTGCTCATACTCAATATAGCTATCCTTCACCGCGGCAACATCAATAGTCAAGTTGAAAGGAAGATTACGGATCAATTCCTGCATCATAGGTTTAACCTCAATTGGCTGCTGGGCGGGTCGCTTGTCCTTATAAATCTTGAGTGACGCTTTATCTATTGTTGTCTTTGTAGAATGTAAACTAAAACCCTCATTAAGACTCCAAACTACATTTTCTGCAGTGATTTCATCCACCTTTAGGTCAATTTGAGCTTTTTGATAGTCCAGCTTTTGTACAAACTCTTCTCTCTCGTACTTAGAAGCAAAAGAAATATCACTAACAGTCACCGCTGTGTCTTTGACCTTTAATTCCTTACCAGAGAATGTATAAAGTTCCCCAGCCTTCATTTTGAACATACCAGCGTGAATTTCAGACTCAGAAAAATCAAGGGGAAACACATGGCTTACTGTTCCTGTGTCAATCACAATTTCCTGAGCAGAAAGCTGAAAATCATTGACTACAAACAATGAATCAACGGCCTCATGTTTGGCAACACTGATTTTGGCAGCGTGAAAATTAAATTCATGAAGGTTTATGCTAGTAAACAGTTCACGGACGAAGAGATTGATTTCCTTTTTTCCACCCATTGTCAACTCATCTTTTGGTAACTGCACATGGATGACTCCAGAATCAACATCCAGGGTATTGACCCCTATCTCCTTGTTCAAAACAAGGTCAACAAAACTGAAGCCTTGAATGGTGATGAATTTAGCTTTAGCATCGATGGTGAGGTTCGGTTGATCCTTGATGCTGTCCATTTTGAAAATGGGTTCTTCAAACCGAACTTGCCGACCTACCACATCAATTTGGACATTTTTGACTGCAATTCGATCTCCCAGAAGTCCTGGAAGTCTGGTATTGGACAGGTAGTCAACATACCAGTATCCTGCTCCGGCCAGCAAAGCCGCAGCAATGATTACAATGATTATTATAGTTTTTTTAATAGTGGTATCTGGATAGGTAAAAAATAGCGGTACAAACTGGAGCACCGCTTATAAAAGCCATATCCGGGGTGAAATGTTTTATTTATTCATCTCCAAAGATCTTAACAACCCCATTTTCACCCTCCTTTTTGTATCCTCTAAACATACCAGCAGAATTGAATGGCATAGCAATGTTGCCATATTTATCCAGGGCGATCATTCCTCCAGTTGCTCCCATGTCGCCAATTTTATCCATCACAGCCTGAGTTGCCTCAACTACCGAAAGACCCTTGTATTCCATCAGAGCCGAAACATCATGAGCTGCAGCTGTTCTGATATAAAATTCACCATGACCGGTTCCAGAAAACCCACAGGTATTGTTATTTGCATAAGTTCCTGCTCCGATAATTGGCGCATCTCCAACTCGACCCCATTTCTTATTGGTCATACCTCCAGTGGAAGTAGCAGCACATATATTTCCATTCTTATCAACAGCTACCGCACCCACAGTGCCGTGCTCTTTTTCCATTCTCTTTATTTTCTCAAGTTGACCAGCTCTTTTCTCAGTCTTAAAATAGTCAGGGTTTACTATATCCAAACCCTGTTGTGTTGCAAACTCTTCTGCTCCTCCACTGACCAGCATCACATGAGGAGATTGAGTCATCACCTCATATGCTGCAAGGATTGGATTCTTGATGGTCTTGACTCCTGCGACAGCACCAGCGTTGAGGTCATCACCACGCATGATGCTTGCATCTAGCTCATTTTCTCCACTTGAAGTAAATACCGCTCCTCTACCTGCATTAAATAATGGAGAATTTTCCATTAATGTAATGGCCGCCATGATCGCTTCACAACTTTCTCCTTCAGACTCCAAAATAGCATATGCAGTATCCAGTGCGGCATTTAGTCGTTCGCGGTAAGCAGCCTCCGAGACTGAATCCATATTTTCCCGCTTAATGGTGCCAGCACCACCGTGAATAACGATTGCTATTTTGCGTTCTGGCGGCATAGCAACATCTTCTTTCTTTTCTTGTGGTTGACAAGAAATAAATACCATTGCAATCGAAAGAAAAACAAAATTTATTTTGAATCTTATTGAACTTATCATAGTTTTTTATGTAATCTCGTTGTGTTACTTTAGCGCTAATTTTTACCGCACTAAACTAATTTATAAAGATTTAACCTATGGCTGAGAAGACAAGATATTCTGAAGAGGAACTAAAAGAGTTTGAAGAACTTATCAACCAAAAATTGGATAAGGCAAGAGAAGAACTTGCCATCTTGAAAGGATCCCTTACAAGAAGTTCTGATGGAGGTACGGACTCCAACTATAGTTCTACAAAAACGCTAGAAGATGGTGCGGACACTGCAGAAAAAGAGCATTTGAGCACCCTGGCAGGTAGACAACAAAAGTTCATCAACAATTTGGAGAAAGCACTTATTCGAATCAAGAATGGCACCTACGGAATTTGCGTGGATACAGGAAAGCTGATCAGCAAAGAGCGCCTAAGAGCTGTTCCACATACGATGCATTCAATAGAGGCTAAACTCAACGCAAACAAGTAATTGGATTACCTCGCGAACCATATAGAGGCCCTCATATTCTGCTCACCAAAACCGATTACAGGTGATGAAATTCAAGGCTGTCTTAAAGAAATGTTTGAGGCAGATGTACCCATGAATGACATCATCGAAGGCATCGTGTCTTTGGAGAAGAAATATGAAGCTGAAGAGTACAGTTTTGGATTGGTGCAAAGTGGTGGAGGCTTTCAGTTTTTAACCAAGCCAGCCTACCAGGCAAGTATCAGTATCCTGCTGAAACAGCAATCAAAGCGGAGACTTTCCAACTCAGCCATGGAAACCTTGGCAATCATTGCTTATAAACAGCCTGTTACTAAAACAGAAATTGAGCAAATACGTGGGGTAAATTGCGACTATGCAGTGAATAAACTGCTAGAAAAAGAATTGATTGAGATTAAAGGGAAGTCCGATGCNATTGGACGACCTATGCTATACGGTACCAATCTGAAATTCATGGATTACTTTGGTATCAACAGCCTTAAGGACTTACCAACCCCTAAGGATTTCGTACAGGAAGAGGAAAATACAATCGGGAAAGAAGAAGAATGATGAAAGGGAAAAAACCCTCTAAACCGCAGACCAAAAGCACTAAAAAATTTGCTGAACCTGCATCGCAAGAAGTCCGCCTAAACAAATACATAGCCAATTCAGGAGTTTGTTCCAGACGAGAAGCTGATACGCTGATTGCAGGCGGAGAAATTAAAGTTAATGGGCAAGTGATCACTGAACTTGGTTATAAGGTTCAACGATCTGACAAGGTCCAATACAAAGGTAAAACACTGATATCTGAAAAGTTCCAATACGTCCTATTGAACAAGCCTACAGACTTCATCACTACTATGTCTGACCCAAAGGAAAGAAAAACGGTGATGAGTCTGGTAAAGACTGCTTGTGAGGAACGTATTTACCCAGTAGGAAGGTTGGATAGAGCTACGACTGGTTTATTGTTGTTTACCAATGATGGGGACTTAGCTAAGAAACTAACTCACCCCTCATACAACATCAAGAAAATCTATCAGGTCACACTTGATCGTGCTATAGAAAACAGGGATTTTGATACAATTCTAGCAGGTGTAAAATTGGAAGATGGAGTAGCTACACCTGATGAAATGGCGGTAGTTTCTGATGACAAAACCGTACTGGGAATTGAAATTCACATTGGTAAAAACCGAATTGTGAGAAGAATTTTCGAACACTTTGGATACAAAGTGGTGAAACTAGACCGAGTAATGTTTGGGCCATTGACCAAGCAAAAATTAAGTCGAGGTAAATTCAGGCATTTAACGCCTACTGAGGTGATGTCCNTAAAAAATATGACTAAAAATAAGAAAGGTGCCTAAGCACCTTTTTTTTATTTCATAGANTTGGCCAGCACTTCCATGTCACTATTAATAATCAAGTGAACGGAGCTACCTGATTCAGCATCAACAGTAATGGATTGCTGATAGGCACCAAGTGATCCAAACAAATTAATGCAATCATCACTGACTTTGTAGGCCTTATTGGTATAGTATGCTTTCCCCTGATCATAGGTTTTCATACCTGTTAGCTCTCCACTTAAATCTATTTTCAAGGCAAAAGACCTGGTATTGGTATTGCTTCCACCAGCCCTGGCTATCTTTCCGTCCANCATCTTGAGCTCATTGTAGTTTCCAAGTACCATGTAGCCATCATCCAAATTGATCACTCCATTCAAATCTCCCTTGTAGTTTACCCTTGTTTGCCATAGCAGATCTCCATAGATGCTGTAATTAGCCATAACCAATTCTGATTCTAGCCAAATATCATCCACATAATCAACTCCCTTGTAGGTAACCATCATGGTGTTAGTGCGCTCATTGTAGTTAATGGATCTTGGGTACTGATTTAGTAATAACCTTCTACTCAGGGAAGGCTGTCCTTTTTCATCCAAAATAAACAAATGGTTGTGATGCATGCTATTGGTATCTACTCCATGTAAAATTACCGCTAAACCACCAGGTACTGTTTTCATGGCCGCTACTCTCGTATTGGAATCAAAACCAGCAGCACTATCAAACTGAAGGATATACTGGTTGAACCAACCTACTGTCTTTTCTGTGGTGATGCCGCATACAAAAGCTTCAGTTTTATTCTCTTTTTCATTTTTCACGATACCTCCCAGAAAATAAGACCCATCAAAGTTCTCTATTTTATGAGTAGTTAATGGAGCCGTTGTTAACTGTTCATGATCCACGGATAATTGCTCTCTCATGACCAATTCCATTTTCTTATGTGTGATCGTCTCTGTAAGGGTATCTGCCTGAAACATTTCATACAATCTATCCTGAATACTTTGTACGTAGTTTTTAACGTCGGTGGCATTGGTATTTCGTTCGGATGATACCATCTGACTCACACCAGACATCCCTTGATAGTGGGTCCTTAAAAACTCCGGGTATTTGGCCATAGAAGCCTCGGTGTTTCTTCTCTCCACGTCATTAAGAACCGTGTCAGCATCTTTGATGTGATTCACCATTTGACCATACAAGTAGAGCTTGCGATCCATATCCAGGGTAGTGGCTGTATCCAATTGCTTACTTAAGATCTCTTGGTAAATCAGATCATGCTTTTTCTCCTTATAAATAAATATGGGCTCTATTACAGAATTGAGATCATACTTTCGCAGGTTAAACAACACTTCTTTCGATACCTTCAGTGGTTCAAACTGATTTCTGATAAAATCAGGTTCAGCTTGCTCAATCCTACGATCAAGACGTAAGTTTTCTTTGGCCAGATCCAAACGAAGCTTATCTATCTCAGCATGAATAGCTTCACGCGTTTTGTCTACCCAATCTGCATAATTCCAGACTTCAATTTTCTCTTGTAGGAAATTGATTTTAGATTCCAATCCATCCAATCGATAGACATTTACCGGGACAACAGACATCTCCTGATCATACCCGATATTAAAAGTATCTGAAGCAGATTTATACTCTTCCCAGGCCTTGAGACATTCTTCAAAATCAGATTTCACCTGACTGAATCGATCATCCACAGACTCATCAAACAATAAGTAGAGGTCTTTGAATGTTGGGTAATCCCCTAGAATAGCTGTGAATCCCTTATGTGCTTTGTCGTAACTGCTAAAACTTTTGGTGAATTTCTCATAAATGATCGGGGCATTGGCAATATAGGCTTGCTCTTCTAATCGTATTTTATCAATGTATTTACGAATAGAGTCATACTCTACCTTCAACTTTCCCTTTTCATCAAGCTGTCCAAAATTGAAGTAGAGTTCCTCGTTTTTCCGTACCTCCTTTTCATTGATGAACCGGTCGGTCATGGCAAATGCTTTCAATGCTTCTTGAGCATTTCCTAATTTATAAGCATAGTCCTTTATTGGATCGCTGTTCTTGAATCGATTGGTATAAACCACCCCCATTTGAAAGTAAATACTCGGATTTTGAGGCTCGACTGGCAGGTGTCTTTTCAGTTGGGCTATGGAACCACTTGGTGGCAACGCCAGAATTCTTGGTAATGCATCTTCATATTTTTCAAGTTTCTGGGCAAATGCTCCAAAAACAACCAATACAAGCAGGGTATTTAGTAAAATCTTCTTCATGACCTCTTTCATTAAATCCCTAAAATTTTAAGAACAACTCGTCTATTTTTCGCCTTATTTTCCTCTGAGTCATTTGGTACTATTGGTTGGCTTTCGCCATATCCCTTAGCTACAAATCGATCCTCAGGAATTTTATTCTCAATTAAGAACCGAACCACACTTTGTGCCCGTCTGTCAGAAAGCGCAGCATTGTAAGCAGCTGACCCTACATCATCGGTGTGTGCTGCTATTTCTACTCGTAGATCTGGGTTTTGTTCCATCAGCCCAATCACACGCTGCAGCTCACTAAATGAAATTTCATTCAATTGATCCGAATTTGACTCAAACAATATTTCTTTCAATGTCAAATTAGCTCCCGGAAGAAGAGGTTGCAGCTTCAATTCAAGACTCGGCATAGCTCCACTCGAAGAGACAGACACACCCCCCATAGGATCATCAGCATCTCCAGAAGTGATGCGTGTACCTTCCGGATCTACGTCAATCATGGTACTGTTGAAAGCATATCCCTGATCACTGGTTGCTTCAATTTCATAGCGATCGCCCACACGTAACGCTACTGTTTCATTACCATCCACATCAATTACCTCATCTCTATTACGGTTCCGAATTCGAACTCTGGACCTAATCTTTCCATTGTTAACCAGATCTGCCACATTGATCTGCACATCTCTTTTGTGCGGCACCATTTCCACATCCCGAATAAACTCTGGATACACTACCAATTGGGAGACGTCCAAGGTGAACAATTCACTGTCGAAATTCTCCTTATCAACAATGATTTCATAGACTTTACCAAGAGGTAAATCCAATGTAATTCGTCCATTAGGGTTGTTCTCAATATCCTGAAGTAATGAGCTACCTCCTTGTTCTTTCACCTTGATATTGGCCTGGACCGGCTCGAACAAATCACCATCATAAATATTCAAATTCAGACTGGCAGATTTATAAAGTTGGATATCCTGATCAATCTCCTTGTATTCTTTCTCATTTGTCAAATCAAAAAACAGGGATTTGGAGGTATAGCCATCACGCTTAATCTCGATATTGTAGTTACCCCCAACAGCCAATACGACCGTATAACGCCCATCACCCGGGTTATTGGAAATACTCATTATTTCTCCGGAGGTAAAAGCATCAGAAACAATGATCTCTGCTCCAACACCCTCTCCACTTTTACCGTCAGTAATGTATCCTTGGATAATGATGTTCTTAAACTGCCTCAGTTGGTAAGGAATCTCAACAGAATAGATGTCATTGGCATTGTGTACATAATAGAGCAAATCTCCCTGGGCAGTGATAGACGAAAACTGATCTGGAAGAGCTGAGTTTACAAATTCTAACGCCACCGGCTGTACCCAATCACCAATCGGTGTTAAATGGGTCTGATACAAGTCAAAACTCCCTTTTCCCCCTAGTCTGTTAGATGCAAATATCAATGTCTTGTTATCAGCCATGATCCGAGGAGCTTTCTCACAATCCTGATTGATCGGGTATGGTAATAATTCAGGTTGACTCCACTTATCATCAGCAAGTTTTTTGGACAAGTAAAGACTGAAACACGCCTTATTTCCCCACTCTTTAGCCAAATCTTTATCTTCTAGTGGATTGAAATTTTGTCGTACAAAATACAAGGTCTTTCCATCTGCTGAAATGGAGGGAAATCCTTCATACCCGTTGCTATTAATTGGTTCACCAATATTGATTGGTTCTGACCAGGAATCACCCTCTCGCATCGAATAATAAATATCCTCACTTCCAAAACCATTACGGAATGATGCAAAGAAAAACAAGGTGTTTCCATCAAATGAAATACTAGGACCACCGATCAAATCCGTACTATCTCCAAAATCATTGATTGGGCCAATAGGGTTTGGTTCTGTCCAGTTACCGTCCACTAGCCTTGAATCAAACAATTGATAACGACCATTCCTGTTGGACTCAATGATCATAGTACGACCATCGGCAGAAATGGATGGTGCATATTCTATTTTATCCGTATTGAAAGCTTCAATAGGCTTAGCAGTAGTCTGAAAATACCTGACCGAATCCGCATAGGTTTTCAACGAATCAGGCACCTGGCTACCCGCGATCAGACTAATAAATATTCCAAAAACTGTAANGATATNTTTCATATCTCAGTATCCATCTTACATTTTCTATTTTCCAAGGATCACAAACGCCCCCCAATAATAAGGTTCCTTATACTCAGCTCTTACTGCAGAAATCGCATTATTAAAAGCATCTAATTTTGACTGTCCACTAAACCAATTTTGATAAAAACCAGTCATCAACAACTGCGTGGTTTGGTCATTTACTTTCCATAAACTCATGACTAAATTGTCTGCTCCAGCTACAATAAATGATCGTTGAAGTCCATAAACGCCCTCTCCATTCTTTACTTCCCCCAAACCTGTCTCACATGCCGACATCACCACGAGCTCCGTATTATCCAAATTCAAATTCATCACTTCATACGCCGTGAGAATGCCATCCTCATCCCCTGGTAAATCCTCATTTTTTACCGTGTTCTGGGCTCCTGCCAACAATAGTCCTGATCTGAGTAGTGGATTATATCTTGCATTTCGTGAAGTCAATCCTTCATCCTCCTTGGTCTTAATATCTTCAAGAAAAAATCCGTGAGTAGCTATATGTAGCACTTTTGGACCTTTTACAGATTTGACCTCAGTCTCTGTAGCGTCTGCTCCTAAATAAGATTTCACATTCCAGGATCCACCAGAAATCACTTTTTGGATTTCCTGAACTTCGGCCAGTGTCCCTGGCAACTCGGTAATCTCACTACCAAAACCTCTTTCCATATCTGCTGAGGCCATTAAATTGGACGAAGCTACCATTTCGGTATCTGACAAATGATACTTCGGAAATCCAAACATCACGGCATCATCATTTAGATCGGCCGCATCTGAGTCTTCGATAAGTTCGCGCGTATTACTGAGCAACCGAACCTTGTACTTGTCCACCAAATATTCTCCTTTCTCCGAATCATACAAAGTAGAAATATTCACTTTATTCAACACTCCGTCGGCAGACAGATATAGCGAGGTGGTGCCATCTGGAATAGCTACATCAAACTCCCTCCAGAAAATATCATATGACTTAAGATCTTCAAGCTTGTACATGATTGAGTTTTTATAAGACTTGAATCCCTTATCTTCCATTTCTACCCCATTGCCTTTAACAATCATTCGAGGAGATTCATTAGGAGATAGTATCATTCCAATATAAAGGACCGAATCCTTTT
Source organism: Rickettsiales bacterium (assembly GCA_002729235.1). Lineage (GTDB taxonomy): Bacteria > Bacteroidota > Bacteroidia > Cytophagales > Cyclobacteriaceae > Marinoscillum. The sequence goes on along the minus strand of PBTY01000003.1, from coordinate 141,743 downwards.
TCATTTTTTTCTTAATTCGGATCACTTCCAGAGCTAATTGCCCGTCTTCTAATTTTGATTGAATAGCATTCCATGTTGGTCTTTCCTGATCAAAAGTTCCGGCAAATACCGTCGATTTCAAAGAAAGATCCTTTTCCAGGTTATTTGCCTCAGTCTCCATTTGATTGATTGTCTTTCCACTGGCCTCCAATTCTTCCTTACTCATACTGTAAGCCTTGACAATCTCTTCCTTTAATGCAATCCAGTTATTAAATAGATCAATGAGACCCTTATCTCCACTAGAGAGAATAGTATTTCGCACTTTGTTGGAGGCATTTAGTAATAACGCTTTAGTAGACAGCTGTAAATCGAACATGCTTCCGATCAGTTCTTGTCGGTCACTCTCTGATCCTTTATTCAGTAAAACATACTCCGACACAAAATCAAGGTAGCTATCAAAAACCGGCTTTATTTTTCCATAAAAAGCAGCCTTTTCGGTCTCACTCAAGGCTGGAAAATACTTATCGACAAAATCAAGGTACTGATTAGTCACCTCTAAATACAGCGGCTTAGCCTCCTCAAAGAATCCAGTTTTGTGCATGGCCGATGCCAGGCCATATTGAGAATAAGCAAAATCCGGATGATTGACACCCAATGTAGCTTTGCGAATGTCTACCACTTTCTGATAGTACTCTTTGGCTTTATCGTAATTCTCTTGTTCCTGCTCTAAAACAGCCAAATTGTAGAGTGTACTTGCATAAGCAGGATGATTTTCTCCATATACTCGTTGTTCAATACCCAGTGCTTTCCCATACAATTCACGAGCTTTTTCGTACTCTCCGTTTTCTTCGTAAATCGCTGCCAGATTGTGTAATGTTTTCGAATACAAGGGATGATCCACTCCAAGAATCTGCTCATCAATTAACAATGCTTCCTCCAACAAAGACTTAGCCTTAACCAGATCACCTTCTAATTGGTAAAGTGTAGCTAAATTCTCTAAAGCAGTAGCATAATCCGGGCTCATTTGACCAATCTGCTTCTCATAAATGACCATGGCTTGTTCAAAAAGAGGTTTTGAGGCTTCAAGATTTCCCATTTTCTGGTAGAGCAAGGCTAGATTATTAACAGCAGAAGCGTAATAAACATGACCTTTTCCATATGACTTCTCATAAATAGAAACGGCACTTTTTAGGAACTCCTCAGCATCAGCGTATTCAGCCAGCTGCTTTTTCACAATACCAAGGTTCATATAGGTGTATGCAACCAATGGGTCTGACGACTCAAGCAACCTGATCTTTAGAGACAGGATGTTTTGAAGAATAGCACTAGACTCGGTATATCGAGCGGTATTTAAATAAAGAAGCGCCAGATTTTCATACGTAGTGAGATAATCCAAATTCTCCTCACCATATGCTTTTCGCTTGATCTCTTCTGCTATTTTAAGGTAGTACTCTGCGGTATAAAACGATCCTTTCAATTGCAGTAGACTCGAGTAGTTAGCAGCTACTGTTGCATATTCTGGATGGCTCTCGCCAAATGACTTTCTAAAAACAGGCAATATTGCTAGATAATGCTGTTCTGCATCATCATACTGGCCAAGTTGGGTGTATATCCCAGCTAGTGTATTTCTGACATAGGCCGTTTGTACAGCGGCGNCACCAAACAGTTGTTCTACTTGCGAATAGGATTTTTCAGCTATCTCCTTTGCCTTTGAGTACTTCGCTTCAGAAATGTAAACTTTTGCTTGTTGATTGAATAAAGTATACATCTTATCTCCAAGGGCAATCTCCTCTGCGATTGTAAGTCCTTTATCAATATAGTCAGAGGCCTCTTGTAGGTTACCCTCTCGGAGCATCAAATCACTCATGCTTTCCAACGCCTGAACATATACCCTATCTGCAGCAACGGTATCAGATTCATAAATATCCACGACTTGTAAAAGTTTCTCTTTCGCGAGATCTACGCTCCCTCTTTGAAGTAATAGATTACCATAATTTGTTAAAGAGGTAGTTAAGGAAGCTCCATCAAGAGATTGTCTGGTCAGTTCTTCCATCATCGCAATGGCTTCATCAAACTGCCCTGTCTTTTGCAAGTCAATACTCAAGTTGCTCAATGCAATAGAATATTCTTGAGAAGAGGTTTCTTCGATAGCCTTTAGATTCTCAACTGCTGTTTGGTATTTCGACACTGCTTGCACATATCGACCAAGTTCATCGAGCACATCACCAACTTTGATAAGGATACTTGCATATTCAAAGTTCGGGGTTTCGAAGTTGTAGTATTCTTCAAGTACCTGGAAGTACTGTAAAGCTTCCTCCAACCTTCCCTTTACTGAGAGAAGTGATGCATAATTGTATACGATGTTGTAATAATCCGAGGTAACTTCATCATACTTATCCATTACTTCTAATGACTCTTGGAATAGGATAAGTGCTTCTTCATCGCTCTTCAAATGGAATTTAATGACCCCTAGATTTCCTTTCAAAACACCTACCTCATAGCTATCATTGGTGTTATAAGTAAGAGTAATCTCCAAAGACTGATTAATCAAAGGTTCTGCGGCCTTGTATTCACTACGGTAAATTCTTAGTACTCCCAGGTTTTGCAGCGCGCTGGCAAAATTTAAATCCTGATCTAAACCCAAACTTGTAAGTACCTCAATTTCCTCCTTTGCGTAGGCAACTGATCCATCATCATCTCCAAGATCATAGCAAACAATGGATAACTGTCTTAGAATGACAGCTTCGTTCTTTGAGGCCCCAGAGTTTTCTCCTCTGAGAATGGTCAAAGCTCTTTCTGCTAGATTTCGAGCTTCTGCAGATTCATAATTATTGTAAGCATCAACAGATTGTTGATAAAGGGATGCCCAGTCTTGTGCCTGCAATCCTAAAAAACACAGACTGAGAAACACAGCAAGGGTTAGTCGCTTCAAGGGTTAGTTTGGTTGGTTTGAAATCATGAAGATAGAGAAATATTAGAGTGTATCTAAATCAATAAAGGAGAGATTGTACCAAATACCTATATAGAGGTAGGAACCTCACAATCTAAGCGATAAAAATGGAGAAGAGATTTGATTAAGATGTAAATCAAGAAAGAAATTTAGTATGCATGCATACTAAATTGGTGAGTTTTTGTATCTTCGGGATTGTGAAAATGTCTCAGAAAATAATTGAAAAGATTTGGTACTTGCTTAGCTCAGGCGACTCTTCAGGTCTTAAAACAAAAAAACCCAAGCCGAAGCCTGGGTTTTCTGAACGTGGTGCTGAGTGGATTCGAACCACCGACTCACGGATTTTCAGTCCGATGCTCTACCAACTGAGCTACAGCACCTTGTTTAAGGAGGTGCAAAACTAGACTAATTTTAGAAACGTGCAAAAATTATTTTATTAAAATCACAAGAAATAAACCCAAACGAAAATGATTGCTCAACTAGCCTTTGTTGCTGTACTAGGTTTTTTTGGATTTTTACTTTTTCGTAGAATCCAGAGAATCAAGAAGAACATACAGCTTGGCAAGCCCCAAACTATTAACGATAACCCCTCCGAACGATGGAAGACCATGCTGCTGGTAGCCTTTGGACAAAAGAAAATGTTCAAAAGACTTCTGCCTGCATTCTTTCACTTCCTGATATACATTGGATTTATTCTGATCAATATTGAAGTACTAGAAATCGTATTAGATGGTCTTCTAGGCACTCACCGTGTATTTGCTCCCTTTCTAGGAAGTTTCTATACTGTTCTCATTTCTTTCTTTGAGGTGTTGGCTGTTTTGGTAATTGTCGCCTGTGTCGTGTTCCTACTAAGACGAAATATTGCCAAAGTGGACCGGTTCCACAAAATAGAAATGAAGGGCTGGCCAACTCTAGATGGAAATCTAATATTGGTAATTGAAACTGTATTAATGATCGCTATTCTTTCGATGAATGCTGCCGATCAGGTATTGCAAGATCNAGGAGCAGATCACTACACGCAAACTGGCGAGTTTCTAATCAGTGGAATGATGAAGCCTCTCTTTGCCAATATGGCTTATGGAGGATTGATTGCTTTAGAAAGAGCAGCGTGGTGGTTCCATATCGTGGGAATCTTTGCTTTTGCAGTATATGTCACTTACTCTAAGCATTTGCATATTTTCCTTGCTTTCCCAAACACTTTCTACAGTAGACTAGAACCAAAAGGGAAAATGAACAACATGCAGGAAATTACTAATGAGGTAAAAATCATGCTGGGAATGAGTACTGGCGAGGATGCTGGTACCCCACCAGAAGGCATGAAGTTTGGTGCTAAGGACATCAACGACCTAACCTGGAAAAACTTGATGGAAGCATATTCCTGTACCGAATGTGGCAGATGTACTAGCGAATGCCCTGCGAACCTAACCGGAAAGAAATTATCCCCGCGTAAAATCATGATGGATACGCGTGATCGTATGGAAGACGTGGGTCTAGATCTTCAAAAAGGAGGCAAGGGTCTGGAAGATGGCAAATCGTTATTGGACGACTACATCAGCCGAGAAGAAATCAATGCTTGTACGAACTGTAATGCTTGTGTGGAAGCTTGCCCTGTAAATATCAGTCCACTAGAAATTATTCTACAGCTTAGAAGATATGTGGCAATGGAAGAGTCGGCTGCGCCTCAATCATGGAATATGATGTTCCAAAATGTGGAGACCAACTTCGCACCGTGGAAATTTGCACCATCGGACCGATTCAAATGGGCAGACGAACTAAAAGAAAAATAAGCGACCAGAACTTATAAACGACATTGACAATGAGTGAAAATATTCAAATACCAACCATGGCCGAATTGGCCGCTAAAGGAGAGAAACCAGAGGTCTTATTTTGGGTAGGATGTGCTGGCTCGTATGATGACAGATACAAAAGCGTTACCCGTGCCTTCGTAAAGATTCTCAATAAAGTAGGAATCACTTTTGCCGTATTGGGTGATGAAGAAACCTGCACAGGAGATCCTGCCAGAAGAGCTGGAAATGAATTTCTTTTCCAAATGCAGGCAATGGCCAATATACAGGTATTGGACGGTTATGAAATCAAAAAAATTGTAACGGCCTGTCCGCATTGCTTCAATACCCTGAAAAATGAGTATTCAGACCTTGGTGGAAACTATGATGTAGTTCACCACTCCCAATTCTTGCAGGAATTGATTAACACTGGAAAGGTGACTCTAAAAGGTGGTGGTGAATTCAAAGGGAAAAAGATCACTTATCATGATTCTTGCTTCTTAGGGAGAGCCAACAAAGTGTACGAAGCCCCAAGAAAAGTATTGGAGGCATTGGATGCTGAGCTTGTAGAAATGAAGCGTTGCAAAACCAAAGGATTATGCTGTGGTGCCGGAGGAGCTCAAATGTTCAAAGATGCTGAAAACGGCAAAAAAGAGATCAACATTGAGCGGACAGAAGAGGCTTTGGACACAGGAGCAAACACCATTGCAGTAGCTTGTCCTTTCTGCATGACCATGATGTCTGATGGTGTGAAGAACAAAGAGAAAGAAGGATCGGTAAAAGTTCAGGATTTAGCGGAACTCATAGCGGAAGCTGAGGGTTTAAATGGCTAAATTGCATTCCATGAGCATTATTAATGAAATGCCAGATCATTCAAGAATCTGGGTATATCAAGCGAACAGAACATTTTCCCCTGAGGAAAAACAATTTATATCGGCCCAATTGAAGCAGTTCACTGATCAGTGGGCTGCTCATGGCCGTCAATTAGCAGCCACCTACAGCATCGAAAAAGATCAATTTATCGTTTTGGCTGTGGATGAAACACAACATGCTGCAAGTGGATGTAGTATTGATGCATCTGTACACATCATTCAGCACATTGAACAAGAAACAGGTATTTCTCTTCTTGATCGAAGTGCCGTGGCATTTATGAATGACGATACTGTTAGCATTCGTCCTTTCAATCAAATCAAGCAAGCAGTTGTGGAGGGAGAAATCAAAGAGGACACTATCATCTTCAACAATGCAGTGCAAAATGCTGGTGACTGGAAGGCTCAATGGCAGCAACCGGCTACCGAATCTTGGGTTAAACGATTCTTTGCCTGAGGGATTGTTAGTTCTTTGTTGTTGTTATAACATCAAGTGCTTAATAATCGTTAATTTTTCGGAAGCATTGTAAAGCCAGGTATTATCTATGAGAAGATTCATCCTTTTACTTACAGTTAGCGGGTTATTGGCCTCTTGTGGTACACAGATCGCTAGTAATAACTTTGATAAAGGGGAATATGATCGTGTAATTGCTTCTTTAAGCGGAAAACTTGATGAAGACAATCCTGATCAAAACTACATGCTTGCCGAAGCTTACCGACTATCCAATCGTCTCAAAGAATCTGCTCCCTATTACCGAAATGCTCGAAATGCAGGTTCCAGCGAGCCTGGCGTTGATTATTATTATGCAAAAGCATTAAAAGCCAATCAGCAATATGATGCGGCCAAAGAGATATTAACCTCGTTCATCACCAAACCTGGTGGTGATAAGATGTTCCAGGAATTAGCTCAGATAGAACTAGACAATATTGATCAGATTGATGATCTGTCAAGTACAGAGAATTATTACCGGGTGAAAAACCTTGACGATCTCAATACGCAATGGGCAGAATACTCGCCGGTAATCATCAACAATCTGCTCTATTTCACTTCTAATAGAAACGGTGGTAAAATCTACGGAGTGACAGGAACTCCTTTTACCGACTTGTATCGCGTGAGAACTCAAGGAGCCAATGTCAATATTCGCACCCTACAAAAGTTGGAGCCCATTATAAATCATCCAGATATCAACGAAGGCACCATGGCTATCAGTTCTGATGGAGCATCAATTGTTTTTGCGAAAGGAAATACAGGAAAGGCCACTGGGAACAATGAAGTGAATTTGTATTTCACCAGATTTAGAAATGGACAATGGTTGGCCCCAAGACCATTAGGGATCAACGTGGCTGATTCCTGGGATTCCACTCCGGCATTTACTCCAGATGGGACAACACTTTATTTCTCGAGTACAAGACCAGGAGGGTATGGTGGTGCAGACATTTATTCAGCACAATTAAATCGAAGAGGTAGATGGGTGGATGTTCAAAATCTTGGTCCACAAATCAACACCCCAGGCGATGAGATGTTCCCTTTTGTTTCTGAAGATGGAAAAATGTATTTCGCATCTAATGGACATCCCGGATTTGGTGGTCTCGACTTATTTGCCGCTACAAGGCGTAGAGGTAAGATCACCGTAGAAAACTTAGGTCAGCCGATGAACTCACCTTCGGACGACTTTGCTCTGTATCAGTTTGATTTGACAAGAGGATTTTTCAGTTCAAATAGGCCAGGTGGTAAAGGTGATGACGACATCTACACTTATGTGAACGAAGATCCTGATCTGAAAGTGGTGAATTACTTTGTAGTTGGAACTACTTACACAACCGATGATGCTAACAATAAAATCATTCTTCCTAACACCAAAGTATCTCTGCTTGCAGAAAATGATGAAATAGTAGCTGAATCATTTACCACCGAAGATGGCAAGTTCAAATTCAGAGTATATGCAGAAGAGGATTACAATCTGATCGGGGAAAAAACAGATTACTTCACCACCAGAAAAGAATTCACAACCATGGACAAGTCTGTGGATCGCTCTACGCTGACCGAATTCATCACGAATATCACTTTTGAGACAGAGATCATGATGGATCGAATCGTATTGGAAAAGGCAATTGTGCTCAACAACATTTATTACGATCTGGACAAGGCCAACATCCGACCTGATGCTGCTAAGGTGCTGGACAGCCTGGTACTCATCATGAATGATAACCCAGAAATATTTATAGAGCTGGGATCACACACCGATGCTCGTGAATCTGATGCGTATAATATGGATCTTTCACAGAGAAGGGCAAAGTCAGCTGTAGACTATATTGTAAGTAAAGGAGTAAGTTCAGAACGTATTGTAGCAAAGGGTTATGGTGAAACCCAATTGCTCATACCAAATGCCATAAATGAAGAGCAACATCAACGAAATAGACGAACCGAATTCAAAGTGCTGAGATACAATCCAAAGGAGCAACCAGAGGAAGAACCGGAAGTTGAAGTGAATACCAGCACTAATAATGTGGATGAGTACGATCGNTTCTTTGATGATGACGATGGCTCTGGCGAATAACCTCANCCTGATAAGTCTTTGGAGATAATCCTGTCACTTGTTTAAACTTCTTGTAGAAAAATGACGGATCATTAAATCCACATCGATATAAAACCTCTGAGACTGTTTGAGTACCTTCAGCAAGATGCTCTTTAGCGATTCCAATGCGGTATTCATTCAGATAATCTATGATCGTTTTACCAGTGGTTTTTTTGAAGAATCTACATAGTGAGTTTTTGGTTAGCCCGACTTGATCAGCAAGATCATCAAGAGAAATTTCTTTGGAATACTGTTCAGAAACCTTTTTAAAGATCGTTCGAACTCGGTCATAATCAATTTGCGATTTGTCAGTGAACGCTCCATAAGCATTAAGCAATTCATAATCCGGAGATCTCGACAAATCATTTAACAATCTCAGCAACCACAGCAATTTCTCACTGGCCGTCACACTAGGAGATGGTTTAATGTAATCACGAACTTTCTCTTTGGTTTTACTGCCAAAAGAAATCCCAGAAAGACTTCTTCGCTTCAAGTCCTGAATGTGTTGAAGCTCAAGAAATGCCGCTAACTTTTGGCTGATGAACTCCTCCGTAAACTGCACTACCACTTCAAAATTGTCAGGTTTAGACTGATTGCTTAGAGGTAAGTGCGGAATATTAGGACCTAGAAATAAAAAAACACCATCATCATATTGTGAAATATGGGTGCCTATGTGCCTTCTGCCACTTCCGTTATGAACATATACGATTTCATACTCTGGATGCACATGCCAATAATCATCCATGCACCCAGGTTCTCCATCAAAACATCTCAGCATAAAGGACTCCTCAGGACCTGGTTTAATCTCTTCCAGCTCAAGCTTCATAGGGTTAAATTTAACCATATTTCGACTATATATTTTTCACAAAGGAATATATCAACCACTAAATGGAATAAATGAGCCAAGCTTATCTTGAGAATTAGCTCCTATTTTGCATTATGACTCAAATTGATACTATTGTTTTTGACCTTGGTGGAGTGCTCATTGATTGGAACCCAAGATACCTGTATAAAAAGATCTTCGATTCTGACCAGGAGATGGAAAAATTCCTAACTGAAGTGTGCCATGGAACATGGAATGCACAACATGATGCAGGAAAACCATTTCAGGAAGGCGTGAATGAGTTAATAGAAAAATACCCCAACTATTCAACCGAGATACAAGCCTACTTTGACCGGTGGATTGAAATGATTGGTGGTGAAATTACCGGTACATCAGCGTTATTTCATGAATTAGCAGATTCTGGAAACTATCAAATGCTCGCTTTAACCAATTGGTCGCATGAAACCTTCCCCCTGGTTTTTAATGAATATGATTTCTTTCAGCGCTTCGAAGGAATAGTAGTATCCGGAGTAGAAAAGTTGATTAAACCCGACCCTACATTTTATCAAGTCCTGATTGATCGATATCAAATCAACCCGGAAACCTCACTGTTTATCGATGATAACAAAGACAATATTGATGCAGGGACTAAATTAGGTTTTCAGGTGATTCATTTTCAATTTCCTGAACAATTGAAGCAAGAGCTATTAACTCTGGGATTGCTTAATGGCAACGCATCTTAAATATTTCTTTAGACATAAAGACAGCCTGTTCATTGGACTGGTCTTTACATGTAACTCATTGCTATTTGGCAACTGGATTACTCGGATCCCAAACATCAAAGATGCTATTAGCTTATCAGAAGCAGAACTAGGTTTAGCTCTTTTGGGAGCTCCCATTGGGTCTTTACTGATGATGCCTTTTTCCGGTTGGATCATTTCACGGCTGGAAGTTGGCAGAACCGTTTTGTTCAGCGGACTGCTTCATACCTGTTCCCTAATATTCATTGGATTGGCTGGGAACTTCTGGTCGTTTTCTCTAGCACTTGTTTATTATGGGTTCATCAATGCTTTGATGAATATTAGTATGAACGCTGCGGTAGCCAGTATTGAGAAAATCCACAAGCAACCTATCATGTCAACGTGCCACGGCATGTGGAGTATTGGTGCGATGCTTGGCGCTGCAATTGGAAGTGTTACTCTCGGCTTGAGTATTGGTACTTTGAATCACCTCGTGGGAACCACCATTGGTGTGGCATTGATTCTCTTAGCAATGTCTGGGACTATTTTTCATTTAAAAGAGACCAAAAATCTCGCCGACAAGGTTTTTGCATTGCCAAAAGGTGCATTGCTTCTACTTTCGTTTCTCGCTTTTTGTATTCTATTAAGTGAAGGGGCCATTGCTGATTGGAGTGCTATCTACATGCGGGATGTCATCCATTCAGATCCATTTCTTTATGGTGTGGCTTACTCTGGGTTTGCCTTATTTATGACAGTGGGAAGGTTGAGTGGTGATGCATTGATCCCAATGATTGGAAAGAAGAAGCTTGTTCTCTATGGTGGACTCATTTCTAGCATTGGATTAGCTATTGCTGTCCTTTCAAACTCTGCATTTCTAGCGATAGCCGGTTTCTCTTTAACAGGGCTAGGTTTCTCCTGTATTGTTCCAGTCTTATTCATAAGTGCTGCCAATGAACCAGGTTATAGCTCAGGAACAGGTATTGCTGCTGTGACTACTTTAGGTACAGCTGGATTTCTAGTGGGTCCTCCATTGATCGGCCTTTTGGCAGAGTGGTATGACCTAAGCGTAGGTCTCGGGTTCGTATTATTTTGTGCTGTATTGGTAAGCCTTCTCTCTCTGGCCATCAAGTTCAGATGATTTTGCTTTTCTTTGCCAAAAATTTCTTTCCATGTCTGATAGATACGCACAAAGAGGAGTTTCCGCAACCAAGGATGATGTACATGCAGCCATCAAGAATGTAGACAAGGGTCTTTTCCCTCACGCATTCTGCAAAATCGTACCAGACCTCTTAACGAAAGACGATGAGTACTGTGCAATCATGCATGCAGATGGAGCAGGCACGAAATCTTCGCTAGCGTACATGTACTGGAAAGAAACTGGTGATATTTCTGTTTGGAAAGGAATTGCTCAAGATGCGGTGATCATGAATACAGACGATCTGCTTTGCGTCGGCTGTACTGAAAACATCCTGTTATCATCAACTATCGGAAGAAATAAAAATCTGATCCCCGGAGAGGTGATTTCTGCTATTATTAATGGCACAGAAGAAGTACTTCAGATGCTTCGTGATCAGGGAATTGACATTATCAGCACGGGTGGAGAAACAGCTGATGTTGGCGATTTGGTAAGAACAATCATCGTAGACAGTACTGTAACAGCCAGAATGAAACGATCAGATGTCATCTCCAATGATGGAATTAAACCCGGTGATGTGATTGTTGGGTTGGCATCTTATGGTCAGGCTACTTACGAAAGTGAATACAATGGCGGTATGGGTAGTAATGGACTTACTTCGGCACGCCATGATGTCTTTGACAAGGAATACCGTGACAAATACAAAGAAGCATACGACCCTGCAGTAGCAACTGAATTGGTATTTTCAGGAAGTAAAAAACTTACCGATAGCGTAGCAGGAAGTCCCCTGGATGCTGGAAAGCTAGTTTTGAGCCCTACAAGAACTTACGCTCCAATCATTAAGAAAATTCTGACGGAACTTCCTGGTAAGGTGCATGGAATGGTGCACTGTAGTGGAGGCGCACAAACCAAAGTGCTTCACTTTATAGAGAACTTGAAGGTAATCAAAGACAACTTGCCACCAATACCTCCACTATTCCAATTAATTCATGAAGAAAGTGGTACGAGCTGGAAGGAAATGTACCAGGTATTTAACATGGGTCATCGATACGAGCTTTACCTTCCAGAAGAATACGCTCAGGCAGTGATCGATATTTCTAAATCCTTTAACGTAGATGCTCAGATAGTTGGAAGAGTAGAAGCAGCGGATAAAAAGGAAGTGGAAATCATCACGGAAGGTGGGACTTACAACTACCTGTAATTCATGATTGTATCCAAGCCCAAGACACAAACGTTGACTGCATTGACCATTTTTCTGGTTCTATGCTTCGCTTCGTTTTTTCTATTGCTGAATAGTTTGTTGAAAGAACCATCCTATTTCATCGTGAAACTAATTTTAACGCCGATTGTGCTGGTTATTGGTCTCCTGGTTTTAGGGAAGTTACTAGGTGCAATCAAAGTGGTGAAAGTTGGAGATAATAAAATAGAGGCATTTTATCCGATTAGTAGAATGCGTACGACGATCAGCGTTCCTAACATTCTAGGTTGGCATGAAGAAGTGGTCAAGACCAAGAATGGAGATTTCCGGGAAGTAAAAATCCTCTACACGAAGAAAAAAATCCTGAAACTTTCCAATAGAGAGAACACGGAATACGAAGCGGTGGTGAAGTACCTCAAAAAGAAGGTAAAATTCAAGAAGTAGATCACCAACCAAGTCCCAACAATACGTAAGTAATCAATAGCAAAATACACTTCCTTCTTACCGGGATATCAACAATGATCAAAAATCAGCATTTTGATAAATTCAACTCTAGTTGATAAATTGGAGAATGATCCAACCTTTCCTTTCCCGTTTTACATCAGCATGTCTGATTGTGACCTTCTTTATTCCTTTCACAGCCTGTGAACCTTCTCAACCTACACTAACCTTCGATGTATCCATCAGTGATGGGCTTGTAGACGAAGCCAAAGACGGCAGGTTGTTATTACTTCTGTCCACTGATGATTCTCGAGAGCCTCGATTCCAAATCAGCGACGGACCAGGTACACAGTTGGTTTTTGGTCAAAATGTAGAAGGCATATCTGCCAATCAGTCCATACGTTTCAACAAAGAACATTTCGGGTATCCCATTCAAAGCATTGACAATTTAAAACCGGGAGAATATTGGGTACAGGCATTATTGCATACTTATGAGACGTTCAATCTATCTACAGGACATACTGTAAAGCTCCCTATGGATAACGGCGAAGGCCAGCAATGGAACCGATCACCAGGAAACCTTTACAGCACACCCAAAAAGATCGTAATAGAAGAAGGTCAATCAGGTAACTTCAGTATTACGATTGATCAAGTGATATCGCCAATTGAAGGACCGGTGGATACAGAATGGATCAAGCACATCCAAATGAAAAGTGATCTCTTGAGTGAATTTTGGGGTCGAGATATGTATTTGGGGGCGCATGTTTTGTTACCGAAAGGATTTGAAGAGCATCCAGAAGCACATTATCCATTAATGATTTTTCACGGACATTTCCCTTCTGATTTCGGAGGTTTCAGAACCACTCCTCCTGACCTAGATCTCGAACCTGATTATTCTGCTCGCTTTGGTGTTTCTGGCTACAATATCATGCAGCAACAAGAAGCCTATGATCAATACCAGCAGTGGATTAGTGAAGACTTTCCACGGTTTATCATTATTGAGATTCAACATCCAACACCATACTATGACGACTCCTATGCGGTTAACTCTGCAAATCAGGGTCCCTATGGAGATGCTATTACTTATGAGTTGATTCCATACATTGAAGAACAATTCAGAGGTATCGGAGAAGGATGGTCCAGATTCCTTTATGGTGGATCCACAGGTGGCTGGGAAGCACTTGCTGTGCAAGTAATGTATCCTGATGAGTACAATGGATGTTTTGCTGCATGTCCAGATCCGATAGATTTCCAGGCATATTGTATCAATAACATTTACGAGGACAACAATGCCTACTACTATGAAGGACCTCACAGAAAAGATTTAAAACCTGCCCACAGAGACTATTTAGGTCACATTTCCTCCTCTGTCCGAGACATGAACTGGCGAGAGCTTGCTTTAGGAGACAAATCCAGATCTGGACAACAATTTGACATCTGGGAAGCTACTTATTCCCCACAAGGAGAGGATGGGTATCCGGTTAGACTTTGGGACAAATACACTGGTGAAATTGATCATGAAGTAGCCGAGTACTGGAAAGAAAACTATGATCTTCGATACATTCTGGAAAGAGACTGGGAGAAACTTGGACCCAAGTTGGAAGGCAAAATCAACATCTACTGTGGAGATATGGATAATTATTACCTGAACAATGCCGTCTACCTCATGGAAGAGTTCTTGGAGAGTACCACCGATCCATACTACGGTGGCGAAGTGGATTATGGAGATCGCGCAGAGCATTGCTGGAATGGCGATCAGGAGAATCCAAATCACATCTCGCGTCTGCGATACAACACCATGTATGTAGACAAAATCATGAAACGAATTGATGAAAGTGCTCCAAAAGGAGCTGACTTGACGAGCTGGAGATATAAGTAATGAGAAAACTAATCAACACTCTCAAAGAAAAGTGGGCGGAATACATCCTGGAGATTTTAGTGATCACAATTGGTATTGTCGGTGCATTTCTTCTGAATAACTGGAATGAAAACGTTAAAGCGAATAATCAACAAAAGGAGATAATCAGTAATCTTCATGAGGAATTTGAAACAAATCTGGTTTCACTTGAAAAACAAATTACCCGTTTAAACAAGAAAATCAGGGCATGTAGTCAAATCCAAAATTTAACTGGTCCTTCAAATAAACTAGATGACGCCATATTGGTAGACACCTTGATTCAGCGATTGTACGACAATCCAACCTGGAATCCTAGCACCTATGTCATCAGCGATTTAAGAAACTCGGGTCAACTAAAATCCCTCAAAAATGAACGACTGAAAGAACTTCTTCATGAATGGGAACAACATTATGAAAACCTGAAAGAATGGTATGGCTTTGAATTAATGATGTACGAAAAATTCGTAGTATTCATGAACGAAAATGGCAGCGCGAGAAATGCCATGTTCAAGCCTGCATTTGGGAAAAGTAAATTTTCAAATGCCAATGAAAAGCTATTTAAACACCCAGAGTTTGAAAACCAGGTGGCCCATGCACTCATGGTCACAGCAGGACTACAAAATATCTATCAAACAGAGACTGTTGAACTTATTGATCAACTGCTCAAAGAAACAGAATGAACCTAAACCATATTTGGTTTGACCTTGGTGAAATATAACTGCAATGTTGTGCTACAAAGAATGAGTCCAACTAACAATATTCCAGCTGTTAAATAAGGTGAAACGTCTAGAATATTGGCATTTTCACTACCTGTAAATAAGCGATAAAATGAATTGATCTGAAGGTAATTGAATATTAATAAGGAAGATACAACCAGCACCTGGTAATGCCCATTTTTCAATTTTCCAGGCAGTCTTCTACGTAATTCAAAAGACTTTAGAGTAGCATATACAAACAAGATTAATGGAGCTAATCCAAAGACAATGATCATAGCCACTTTTATTGCTTTTACCTCATGAATCAATGGTGCTGCAACAACAAATAACGCAATCGTCAATAAACTAGTGACTAATTGTGGCCATCGGAAGTAGTTTGTGAATAGTGTAAAATGCGCCTTTCGCATCTGACGAGTAAGATCTTTGATATACCGAGAGTTAATATCCTCTATTCGTTCATTAGGAAAAACATGATCTATTTTAGCTATTGTCTCTTCGAGGGAATCGTCTGAATGCTCATATGCTGACGCATAATGATCCAGAACTTCTAAAAAAACCTCCTGGTACTTGAAAGGTTTTTTGATCAGGTGAGCCTTTAACAGGTCAAGTTCATTTGTGGTGATTGTTTTCATTGGTGACTAGGTTTTAGATTGAGCAATAAGCTGAGATTGTTAAGAAACCCAGCCAATTCACCTACTTGTGAAGTCACACTCTTTTGCCCATCTTCAGATAACAGGTAATATTTCCGTATGCGTCCTCCTACTTTCTGAGACTCAGAGGTGATCAACCCATCTGCTTCCAACTTGTGAAGTGCAGGATATAAAGCTCCCTCTGTAATCTGCATTTCACCTTTGGTCATTTCTTTTACATGCTGAGTCATCTCATATCCATACATCTTCTCATGGTCACTGAGCAGCTTAAGGATGATAACATTCAGGCTTCCTTTGATGAGTTGTTTATTTTCCACAAATCAAATATAGGAAACTATACCTAATTATCTTAGGTATTCAATTAAGAACTTTTTGTTGTCTTATGACATTTTATAGATATCACCTTGCTGGCAATGATTTAGATCAGGTATTTCTCGCTGCTAGTTTCCTGATGACTATCTTTGCATCGCGTAATTGTCAGATTACCATTAAAGACTAAACGAAATGGCAAAAGTATCTACAGAGCCGAGAGTGCTCAACAAACCTAAGCTCAAGCAGGAAATCAATTTTATATTGATACACCTTCTTCCATTAGGTGCACTGTTTACAGGAGCTACTTTTTTTGACTGGATGTTGTGTATCGGTCTTTATGTATTCAGAATGTTCTGGATTACAGGAGGCTATCACCGATATTTTGCTCATAGATCCTATAAGACTTCACGTTGGTTTCAGTTTGTGATTGCCTTTATGGCACAAACTTCAGCGCAAAAAGGAGCACTTTGGTGGGCGGCACACCACCGCGTGCATCACAGAACAAGTGACACCTATGATGATCCACACTCGATGAAACATTATGGTTTCTGGTATTCACATGTAGGTTGGATCATTGGGCCTGACTATAAAGAAACAGACTACAAACTGATCGGTGACTTCTCTAAATACCCTGAATTGGTTTGGTTGAACAAATATTACCTGATTCCTCCATTCATATTGGCGCTGGTTGTAATGGCACTCGGAGGAATTGTAAATGGAGGAAGCATTCTAGAGATGTTCTCAACTGCAGGATTTTCTGCATTATTTATTGGGTTTTTCTTGAGCACTGTGATTACTTATCATGGTACCTTCAGCATCAACTCCATCATGCACAAGTTTGGAAAGCAGCGATACCAGTCTGATGACGAGTCTAAAAACAGTTTGTGGTTAGCTCTTTTAACATTGGGCGAAGGATGGCACAACAACCATCACTATTATGAGTCTTCAGCAAGACAAGGGTTCTTTTGGTGGGAAATTGACATTACCTATTACGTGTTGAGAACATTCGCCTTCTTTGGATTGATTTGGGATTTGAGAGGTGTGCCTGATCACATCAAATATTCTAAAAACAAAGAAGAGGCGAAGGAGCTAGCGAAAAAAGCTAAAGAGACTGCAGCTGCCTAAGAAATTTTAATTCATTGAGGGTGTGTTCAATAAAAGGCATCCTCAATGTGTTCTATACCTTCACCATGCTTGATGGAGATGATATCAAATCGAATATCTTTCATCCAGTTGATCCCAAAGATGTATTCTTCTGCCGCATCTATGATGGATCGCTCCTGAGCTTTGGATACAAACTCCTCTGGCTCACCATAATCATCACGCTTTCTTAATTTCACCTCGAAGAAGACCAGCAATTCATTTTGCCAAATTCCAATGATGTCAATCTCACCTCTACCATGTCGATAGTTTCGCTCCACGATTTCGAATCCCTTGTTACGGAGATAAGAAACCGCTAAATCTTCACCATATTTGCCCTTATTTTTCGAATTCATGGTTTGATAAAGATAAGCCGTAACTGATCATTTCTTGATTGAATGAATTTGAAACTTGTCACAGTCTTAGACTGTTGGAACCTTATATTAACAGATAAGTGACTGAGCAGAATAAAAAAACACGTTTTATAAATCTTGGACTGAAGGACTACAAAGAGACCTGGGACTACCAGGAGGAGTTATTCAAAGAGCAAGTAGACAGGAAGATTGCCAATCGCAAGCTTCCAGAAGACGAGCAAACACCTACAGATAATGTGGTGCTGTTTTGCCAGCATCCTCATGTTTATACATTAGGTAAGAGCGGAAAACCTGAACATCTTTTATTAGACACAGCTGGTCTTGAGGAAAAAGACGCCAGTTACTACAAAATCAATCGTGGTGGGGACATCACCTATCATGGGCCTGGCCAGTTAGTCGGGTATCCAATCATAGATTTGGACAACTTCTTTACGGATATCCACAAATACCTGCGCTTCTTGGAAGAAGCCATCATCCTTACCTGTGCGGATTATGGAGTAAAAGCTGGTAGGATCGATGGATTAACTGGAGTTTGGATTGACTTTGAGGACATGGATAAGGCGAGAAAAATCTGTGCAATGGGTGTGAAATGCAGTCGGTGGGTAACCATGCATGGATTTGCTTTTAATGTCACGGCAGATTTGAATTACTTCGGCAACATCATCCCTTGTGGTATTGATGATAAGGCGGTGACTTCTTTAGATAAGGAAGTTGGTTACACACCCGACATGAAAGAAGTAGAAGATCGTGTTAAAAAACACATCGTTGATTTGTTTGAAATGGAGCTAATCTAATTCATCAAAGTTTTCGTTAATTTTAAAGGACTATGGTTAATTGGAATGAACATATAGTAAGTGATCCAAAGGTTCTGTTTGGAAAACCGGTAATTAAAGGAACAAGAATCCCTGTTGACTTAATATTAGAAAAATTAGCCAATGGCGAAACCTTTGAGTCTCTTCTAGCAGATTACCCCAAACTCACAAAAGAAAAACTATATGCATGTTTGGCTTTTGCCTCTAAGCTCACAAACATGAGTCAATCATTCGAAATTTCTGCCTGATGTATGATTTGGTGGCTGATGAAAGTGTTCAGTTTAGAATCATTTCAACACTAAGAGGTCATGGTTTCAAAGTTTACGCGATAATAGAATCCGATGCCTCCATTAGTGATATTGAAGTACTCCAGATTGCTCAGGAAAATCAATGTATCCTGTTAACAGAAGATAAAGATTTTGGAGAGTTAACCTTCAGATTAGGAATGCATCATCATGGTATAATTTTACTGAGGTTATCAGAGGTTGAACCCGAGAGTCGAAGCAATTTAGTTCTACAAGCAATTGAAAAACATTTGGATCAAATGCATGATTGTTTTTCTGTTATAACCCATGAAAAAATTAGAATTACCCGCCTAGAAGAATGAAGAAAGACATCAATTTTCCCCAAATAGAAGACGTATTTGTAAGTGTAGTGAAAGACGATGAAGGCTGGAAAGTATACCTCCTTAACCGTACAGATAAATCATTGGAGACGGTGATGGTCACCAGTAAAGGTTATGGTGTTAAGGATGGCAAGGAACAAAAGACTTCTGTTCTCAGACACATGATGCCTAAAATTGAAGCTGGAGAATATGCTTTAGTGGAACCAATCGCAGAAGAAGTTTTCCACTTGAACAATGAATATTGGGTAAGCTTCTTCATTGATGGCCAGCTCTACGATAAGAAATACATCTTTGTGCCAGAGACCATTATCAAAGAAAACCTGAGCTTCATTCCAGAGCTGAAACTACAAGGCGTATTGCATCAATAAAATTTGCTTCCTATTTAGTTAAATAATCAAGCGCCTGTTCTTTGGTGTTGAAAGGCATGATCTTCTGTTTGGCTATCAGGTTATAACCAGAAAGAAATACTTTTTTCAAACCTGTAATTCCGACTACAGCTCCTCTCTCCGTTTTCGCATCAAACAACTCTTTGCCCAGGCGTTTCACTTCGGCCATGTATTCCTGGCTACCTGTGACGTTATTGAAATCGCTGAGCGTAAAAATTTTACCTGGTGCGCTCTGATAAAAGCTGGCTGTTGCTTTGACCACTTCGATCATTTGCCACTTGTCTTTACAGTGCGAGTAGTCAATCAGAAGTACTTTTTTGCCGTTATGTTCTATCCAACTAATGTATCTTTCGGGGATAAATGAATCACTCATTTGCCTAGGTGTTTGGTTAACTAAATATACCCAATGAACCACTCAATTGCAGCAGTTAGATGCAACAGACCAGACTGATTTTAATCACTTAAGCTCTTTTTATTTCCATGAAGATAGCCTTGCAAAATGCCCACAACGTGTGCAGCTATTTCTCCAGGTGAGTTAGAGGTCGATAGGTTTCGGGCTGTGAATAAAGTTCTCTGTAGAGGTTCTTTTCGAGGAAGAAAATCCTCACTATAATTGGCAATTTTAAATGCGGGAACAAGGCTAATGTATGCTCCAGATAAATAGGATGGGATTAACATATTGCTGCCATGTACTCCAATGCACAGATGTGAGGTAGCATATTGCTCACACCATTTATCCTCCTGCTGTGTGAAGAATTCATAGTCCATTCGCTGATCCTGCAAAAACGAATAACTCAAGCCTTTGCCAATCCCAATAGATTTCCAATTAACTCGAATGGATCTGTTCACGCGCTTGATTAATTTTTTGTAATTAGAACGCTCTTTGAGCAGAAGATATTTCTTCAATGATCTAAGCCGAGTTTTTCTCCAAACCAGATACAGCCATTGATCCACTTTAGAAGTAAGCCACATCCGATCTTCGCGAAGAAGTAAGATGATTTCATAAGGCTCACCTTTTGCAAATTGACTGAAGTCAAACGGAGACACTTTGGTAAAAGCTGTAAGGTCAACTTCTCCAAGATCTATCGACATATCCACCTCGGCCAGCTGTATTTTATTGTAGCGTTTAAGTTGTGTTAGGACAAAATCATGAAATCCGTTTAGATGATCATCTTGATTCCTAAAAGTGGTTTGGACCAACCAAATCTCGTCTACATAATCTGGAACAAAGTGTTGGAAATTCGGATGAACAATCACGATCAGTTTACCACCAAAGTGCTCATATCTGGCAGAATTGAATAGTTTGTATAAGGCATGCCCATAACAAGCATCTAAACAGTTCAGAACAATTGCCTGATTACTTTTGGATCCTGTCTTAGCTACTATCTCAAATGATGCAGCACTACCAACCTGATCAAGATATGATTTTACAAAGGGTTCTGTCAGCCAATTTCGAAAGTGTGGATTGTCCTTGAGAATCGTCCCATCCATAGTTATTTCAACAGGATGGGCATAAAAGTGACCTGAAGGAAAGGCCTCAACCTGATCATTATTAGTAACAGAAACATGGTGCCCATGAAACCTTACTTCTTTATGAGACTCTTCTAGAAGTATGACTTTATCCTCTCTAATTACCAGATCTGCCATAAAGCAATTTTACGAAACGATTGTAAATAAAAATTCGTGGATGCTCCTTTTATTGTGGACACATTGGTAAATTCAGAACAGATATCTTTGCTCATTTGGACACTCCACCTAACCAAAATACCTCCATATGGATTATCGCTTAAGAAACCTGCTAATTCTTGATATTGAAACTGTGGCCCTCACAAAAGAATATCAAAAACTTAATGCTGACCTGCGCAAACATTGGGAAAGAAAGTCTAGTTTTCTTCGTAATGAAGATGAATTAACATCTGAGGAGCTCTTCAGCGAAAAAGCCGGCATCTATGCGGAATTTGGGAAAGTAATAACGGTTGCTTTCGGGATTTTTCATGACTTGCCGGATGGAAGCCTTGCACTTCGGGTCAAATCAGTGACAGGACATGATGAAGCAGCCTTGTTAAAAGAAATAAAGGACTTATTGGAAACTATATTCGATCCAGAAAACTTAAGACTATGTGCCCACAATGGAAAGGAGTTTGATTTTCCTTATCTTAGCCGCAGAATGCTCATCAATGGGATAAAACTCCCATATGTGCTTGACAACTCCGGCAAAAAACCATGGGAAGTGAATTTTCTAGACACCATGGAAATGTGGAAGTTTGGAGATCGAAAGAACTTCACCTCACTCGATCTACTCACAACCATTTTTAACATCCCCTCGAGTAAATCCGATATAGATGGATCAATGGTAAACAAGGTTTACTATGAAGAAGAAAACGGGCTTGAGCGCATCCAAAAGTACTGTCAGGGAGATGTAGTCGCTACCGCACAACTTTTTTTGAAAATGAATGCGCTGCCCGTAGTAGATGAAAAAAATATTACAATAGTTAGTTAACTCTATATGAGTAAAAAGAGAAAAAAAAAGAAAGGCGGAAGGCCTTCTAAAAATACAGCAAATGCAAAATTGCTAAAAGACAGAGTGCGCGGCGTATTTGCGCAACACCTTGGCGAGCGATTCAGCTACCGCCAGTTGATTAAAAAATTAGGATTGCGAGACAAAAAGTCCAAAGAGATGCTGAAGGACATCCTTTTCAGCATGGAATCCAACGATAAAATCAAAAAGGCTCCAGATGGAAGGTTAGTAAGTGCATATGATGCTCCTGAAGTAATAGGACGAGTAGATCATGTTAATTCACGATTCGCTTACATCATCAGCCCAGATTCTGAAGAAGATATTTGGGTGAAATCTGAGGATCTCAATTATGCCATTGACCAGGATACTGTTAAAGTACAGATCACCAGGCCTGCATCAGACGGCTTCCGTCCAGAAGGAAAGGTGGTTGAGTTAGTTGAAAGAACTAAGGACGAGTTCGTAGGAAGAATTGAAGTCTCTGAAAAATTCAGCTTTGTAGTTCCTGACAACAGGAATATCCATTTCGACATCATGGTCTATCCTGAGAAAATCAAGAAGGCCAAACACAATGATAAAGTAATTGTAAAAGTCACCAAGTGGCATGATGCTAAGAATCGAAGCCCGCTAGGAGATGTGATCAATGTCTTAGGACCAGCCGGTGAAAACGATGCTGAGATTCACTCCATCATGGCGGAGTTCGGACTTCCATTCCAATTCCCTCAGAATGTAGAAGAAGCCGCGGAGAAGATCCCTGTGGAAATATCTGATGAGGAAATTTCTTACAGAAGAGACTTTCGTCCGATTACGACCTTCACCATTGACCCGGAAGACGCTAAGGATTTTGATGATGCTTTATCCATTGAGAAAATGGACAATGGAGATTATGAAATTGGTGTTCACATTGCGGATGTATCCCACTACGTGAAACCAAAATCAATACTGGAAAAAGAAGCACTTCAGCGTGCTACTTCTGTTTACCTTGTTGATAGGACCATTCCGATGCTTCCAGAGAAGCTCTCAAATGGATTGTGTTCACTTAGACCGAATGAAGATAAGCTGACATTCTCTGCTTCTTTCGTCATGGATACTGAAGGTAAAGTGAAGAAGAAATGGTTTGGAAGAACTGTTATTCATTCAGATAGACGATTTACTTACGAAGAAGCTCAAGAACGAATTGAATCTGGTGAAGGAGATTTTGCAGAAGAAATTCAGTTGCTCAATGGTATCGCTCATAAGTTGAAAGACAAGCGCTTCAAAAATGGAGCGGTGAACTTTGAGACTACAGAAGTAAAATTCAAGTTGGATGAGAAAGGAAAGCCTTTAGCGGTCATTCCGAAAGTTAGAAAAGACGCTCACAAGATGATTGAGGAGTTTATGCTTCTAGCCAATCGTGAAGTGGCTACGCATATTTACAAATGGGGTCGTGGTGAAAATGGCAAGTATACCTTCGTCTATAGAACCCACGATGATCCAGATCCTGAGAAATTGGACAGCTTTGCCAAGTTCGCAGCGAAGTTTGGTCATAAAATGAATACTGGTGGGAATATCTCCAACAGTCTGAACAAACTACTCGGTGAAGTAGAAGGTAAGCCTGAGCAAAACGTATTGGAACAGTTGGCTATTCGCTCCATGGCTAAGGCTAAATATACCACTGATCCCAAACCACACTTTGGTTTGGCATTTGATCACTACACGCACTTCACTTCGCCTATTCGAAGATATCCGGATGTGATGGTTCACCGATTATTATGGCATTATCTGAATGAAGGTAAGCCAGTAGAGGTAGAACCAGAGGAAAAAAAATGTGTGCACTCTTCAGAACGTGAGAAAAATGCCGCTGATGCCGAAAGAGCTTCCATCAAATACAAGCAGGTCGAGTTCATGCAAAGTATGCTTGGAGAAGATTTTGAGGGAATTGTTTCTGGTGTAACCGAATGGGGTATTTTTGTCGAAATCACAGAAACCAAGTGTGAAGGCATGGTTCGACTGGCGGACTTGACTGATGACTTCTATGAGTTTGATGAGAAGAATTATCGGATTATTGGAAAAAGAAATAAAAGAATCATCACTCTTGGAGACAAATTGACTGTTAAGGTCGTAAAAACAGATATTGACAGAAGAACCATCGACTTAGACCTAGTAGAATTGCCAGAATGAAAAACGTATTTTTTGTGATCTTGATCTTTTGCCTTAGCCAGGTATCAGGTCAAGACATGAGGCCCGCCAAAGTTGTCACGAACTTGAGAGACACCATCCATGGATATGCCAACTACCAAATATTTGGCCATGGGGGAGATTTAATCACTGTGTGGAGCAACTCCACAAAGGAAAAAATCAATACCTGGGATATTGACAAAGTATACTTTGAGGACAATTACTCTTTCAAATACCTCCCAAAGGATCGTCGACGCTATACTATTCTTGCTGAATCGGATTCAATTAGCCTGCTTTTCCAAAGAAGTGAATTGTTCCTGTATACCAATGATTCACTTTATCATTTGGATGACAAGAAAAAATCGAGAATAGTGAATGGACGAGAGTTTATGATTGATAACAAGGATTATCTCCTAACGTTAAAATCATTATTAATTGGGTGTAATCAAGACTTCCTTGCTCCTGTTGAGAAATCTCTATCCAAAGGTAGTGCATCAAAAACGGTTAAAAATTATATCAAATGCACTAACCAATCTTTGAATTATTTGTCAAAAGGGAAATCATTGGGACTATTTGTACAGCTAGATCAAAATTTTTATCGAATGATAATAGACGACAGGGTAATGTATGGAGGTGAATCACTGGATCGTTCAGGTTACACCACAACCACCCTAGGTATTGACGTGGACCTTATACATTTGGACAAGCTTAAGCTTTATGCAGGTGTTGGTTTTGGAAAAGCATCTTTTGAAGGATTCAAAGAACAACCTAATACTTTCAAAACCGATCCTACCAATCCTGATTTTTACGTAGAAAACTCGTTTTCATACAATTTGGTCAAGTTCCCTTTTGGTTTACAATACATCAATAAGATTCAAAAAATTAGATATGGGTTTATTCTTGGATATCAACATACCAATGTTAATCCAACTGATTTCAAACAACTTGTCACTTACACTTATCCACAAGATGGAAGAGTTGTGAAAGATGACACTAGCGACGAGACCTATTTTGCTTTGTATAAAATCAAAGGACCTGAAGCAGGTTTAAATTTTGGAGTCGATTTGGATAATTTCATAATCGAATTTCGAGGGAAATACTCTCGATCTAATGTTTATTATGAAAGAATCAATGCAGATGTTGGAATCAGCCACAACATTTCCTTGGGTCTGCATGTTTCAATTGCTGTTTTGGGTGGAAATAAGAACTAAATGACTGAGAATTATATTAAATCACTGCAGCATCTCATTGGAGAAGAAATTGACAAACTCCAATTTGGTGACCATCCAAAAGAACTTTACGAGCCTATTTCCTACATTTTATCATTAGGAGGGAAGCGAATGCGTCCATTGTTGGTATTACTTGGCTACCAAATGATGAAAGACGATCCACAATCGATTCTTCGAGAGGCTTTGGCTGTAGAAGTATTTCACAATTTCACCTTGATGCATGATGATATCATGGATGAGGCTCCCCTTAGACGTGGCATGCCTACAGTTCATGAAAAGTGGAACAGTACAGTTGCCATTTTAAGTGGAGATACGATGCTGGTGAAAGCTTATGACATGCTTCTAGGTGTCAATCCTGAGATATTACCAGAGGCAATTAAGCTATTCAACAAGTGTGCTGTGGAAGTTTGTGAAGGTCAGCAGATTGACATGAATTTCGAGTCTGAAGAAACAGTCTCCATTGAGGCCTACATTAATATGATTCGGCTGAAAACAGCAGTTCTACTCGGGTTTAGTCTGGAATTTGGTGCATTGATGGGTGGAATGCCTGAAAGTAACAGAAAGCAGCTCTATGATATTGGAGTGAAGATGGGAATTGGTTTTCAACTAATGGATGACCTGCTGGATGTTTATGCGGATCAAAGCAAATTCGGTAAACAAGTCGGAGGTGATATTATTTCCAACAAAAAGACCTTCCTACTAATCAAAGCATTGGAACTAGCCAATACCGAGCAAAAAATTGCCTTAGATTCCTGGATAGGTAAAAATGAGTTTGACTCGGATGAAAAAGTAAAGGCAGTAACAGCCATTTACGATGAGATAGGAATCAAAGAGCTTACCACGAATTTGATGAATCAATACTTTGATGAATCATTCCAACTACTTGAAAGCCTGGAAGCCAATGACGATGGCAAATCCCTATTGAAAGGATTGGCCATGCAATTAATGAAAAGAGAAAAATAAATGTCTGCAACCTTAGTTATCATCGCTTTAACTGTACTAATCAGCCTTAGAGCACTTAATAGTCCTGTAATGCTTCAGAAATGGATGATGAATCCATACATGGTGTTTCACCGCAAGGAATTTTGGAGATTAATATCTTCTGGATTCATACACGGAAGCTTCATCCATTTGGGATTCAACATGTTCACATTTTTCTTTTTCGGAAGAGTAGTAGAAGAGATTTTCAGTGAGCTCATGGGAACAACTGGATTGGTTGTTTATGTGCTGTTCTATATTTCAGCAATAATTATTTCTGACCTTCCGGGAGCCTGGAAAAAGCGTGATCAAATCAACTACAATAGTTTAGGTGCGTCGGGAGCTGTTTCGGCGATGGTATTTGCCAGTATACTCTACTTCCCGTTAAACGATATTTGCCTTTATGGGCTACTATGCATTCCTGGATTCATTCTAGGAATCGTTTATGTCATCTATTCCTACTTCCAGGGAAAAAACATGAGTGACAACATAAATCACGAAGCACATTTATATGGCGCCATTTACGGAGTGATATTCGCTATTGCAGTATATCCACCATCCGCATCCAGCTTTGTGCAACAAATAAGTAATTACAGCATTTTTTAATTAACCCAAAAGGGACTCACCCCGTATAAACAGTCCCACATCATTTGACTAGATGGAAAATATTCAAATTGACTATCAAATAGTTAGTAAAGAGGAGTTGTCTGATTTAGAACAAGCCCTGGTAAAAAAGGCAATTGATGCTTTAGCTGGAGCGCATGCCCCATATTCTAATTTTAAAGTTGGTAGTGCAGTGCAAATGGAAGATGGTACGGTTGTATCCGGTAACAACCAGGAAAACGCAGCCTATCCTTCTGGATTGTGTGCAGAACGTGTCGCTCTTTTCGCAGCCAAAAGCCAGACCAAACAACCTATTAAGGCAATTACGATAGTAGCTAAAAATCAGAATAAAGAAGCTGCAGATGCTTTTTCTTGTGGCAATTGTCGTCAGGTGATGATGGAGTATGCCAACGAACAAAATGATCCTATCAAAATCATTATGGGTGATCATGAAGGAAAATTTATTGTTCTAGATGATGTGAGAAAACTCCTTCCATTCTCATTTTATTCCAAATCTCTGAAATAATATTCGATTTAAAGTTTTTTAACGCTTTGGTAATAAACCCTATTGAAAATGCTCCGTTAAGACATACAAGCTACTCAGACGGAGTAGAATCCTCTTTATATCAGATCCATTTGGATCACATGTAAAAATTATGTTTCAAACGGAGTGTAGCTTTCTACACTCCGTTTTTTTTGGTCTACCACCGAAAGCTGCCAGAAGACTCCATTTTGTCTGTTGTTTCTATTTAATTTGCGACAAATTTTCTAAACCATGGAAAACGAAAAGAGAGAATCGCTGAACTTCATTGAGCAAATGATTGAAAATGACCTGAAAAGTGGAAAACACCAGGCCATTCAGACGCGCTTTCCTCCTGAGCCAAACGGATATTTACACATTGGTCATGCCAAGTCTATTCACTTAAACTTTGGCCTGGCACAAAAATTCGATGGGAAATGTAATCTTCGATTTGACGATACCAATCCAGAGAAAGAAGATGTGGAATATGTGGACTCCATAAAAAGCAATGTAAAATGGCTCGGTTTTGATTGGGATGGAGAATATTATGCTTCAGATTACTTCCCACAGCTGTATGATTTTGCTGTTCAATTAATCAAAGACGGCAAAGCCTATGTGGATGATCTGAGCAAAGAAGAGTGGAATGAAATCAAAGGAACTCCAACGGTTCCTGGCAAAGAAAGCCCCTTTAGATCGAGATCTGTAGAGGATAATTTGCAACTCTTTGCGGATATGAAAGATGGCAAATATCAGAACGGCGAGAAAGTGCTTCGAGCTAAGATCGATATGTCGTCGCCTAACATGCATATGAGAGACCCTGTTCTTTACAGAATCAAGCATGTGGAGCATCACCGTACTGGAAATGAATGGTGTATCTATCCATCGTATGATTTTGCTCATGGTCAGTCCGACAGTATCGAACATGTAACACACTCACTTTGTACATTGGAGTTTGAAGTTCACCGTCCTTTATACGAGTGGATCATTGAACAATTAGAAATATTTCCTTCTAAACAAACTGAGTTTGCTCGTTTAAATCTTTCCTACACGATTGTCAGCAAGCGTAAACTGTTGGAATTGGTGGAAGGTAAATATGTAGCTGGGTGGGACGATCCTCGGATGCCTACCATCTCTGGTATCAAAAGACGTGGGTTTACACCAGAGTCCATTAAGAACTTCGTGAAAAAGGTAGGTGTGGCCAGAAGAGACGGCATCACGGATGTAGCATTGTTGGAGCATGCTGTTAGAGAAGATTTGAACAAGAAAACCAATAGAGTTTTCGGTATACTGGACCCAGTAAAATTAGTGATCACTAACTGGCCAGAGGATAAAGAAGAAACACTCACGGCTGTTAACAATCCTGAAGATGAGTCTGCGGGCACTAGAGACATGATGTTCGGTAGAGAAATCTATGTGGACAGAGCCGACTTCATGAAAGATCCTCCTAGCCCAAGAAAGTGGTTTAGACTAGGTCCAGACAGAGAGGTTCGATTGAAATATGCCTACATCATTAAATGTACTGGGTTTGATGAGGATGAAAATGGTGAAGTAACCACCATTTATGCTGAGTACGATCCAGACACCAGAAGTGGTCAGGACACTAGCGGAAAGAAAGTGAAAGGTACTTTGGGATGGGTTTCTGTAAAACATGCAGTGAATGCAGAAATCAGATTGTACGATCGTTTGTTCAGGACTGAAAACTTGAATGATATTGAAGACGACTTCAAAAATCATCTAAATCCTGATTCGTTGGAAGTTAATACCAAAGCAGTACTGGAAGGATCTTTGGCAACTGCTCAGGTAGGTGATACCGTACAGTTTGAGCGTGTGGGGTATTTCCGAGTAGATGAAGACACCACAGCAGACCAGCTCGTCTTCAACAGAACAATCACCCTTCGTGATAATTGGGAAAAACAGCAGGGAAAATAACCAGGATTCTAAGATCATATCACGTAATGGTTATGTAAGGTTTGTTTTTTAATTAGCAAATAACTACTTTGGCATTAGTACCACCTATGTTATTGTCAAAATGAATACTAAGCCGCCACTTAATCTCATTAAATTTCTTTCATTTAGCTTTTTCATCCTTTTACTATTTCAGCAATGTGATGAGGATCATGATAAAACTAAACCTGAAGATGACCTACTCTTTTTGAAGTTCGAATAGAAGATGAACCCCTTTTACTCGCTTATCTCGAGGATTTGAATTTGTCTGTATCTAGTAGTGGACGGATCAGTTCATATCTTGATAACGTTGATCTAAACAAAGCTGCAAAAAGGGAATACGCAAACGGTCATATTGTATATACCTTGAATATTCCTGACCCAAATTCTAGAGTTTTAAAAAACCTATGGGTATATCAAAATCAGGAAGGGGTTCAGGGTAGAATAATCATATATACTATGGATCTCGATTGGTATCAGACCTTAACTGAATTTCCAGGTTGGGACAATTATAATGGAGTCTTCCAGGCATTCGATTTGAATGATGAATTAATGTATCAGTCTGAAATTGAAAACGGAGAATTTGTACCTTTTGATAACAATAACGGACGTGTGCTCGACATTTATTCCTGTGAAAATAACACCCGAACTGATGAATTCATTTGTGAAACCGACACTTGGGAGATTTGTGTTTATGGTTATTGCAACATCGGTGTAGAAGTAACTTGCGAATGGTACTCAGGATGTGGCGGAGACGCTGGTACTGGCGGAGGGTCAATCTATGACCCAGGCAGCGGTGGAGGTAGCGGTGGATCATCTGGATCATCTAGCCCCGGTGGATGTCCTATGGGTACAGAGAATGTCTTAGGTAGATGTGTTCCAGTATGTCCAACCAATTATGATAGAGCAAGTGATGGGAATTGTTATTTAGTAAGATATCCTTGTGATGGGGATCCACTCGTTTATATGGATATTACGCCCACCTCAGGTTCCGGTAAAAGAGGAGGCAGACACGGATGTACAAGAAATGGAAGCCACAAAGATTGCCCTCCAGGCAGGAAAAAGCATAATGGACTTGATTTGACGGCAAACATAGGTACACCGGTTTACAGTCCTTACGAAGGCATTGTAACAGATGTCAGAGACACTTTTAATAGAATGGAATATCTAGAGGATTCGTACGGCAACTATGTAACCGTAAGGTACCAGGATGAATCGGGAAATACATTTTACATGAAATTCAATCATCTGGGATGATGTGTCCGTGCAAAAAGGAGCTATCGTAGGGCCAGGTTATGTCTTGGGCAAATCAGGCACAACTGGTAATGCAGCCTCAGGGGGCGTAATACCCCATGTACATGTGCAAGTATATGATAGCAGCTGGTCGAGTCAGGATCCTGAAGACTATTTAGGCACAACATTTGATGATGATGGTAATTTAGATGAGTATTCTTGCACATAAACGTTTTGACTATGAAAAGCCTATTAATATTCCTCACATTTATAATTGGTTCATTTGACCCCTCTTTAAGGAGCCACCAAGACACGAAGTACAATCTGGAAGATTTGAGAATCAAAGGAAGTAACAATATTACCCTGAAAATTGATGACAATGAAAGCCAGTTATTCTCAGCATTGGGTCAACCAACTAGTTCAGAAGACTTCTACTTTGAAATGGATGAAAAGAATGGAAAGCTTTACCAATATGGTGCTAACAAGGTTTTCTTGGCAGAGGGAAAACTATTTACCTGGAGAATTCTCAACAACTCAATAGCTTTAGGAAGAAATGGTCACTTTTTTCGTGTTGGTCAGCCAGTAAGTGAAGTGTTCAAAGCATTTCCCGAACATCAACAGAAAATAATTGATGGATGGTTAATGATCCCGCTGAGAACCGCTAGTTATGACATGGAATGCACTACTGTTAAAATTGAAGTGGTCAATGGCATTGTTACAAGTTTTCACAGGTATGACTGCTAGGCGATAACTTTGGTTTGGCTAATTCATTCATTGGTATTGGTCCTAACTCATTTTGACCAACAAGACCCGAAGTACAACTTTGAAGATTTGAGAAAATCAGAAGGAAGTAACAATCTTACTCTGAATATTGATGATAATGACCTTCGAATTTCATCATATATTCTGAGGTGGTACATATGGTTGCCAACTCACACAACGAATGTAAAGAAAAGTAGATTTTCTTTACATTATAAGTCGCTTGAGTAAAGAAAATCCAATTACTTTTCCAATTAGAAAACTTAAAAGCCTCTATAATAGGACCTTATCTTACTGATCACCTGATCATAGATCGGGGCTGTAAACTCTTCAAACATCCATTGAGGATTTGGAATGGAAGTCTCCACGGTATTTACCATTTCAATTTCCTCCTCATTCAAAGCTCGCTCATCACCATTAAAGGATGCCCATCTAATCGACCAGGTGTACTCACTTGGAAACTTCTCCTGTGTGATCACTTTGTTTCGATCATTGTCCAATACTTTGAAGTCCAAAAGACCTGTCCCAGTTATCGCTTTCTGGTGTATTGTTAATTTGGCTTTCACTGTCCCATAAATATCTTCTCCATTTTTAGTGGCAATCACTACACTATCCCTACTGACCTCTCTCGTATCCTTACTACTATAGACATTTCCCAAATTAAACTGGTCGAATTCCATCCGAATCACATGATCCACATATTCGAGCTTGGCAGCTTTTGCCTCCTCTGGAGTATAAAACTGCACATAGTCGTTGATGTTCGCATTGTGCAAATACTCGTTAATCTTATTCACAAAAAACTCATGCTTCAAACTGTACATTCTAGTTGGTGCCGGAATGGGTTCTACCACCACCCTGAGTGTAGCATAATAAATGGCTTCCTGTAACTTCTCCTCCACATCCTTGTAACGTGGCACAAAATCTCGAACCGCTAGAAAATGTTGATGTGCTTCAATGGCTTTGTCTCGATTCTTTTTGTATTTCAATGCCTCAACACCCAAATCATATCGTACCTCAGCTGCTTTTTGCTTGGCACTAGACAACTCTGAGTCATATCTAACAGGATTAGGAACAACATCACGACATCCCGGACATCTTAGAATCTGATCAGCCAGATAATTAATTTGTTGATAATTACCAGCAACAGCTTCCCATTTCAAAGGATCATTAGATGCTTTAGCTCTATTCACATTAGATATATGCATTTCCACAGCATACCGATATCCCTTTTTTAAGGTAGCCAGTGCTTTTTTATGATCATCATTAGACCTCAATCGGTTAATCGCTTGAGTAACCGCTTTATCATAATCACCTTTTTTCAAGGCTTTTTTACCACTTGCACATCCCAATAAGCTTCCTAGAGCAAATAAGATTAGGATCAACTGAAATATCTTTCTCATGTTAGGTATTTGATGGTACTAAGATACCAATACCAGAAATAATGCCAATTAATGAATTCAATCTTAAATTAATCTAGTTTAATATTGGAAAATTTCATATTTTCAAGTTTGAAAAAACCTAATCGCCTTTACTATGTCACTAATTGCGAAAGATTTCGTCCCCGAAAAATCTAAAGGGGGCATGTTCAAATCCGGTAAGATGCAGACATTTCAAGAAGTGCTAGACATTGCAAATGACTGGATTGCCCAAAACCCACAATACAATGTGGTGAATGTAGAAACTGTGGTACTCCCCAACATTCATGAAAAAGATGAGGAGGGAAGTACAGACACCGAACTATGGACCGGTGGAGAATCTAGCTCCAACTGGTATCAACTGGTTCGGGTATGGTATAAGGATAATTAAATTTCCTTTCTTAACACCTCTAGAGGGCTCTGGCGGATCACATCGCGACTGTTAACCAGACCAATCAGCACGGTCATGGAAGTAACTGCCAGAGTCACCCAGATCATTTGAGTAAAATCCGGCACGAAGACGAACTCAAACACAAACTTCCCTAATAAGGTGGTAATGATTGTTGCAATCAATAAACCCGATAATGCACCCAACCCACCCAGGAAGAAGTACTCCGCAAAAATAATTTTCCACAATTTCTTACTGGATGCGCCAAGAGTTCGCAGCAAAACGTTTTCTCGCATTCGCTGAAATCTGCTGAGCACAATTGAGCTAATCAGCATAATCACTCCTGTGCCAATACTAAAGAATGCCATGAATCTAATAACAAAAGCAATTTTGCCAAGGATGTCCTCGAGCGTTTTTAAGATCAACTCCAAATCAATAATGGAGACATTCGGATAACTCCTAACCACCGCTTGCTGGTAGCGTGCAGACAATTCATTGTTTTGAATTCTAGTAATCAGCACATGAAATTGTGGTGCACGCTCCAATATACCTTCTGGGAAAAGAACCAGGAAGTTTGTTTGGACTCTTCGCCAATCAATCTCTCGAAAACTGCCAATATACGTTTTGACTAAAGCTCCCTGCACATTGAACAACAACTCATCACCTATTTCCAACTCCAGACTTTCTGCAAACCCACTAGAAATAGAAACGAAAAGACTATCCCCAGGCTCATAATGGCCAGTCCATTTGCCTTCTTTTAATGTTTCAGAGTCAATCAAACTATCCCTGTAAGTCACACGGTACTCCCGATCATACACCCAATCGCGAATATTGATGGTAGTATCTGCTAATGCTCCATTTTTGGATACACCATTAATCTCCTCCAAGCGCATAGTTACGATGGGCACTTCTTGCAAAACAGGCAGGTCATAATCCAAAGTGAGTTGTTTGAGCTCTTCTTTCTGCGGTGTTTGAATATCAAACAAAACCGTATTGGGACGATCATCTTCACCGGTGATGGATACTCGATCAACAAGTAGATCTTGCATGAATAGCAACGTCCCAATAAACGCGGTACCTAAACCAAGAGTAGTCACCAAAAGAGATGTTTGGTTGTGTGGTCGGTATAGATTAGACAAACCCTGGCGCCAAACATACGGAATGGAATCAGGTATGATCTTCTTTATCAATAATGCCAATCCCCTTCCGATCAACCCAAGAATAAATATGGTTAATAGCAATCCTACTGTGAAGATTCCTGCATCCAACCAATGATTAATCTGGAGATATACGAGCAACCATAAAAACAAGAAGATGATGAATCCGACCAGAATCTGAACTTTGTCAAATCGAACTCCGGACTGACCCAGATCCGCTCGAATGGCTTGAAGTGGAGACACCTTTCGCAGGGATACTAATGATATCAGGGCAAAAAGCACCGATACAACCACACCTATTGCAATCCCACTTGAGATGGCTAACCAGGAGAAAGTAGGTTCCAGATCCACCGGAATGAATTCACTTACTAAAACTGGTAAATAAACATGTAACCCAACTCCAATCAAAGAACCAATTGCTGAACCTATAAAGCCAAAAATGCCCACTTGAATCAAGAAAATACTGATCGCCTGACCGGATTTCATTCCTAAACATCTAAGTGTGGCTACAATGCCAACCTTCTCTTTGGTGTACACATACATGGAGCTCGCCACTCCGATACACCCCAGCAACAGGGCGGTAAAAGCCACCAACTCCAAAAAATTGGTCAGATCTCTGAATGCTCTACCGGTATCTTCCTTTCGCTCTTCTATATCATCAATGCTGTATCCTTTCTTATCTGCCAGGCTGACGAGCTTTGACCATTTGCCAGTGGTATCCACCTTGTCACTAAAAAGGAAATAATTGAGGTAATTTACTCGACTTCCTTTCTTCAAAAGATCCGTTTGGTCCAGCTTGTTGTAGGGGATATAAACAACAGGCGCAGCAGTAGCACCGATATCAGTCTGACCTGGCATCTTTTGTAACCTACCTATGATTTTGAATCGCTGCTCACCTACTTTGACTGAATCCCCAATGGACACGTTGTACTGTATCATCAGTTTCTCATCCACCAGAGCAGACATTCCATTTTGAAACTCTCGGGACGCCTCTGCAGGTTCGGTCTCTATTTCTCCGTAGTATGGGTATTTTCCAGACAAAGCACGCACCTGGGCTAATCGAGTACCATCGGTACTCGGAAAATAGACCATACTAGCAAAGTAAACTTCCCTGGACACTTCCGGAGCCAACTCATAAAAAGCCATCATCAAGCTATCAGGAAGTGGTTGATTACCGCGTACTTCTACATCGGCTCCCAGCAAACTCTTGGCTTGATCATCAATTTCTGCCAGCAAATTTTCTCTGAAACTGGTGATACCGACCATCGCGGCTATTCCTAGGGAGATAGAGAGAATAAACAGCAACAATTTGCCTTTGCTCTTTCGGCTATCTCTCCATGCCATCTTCAAAGGCCATGTTTT
The DNA here is from genome assembly GCA_002729235.1 of Rickettsiales bacterium. Taxonomy (GTDB): domain Bacteria; phylum Bacteroidota; class Bacteroidia; order Cytophagales; family Cyclobacteriaceae; genus Marinoscillum. Next base: position 106,076 of record PBTY01000003.1, on the reverse strand, counting down.
GGAATATTTGGTTGGTTGAATAGTAGTTCTTTTGTCCATGATGAAGTTTTAGGTTGTGAGGTTTAGATTCAGCGAAATGCTTACCATCAACTTTGGACTATTTTTCCTCCTTTTAGCTTCAATATAGTATCAGTCTTGTGAGCCAGAGCATCGTCGTGAGTTACTATAACCAGTGTTGTGCCCTGCTCCTTATTGATTTCAAATAGTAATGACTCAATTGAATTACTCGTCTCTTCATCAAGATTACCTGTAGGTTCATCAGCAAACAATATCTTAGGTCTATTTGCAAATGCTCGAGCAATAGCCACACGTTGTTGCTCTCCACCTGATAGCTGACTCGGGTAATGATCGTACCGATCGCCCAAACCAACCCTACTCAACAACTCTTTAGCAAATGAGGCTATATTCTTTTCCCCTCTTAGCTCCAAAGGGACCATCACATTCTCCAAAGCTGTAAGTGTAGGTATCAACTGGAAGTTCTGGAATATGAATCCTACTTCCTGATTCCGTAGCTGTGCCAAATCATCTTCACTTAGCTTATTGAGCACCACGCTATCAAGTGAGACGGAGCCGTTTGAAGCTCGGTCCAAACCGGCGCACAGGCCAAGAAGCGTTGTTTTACCACTACCAGATGGACCAATGATGGACATGGTTTTCCCTGCTTCAAGCTGAAAAGAGATTTTGTCGAGTACGGTGATTTCTCTGGTACCGCTTTTAAATGTTTTGGATAGTTCAGAAACTTCGAGAATTGCAGACATTAATTGTGAGTTTAAACAGTAAAAACGGAAAGACTAAGATCATGTTTATTAATTTCGAGACTTGACCGTTTTTAACCGGTCATTTTTGATCAAAGACTCATCGGTATGGTAAGATATATAATAAGTTTTTTGTTCGCTTGTTCGTCCATTTTATGGTCGTGCAGCAATGACACCAAACAACAAACGGAATCCTCACCGGCCACTAATGAAGCTAAAGAAACCACTACAAAATCGGATGATCCGGTAATTCTGTTCTTCGGAAATAGTATCACTGCAGGTTATCAACTAGATGTAGCAGATGCTTTCCCAGCAATTATTCAAGAGCGCCTTGATTCTTTAGGCTATCACTATAAATCAGTGAATGCAGGACTGTCAGGTGAAACTTCAGCAGGTGGCCTTAACCGCATTGACTGGGTACTTCAAACAGTTCCTGACATTTTCGTGTTGGAACTAGGTGCCAACGATGGTTTGAGAGGTTTGGACTTGGATGAAACCAAAAAGAACTTAAAAGGAATTATCGGAAAAGTTCGTGAGGCCAATCCTGAGGTAAAAGTTATTCTGGCTGGAATGGAAGTACCTCCAAACCTTGGAAATGACTACACCACCAAATTCAGAAACATGTTTAAGGAAATAGCTGAAGAAGAAAAATCGGAGTTGATCCCTTTCCTGCTGAATAACGTCGCAGGTATCCCAGAATTAAACCTCAAAGATGGTATTCATCCCACCCCAGAAGGTCACCAAATTGTGGCTGATAATGTTTGGCCTGTATTATTACCTCTTTTAGAAAAAGATCCGACTTCATGACAATAGAAGAATTCTTCTCAGCTGCCTCTGACTTTATATGGGGAATGCCGCTTCTGGTTTTGCTACTAGGTGGTGGTTTTTTCTTTATGGTTTATTCGAAATTTTTACCCTTCAGATACTTCACTCATGCTGTCAATGTATTGAGAGGAAAGTATGATGATCCTGATGATCCGGGAGATATCAATCACTTTCAAGCACTTTCGGGAGCATTAGCCGCCACAATAGGAATGGGAAATATCAGTGGAGTTGCCCTGGCTATTGTAGCTGGAGGTCCCGGCGCTATATTTTGGATGTGGATGAGTGCTTTTTTAGGTATGGCAACAAAATTTTTCACCTGTACGCTGGCAGTAATGTATCGTGGAAAAGATTCTGAAGGAGAACTACAAGGTGGTCCGATGTATTATATCCGGGAAGGCCTTGGTAAAAACTGGATGCCTTTGGCAATCTTCTTTTCCGTGGTTGGATTTTTTGGGGCCACGCCTGTATTCCAGGCCAATCAGATGGTGGCGGTGATTAGAGACACATTTCTAGAACCGTATGGTTTAGCTTTTCAAGACCGGTTTTTCACTGATCTTACCCTTGGACTAATCCTCGCCGTTCTTGTAGCAGCTGTCATACTCGGAGGTATAAAAAGAATTGGAAATGTGGCTGCCAAACTAGTGCCAGCGATGGTTATTTTGTACACCGTAAGCGTTGTATTTATTTTAGTCATCAATTATTCTGAAATCATTCCATCTTTCTTATTCATCTTCGAAGATGCATTTTCTGCCAAGGCAGCTTTGGGAGGAGCATTTGGAATGATTGTCATCGAGGGAGCTAAAAGAGCAGCATTCTCCAATGAAGCGGGTATCGGTACTGCTCCCATGATGCATGGCGCAGCCAAAACAAAAGAACCTGTTCGCGAAGGTTTGGTAGCCATGTTGGGACCTGCTATAGACACCTTGTTAATCTGTACCATGACAGGACTTTGTATTATCATCACAGGGGTATGGCAAACAGGTGACAATAATGGTATTTTGCTTACAGCCAATGCATTTGGACAAAGCCTCCCTGTAGTGGGACCATTCATCTTATTGGTTTGTGTGGTCATATTCGCAATTACCACTATTTTCGGAATGGCTTATTACGGACAAAAGTGTTTGTCATTTTTGATTGGTGCTAAAAAGGGTCGATTATTTAACTATTGGTACATCGCACTGGTGGTGGTTGGTTCTGTCGCTAGTTTAAGTGTCGTGGTTAATTTGGTTTTCGTCGCCTATGGCCTGATGGCCATCCCTACGATGATTGGAGCGATCTTTTTAGCTCCAAAAGTTGTTACAGCATCAAAAGAGTATTTTAGTAAAGTGCATGATTAACATCGATCAAATTTACTTTGCCATCTACCGTTACTACTAAATGACTCATCGAAATGAACCATCAATTAGTTCCACTGGTTATACTTTGTCTTATATTTACTGCCATTAAGGAATTGCTATGAGAATTATCATCGCAGGTGCAGGAGATTTAGGGTTCCATTTGGCCAAACTGTTGGCTTTTGAAGAACAAGATATCATCCTCATAGATCAAGACGCTTCTGTATTGGAGCATGCATCTAACCATTTGGATGTACATACCATCAAAGGAAGCAGCACCTCCATTACTATTCTGGAAGAGGCCAATGTGTCTAAAGCCGATTTGCTGATCGCCGTAACGTCGATTGAGGAAACGAACCTAACTACGGCCATCATCGGTAAAAATTTAGGAGCTAAAAGAACCGTAGCCAGAATATCAAACACCGAATTTCTACATCATAAAGATAAATGTGACCTGAAGAACCTGGGAATTGATGAAATTATCTCCCCAGAATCCTTGGCAGCACGAGAGATCAAAAGACTGCTCAAACAGTCAGCATTGACGGATACTTTTGAGTTTGAGAAAGGTATGCTATCTCTTGTTGGGATTACTGTGGATGAGAATTCTGAGTTGAAAGATAAGTCACTTACTGAGACGGCTTACCTTAACCCAGATCATGATTTCACTACTGTGGCTATCCTTAGAGAGAGTCAAACAATCATCCCTCATGGTGAGAACCAGTTTCAGCTGAATGACCATGCTTATTTCATTACGGAACCCACTGGTATTGAGCGTGTGATGTCATTAGCAGGTAAGGAGCGTATTGAGATCAAAAATGTAATGATCCTGGGTGGTAGTAAAGTTGGAATTAATACAGCTAAACAGCTAAGTAAGAAATACAACATCAAGCTAATCGAACAGGACAAGGACAAGTGTTTTGCTTTGGCTGATGAATTGACTGACACCATGATTATCAATGGTGATGGTAGAGACATAGATCTTCTAAAAGAAGAGGGAATAGACAGGATGGATGCTGTTATAGCAGTGACCGGAAACTCGGAGACTAACATTATCTCCTGCCTGGTTGCCAAAAACAACGGGGTGAAAAAGACCATCGCTGCGGTAGAGAATATTGATTACATCCACTTGTCTCAAAACATCGGAGTGGATACCCTAATCAACAAGAAATTGATTGCGGCGAACTTTATTTTCAGGTATATTCGAAAAGGCCAAGTATTGAACATCACGAGTATTCATGGTGTTGATGCAGAGATCCTGGAATTTGAAGTACAACCTGACTCTAAAATTTTGCAACATGAATTGAGAAACCTTGACTTCCCGAGAACGGCCATCATTGGTGGAGTGATCAGAAAAGGAGTAGGTTATACAGTAAGAGGAAGCTTTAATTTCCAACCGAAAGACCGAGTAGTCGTACTATCAAAACCGGAATGCATCCATAAGGTGGAGGGTTTCTTCAACTAATATGCTATTTAATTACCGAGTAATCGTCAATATTTTAGGAACCTTGCTGATGCTCAACGGGGCTTTCATGTTGACCTGCATTCCATTCAGCTTATACTTTCAGGAAGGTGACATCTGGGCCATTATTGGCTCATCAGTAATTACTGGATTGGTGGGTGCTGCTATGTACTTCTTCTCCAAGAAGAACCTTAGCAAGGAAATCAAAAAACGTGACGGATATATTGTAGTAACCTTTGGATGGCTCTTCATGTCCTTCTTTGGTTCCATTCCTTACATGCTGAGTGGTGCGATTCCCAACCTGACTGATGCATTCTTTGAAACACTCAGTGGTTTCTCTACTACAGGGGCAACTATTCTAACAGATATAGAATCTGTACACAAAGGAATCCTATTCTGGCGTAGTTTGACGCAATGGATTGGAGGAATGGGTATTATCGTATTGACCGTCGCAATTTTACCGATTTTGGGAATTGGGGGTATGCAGCTATTCGTAGCGGAGGCTCCAGGGATTTCACCAGATAAATTACAACCACGAATTAAAGAAACAGCCAAAAGGCTTTGGTTGATCTACTTGGGATTAACCTTTGTAGAAACCCTCCTCCTTTGGATTGGAGGGATGACGTTCTATGATGCCATCAACCATAGTTTAACTACAATGGCTACAGGGGGATTCTCGACAAAGAACGCCAGTATCGCATATTACACTTCACCGTACATTCAATATGTGATCATCGTTTTCATGTTCCTGGCTGGTACCAACTTCACCATGACATACTTTGCGTTGCATAAAAATTTCAAAAAAGTGCTGAGCAATGAGGAGTTTAGAACTTATGCTGGTTTTAGCATTTTGGCGAGTATCATCGTTGGTCTGGTTATTTTCAATGTTGGAAACGAGAGTTTTGAAAAATCCATTCGCGATGCTTTGTTCCAGGTCGTTTCAGTAGTGACCACTACTGGATACATCACTGCGGATTATACAAGCTATACACCATTTATTACGGCACTATTTTTCTTCATGATGTTCTTCGGAGCTTCTGCCGGCTCTACTGCTGGAGGGGTGAAAATAGTAAGGCATTTGATCCTTATTAAAAACAGTATTCTCGAAATCAAGCGACAGTTACACCCTAATGCTGTTATCCCGGTTCGATTTAATGGAAAAGCTGTTTCCAGAGAGATTACCTACAATATCCTGGCTTTCATTATGATCTACATCTTCATATTTTGCTTCGGATCCATGCTGATGGCAATTTTTGGAGCTGATTTCGATACGGCAATCGGATCTGTAGCAACTTGTTTGGGAAATATTGGTCCAGGTATTGGAGAAGTGGGACCTGTTGATAACTTTGCCGGAATATCTGCTCCAGGTAAATGGCTGTTGTCGTTCTTAATGCTCCTGGGTAGATTGGAGTTGTTCACGGTGTTGATGCTGTTCACACCTTACTTTTGGAAAACACATTAATCAATGGAGTTTATTCTTAATTTCCTTATTTGGAGTCCAGATCCAGACATGTTCACCATTCCTTTGTCATGGACAGGTTTTTTTGGAGATCGACCAGTAAGATGGTACGGATTGTTATTTGCAGGAGGGTTTATCGTCTCTCAGCAAATCATGTTCTGGATATTTAGAACAGAAGGAAGACCTGAAAAAGATATTGAAAAGCTGACCGTATACATGGTAGTGGCCACCATTGTTGGGGCTCGCCTGGGACACTGTCTCTTTTATAACCCAGGGTATTATCTGTCCAATCCAATTGAGATTATAAAAGTCTGGGAAGGTGGATTGGCTTCACATGGAGGAGCATTAGGAATATTCGTTGCTTTGTTCCTTTTTGCCAAAAAATATCCACAGTATCCAATGCTCTGGATGTCGGATCGATTGGTTATCGTGGTAGCTCTTACTGGAGCCATGATTCGTACGGGTAACTTCTTCAATAGCGAAATGGAAGGTACTATGACTCATTCTGACATGGGTGTGGTCTATGCTCGTTTTACGGAAGAGGTCCTGACATATGATGACAGAAAAATTGACAATGTAACTTTCCTAAAAGGTGGGGACATGGTTAGCGATGAACCTGGGAAACATCCAATAACTGCCAAAATCACTTACAATAGAGGTGTACAACTGGGTCAAACTGAAAAAGAGTTTTTTGAGAATAACATCAGAGACGCTCTCTTTAAATACACTGAAGTGGTTCAACACATAGATTTTGGAAAGGGCCAACCTCTTGCGTATAAGTTTTATGAAGAAGATGGCAGAGCTGTAGCCGAGATTTATGGTTTAGGAATATCCAGACATGCCGCTCAGCTATATGAAGCATTTTACTGTCTTCTAATCATGGGTTTAACCCTTTGGATTTGGAAAAATAAACGGTTCAAGCTTCCTCAGGGATTCAACTTCGCCGTGTTCATGATCATTCTGTGGTCACTACGATTTTTTGATGAGTTCTTCAAAATGAATCAGGAGGCGTTCGAAGAAAATCTCGTACTCAACATGGGACAAATCTTGAGTATTCCGCTAACTCTAGCTGGAGTAGCTATGTTGGTCCTATTCATGACCAAAGGAAAAGTGACTATGAGTGGTGACCAAAGGTAATTACCTTTTGGTCACCTTGATATCTTCATTGATAATTCTCGATAACTCTTTTAACTGATCCTTTTCAAACAAAGCAGGGATCTGTTCTAATGGTGTTCCAACAGGTACTTCATAGTTGATGTAATCCTGAAAAGTCATTCCCATACGTTCAGATCGATTATACGCTTCTCTGAATCGTACCCCACCACCATTAGTTTCGTAGTTATACGCCAGGTAATCAAGGAGATAGGTATTCTTATTAAACCAATAGCGATATTCATCAGTGAAGTCTTCACCGCCATCGGATGCTTTAAACTGAACTTTAATCACATCATAATCCGTATTGTCAATTCTCTTAGTCCCTTCATAGGACTTAATCACCGCTGGGTCATTAAGCAAATAAGGCAGCTGAACAAAATAGAGCACTGAATTAACTGAATTGCTGTACTTCGTTTTCATACTATCAACCACATCAATTGTATCTCCGTTGATCATTCTGGTAAATTGAGAGCTGTTAACCAAAATATCCTCAATTAACTCAAGAGAATCGACGAACATTCTGGTATATACATAGCTATCAGCCTTGCGATATGCTGAATAGTGCATGTCCCTAAAATCAAAGGAGATCTTAACCTTACCCAGTATGTTTTGGCCATGAGCTTCAATCGCTTTATCCACTACTTTTTGAGCCTCCTCGGCACTATATTGACATGAGACCAGAGAAATGGCCATCAAAATCACTGATAACTTCTGCATGACAGGCTATACGAAAGAATTTGTATGTCGTTACATAATTTTTATGAACTGTAAGTTAGCGCTTTCTTAGTCATCTCATTTTCTCACATTACTTCTGATACCCATCGGTTTATTTTTTGCTAAAAACCACTCTTCAATAGTCTAAGTAAAAGGCCTCTGCATCAAGTCGACAGAAATTTTCAGCATTAGTTAAACAAAAATTAATGATACCCGTATTGATTACTTAAACATTTATTAATCATATGAATTTACAGCTTGGTACTTTAGAGGAAATGATCCTAATAATTCTTTTAATGAAGGAAGAAACTTATGGCGTGGACATTGCCAAAGAGTATCAGGATCAACTTGGTCAATCCATTTCTCTTCCTGCAATACATGTAGTACTGAAACGATTGGAAGGCAAAGGATTGGTAGTTTCTAAAATGGGGGAACCTACAGCTGAAAGAGGAGGGAGACGCAAGCGCATCTATACTGCAACCAACAAAGGATATGAAGCGGCAAGAGACCTGCAACAAAAGCGCACTGAGATGTGGAAAGTAGTTCCAAAATTCAATTTTGGCGTATGATTAATCCTCCAAAATGGCCCGAGAAAATCCTGGGACGGTTTTGCAGACCTGACCTGGCTGACGAAATTATAGGAGATCTTCATGAGGCCTTTCTGTGGCGAGTAGAAACAGAGGGCATCCAAAAAGCACGGTGGAAGTATGTGTTTGAAACCGCTCGTTCACTAAAACCCAATAATCTAAAATCAATTCATCATCTACGACTTAACAGCATGATATTTTCTAACTATCTAAAAATAGCATTCAGAAGCCTGCAGAAAAGAAAGTCATTTTCCATCATCAATATTTTTGGACTGGCAACAGGGGTCGCTGCTTTCCTGTTAATATCACTGTATGCATATCAGATTCTTACTCATGATCAATACTTCTCACAAAACGATCAGATATATCTTGCATACAAGGAGCGCATTACACCAGATGGAACACAGCCTACATATGATACCTGGGTTCCGATGAGAGACAGACTGGTTGATACCTATCCAGAGATCTCTAATGGTACTAAAGTTTACAGCACAGAAGCCAAAGTGGTGAAAGGTACTCAATTCATCACTGAGGAGTTGCTTTATACGGATGAGCACTTTCTTAATGTGTTTGACTTTTCTCTATTGCATGGCTCCAAATCCAACCCTTTTCAAGATAAGAGTTCGATTCTCCTGAGTAAAGAACTAGCTCTAAAGCATTTTGGAGTAGAGAATCCCATGGGAGAGTCCTTAGAATTGTATTTACCTGAAGAAGATACCACGGAGCGTTTTTTAATTACCGGAATAATAGACACTTACCCCTCCAATATCTCCATTCAACCTCAACTCGTTCTACAAATGAGTTCAATCCCAGTTTACTCAGACTTTGCCAACAATTGGGGTAGTTCATTCATAGAAACCTACATAGTCACTTCATCCTCTGCCGACTACCTTGAAACCAAATTCCCAGATTTAGTTGAGAGTATCTGGAGTGCTGAAGTCAGAGGAAATACTAAATTTAAATTACTACCCTTTGATCAATACTACGATACATTTATTGGTGATAAATCCAATGCTAAAACACTTTTGTATATCGGTTTTGGCATACTACTTATTGCCATCATCAACTTCATGAACCTGTCTACAGCTCATGCCTCACAGCGATCCAAGGAAATCGGGTTGAGAAAGGTGTTAGGTGCTTATCAGGGACAACTAAGAACTCAATTCATAGCGGAGGCATTTGTATTATCCACTCTCTCTACAATCATTGGTGTATTATTGCTATTACTATCTACACCCTATTTTAATGAGCTTTTTGATGTTGAGATCTCCATCCAATTATTAGGTTGGTTGCCATTTATTATGGGTGTCGTTGCATTGATTGCCTTATTAACATTACTGAGTGGGAGCTATCCTGCATTCTATCTTTCATCAATCAGAATATTGGACGTACTGCGACAACAATTAAGTTTTGGTAAATCAGCAAACCTCCGAAATGTCCTGGTTATTGTTCAATTCACTATTGCTGTTTTCTTGATTAGTTCTACCCTACTGATTAAAAATCAAATTGAGTTCATGTCTGAAAAAAACATGGGATTCAATACAGAGGAAATGATGGTCATCACAGCCTCTGCTAGAGATTTCACTGATCGTGAAGAAGGGATAACCCGACTAAACTCTTTTAAAAACGAACTAAAAAACAAATCATACATACGTGATCTGTCCATCAGTAGAGCAGTGCCAACTGAATGGACCAGAAGCTTCACATTTGTAAGACCCGATGGCTGGAATGGTGATCCTTTGCGAATGGGATACACCTATGTAGACGCTAACTTTTTTGATACCTATGGAATAAAACTTAAAAGTGGCAAACCGTTTTTAGAAGACTCAGAAGGAGATCAGCGCACCTCTGTGATCCTAAACGAAGCAGCAATGAGGGCATTTCAATTCGAAAAAGAAGATGGTAATGTGATTAAAATCGGTAATAACAGCATCAATGTGGTTGGTGTAGTGAATGACTTCCATTTTGAATCACTCCAAAACTCCATTGAACCAACACTAATATTTCATAGGACTGCTCAGCATCCAGTTCACCGATACATCAGTTGTCAAATTGATATGACCAACATCGATTCTCACTTAAGTGAAATTGAGGAAATGTGGGCCTCTATGGGTGCGACTGTTGGATTTGATTACTCATTCATGGATGATCGAATTAATGATCTGTATGAATCAGAATCAAGGTTTCTTGGATTGATTTCCTTATTCTCCATCATCTCGATCATCATTGCTTGTCTGGGACTTTATGGGCTTACTCTGTTTGTCATCCAAAAACGTCAAAAGGAGATAAGCATCCGCAAGGTATTGGGAGCTGAGATCTCTGGACTCTTACGTCTGATCTTTAGGGACTTTGCTCTTTGGGTAGGAATAGCCTTTATAATTGGATTACCGTTGGTTGTCTACTTCATCAATGATTGGGTAGCCGATTTCTATTATCAGAGTGAGTTTTCGTGGATAACAATAGTTCAGACTTTTTTGATAATGACCGCCTTGGTCTTGATTACGGTCGGTTACCAATCAATAAAAGCAACAAAAGCGAACCCGGTAAATTATTTGAAGGAAGAATAGTCAATATTTCCATAGCTTTTTTATTACTTCACAAGTAGATGAAAAAGCTATGGATACTTGCGTTGGCACTGTTCTTTGGTTGTGACCAATTGACGAAAGAATCAGATATTCTTGCTCCTTTGGATACCCCTCCTTCCTATTTAAGTTTTCGAATAGAGTTTCCGATTAAGGAACTTGAGCTAGGTGTTAATAGAGTATTGCCAATAACCTTATTTGATGATGCGGTAGCTCTAAAGGATGAAAAAGATACCCTCTTTCTCTCTGTAAAACGAAAAGGTGACCTTAGCCTTAACCTTAAAGGCAACGAAGTATTTGCGTCTATCCCTCTGGATATAGAAGCAGCCATCAAGAAAAAAGTTCTGGGCATTACATTCTCCAATGAAGATAGTCCAATCGCTTTTTATGGAACATTAAGAGCTTCTGCTCAAGTTGGCTTAAATAATAACTGGGATATGGACCTCACTTGTCAGTATAGAAGTTTTGAACTGGAAGGAATGGATACTTTTTCATTTATGGGCATCTCCTTCAATGTAGAAAAGATCGTTGAAAATGCGATTGAATCCCATAGAGATGATCTATCCAATGTCATTTGTCAGGCTGTAAGTAGTGCGTTTGATTTTAGGGAGGTGCTTGGCAATGTCTATCAGGATATTCAGTCTCCACTTCAAATTGTCAAACAACCCTTGCCTCTTTTCTTAGATAGCAACCCCAATGCATTGAATGGAGAGTTGCTTAGCAACAAACGAGATACGCTATCCTTACATGTAGAGTACCGATCCGATGTTTTGATTTCTCCGAAGAGTCAAACAGAAAGTGCCAAATCGTTGCCTTCTCGAAACAACCCCCTGAATACTGACAATCGCCTCATGATGTATCCAGATATTAGAATTGGTTACAATGAGTTATCAACCATTCTTACCGAAATACTAGCTGGTGAGTCTTTTGAATATGAGGACTACACCATCAAAATCAACACCGCTGAAGTGAAGCCTGCTGGACAAAGACTGCAGATTAATTTAAATGTCAGTGGTGATGTTTCTGGCCTGGTGAAAGTGAGTGGTGTTCCGGTACTCAATGAAGATCGGTCCATGAGTCTATCCCAATTTAAGTATGAAATTGACTTAGATGATGACTTGCTCAATATGGCCGATTGGCTCTCACACCAGTTTATCGAAGAATATTTATCCTCTCAGGTTCAAATTGACACCAAGCCGTTCTTTGAAAACCTGGATGATTTAATAGTTAAAGGAATCTCTAAAACCCCTCTGGGCACTAAGATTGGTGTGGACGTAGATTTTTCCAAAATTCAAACTTATCAGTTCAGATGCACCGAAGATTTTATGCAGTGGATCTTTGTCATAGAGGGTTCGGCACAAATGACCTTGAAGAATGGACTATTCATGTAATACGGAAATTGCCTAATTTCTGAATTAAGGAATTGACCTATATTTTTTTAATCCTTAAAAGCCATATTTGATGAAGATAGAAAACGGATCGGCGGATTTTCTATCTCCTCGTCATCTTGAGTTTTTGATAAGTACAGACGGTACTTTTAAGTAACTCTACAAACAAGCGATTGACAAAAGCCTCCAAATAAGCATGGGGGCTTTTTTTATTCCGTTTCGATACAGTTCAAGTATACTGGTATAGCATACCCTTCATCTGTCAGGAAACAGCTATTACTCAACTGTGCAGATTCATAACCAAACAAGAAAGTGAAACCCACCTCCACATCATCCTCTTCTGGTATGTCCAGGCTAATCTGCGAATCACTTCTTACTGGTATCAACCATACTGGCAACTGTCTCACTGAATCATTAAGTAAAATCCACTGATTTTCCCAAATACCTTGTCCGCAAGAGTTTTCTTCAATTTCACCTGCAATACCACAATTGTACCCCTGACTGATTGCAGCCAACAACGGATCTACACTGATATTACTTCCATTGCTCGCATTGACAATTCTTATGATGGTACTGTCCTTCAAATCGGTGTTGACAATGTAATTCAAATCAAGGTTCAGCGTATCTCTGATAATTGCTTCACACGGGTCATCATTGTCATAATGCGCCAAAAAAAATCGAGTTTGTCCAGAAGCTTGCCAGGTATCATCCCACCAGGTATAGAAGCTGTGTTCATTGCAACCTCCACTATATTCTACGATGACATCCCACTCATCACCATTAGGAGAGACAGCAATAATATCAAATGGGTCATTTGAGAGACCTAAGTCATCATACGGCTGGTCAAGATAATTTAGACTATTGTAGACATAATTATCTGTGGCATCTAGCGCGGTGTCCAGGCAACCTGTCAGCAGGAAAGATACGGTGATGATTAGAAGTGCTTTATTCATTCTATTCTCTAGACACACTGTGTCCCAATAGGGTTTAAACAAAGCAAAGAAAATTCTATTAACAAGTAAAAAGCAAGAACCGAGGATTTTGAAACATAATGCCTAATAAAACATATATAACCTCGGTTCTCTTTTAAACGACTCGCGCCATTTAAGTAGAGAACACCTCTGAAGTGAATAACCCTAATAAAACAAAAAGCCGAGGGGTTTGAAACATAATGCGGTTTGACATATATATCCCTCGGCTAATCGTTTTCGATCGCCGTGAAGATATGTCAATAGTTTTGGTTATACAAGGAGGTGATGATATTCAGGGTGTTTCTGGAAAAAATCCTGTACAAAGTTACACTGAGGAGATACTTTTAACTGTTGCTCCTGGGCGAATGCAATCATCGCCATTACCAGAGCCTTGCCTACTCCGTATCCTCTCGACTCTTTAGGAACCATGGTCGAAAGTATCTCTACAAATTGATCCCCATGCCTTTTATAGTGTAATTCAGCATTTCCCGATCTCACTTTTACGTAAAGCACTTTACCAATCAAGTCGTGCTGAATTCTGAGATTTCTTTTTGTCAAAGTCATATTCTATTCTTCTTGAAAAAAGCCCACCAGTCCCTATGACCGATGAGCTCTTGGGTGTTATGAAAAATCATTTCATGCGCCTTTTATAGGGCCAGAACCATGCCAGGAAGTTTACAACTTGGCTAAGTCACTGTAAAACAGCGAGAAAGTGAAATGCCAATTACTCACAACGACTAATTCTTATTCAATCTTAGAAAATGATTATCGATATGGGGATTATTTACCCACTACCACCGTTTCTTTGAGCGTTTGAGATTTCCCCGATCCATCGTAGAGTTCGAACAATACCACATAGTATCCACGCCGAACTACTGACCCATCAAAAGAAGTACCATCCCATCGAATAAATCCTGAGGAACCTAAAGATATCCCTTTCCCGAGATCGGCTATCGGTTGCCCCATTTGGTTGTAAACCGTGATGTTAGCGAATTGACCAGTTTGATCCAATTGATAATTTATTGTTGTGAATGACTGATGAGCCGCGCTTCTGTTTCCTGGCACAAACACCTTGGGTTCAATACTCACCACTGCCGTAGCTACTGGTATCTCATAACTCTGGGAGTTGGTATAACCCGGGGTAGCATAGCCTACCGCAGATGAGGCTGAGGTCCAGTTATCTGGATTTTGAGTATCTACATTGGCATCAATCCGCTCCAATGAAACACCATCGACATTCTCTAAAAAAGATAAATGGTAATCTTCATCATAAGTGAATTCATCTACCACAACATCATTCACATTGGTGATGACAACCGTTCCTTCCGAATTAGGCATGGTAGGTAGAGACGATAATTGAAGCAATTCTTTTATCCCTTTTGGGTAATGGTTTTTGATGATGATTGTATCCGTGGTGAGCGCAAGAGTCACCTCCGGTGCGATGATAACATGTGAATCAATTATTTCATAGTCTATGGATCCATCATCTAATCGTCTACCTATCTTCCATCCATTCAAATCAATGTATTTATTGGATATGTTATGTAGCTCTATGAAATCCACGCCCTCACTTCTTGGATTAAACAAGAGTTCATTGAGCACTAAATCCCCAGGGGTACCTACATCGCTCAAGACAATTTGAGTAGAATTGGTTTTAACAGAATTTCCGAGACAATCAATCGTACCATAAACTTCTATTGTCACTGGCTGATTGACAACCAGCTCATCTTGCAGAAATACATATAAAGATTGCCTGTCTTCAGCAAAAAGAACTCTTTCAACAGCTAATGATGGCTCAAATATCAGCACCGTATTATTCGGGCTATTAGCTCCCAGCTGCTCATCAAACAGCAATTCAATGGTGCCTGTATTCAAAGCTCTGGCACTAACTAAAGTTGGCCCAAAATTATCCGGTACTCCTTCAGTTGCTGCGTTGAGAAGTCCTGGAGTTCCTCCTTCAATCGCGATAGAAGAAGTCCAGTTTTCGACCTGACCACATGGATTATTGACATCCTTCATCTCCAAACTAACACCTCCATCTTGAGCATCTTCTCCGTGCCAGTCCAACTCATACATAATTTGGAAAATCAGCTCCCCTTCACTCACAAGTGTTAATGGCTCTCCACTATTATTTAGTGCACTCCAACCTGGCACCCCTGTCACATCGATATCACTACTAAAATCAGCTACTCGGGAAGTAGGACAGATAAGCAAGTAATGATCTGGTCGGATAGTTACTGCTGGAAGATCCACAGTATCAGTTGCATCTATTAATTGGACTCCATCCAGAGAAAGGAGCTTGTCAGAACGGTTATACAACTCAAGGTATTCAGAATTTGGCAACTCAATCGCTGGATCTGGATCTGACATGATTTCGGTAATTACCAACTCATTAAACTCCGGCGCAACTCCGATGGCCACTTCAAATGTAGCTGGATCCATAATGTTTCCCGAGCAATCTGCTGCTTCTGAAATAAGGATTTCTACCACTTCATCCTGAGCAAGCGGAACAATTAGACCTACAGTTAGCACCTGACGATTTTCTCCTGATACAGAGCGACTCACAACCGTCACTCCTTCAATATTAGCGCTGAGTAACGATAAGCTATCCATCACTTCATTGAAGGTGAATCGAAGAGTCTGTGAATCTATCACTTCAAAAGAGGTAACTACTGGTTTTACAGCATCAGGACCTTCATTATAGATACTATTCCGCCTACCTGGTGTACCACCAGAAACATCCACAGAACCTCCCCAGTTTGATGCTCCAGGACATTCTCCATTTGGATTGATGATCTCCAGAGAATATCCACCGGATTTCTTTTCGGGATCCAGAAACCAATCACTGTCGTATTGGGCTTCATCAATTACCACATCGGTAGTCAATGAAATATGCTCTCCAGAATTGGTTAATGAGGGCCAGTCTTCCAAACCAATCACATTTTCAACTCCCAACTCCGTAAATGATTCAGCATCGTCAATATCTACAAGGATGGCATAGGTACTATCCTCAATTACCACATCTCCAATTAACCTTGAGGAATTGTCGTCCCTAAATCGAACACTATCCAATGCAATTGGAGCATCCGTATTGTTAAAGATTTCTATGTACTCTGCTGAAGGTAATCCAACCTGAGGATCTGGATCTGCCATAATTTCGCTGATCAACAAATCTCCGGGAAGGGGCTCCTTTCCTAAACCAACTACGAATGTGGTATCAGACATACTGGTACCTGTACAATCTTTTGCTCCAGAAATGCTAAATGAATAGTAAGCACCTAAAGGTAGTTCTTCCATAAGCTTTACAATCAATACTTCATGAAGATCCCCAGAAACCGTCAACTCATCAACAGGATATCCTGGCACATAAAAAGTTGAATTAACCAGAGATAAACTGTCCATTGCTTCATTGAAAATGATCGTAAATTCGGATGTAGAGTTCTTTTCAAACTGATCTATTAAAGGAGATGTACCGTCTTCCCCCACTCGATAGACTGAATTTTGGAATCCCGGAGTTCCTCCTAATTCGTTGGTTGATGCCTGCCAATTTTGACTATCTGTACAGCCTCCATTTGGATCAACTATTTCCAATGAATAACCTCCATCATCTTTATTAGAATCTCCATACCAACTGGAAGAATAATGTGCCAAGTTAACCTCATCACCAAAAAGTGTTTTAAGTACCAACTGCTCACCACTATTGGATAGCGATGGGAAATCAGCTACTTCTAAGACGTTTTCACTCTCAAAAAGAGAAGCATTCCCCTCATCCACCAATAGAACATATTCTGATGGCCCTAGGTGATATTCGGATAGTTGTGTGTCACCACTTTCATCCTCCAAAACCACTCCTCTCAAATCAAATGATTCTGAGGAGTTATTGAATAGCTCTACATACTCCACCTCGGGCAAACCAACTGCTGGAGTAGGGTCTACCATTAGCTCGGTGATGATGATTTCACCAAATTCAGGCAAAGCAGGCGGACTATACGTCAATTGGATAGTCTCTTCAATAGAGAGATTTCCGTCCAAGTCCGCCAAAGGATACAGTTTCAAAAAATAATCCTCATTTCGGATTAGCTGGTTATCAAAATCTAGAGTTACAGTAGAATCATTATTTAGGGTGGTGAATTTTGGATTGCCAATTCCTTCAATAGAATACTTGTTGACAGACAATAATCCTGATTGATCCATTACTTCGCTGAATGTAATATGAATCTTTCCGTAAAAATCAGACTCATGGCTTTTGAAGGATGGAGCCGTCTTGTCATTGAGTATTTCTACTTCATAGTCAGGGATAACCCTATCAAAAACATCCTCCAGGCTATTCCACTTCACTACAGCTAGAGCATTTGGACCAATATCATTTGCAAGTGTCAAGCGTACTAGGCTTCTATCCTCACTATCCCAGGAGACGAATGAGATCGTCTTATCAGTCACCTCAAAATACTCTGGATTAACTTCCTTTAAATCATTTTTAAAATCAAGGAAAATCACCCGATCATTGACCATCCCAAAATCCTCAATGCGAACATCAAATCGACTATCCAGATTGTTTTCTTGAAGAACCTCGTTGTTAGTTCCGACAACATTATTTACCGATAGCAACAAGGAGTCTGCTTCCTCAAAAGTGTCTGAAATAAATAACTGGTAATTCTGATCGTCCATCATCGTAATGAACTCTACGATAAACCCTTCTAACGAATAGTTCACAACCTTATCAGCACCTGAGACGGCCTGACTATAGGTAAGCAAAATAGATTGTTTGGTGCTTGCTTTTAGAGAAACGAGTCTTGGCCTCAAGGTATTTATTATTAGCTCTTGAGTATCAGAAGCATTATCATATTGATCTTTTACGTTTCTTACATACACTTTCAAATTTGAATCTTCTGGAAGAGCAGTAAAAGTGAGATTGACAGTCGTAGAATCGGGGCCTAAGATCACCACTTGATCTGGAGAATTGGAGTTCATCACGTAATTGCTCAAGTTGATTGCGGAGCTTTTCTCAACTCGTTCATCAAACACCATTTGAATCTGCGTGGGAGAAATTTGGTAAACGCCTAATACTAAGGGAGGATTGATGTCAAAAGTAAAATCTAACCTTCTGGTAGAAGACATTTCATTGCCACTTAAGTCTATTATTCGCTGAATCGCCAGTCTATGCTCATTGATAAATTTAGCTTCGAAGGTGAGTAGAACTTCAGATGAACTGACCATGGCAGCAGTCTCCGGTTGGTAGGTTTCGTCCAACAGGTAATTGGCAGATTTCAGTCCAGAGGTTGTTTGAATTGACTCATTAAAAACAACCACTACTTGACTATCATTTTTCACAACAACTTCTTGAACCGAAGGGGCTCTGGTATCATAAGTGAAAGACACTGCGGGTGTTGCCAATCTGGTCTCATTGTCGCTGGCAAAAACATTGGTGATGTAAAGTGCCAATTCCTTGTTTTCATCAAAATTCTCACTAAATGATAACCTGAACTCGGTGATACCAATATCGTCTTTATGGATTATAGTATCAGGTGAGAGTCCAGTTGATCCAATGTAATAGTTGTTCACATTGGTTGCGGTAGTAGATGGCACTTCCTTATAATTTAGGACTAGAACGTTAGCAGTCTCCAGCCAGACTGTATCAATGTCCGAAGCGAATGTAAAATCAAATGTTTGGTTAGAAGATTGATTCTTCAAGGTATCTTGGATATTACCGTAGCTAAGCGAATAAGAAGCATCAAGGGTAAACACCCCATCAAACTCCAACAAGACTTTGCTGGCAGCAGAATCTTGAAGAGTGGCTCGGTCCAGACTTAGTCCATCGATAGTAAAGTTCGATTCGTTTTCCGCTGGAGATTCTAAAATTGGCTCATCAAACACCAGGATGAGTTCGGTCTCGGAAAACAGATCAATTCGGTCAAGCACTGGAGGTTTCACATCGTAGTAAAAGTCAAAGGTCTGACTTGCCAGTTCATTGCCTCGGCAATCTGAAATGTTTTCAATGATTAGACTATGAGTTACCTCTGAAGTTAGATCCGATGACAGCACCAAATAGTATTCAGTATAGCTAACCTTTATCAAGTCATTGAATGTAAATCCATCCAAATCAAATGAACTGGTAGCGATGGTGGATTCGTCGATGGGTTCAGAAAAAGTGATCGAAAGTGAGTCCCCGCCAATGACGTCCACCGACTGTATTTCAGGTGCAGTATTGTCCACATCATCAAAGACAGAATTCTCTTCTCCAGGTGTTCCTCCACTTTCATTATTGGAGCCACTCCAATTGTTTTCATCAGAGCAGGGTTGTAACGGGTCAACCCTCTCTAAACTGTAACCACCGCCGTTTTTTATGTCGTCATTAAACCACTCCGAGGCGACATAATTAATGCTGTCAACCAGGTTTCCAAATTGATCTTTTAGGATAATCGCATCTACCGTGTTGGTCAATGCACCCATCGAACTAACACCCACAATATTGGATGTGGAAAAACTGGCTACATCGCTATTATCCGTAAGGACCACATACCCCTTGCCGGGTAAATTATATGATCCAATGGATTGACCATCCAGTGTAAACGAGCTCAGTTCAATAGTATAATTTGTGGTATTGTATATCTCCACAAACTCCGCTTCGGGTAGACCAATAGCAGGTGTTGGATCTGCTAAAAATTCATTGATTATTAGGTGACCTTCAGAAGTTTCTTTATTAATACTTATACTTTGAGTAAGTGAAGAAGGGGATGAGTTGCTGTTGGAATTGGAAATATTAGAAATGGTCAGCACATACGAACTATTATAAAGCTGATCCCAATTCAAAATCACCTCATCCAGATTGGAATCAGATCGAGTGGCACCTGTTGGTTGCCCGATTTCACTTAAGCTGTAGTTACTAAGAGTTTCAGCCGTACTTTCATCTACTTCCTGATTAAACGTTATTTTAATAGATAAATCACTTGCTTGCTCAAGGTATTCAATATCAAGATTCAAATAATCGAAACTGTCAGTACTATTTGTAGCAATTTCATTACCATCAGTGTCCTCCAGACTATTGACGGTAAGCGTATAGGTAGCATCTTCAAAAATGGAACCGAACTCCAACTCTACCGATTTACCATCAGTTTGCAATGTGACAGTACTAGGAGTTCCAACACCTCCACTCAAAGAGTAATTTCCTGCTGTTTCCGCAATGGATTCATTCAATGACTTATTGAACTCAACGATACAACTTGAGATAGAAGTGGCATAAACGGTATCGATTACGAGTGGAATCACAAAGGTAAAATCCTGAGTTCCTGAGAAGGTGCTATTACCGGATTCATTATTGATTCCAGTAGCGGTCAATTGAAAGGTAGTAGACTCAAACAAAGAAGTACTTAAAGTCAAATTCACTTTCGAGTGATCCTCCGAATCTAATGCGGCGGAAGAAGGCTGGCCAATGCCATTATCTATAGAATAATTAGTTACTGTCTCAGCGGATGTTTGATCAAGTTCATCATTAAAATCCAATTGAATTTCGGTATCAAAAAGTGTTAAGAGTTCTTCCAATTCTAGCTGCAAATAGTCAAAGTCATAGCTGACATCACTATTTTTAGTCAGTGTGGAGGATACATTCAAACTAAAAGATGATGTGGTTAATGGAGTAGACTCATGTAAAGTGAGTGTCACCTTAGAGGCATCCGAAACATCCTGGGTTGCAGAATTGATGGTAATTCCAGATATCGAGTAATTACTGATTGTTTCAATGTCTGACTGAGGTAAAGGTTGATTAAAATCAATTGTCAATTCTGTGGAGGAATTGGTTATTAGAGTATCAACCATCACTTGTTCTACTTGGAAATCATCAAAAAAGAAGCCAGTATTTCTACTAGAAGTATGGTTTACGACTACTCCAAAGTAGGAATTGGATGTGTACGTGTTTTCAGTGATACTTCCTTCTTCGGTAAATGTTTGTCCACCCGAATGATCTGCTAAGAGTGTCCATTCCCCATTTGATGTTCGTATAATTTTAACTCTCACTTGAGAACTGAATACCGTAGTTCCTGATAATAAAGTGGTGCCCACTCCTGAATCACTACGTTTCAATAAAACATAATCATCGCCTGTTTGACCAATCTCAACGTAATACCCATCAAGAGCGCCTTCTAAATCAGCTTGATTTGAGACGAGATAAACTCTTATTCTGTTACTTCCAGATGGTGCAAATCCCATTTCTACATAAAATTCCCAAACCGTATAATCCATAATACTATTAGGGGTAGAGAGATACAATTCTGCTGTTGATGATGGACCATTGGAATTAAGTTGACCATCAATAATTTGAAACTCGGAAACATCCCCACTCCATACCGGATTACTGGTAAAATCTCCATCCGAAAAATCATCCGTCACCTGTGCAATTCCGTAGGAACAAATAAGAAGGATAATTGGAAAAAGAGTGGTTCTTAAGCTCATCTTATATTAAATTCGCCAAAAATTAAATTTACTAAAATAATATTTTGTAGACGTTAGTCGTAATCCTTAAAAAAATGAAAATTGCTGTTGTGGGCGCCACCGGATTGGTAGGCCAGGAAATGTTGAGAGTCATCGAGCAGCGAAATGTACAGTTCGATGAATTGTTGTTAGTCGCTTCAGAGCGGTCAGTGGGTAAAGAGTACACATTCAAAGGTAAGACTTACAAGGTAATTGGACTAAAGGATGCGGTAGATCAAAAACCAGATATCGCACTTTTCTCTGCTGGAGGTAGTACTTCCCTAGAATGGGCTCCAAAATTTGCAGAAGCGGGTACAGTTGTTATTGACAACTCATCCGCCTGGAGAATGGATCCATCTAAAAAATTGATCGTTCCAGAAGTGAATGGAAGTGATCTTAGAATTGACGATCGAATCATCGCAAACCCTAACTGCTCGACTATTCAGATGGTGTTGGTGTTAGGGCCATTACATAAAAAATATGGCATCAACCGTGTGGTTGTTTCTACTTACCAATCAGTAACTGGATCAGGTAAAAAAGCAGTTGATCAAATGATGAACGAGCGTGCTGGAGTAGAAGGTGAAATGGCTTATCCATACAAAATCGATATGAACGTATTGCCTCATATTGATGTGTTCCAGGAGAATGATTACACCAAAGAAGAAATGAAAATGGTGAAAGAAACCGTTAAAATTCTTCAGGATGAGAACGTGAAAGTTACTGCAACTTGTGTCAGAATACCTACAGTAGGTGGTCACTCTGAGTCAGTAAACATCGAGTTCGACAATGATTTTGATTTAGAAGAGGTAAAATCAATCATTGCTAAGACACCTGGTGTAATCTTAGAAGATGATCCGAAAAATAATATCTACCCTATGCCGTTAAACTCACATCAGAAAGATGAGGTTTTTGTTGGTAGAGTAAGAAGAGACGAAACACAGCCAAAGTCATTGAATTTGTGGATCGTAGCTGACAACTTGAGAAAAGGTGCAGCTACCAATGCGGTTCAGATCGCAGAATTCATGATGGAGAACAGTCTTGTATTCTAAAAGACCTATCAGATTTCAAATACAATAAACGGCTTGGGGCATTTCCTCAGGCCGTTTTTATTTGGTAGCATTGCTCATGGATTTATCATTCCTGAAACAGTCGGAAGTAAAGGCATTCATCAAAGCAAATGAACAAACAGACGTTCAAAAGCTTCTGTTAAATCCACCAACTGAGTTCAAGAATCATATTGGTCTAATCGCCGATCAAATCTTAAGTCGTAGAAAAGCCAAAAGCAAGCTTCCGGAATGGTATGCCAACCACGACCTCATCATGCCACCACCATTATCCCTGGAACAATGTTCTTCTCCAGCTACTGGAACTTACAAGTCAAATATTTTTTCAGGAGAAACGTTAGTGGACCTAACAGGAGGAATGGGTATAGACACTCTCTATCTGTCCGATCAATTTAAAGAAGTACATCATGTCGAGAGGAATCATCAAATCCATGAGGTATTTGTGCACAACCTTCAGGCCCTCCAAAAGACCAATGTTCAAGCACATCACACGAATGCTGAAGACTTCTTGGGTCAATTTGACCAAAAGGCTTATTTCTTCATTGATCCAGCGAGAAGAAGCGAATCCAAATCGCGAGTCTTTCTTTTTGAAGACTGCTCACCAAATGTGATTGAGCTGTTACCTCTATTCCATCAGAAAGCGGAAAAGGTGCTGATCAAAGCAGCACCAATGATCGATGTTTCTTTAGCCATAAGTCAATTGGAGAATGTATCGGAAGTCCATGTTGTAAGTGTGAGAAACGAGGTAAAAGAAGTGCTTTTTTTACTGGATTATCAAAACCAAACGGACAATGAGCCGATGATTAAATGTATCAATCTTGATACTGATCAATCGGAGTTTTGTTTTCTAACTTCAGAAGAGAAGTCAATCAAATCAGAATATTCTGAAATGAAGAATTACCTATTTGATCCAAACGCGTCTATTCTAAAGGCCGGCGCATTCAAACTGACAGGTAATCGATATCAATTAAACAAGATTGCAGTCAACACGCATTTCTACACATCTGAACAATTTCGTGAGAACTTCCCAGGAAGGGTTTTTGAGATCATCGAAAAAGACATTAACAAAAAGAACATTTCTAAATCGGTGCCTAACGGAAAAGTGAATGTATTGACTAAAAATTACCCCCAGAAACCGGATGAAATAATGAAAAAATTGAAGGTGAAAGATGGCGGAGAACTCTATTTAATCGGATTTAAAGATCATGTAAACAAGCCACAGTTCGTTCTGGCCAAAAGAGTTTGATTCCTTAATGGCTTAATTTAAAAACACGATAGAATATCCACCTGCCGTAGTACAGTTCTTCTTTCTCAATAGTAAATCCATTCTGCTCTAGAATTGAATGAATGTTTAGTAATCTCTTGGCTTTTAGCCCTGAGAAAATTCGAAAAAATAGAACCATCAACTCCGTTAGTACCCGCTGAAACCAATTCCCTCTCTGGAAGTCAAGCACATGGAGACGGGCATCTGAGGTCATGCAACTCTTAATTCTCTTAATAACTAAACTGAGCTCATCCTCCGGGAATACATCCAGGAAAAATGGACAATAGACAGCATCAAATTGCTGCTCCGTTTGCCAGTTCAAGAAATCCATATTTATCCAATTGATGGTTGACTTTGTGTTGCGCTCTTGCGCTTTTACTATCATTTGACCAGAGAGTTCCACATAAGTTACATCCGGAGCATCTAAGCTCTCCAAGATAGCACCAGAACCTCCACCAAGAATCATGATTTTTTGTCGATTGTTGAGATCAGCAGCAGGAAATCGTTGAACGCTCTTCCATCGCTTGCCAAAAACAATTGAGGCTAATCGATCATAAATAGGAGCCACTAAATTGAAATCAGAACCTTTCCTATCCAATCTTTAATACCAGTTTTGTTCCTTCACCTAGGATACTTTATATGCAAAATCATTTTGAGGAGATTCGGATTTTTAACTAATATGAAGTATAAGTAACATGAAAAGAAACACGCTCAAAACTGTTTTTCAAGACCTATTCTGACCACTCCAAATAAATCATGACCAAAAGTTGGTGTTTGTCTTAAATCAACAGCATGAAACTTGGCATCAATTACAATATTCAATGAATCCACAATTTTCTCTTTGAGGGATACACCTAAGGTATATCCAAAGTCTAGTCTTTCAACGAACATATACTGAGGAGTGTAAGATACAATCGAGTCATTCTCCATTGTAAACTCATCCAAAAAGAAGCTTATCTGACTATTTCTTTGAAAGACCAGACCTCCATTAACTCCAATTCTCACACCTGCAATTCTACCTAAAAATAATTCAATATTGGGTGAAAGATAAATAAAGTTAGATCTGCTCCATCCAAGAAACATTGCATCAGACATACTTAACGACTTAATATACTGATCAACCTCAGGATTTACTCCATTTATCTGTTCTTGGGTTGCCCTAAATATTTCAGGAAACGTATTAAAGCGCGCGTATCCATGATTGATACCAATACTCAACCAATTCCTCAGGCTATAAGAGTAACCAACTTCAAAATTTGGTCCTACATTATCTTTCCCTTCAATACTAATTGGTCCATCAACTGCTACAATGCCTCCTTTAACAAAGAAATGATGTTTCTGACAAAAAGCGGGGCTTATTAATATTAATATCAATAAAAAAACGAGCGCATGTTTCATAGTAAAGCATAGAAATATTAAAGAGTAATACACGAAATCGAGTATTACTCTGAAAATTTATTGAATGACATGTTTTAAATAGAATTCCATTTTTCCAAAATGAAAAATCTGATGACCATCTCTTAAGCCATAACCTTCATCAGAGGTAATAGAAGCTAAGGTCGAACACCTGTCAAAACCTACGTTGAACATGCTTTGTGCTTTATCAATTTTACTTAGCTCAATTTTCAGGCTTTCATAGTAACAAAACAGTTAGGTGAATAATATGAAATTTATTAAAATTCACCAATCAACACAACAATTGGTTAGATCTTTTCCTTATAACGTTTTTAGTAGATATTATAAAACGGCTAATTATTCAATATTCGGTCCCTACTCGTTAGTTCTCTAGTAGAAATTGTTTTGGAAGCTCGAAGATAAAATTTGCATACTGAGTTTGATGTTCGTTTAAATAGAGCAACATCAATTCAAAAATACCTTTAATGAATTACTAAAAAAATTTTGGTTCTAATAGTAAAAACAATCCCGGTAAATAAAATATTCCATCTCCAATTGTTCTGTAGAGTGCCTTTTGACCGAATGCTTGAGGAAACAGAAATATAACCGTAAGGATGAGTGTCATTAACAGGAATACACATTGAATTTGATTGGACAATCCCAAAAGGACACATGTTGTGATAACAAGAAATGAACAGAGTAAAATCAACAACCTTGACTTACCTTCTCCTATACGAAGAACTAATGAATTAAACCCATCCTTTTGATCGGCCTCCCGGTCATAGAAGGAGAATACTAGCAAATTGAGCAATGCTACTCCAGAAAGCTGTAATAGGAGTATTATGTCCAGAACAGACACTTCAGATCTCATACTCAATGGCCCGATGAATATGCCACAAGCATAAACGATAGCTACTAATAGTTCCTTCACCCAAAGTTTTCTGAAGAAATAGACCAACAATAGATAGCCGATACTCACAGCGGAAAGAATCGCCCCATTTCGAATGATCCTTACGTCGAGAAAATAGACATTCACCAGGGCAAGTATTAAAACGAGTCCTCCAACTACAACCAACCAATTCGAATATTTTTTATGGAATCTGTGGCGATCACTAGAAGGGTTTTCCAGGGCATTACCATCCATCAAATGGTCTGTTGTGTAGATTAGCCAAACCGCGCTCCCCAACGCGTAGTATACATGAAAAGAGAGTGACACCTCATAGTAGCTTTCAAGGTAAGCCAAAAAAAAGATGGCTCCCAGGACTATGTCCAATGAGAGCCATCTAAAGTATTTATATATCCGATCCAACTGGATCATCATTATCCACCTTGTGCCAATGCTTCCGCACCACCTACAATCTCCAGAATTTCCTTAGTAATCGCAGCCTGACGTGTTCTGTTGTAAGTCAATTTAAGATCTTTCAACAATTCACCAGCATTGTCAGTAGCTTGATCCATTGCTGTCATTCTAGCCCCTTGCTCAGAAGCATTAGACTCAAGCAATGTCTTGTAAAACTGAATGTGCAATGATTTAGGAACAATCTCAGAGAAAATAAACTCTTGATTTGGTTCATAGATATAATCAATGCTGTCCGTTTGTTCAACTTCTTCTGAAGACTCATTTTCAATCGGTAAGAATTGCTCCTTACGAAGAATTTGAGTGGCCACATTTTTGAACTCGTTGTACACAATTTCTACTTTGTCAAAGTCTCCTTTCACAAAGCCTTTCATTGCATACTCAGCAGCGTCCATCACATGAGCAAAATCTAAATTGTGGAACATCAGGTGATAGTCATCCACAATGTTGTATCCCCTTTTTACAAAGTGATCGTAAGCCTTTTTACCTATTGGCATCAACACCAAATTACTAGCAGCTTCAACATCAGCGTACTTCTCAGCAATCAATGCTTTAGTCGCCTTGAAAACGTTGTTGTTAAAACCACCACAAAGGCCTCTGTCAGAAGTTACAACCACGATCAAAACCCTGGATACTTCTCTTACTTCAGCATATGGATTGTCGATTTCAGAACTGTCCACTCCGGCAGATACGTTTTGGATGATGGCAGAAAGCTTCTGTGAGTAAGGTCGCATTTGGGTAATGCGATCCTGAGCTCTTCTCAGCTTTGCTGCAGCCACCATCTTCATCGCTTTAGTGATCTGCTGCGTTGAAGTGACCCCCTGAATTCTTCCTTTTACTTCCTTAAGGTTTGCCATTTCGGACTAGTTCTTAGTTATATCTAGATGCTAGATCTTTGGCTACAGTTGCCAATGTATCGGTA
Organism: Rickettsiales bacterium; assembly: GCA_002729235.1. Lineage (GTDB taxonomy): Bacteria > Bacteroidota > Bacteroidia > Cytophagales > Cyclobacteriaceae > Marinoscillum. The sequence goes on along the minus strand of PBTY01000003.1, from coordinate 78,382 downwards.
ATTGAATCATCCCATTTACCGGATCTAATAGACTCCAACACATCTTTGTGAGAGTTTTTCAATACAGTCAAATACTCAGATTCGTATGCTTTTACTTTTGTTTCAGGTACTTTATCCAAGAAACCTTTAGTAGAAGCAAAGATAATCGCAACTTGATCCTCTACAGAAGATGGAGAGTACTGTGCTTGCTTCAAGATTTCCTGGTTTCTTCTACCTCTATCGATAGTTCTCTTAGTAGCAGCATCAAGATCAGATCCGAACTTAGCAAATGCCTCAAGTTCACGGAACTGCGCCTGATCTAGCTTCAAAGTACCAGATACTTTTTTCATTGGTTTAATCTGAGCAGAACCTCCTACACGAGATACTGAGATACCTACGTTAATCGCTGGTCTGATACCAGAGTTGAATAGGTTAGTCTCCAGAAAGATCTGACCATCTGTAATAGAGATCACGTTTGTTGGGATATATGCAGATACGTCACCAGCTTGTGTCTCGATAATTGGAAGAGCAGTTAATGAACCACCACCTTTTACTTTTCCTTTCAAAGAATCAGGAAGGTCATTCATCTGGGCAGCGATCTCATCATTGTTGATCACTTTCGCAGCTCTTTCTAAAAGTCTTGAGTGAAGGTAGAATACGTCACCCGGGTAAGCCTCACGTCCCGGAGGTCTTCTTAGAAGAAGAGAAACCTCACGGTAAGAGACCGCTTGCTTAGAAAGGTCATCATAAACTACCAATGCAGGACGTCCTGTATCTCTGAAGTACTCACCAATAGCAGCACCTGCGAATGGAGCAAAGAACTGCATTGGAGCTGGATCAGAAGCAGCTGCACTTACAATAGTTGTATAAGCCATAGCACCAGCCTTCTCAAGAGCAGCCTGGATACCAGCTACAGTCGAAGCTTTCTGACCTACTGCTACATAAATACAGTAAACAGTCTCGCCTCTATCATAAAATTCTTTTTGATTGATGATCGTATCAATCGCTACGGCAGTCTTACCTGTCTGACGGTCACCGATGATCAACTCTCTTTGACCTCTTCCAATTGGAATCATTGAGTCAATCGCCTTGATACCAGTTTGCATAGGCTCACTTACAGGCTCTCTGTAGATTACACCTGGTGCTTTTCTTTCGATTGGCATCTCGAAAAGCTCCCCTTCGATAGCACCTTTACCATCGATAGGGTTACCCAATGTATCAACAACACGACCGCTCATTCCATCACCTACTTTGATGGAAGCAATCATGCCTGTTCTTTTTACAGTGTCACCTTCTTTTACCTCTTGTGACTCTCCAAGTAGTACAGCACCTACGTTATCAGCTTCAAGGTTCAAAACCATCGCTTTCAAACCGTTTTCGAACTCAAGAAGCTCACCAGCTTGTGCTTTAGTTAAACCATAGATTCTTGCTACACCATCACCTACTTGAAGTACGGTTCCAACTTCTTCTAGTTCAGCCTCAGACTTTGAGCCAGATAGCTGCTCTCTAAGGATCGCTGAAACTTCATCAGGTCGAACATCTGCCATAGTTATATTTTTTTATGTCCCGCAGGACGGGGTTTGATTAAATCGTTTCTTTTTGGAACTTCAATTTCAGGTCTTTCAATTGACCGCTAATACTTTCATCTATTTGTCTATCACCAAGACTCAATCGGTAACCACCGATCAACTCAGGATCAACTTTTTCAGACAACAAAGGCTTCTTACCTGTGATATCAGCCACAAGCTTTTCAAAAGCCTTTCTTTCTTTATCATCGATAGCTATAGGCGTAGTAACAGTCGCCTCCTGGAATCCCATCTTTTCATTGTAAAGGGTATTAAACTCTCTAGCTATTTCTGGAAGGAACTTCTCTCTGTTTTTTCTTACTACGATATCAAAGAATGTAGAAGTCAATGCGTCCACTTTCTTATCAAAAATTGCTCTCAGAATTTGAGCCTTTTTCAAATGAGGTATGATAGGACTCTTAAGCATCAATGCAAAGTCACGGTTAGTTTTGCATAATTCTGCAAATCCAAGCATATCTGCTCTAACTGCCTCCAGAGATTTTTTCTCCTCGGCAAGCTCCAACAAAGGCTTGGCGTATCTAACCGCTATTCTAGTGATAGACATCTTCTTAGTTTACTTTTACTTCTTTCAAAAACTTGTCAATAAGGGCTTTCTGTGATTTGTCATCAGAAAGNTTCTCTCTTAGAAGTTTCTCAGAAATTTCAAGAGACAANTCAGCNACAAGGTTTTTNACCTCAGCNAAAGCTGCTTTCTTCTCAGACTCGATAGATGATTTNGCATCAGCGATCATTTTGTCTGNGATTNCAGAAGTCTCTTTCTTAGCGTCTTCTTTAATTTTGTTAGCTATTACAGNAGCNTCNTNAAGCAANTTNTCNCGCTCAATTTTAGCTTCCTGTAGTAAGTATTCATTGTCAAGCTTTACTTGCTCCATCTCAGCTTTTGCATTTTCTGCAGCCTTCAATGAATCCTCAATCAAACCTTCTCTGGTTCTCAAAGCACTCATAATTGGATTCCATGCAAATGCTCTTAAGATCAAAAGCACGATGATGAAAGCAACCGCTTGCCAAACTATTAGACCAACACCAGGAGTTACCAGTTCCATATCTTAATTGTAGTTGTTTGTTAAAATAGTAAAGTCCCCCCGCTAACCGGGAGGACTTAATGTTTTACGACTTGAACGATATAAGTAGACAAACTACCACACCGAAAAGGGCAACACCCTCGATAAGAGCCGCTGCAATAATCATCGCAGTTTGGATCTTACCTCCAGCTTCTGGCTGTCTAGCGATAGATTCCATAGCAGAACCACCGATTTTACCAATACCTAATCCAGCGCCTATTGCAACTAGACCAGCACCGATACCAGCGCCCATAATTGCCAAGCTCATGTCCATTAATAAACTAGCTAACATAATTGTGTATAATTAAAAATTAAAACATTCAATTTTAGTGATGACCTTCCTCCACTGCAGCTCCAAAATACATCGCTGAAAGCAANGTGAAAATGTAAGCTTGCAATAGTGCAACAAATAGTTCAAGGAAGTTCATAAATATAGAGAAGGCCACACTCGCAGGTGCGATCCAAACACTTTCGAAAATAAAGATTAAGCTAAGTAAGCTTAAGATGATAATGTGACCTGCAGTAATGTTCGCGAAAAGTCGAACCATCAACGAGAAAGGCTTAGTCAAAATACCAATCAATTCAATCGGAATCAAAATCAATAGAATTGGCTTTGGTACACCTGGCATGGCAAAAATATGCTGCCAGTAAGCTTTTCCAGAACTAGCTAATGTGATAATCAACACAATGAAAGCAAGTACGAAAGTCACTGAAATATTACCTGTAAGGTTTGCTCCACCTGGCATCAAACCTAAAAGGTTGTTGAACCAGATAAAGAAGAATAATGTCAATAGGAATGGCAAGAATTTCTTGTATTTCTTCTCACCGATGTTTGGAATAGCGATCTCATCCTTAATGAACAATATTATTGGCTCAAAGAACGATTGTAGACCTCTTGGTGCTTCTTCCGGACGCTTTTTATAAGACTTGGCGATGGATAAGAATACCAACAGCATCAAAAAGATACTCACGAACATGGAAGCAACATTTTTAGTAATGGAAAAATCCAAAACCGATGCTCCATCCAAAGTTTTGATGTGACCATGATCGATCATGTAGTTGCCATAAGCCACTTTTTCATGATGCTCATCATAGAAGTTGCTTGAAGAGAATACCTCAAGTCCATTATCTGTGTATAGAATCACAGGAAGGTACAATGTACCATAATGACCGTCAAAGAAATGCCACACATAATCATCTGTGATGTGATGTGTAATCATATCCCCAGGGCTAAAAGCTTCACCCTCTCCACCAGCGTTTTCAGCTGCAAACGTCGTGTTTAGACCAGCAAAAGTCAAAAGACAAAATAGACCAGCAAGTCCGATAATTTTCCTCAAGGAAACGCCCATCATCTAAGGTTTTCTGATAAAATATTATTGGCTATTCAAATTCGGGCGCAAATTAGCGACAAGACTCGTCATTTCAAAGATTAAATAGAGTAAATAAACTCCGAAGAAGTTGATAATAAACAACTCTGGGTCTCCGATTCCAAACAGCAGCACAAAGATACATGCAAAAATAGAAGTGAGCAGCCTAAATGCCACAGAACCAAGGAGAAAGAGATGTAGTTTATCCTGACTGTTTCGTTTTGACCAGTCGATGGCCAGGTTGATAACCAGGCCTTGAACAAAATAAAACACCAGCGATCCCCAAATTGCACTGTGAATATATTCTGAGAATTCTGATAATGTCAGCAGATATGTTATGCCAACCAACAAAATACTGAACACAATGTGTAGCGGAGTGAGTCTACTAAAGACTTTCATTTGATTAATTCTTTAATCGCCAGATACATTGACGCAATAACCGAAAAAAGGGAAAGCCCAGCAGTAAACGCTGGGAAAGACAATTCGAAGTATTCATCCAAATACATTCCACCAAATACTCCAATGAGAATGGTGGTAATCATCTGAAAACCCAACCCCGTATATTTAATGTAGGCATTGTCAGAGCTGAATTTGGAGCTCTTTTTATCAGGATTGCGCCTTGAGGAGTGGTTTGTCTTCTCCTTCGGAGTTGCCAATTTTTATCTCTTTACTTTTCACACCCATCTTACAGCTTCCATTGAATGCTGCTCCAGATTCTACGATTAATTTATTGGTAACAATGTCACCATCAATAACGGCAGTTGGTTTCAAAACCAAAATCTCTGTCACCTCCACTGTACCTGATATATGACCAGCAATTTCTGCATTCTGAGCAAGAACACTTCCTTCTACCTGAGAGGACTGTCCGAAAGCAGCTTTTGATTTCGTCTTAATATTACCAACTACTTTACCTTCGATTCTGATATTACCAAAAGTCTCCAGATTACCTTCCAGAATAGTTCCTTTACCAATTATATTACTAGAGTTACTAAGCTCTTCTGCTACTTTTTGTTCCTGTTTGTTAAACATGGGTTCCTTTTTTGTTTCTTTAGAATGCGACATATTCTTGCGGATTCACTGGATTGCCATTATGCCACAACTCAAAATGAAGATGTGGTCCTGAGGTAAGCTCTCCGGTATTGCCAATGATAGCAATGATTTCCCCACCGCTTACAAAATTACCAACGTTTTTTAATAATTCCGAATTGTGTTTATACACGGAAATTAAGTTGCCACGATGCTGAATGCCCATCACATAACCTCCATCCAGTGTCCATGATGAGAAAATCACCACGCCATCCGCTGCACTTTTTACTGGTTCATTTTCTTTGGCGACTAAATCCACTCCATAATGATCTTTCTTAGGATTAAATCCATCTGTGACTGCCACCATTCCCTCTAGAGGAGTAAAGAGATACATCTCCCTAAACTCATCATAACTATAGGTCTCATAGGTTAATGCAGAAATCTCTTGATTTTCAAACTCCGCTCTAAATTGTGAATCGATGGGTTGGATACTCTCTTTGAAATCTAATTCTGCTTTAGACAAAGAATTATCATCCAACTGCTCCATCGTTTCCAAAGCATCCACATCACCCCCAATAACTCTTCTGATGTTGGTCATGTATTGATCTTTCTGCTGGATTTCGTATTCAAGAGAATCAATTCGCATGGTCAGATTAACCAGTTGACGATTTGACTGCATCATTGCATACCGAGGATCCAACCACTCTTCAAAAACTACTGTTACTATGTAGACCGCTAAAACCAGTGTCAAAATAAAAATAGCAGCAGCAAGAAGGATGACCCTTGCATAATTGAAGCTAACTGTCTTTTTCTCAGCAAAATTCTCCTCATTCCTAATGATCAGGAGGTATCTGTTCGTAATCCAGTTGGATATGGTCTTTTTTGGTGACAAATCAACGATTTTTATTAAGTGTCAAATATATTGAAACCCTACTGTTTATCTTTACAAGATTCTCTAAGGATATACGTTAATTTGCAAATATCTATTGTGCAAAGGAATCTCTTCATTTATTTAGTCATTATTACGGTAGTCGTGGCAGGATGTTCTACTTATAGCAGCAATCCTATTGGTTCGTCCTATCATAACCTTACTGCTCACTACAATGCCTATTTCATTGCCAATGAGCACATGAAAGCTATCGAAACAGAGTTGTATGACAATTTCGAATGGAATTACAACAAGATCCTTCCTATTTATGTGCCAGTAGATAGTAACGACGCCAATAGTTATGAGGAGCAACTTACGGATTTAATTGAGAAGGCATCAATAGCTATTCAGCGCCATGAGGGGTCGAGATGGGAAGATGACTCATACATTCTTGTTGGTAAAGCGCGATATTATGCGTTAGAGTATGCGGATGCTATTGAGACCTTTAAGTATGTCAATAAGGAAGGTGAAGATGACAATGCACGACATGAGGCGCTCATCGAATTAATCAAAACCTTTGTTGATTTCAATGAGATTAACAATGCCATTGTAGTCTCCGACTACCTCAAAAAAGAGGACTTAAATTCCAAGAATAAGAAAGAGCTGAGCATGGCTCGTGCGTATCTCTACCAGAAACGAAAGGACTTAGATCAACTGGTTAAAAATCTGGTAGAAGCTGAAGCCTTAATGTCCAGGGGAAAGCAACGAGCACGAATTGACTTCATCATTGGGCAGGTTTATCAGCAATTAGGATTCGATGCTGAAGCTTATAATTATTATCAAAGTACCCTTAGAAACACCCCAGAGTATGAGTTGGAGTTTTATACGAAGCTAAATATGGCTCAGGTAACAGTACTTTCGAAAAATGGTGATATCAAGAAAATTAGAAAGTACTTCAAAAAGCTTCTAAAAGATCCCAAAAACTTGGAATACAAGGATAAGATCTACTACGAGATGGCTTACTTCGAACTAAAGCAGGGCAATCTCGACGGTGCCATTGGCTATTTCAAAAAATCCGCTGCTTCTTCAGTTAACAATAAACGGCAGAAAGCATACGCCTATCTAAATCTGGGCAGAATCTATTATGACAGCATTAAGAATTTCGAGTTGGCCCAAGCTTATTACGACAGCACCGTAAGTGTAATGCCCACCGACGAAGAAGACTATGCAAAAATCAAACAAAGGCAAGAAATACTAGATGACTTTGTAAAACAACTCACTATCATTAGAACCAATGATAGTTTGATTTCTTTATCAGCACTTCCAAGGGATTCTGTTCTAGCACTTGCCAAAGAAATTGCAGAAAATGAGGCCGCTAAAGAAAAGGAGCGAAAGAAAAAAGAAGAACAGAAACGACAAAACCTTGCCAGAAATACTGCTTTTGATAGAGAAGGTGCTGACTTGATAGGAACCAATCCCGTTTCTGGTGCTGAGTGGTACTTCTACTCGCCAGCGTCCGTATCTAGAGGAGTGGCAGAGTTTGAACGAGTCTGGGGAAACAGGCCTCTGGAGGACAACTGGAGAAGAAGCAGCAAAAGCGGTTCAGAAGGATCTACTGAAGTTGTTTCTAATGACTCAAAAAACCTGGATGTATCAGAATCAGAAGAAGACCTCATCGCTCAACGTGTAACGGAACTGGTTTCCAAAGTACCCTCAAGTGAAGAACAAATTACCGTTATGCTAGGTGAAGTGGAAAACGCTCTATACGCACTCGGAAACATCTACAATTTTAATCTTGAGGAGAAAGCCAATGCTATAGAAACGTTTGAATCATTACTTGTTCGGTTTCCCGATAGTGAGTTTGAACCAGAAGTATTGTATCAGTTGTATTTACTCTATAAAACCTCTGACAACCCACTAGCGATTGATCGAGCCGATATACTTAAATCTAAATACCCAGACTCTATATATGCCAAGCTTGTAGACAATCCTAACTACCGGGAAGAAAGCCAGATGGAAACCGCCAAACTCAAAAAACTTTACACAAAGGCTTATGACCTTTATGACCAGGGTGAATATTCCAAAAGTCGATTTATTTTGGATAGCGCACTGACTGCCTCTCCGGATAATGTATTTAGTGATAACCTTGCCTTGCTGAATGTTCTTAACATCGGTAAACAAGAAGGCCAATATAAATACCAATATGAGCTCAACAACTTCTTAAAAACTTATCCAGAAAGTGATTTATTTAAATACGCTCAATCCTTACTAAAGGCCAGTGAGGATTATCAAATCAACTTGTATAATAGTGCTAAAGCACGTTTTGTTGAGTATTTTAAACAAAAACACTACATTGTTATTGTGTATCCCAACAAGGATGAACTATCACAGAGTATTACTGGTGAAGTTGATGCTGTAATTGATTCCAAGAATTTTGGTTTCACAACAGGCAATTTGATACTGGATGAAAACCATGCTTTAGTCTTGATTAATGAATTTCCAGGTAAGGATACCGCTAATAATTTTTTAAAACTGATTCAATCCCAAATCAATTTTGGTGAAAAATATAAAGGCGAAAAAATATACAGTTTTGCTATAACTGAGGATAATTTCAATATTTTCTANCAGACTCGAGATATNAATGCATATCTCAATTTCTTTGAAAAACACTACAACTAAATGAGCAACAAGACTCTCAGAATTATTGTAATCACCTTGTGGACCATCTTTTTAGTAGGGACCATTTCTCTTTTTAGCCTATTTTCAATGGTTAAAAACGACTACAATGGTTGGTTTGGAGGACTGCCAAGTTTACAAGATCTTGAAAAACCTGATCCTGACCTTTCTTCAGAACTCATTAGTTCCGATGGTGTTTCTCTTGGAAAATATTATCGCCAAAACAGAACACCTGTTTCTTATCAAGAATTATCAACCGAGTTAGTTAATACGCTTATTGTTACCGAGGATGAGCGTTTTAAACAACATTCGGGGGTAGACCTCAGAGCACTTGTGAGAGCTGCATTTGGTGTGNTAACTTTTAACTTCAATGGTGGTGGATCAACTATCACTATGCAATTAGCAGAGAATCTATACCGTACAAATGACCAGAATCACGGGACTCTATACAAATATTCATCAGCTGGTAGATTAATTACCAAACTAAAGGAATACATCATTGCTGTTCAATTAGAACAATCCTACACCAAGGAAGAAATTCTTGCGATGTACTTGAATACGGTTCCATTCGGAAGCAATTCATTCGGAATCAATGTGGCGGCTAAAACTTTCTTTAACAAACTACCTTCGCAACTTACTTACAAAGAAGCTGCTGTATTAATTGGCTCTATTAATGCCCCTACCAGATATAACCCNGTCTANAACCCTGAGAATGCCTTGGCTAAAAGAACGGAAGTACTTTATAACCTCCATAAATATGGCCTAATTGATCGGGTATCCTTTGACACCTTAAAAGTTTCTGATTTCGGTCTTAATTATAAAGTAGATAATCACAACGAAGGACTTGCCACCTATTTTAGATCAGTTATAGGTAGAGACCTATTACAATGGTCCAAAGATCATGGATATGACTTGTATGATGATGGACTCAAAATCTATACAACGATAGATAGTCGAATGCAACAATATGCTGAAGAAGCAATGTCTGAGGCAATGGATACGCTACAACAAGTGTTCTTTAATCATTTAGAGGGTGATGCCCCCTGGATTGACAAAGAAGGAAACGAGATAGTAGGCTTCTTACATGACGCAGTGAAGAGAACTTCTCAATACAGAGCACTGAAAAGAAAATTTGATGATGAAACAGATTCAATTGAATTTCATTTNAATCAAAAAAAGCAAATGACCGTNTTCTCGTGGGATGGAGAAATTGACACGGTCTTCAGTGTTTATGATTCTTTAGCCTATTACAAACACTTTTTACAAGCTGGTTTCATGGCTATGGATCCTAAAAACGGTCACATCAAAGCCTGGGTAGGAGGGATTGATCATAAGTATTTTAAGTTCGATCACGTACAATATGGTAAAAGACAACCTGGTTCCACATTTAAACCTTTCATTTATACAGTAGCAATTGATAATGGATGGTCACCATGTTATCCAGTAGTAGATGCTCCTGTGACAATAGCGATACCTGGAGGAGAACCCTGGCAACCTGAAAATGCAAATGGCAAATTTTCGGGATCCATCATGACTATTAGGCAGGCCATGGCACGTTCTGTGAATAGTATCACCGCATATGTAATGGACAAAGTTGGCCCACAAACAGTCGTAGATTATGCTCACAGAATGGGAATAGAAAGTGATCTCGCAGTGGTTCCGTCATTAGCCCTTGGTGTTAGTGATGTAAGTCTGTATGAAATGTTAGGAGCATATTCAACATTTGTAAATAAAGGTGTATATACACAACCATTTTTTATATCAAGAATAGAGGATCAAAACGGCAATGTTATCCAACAATTTGTGCCTGAAACCAGAGAAGCGCTAAATGAACAAACAGCCTATGTCATGCTACATATGTTGAAAGGTACAACAGAAGAACCTGGCGGTACAGGGACAGTTATTGACCGTGAACTAAGAGTTAATAATGAGATTGCTGCAAAAACTGGCACCACACAAAATGCATCAGATGGCTGGTTTATGGGTATCACTAAAGATTTAGCTGCTGGCGCCTGGGTTGGTGGAGATGATCGCTCTATTCACTTTAAATATTGGCCTATGGGTCAGGGTGCTCGGACGGCAATGCCAATCTGGGAGCGATTCATGACAAAAGTATATGCAGACCCCACACTGGGAATAGAGAAGGGGTCTTTCCCTAAGCCTGTGAAACCAATTACTGTAGAACTTGATTGTAATCAATATCAGGATGTAACGCTCCCTTCAGATTCCATTAGATCTGAACTGCCGAGTGAAGATGACTTTTGATAAACAATGATCACAAATAGGTTTGCCACCTCTGAATATTTATCACTCCCAAATGACCCAGGAGTTTATAAATTCTTTGATAATGAAGATACGATTATCTATGTAGGTAAGGCAAAAAACCTAACCAAACGAGTAGCTAGTTACTTCACTAAAACTGCTGACATTAACCGTAAAACTGCACGATTGGTTAAAGAGATTGAAAGTATTGAGGTCGTCATAGTAAACAGTGAATTTGATGCCCTTTTATTGGAAAACAGTCTGATCAAAGAGTATCAACCTAAATACAATATCCTGTTAAAGGATGATAAAAGCTTCCCAAGCATTTGTATTTCCAATGAACGTTTCCCTCGTATTTATTCTACCAGGAGAATCAACACAAGTGAAGGAGTCTATTATGGACCCTACACAAGTGTAAAGGCAATGAATGGCGTTCTAGAGCTTATTCGTAAACTCTACACTATAAGAACCTGTTCATTGAACCTTTCTGAAAACAACATCCGTTCTGGTAAATTCAAAATATGTCTTGAATATCATTTAGGCAATTGCCTTGGACCTTGCGAAGGACTACAAAGCGAAGAACAGTATCAAGAAGATATTGAAAGCGCCAGACATATTTTAAAAGGGAATCTTTCTGTTGTAAGGCAGAATTACAAGCAGTTAATGAATGATGCGGCGACAGATCTCAAGTTCGAAGCNGCTCAACAATACAAAGACAAACTAGAACTTCTGGAAAAATTCCAATCCAAGTCTTTGATTGTAAACCCATCTATTAATGATGTAGATGTGTTGGGTATTCTAAAAGACCAGGATAAATACTTCGTCAACTATATGAAAATCCAACATGGTTCAATAAAGCTATCAGAAACCATTGAGGCCAAATCAAAACTTGACGAACCTGAAGAAGAATTTCTACAAATTCTTCTATTTAACCTGAGAAGCAAATTCAGTAGTTTGGCTAGGGAGGTAATTACTAATAAGGAAATTACAGGTTGGGAAAATGTGGATATTATCAACCCTAAGATTGGTGACAAAAAGAAACTTCTTGATCTTTCATTGAAAAACAGTAGTTTCTTTAGGGCAGATAAACTCAGACGACAAGAAGAATCCAAGACGCCAAGTGAAAAAGTACTGGAGATTCTTCAAAAAGATCTTAACCTTAAAACACTACCCAAACATATCGAGTGTTTTGATAATAGTAATATTCAAGGTACCAACCCAGTATCTTCAATGGTCTGTTTTAAAAATGGTAAACCATCTAAAAAAGACTACAGGAAGTATAATGTCAAAACAGTTGTTGGGCCTGACGACTTTGCGAGTATGAGAGAAGTTGTTTTTAGAAGGTACAAGCACTTGAGAGATGAAGAATTACCCTTACCAGATTTAGTTATTATAGATGGAGGCAAAGGACAGCTTAGTTCGGCCTGTGAGTCACTAAAACAGCTTGAACTATATGGTTCGATTCCTATTGTGGGTATTGCTAAAAAATTAGAAGAAATCTATTACCCTGAGGATGAGTTTCCCATTCACATAAGTAAAAAATCACCTTCTCTGAAGCTCATTCAGCACCTAAGGGATGAAGCTCACCGATTCGCCATTACATTCCACAGACAAAAAAGAAGTAAGGCTGCTATAGTCTCTGAATTAGATCAAATCAAAGGGATTGGACCAGAGACGAAAAAGGTCTTACTACAAGAGCATAAAAGCATCAAAAGGATCTCAGAACTGTCTTTAGATCAATTAACACTACTTGTTGGCCAATCAAAAGGAAACAAAGTATTTAGCTATTTCAATAAAAAAGGGTCAACTGATAGTTGACCCTTCTTATATTACTTAACTCCAGGATTAATACTCCCAAAGTTCGCTTTCATATTCCATTAGATCATATTCCAATTTCTGTTGCATCATTACTGCATCGTAAGGATCAGTAACCTGCTGACGAATGTCAAGGTTCTGTGCATTGGACATTTTAGTAATCGGAGCAGAGAATAATCTTAATTCAAAAGCATCTCCATAGTTTCTATGTTGCGCTTGATTCTGATTATTATACCAAATAGCTTTATCAGCGTAAGGACCTCTGAACAGATTGATCACATCTTCATACTTGAAGTTGGCCATCATCTTTTCAAAACCAGCCGGATTATACGTTGATCCTGCTCTACCCGGTAAATACAATGACAATGACTGAATGTACCAGTACATTCTAGATCTGTTTCTATCGAAAAGAACTCGTTCTCTTAGATAGACCACATCCATAACAGACGGTGGAATTGGATCAAACTGAGGACCAGATGATTGTTGTGTACTAGTTTCGTTTCCGAAACCACCACCAAAGCCTCCTCCGAAGCCTCCACCATCGAATCCACCACCCTGTACTTCTATAGAAATATTGGCTTCGAATATACTATCCGGCATAATATTGATACAAGAGTCAGTCATGTATGGTTTGATTAAACCATCTTTAACTCCCTGTATCAACAATGTCGACAATTCTCCATTAATCGAGAAAAATGGTGCATTTTGCTTTTCTTTCAAATCCATTCTTCTCCAAACCATTCGTTCGAACATAATGTGTTCTTTTTGAACGTTGGCTTTGATGATAGGAATTTTACTATCTGTCTCCTGAGCATTTGCCGAGGATGCAGCTATTAAACCTACCAACAATACATAACATAACTTTTTCATAACCTGTGACATTAATTTATTTCAAAGGAATCTGAATGATTCTATTGAAGTTCGCAAAGTCTTCTACATCACCTCTAAAGTTTTGACGCTGAACTCTCTTCACCTCAACAACAATATTATCTCCCTTTCTTGCTTGCGCAGCAATCGGTCCAAGATTTACATCCGGGCCTGATGTGATAGAAGCTCGTCCAATTCCACCGCTTACTAAAGTTAGAGTGGCCTCTGCTACTCTGAATTTAGCGTCATCTGGAAGGAATTGTTGGAAACTTTCATCAGGAAGTGCTCTTAACTGAATTCTTGATGATTTAGCAGGAATTCCATCTTTCAAATTAATCGGTCCAGAAGGCAAAAATGGAGTCACTACTGGTGCAGGGATTCTTCTTACTTTGAAGCTTCTTGCGCCAATAAAGTTTCCACTACTGGATACCTTCAACTCTACATCCTGGCCATTCGTTGGAACCACTGTTACTTGTCCCTTTTCAGTTGCACTTTGGAAGGTTCTTGCATTCGATGCAGTAAATGATGGATTGTAAGCTACTCCTAGCTGAGGAACTTGTACATCCAAATTATTTCCACATCTTAAATACAAAGCTTGTACCGCTGTAGATTGAATTTGAATCGTAGGTTTTACTACAAAGTACTCAATTTCGCTAGTGAACGTTGTATCCTTTCCACCAGGAAGCGTTACACTGATAGCTGCTTCATATGTCTTTCTTGCTAATCCTTCTTTATCGAAAGTTGAGGAAGTAGCAGTGAATTCAACAGAACCCTGACCCGAAGCATCTACATCAATTTCTTTACCATCGTATGTCATTGTTGGTGTGATCCCTGAAGAAGATGCAGCGATGAACATTTTTGCAGTGTACTTAGTACCTGCAGCTACATATTTTGATTCAGGCTTCACCATCGGAACAATCACATCGAATTTCAAGTCTCCAGCACCTACTTTTCCTGACAAGAAATCAAGGGCAGCAGTTTCATACCTTAATACCTTAGATTGAAAATCACTGATAGTTGCTAGACCGGCAGGTGTAGGTGAACTGTCAAATGCCAATGTTGAGAAGGTCTTGCCTTGTTGGTTAGGATCTTGACTATAGATTGGATCTTCGTCAGCGTCAACAGCAATAGGCTTAAAGAAATCAAGTTCGCTTTCTTCAGCACCTAGTTCTTTCAGTTTCTCCTTTACTAATTCAGCATAACCGTTAAGGCTTTCTTTCAAAACGACTCCATTTCCTTCACCACCTTCTTCCTCAGGCATCATGTAGTGACCTACTTTGTCATAGTCTGTCTTACCTTTTAGATGCTTGGCATCTCCGGTATATTCAGGATCATGTCCTTCCTCATATCCTCCTGTAAGATCAACAAGAGTACCTTTCAGTGTCGTTAGTTCCTTTAATACTTTAGAAGCCTCGGCGCGGATTTCTTGAGCAGCCTCAACAACTTTCATATCTGGTGCACGATTACCTGTATCGTCTACAGTCTTAACTATATTCTCAAGAACCTGAGAATTACGTTTTTCTGTTTCACCATTGGCTCTTACTAATGAGTCATCTAAGAACACGAACTTATCGATCACGGTAGTTGAAACGTTCAGTGCTAACAAGGCTGTTAGTACCAAGTACATCATACCGATCAATTTCTGCCGTGGTGTTTCCTTTCCTCCAGCCATATTAGTTTCTTTTTAGGGTGTTAGATTAGAAAATTAACCTTGTTTCATAGCGCTCAACATATTGCCATATACTTTGTTCAAAGAGGCAATATTTGTTGTTAGCTGATTTAGTTCTGCCTGGAAAGCTGTTGTTTCCTTACCAGCATCACCCATGCTTTCTAGAGCTTGAGTCAAGTTAGAATAGAATTTATTCATTGACTTAACGTGCCCTTGAGCATCTTTCAATTCCATTTCATAAACAGCATTTAGAGCACCTAAACTCTTCGTTACATTCTGAACTTGAGTATGGTATTCTTTTGTGTCTTTAGCTGCCTCTGTCATAGATTTCATACCTTCCATAGAAGAAGCATATGATTTGTTCATTTCTACTAGAGTACCAGATGCAGTTTTAACGTTCTTAGCATACTCGTTGGTTGCTAATGCGGCATCACCTAGCTCAGACATCTTCTTAGCTGAATCTGAAAGATTTCTCATTCCATCACCTAAACTCTTTATTAACTCTGGACCAACCTTAGCATCTGCTAGCATTTTTTCCATTCCTGCAGCAACGCCAGTACTGTTGTTTCCAGAAGTTACTTTTCTTGGTGCAGCAACTGGCCCATCATAATCATCCGCTAACTCCGGATAAACTTTAGCCCAGTCAATTTCTTTATGTTTTGGTTCAAATGAACTGAGGAAGAAGATAACTGCCTCAGTTGTAAGACCGATTACAAGCATTGCAGTTGCTCCTGGCCAGTGAGATATTTTGAACATCGCTCCTACAATTACGATCGCAGCACCAATACCATAGATTTTTGGCATTATCGTAGAAAAGAGAAGCTCCTGAAATCCGCCTTTTTTGCTCATTTTTTTATAAAATTTAGGTTAGTTTATCTTAAAATTCGTATCCTGATGATCTACCAAGATAAGTCATTGCACATCTAAATCCTACTGAGGATCTAGCTGAGTCTCTATGATCATATGTTCTAGTACCTGTTTCCAGATAGTAAGCGATATCTTTCCAAGATCCGCCACGAACAATTTTGTAATCAATTCTATCATCAAAGTATGTCGGGTTCAAATCCCAAACCAATGGCATAGCTGAAGGATTGTAAGCATCCTCACACCACTCTGCCACATTTCCAGACATATCAAATAGTCCGTAATCATTGGAGAAGTAAGTAGCTACTGGAGACGTGTATGCAAAACCATCATCAAAGTAGTTACCTCTGCCAGGTTTGAAGTTTGCTAATAAACACCCTCTTTGGTTTCTTACATATGGATTACCCCATGGATACTTTGCCATATCTCGACCACCTCTTGCAGCGTATTCCCACTCTGCCTCTGATGGTAATCTAAAGTTTGGCATAATTGGCATTCCAACACTTTCACGATACTCGTTTAAGTGTTGAGTTCTCCATGTACAGAAATATTGAGCAGCATTCCAATCGACACCCACCACTGGATAATCATCGAATGCTGGGTGAGACCAATAGTACACCACCATAGGATCACCCATGTGATGTGTGAAGTCTTCCATCCAAACCATTGTGTCAGGCATAAGATCTGCAATTGCATAGCCTGCAGGAAGATCAACTTCAGATCCTTCTGTAATAGCTTGAGTAAATTGTCTGTACTCGTTATTGGTAATTTCTGTTTCGTCCATGAAGAACGCACCGATTGTAACCTGTTTGTTCAGGTTAATTTGAGTGGCAGCCACATCTTCGTCTGCCTGACCCATGTGAAACGTACCAGCTGGTACAGCCACCATTCCGTATGGTCGGGTCATCTCCCATCCTTGCCGATCTGGAACTCCTATCAGTTCACCATTATCGGAGGATCCTCCACCGAAAAGCCCACAACTTTGGGACAAAAATCCCAGAGCAAGGATGCTTAAAGTGGAAAACTTTAAAACACGCATATTATTCATAACACCTTATTTGAACTTGCAAGTATGTAAAATAAACAAACTTTATCAAAAAATATTGTCACTTCGTAAGCCTAAATATATAACCTTATCTGAAATCCCCACAAATTTTATCTTCAAAATACCCCATTTTATGGATGAATACCTAAGAATTTGTTCTAAAAACTGAACCTTGGGGTCTTAACTTTTTTTCTACCACCAAAAACCAGGTCAGGCAAATCATATCTCAAAAACAACTCATGAGTAGTTGCGGCCTTGCCTTCTTGATTGACAAAGACATAGTCAAAGGAATATCCAACCTTCAATTGTTTGTCCTCTAATAGAGAATATCCAAGATAAAGAATGGAGGACTCTTGTCTTCTGTAAGATATGCCGGTCCATATTCTTTCTCCAATGGTAGCTATTGCACCTACGTCGAATGTAATTGTGCTTAAATCAGATCTTACTAAAACAGCAGGAGAAATACTAAGTCCTTCATTTACTGACCATCGATATCCTCCGTGAAGGGCATATGACCTGGCCACTCTATTTTCTAATTCAGAATTTCCGAAATCGAATCCGGGCTCTGGTATGTTTTGAACCGCAGCACCTAGAAACAATCCTCTGTTATTGCTATAAAAAATTCCGGAATTCAAATTGAAGCCAATTTGTGATTGCCCTGCCGTTGGAATACTTGGATCGCCTGGTTGATTTGGCCTGTAATCTCCAGTAGTGGTTTGTGAGAACACGGCTGGTGCAACTCCAATGCCAATGACGCCTCGCTTCAATGATAGAGTATATGTTAATGGAATACCGACCTGCATATTGGTAATGGGGCCAAGGTTATCATTAATGATGTTGATACCTACTGAGGAAAGGAAGAAGTTTCTAATTGGAACAACTCCTGTTAACATCTGAGTATTGGGAGCTCCGCCAGAACCATCATATGTAGTGCTGTAGCCAAGCCATTGACTTCTATGCTGAGCGGCTACAAATGCTTTAGATTCATTAACTCCCCACGAAGGATTGAAATAGGTTGGATTGAACATATAGTGACCAAAAAAAGGTGTATTCTGTGCCTGAACACTGAATACACCTATTAATATCAGTATGCTAATCGCAATTTTTTTCATAAAGAGCACTTTGTAAGTAAAAACGCTTCTAACAAAAATACCCTTATTACTTAGAGATTGTTATAAGTTATTGGCTTTTTTAATATACATCTCTAATGCTCCGGTCATAGACGGGGCATTTGGAAGAGGTGCTTGAATATCCAATATGAGTCCTGCATCCTTCACTGCTTTAGCCGTTGTTGGGCCGAATGCAGCTATTCTAGTCTTGTTTTGTTTGAAATCCGGGAAGTTGTCAAATAGAGAGCTTATCCCCGAAGGACTAAAGAATGCCAGAATGTCGTAATATACATTTTCCAAATCTGATAGATCAGAAGCAACAGTTCTGTAGATTATCAGTTCTGACCAGGTGTATCCATTCTTATCAAGAAATTCAGGAATGTCGTCTTTTCTGATGTCAGAGCATGGGAAAATGAACTTTTCCTTTTTGTGCTTTTTCATCACCTCCAGCAAATCCTGCGCTGTTCTTTCACCTGTAAAAATCTTTCTCTTTCGAATGACGATGTACTTCTGCAGGTAGTTAGCAGTCTGCTCTGAGATACAGAAATACTTCATATCGGTTGGTATTTCCACTTTGGTCTCAGCCGCTAACCTAAAGAAATGATCTACCGCATTTCGACTGGTAAAAATTACGGCGGTGTGATCCAGAATATTTACTTTCTGCTTTCTAAACTCTTTATAGTCTACTGGGTCAATCTCAATAAATTGACGAAAATCAATCTTAAGATTATACTTATCAGCGAGTTTGTGGTAAGGGGAATTTTTGTCTGAAGGCTCAGGTTGTGATACAAGTATAGATGATACTTTATTAAGCCTCTCTTTGTCTGTAACTAACAATTCTTCACTCATTCCTTTCTAATACTATTAAAGTATGGCTGTTGATCTTACGATTTCAATAACCAGAGAATAATTATAAAACCTGGTAAGAATTCGGTCGTGCAAAGGTATGAAATAATCATCAGTTTTCTATGGGAATATATTTTATCAAGCTTAAGCACCATCCAGAACTGGAAGAAAACCAGCATGATAACATATAACATAACGATTACACTTCTTAGCGCTTCGGAATAGAAATTATAAAAAGTAAAATCGATAAGTGAAATAATTAAACAGCCAGAGGTTAACAACATTAGGAAATGTGTCAAATCCTGATTTTGAATGTTGGGTAACTCTCTAAATTGAAAAATTCCACTAATTAAAAGGCTCCATAGATATTTAGCCAGCAGCATTCCAGAGCCTATTAATGCAACCAACATGATCGTGAGAACAGATCGACTCCAGTTAGGGGATATTCCAAGAGAAATCATTTGATATCCGAGATAATAGCTCAGAAATGACGCCATGAAGCCCAGCGTAAGAAGTGCATATAGGTTGTCAAAACTAAGAAATGCTTGATAGTTTTCGTCGGAGGTTAAACCTCTTAATTTAAAACTCAATGGACTATTGAAAGACTTTGAAAAAGTCCCTGGGAAGAACCTTCGATACATACCTAACATTAAAAAAATCAAGCCTGCTACGATTAGGTAGGTATTTCTATCCAAATTGCCTGGTTGGTTCAATTTACCATACATGGTGTCATATCCCGAATCTACCACCTGGTAAAGTGTGGTGCGTAAGTCTCCATCTCTCCAGTCAGGACTGTAGCATGTGATGGTCGGACTTTCAACATAATTATTACTTAAGGAATCCAGATCAATAAATTGGACCCCTTTGAACTTACTAAAGAAAATTTGGTCATTGACCCAAATATCGAAGTAAGCACTCGATTCCAATTTTAGGATAGTGCCTGTTTCTAGTCTAGGAATTTCAAAGAATACAATGTCCTCTCTCTTTTGAATATAAGGCACTGAAACCCCTGGCTGATCTATGGTTTGCCAGGATGCTTCCAGATCACGTATAAATACGGTATCCTTCTGAGCAAATAAATAATTGCTGGCAAGTAGTATTAGAATGAAAACAGTAAGTGTTCTAATCAAAATCTAGATGAATATCCAATGTGAACTTTAATGTTAGCAAAATCCATTGGGAGGTTACTCTCTTTTCCAATTGCTGTCGCAAAAGTAAATAAGCCATTGGAAGTATTGAGATTTAATCCTAAGCCAAAACCTTGAGGATAGCTGGTGTCAGTTAAAGAATGCAGATACATAGCATCATAAAACAGCATAAAATACGATCGCTGCTCAAAATATTGCCTTAATTCCAATCGAGATAAAAGATAATCCTTCGCGAAATAAAAATTTTCATTGAACCCGCGCAAACTTTTCAGACCCCCAATTCTTGCTAATTCGTTTACCAGCAATTGATCATTATAAAGTAACTGACCTCTTATCTCATGATAGACAAAAAGAGTTGGAGTAACGGGCCATTGAGTTCTTGTGAAGCCTTTTACACTTATCTTTTGGGTCAATAAGTCCAATGAATCGTATGCCATCTGATCAATACCAGGATTTCTATTTAATCTTTTATCACCAATGCCAACATTGAGTAGATATTTGAAATGTTTGCCAAGGTCAAAGGGCAAATTGGCATAAGAACTGCGAAGCCCCAGTTGATATACTTTGCTCTCAAAGTCTGCCACACCTGTCTCCAGGTCAAGTTCGTCCGGTGAGATGAGAGTGCCATTTTCAGAGTTAAATCCAAAAAAAAGCTCCGAGGAGTTTCCTAAATAGGTACCTGTTTCCAATTGCCAGATTTGATTAAGAAAACTGGTATCCTGTTTTAACAAATGGAAACCTACGTTCACAAATAGAGGTGAAGACAGAAAGTATGGATGGGAGTAAGAAATAGCGGTTGATTGAGATTGGTCTGCAAATCGATTCCATGAAAACTGTAGCGACTTTCCAGACTTTAGCAAATTGGCCAGTGTAAGATCGAGATATCCTGTGATAATTAAATCATTGGTATTGGATTGAGGCAAGAAGCCAACCACTCCTTCGAATGAACTTTGTTTGGACTCTTTTAAATTCAAATAGACCTGTGCCTTACCATCCACAAAAGTCACATCCGGCATCTCGTTAAGCTCTAAAAATGGTAATCTCTTGAGCTTATCGGGGATCGCTTCAAAAACATCCTCCGAATATGGCTGGTCAGAATTGGTTTTCAGAATGTTGTTCAGGTATTGTCTACCAATATTTACCTCATTGATTAAAATCAGACTATCAAATTTGATGAAGGGGCCTGGATTAATTTTAACCTGGGAGGACCATTCATGTCCATGCTCAATGGTATGTATTTTAGCCTGAGCAAATGGATAACCAGAGTTGCGATAGTACTTAATTTGTGAGTCTATCAGCTTCCAAATGTTATCCCCGTCTACCTGTTCATTAACTACAAAAGAATCTAGATCAGAATTGTAAGTGCTCAACTGAACGTTATAGATACCTACTTTTTCCCCTTTATGTAAGTAGGTGGTTTTATCCATTACACTATCAACCCCAGAAAAGACATAACCTTGCTTCCACCAGGTAAGAAGCAACTCGTCCACTCCCTTGATCCAATCAGTCGAATCCTGGAAGGTTAGAGCAACCAATTCCCCATCAACTACTAGCTGATTCTCGGTCGATTGACTGAGGACTGGAGCTGAGGTCAGCACATAGCACACACTTATCATCAATATTCTCCTAACCATGGAATAATGGAATGTACCTTTGCAAGATAAACCGAAACACAATGGCTGGCATTTATTTACATATTCCATTCTGCAAACAGGCATGTCATTATTGTGATTTTCACTTTTCTACCAATACCTCCCGAAAGGGAGATATGGTAAAAGCCATAATTCAAGAGCTAATCATTCGAAGAAATGAGCTGGACAATGAACCTATTCAAACCATCTACTTCGGCGGAGGGACCCCCTCTTTACTTTCTGGGTCTGAGTTATCAGAAATCCTTAGGACGATTAAAACAGAATTTGAGGTGGCTTTTAACCCAGAAATCACATTAGAAGGAAATCCCGATGATCTGAGCCATTCGAAACTACTGGAAATAAAATCTGCGGGAATTAATCGATTAAGTATCGGTATTCAAACCTTTGACAATACTCGCCTGAAGTATATCAATCGGGCACATACTAGTGATGAGGCTGAATCATGTCTTGTAAATGCTCGTGAAGCTGGGTTTGATAACATTTCAGCTGACTTGATTTATGCCATTCCTCCTGAGAGCATGGGTTATTGGCAATCGGATCTACGAAAGCTATTATCCTTTGATCTGGAACATATTTCACTATATGGTTTGACAATAGAGGAGAAAACCGCATTCGGAAACTGGAGGAAAAAAGGGAAGCTTCAGGAAGTCCCTGAAGAAACCTCGGCAAGGCAATACAAACTGGCGATCACAGAACTCAAAGCCGCAAGGTACGAGCACTATGAGGTATCCAACTTTGCAAAGTCCGGCTATTACTCAAGACACAACACCGGGTATTGGGAAGATCAAAAATATCTTGGTGTTGGTCCAGGGGCCCATTCATATGACGGCACCAACAGAAGTTTTAATATTAGCAACAATGCAAGATATCTTGAATCAATTAAAAATGATGAACTAGCTCTTACCACAGAGACACTAGAGCCGAATGATCGACTGAATGACTATATATTCACTCATTTACGGACAAGTAAAGGAATTAACTTCGGAGAATTAAAGGAAAGACATGGAGTGAATCTGAAGCAGGATTATAAATACCTGTTTGATCCATGGCTCGCCGAGGAACTCATTGAGTTAGACGAAAATGTTTTGAAACTTACCTCAAAAGGCTTCATGATTGCAGATGAAATAACCTGGAGGTTGTTTTATCACGATTAGAATTCTTACTTTTAACAGTGAACCACCGAGGATTAATGGATAAAGAACAAAAAAAGGCGGTTATGCTACTCAAATCACTCATCCTTCATTACCATGGATTGGATGATGATGAACGAGAGATATTAGAAAACGCAGCAGACAAACTACAAAGTCAGGATGAGTTGGATTGGGCCAATCATTTCATCTCTGAAGATTATTTATCTGCTTTTGAGCGATCAAGAGATTTTTTTGCTAAAACCATTATTAAGTTTTCCAATGATGAGAAGCTCAAGCACCTAAAAGATGCCTGGGAAGAAAACCATCAGAAGGGGTACGTCACCGAAATGGAAACCACTGCCATGATCAACTTATCTAAAGACTGGCAAGTAGAAAAAGAGTTTTTAGAAGTTATACAGAATTAGAGGGACATTTTTTCTTTGAAGCGGGCTGCTTGTCTACGACTCACTTCAATTTTCTCGCCACCTTTTAGTTGTACCAACAATCCTCCATTAAACCAGGTATCAATATTTTCTACCCATCCTAAATTGATAATGTGCTTTCTGCTTGCTCTGAAGAAGGTACGATCATCCAAACGCTCGTCCAATGCATTGAGTGACTTATGAATCATTGGTTTGTTGGTGCCAAAATAGACTTTGATGTAATTACCATCTGATTCGAACAAGCGAACATCTGCTAGTTTCACAAACCAACATTTGTCTCCATCTTTAACAAAGACCTGATCCTCTTTACCAAGAGATTTGCGATCTGATGCTTTAGATATTTTTTGCTCTTCTACTTTCAATTTGGCTATTGCTTCTTCTAGTCGTTCGGGTTGAATTGGTTTCAACAAGTAGTCCAGGGCATTGACTTCAAAAGCTTTCAACGCAAATTCATCGTAGGCGGTTGTAAAAATCACCTTTGGGACATTGTCTAGCTCCTCCAACAAATCGAAACCAGTTTTGCCAGGCATTTGGATGTCAAGGAAAATAAGATCGGGATTGAGCTCATTGATTTTCTCAATTGCGTCATCCACATCTGTAGCTTCTCCGATTACCTCAATTTTTTTGTGTGGTTCTAGTAATGACATGAGCTCTTTTCGAGCAAGGCGTTCATCGTCAACAATTAATGTCTTCATAAAGTCTTCGGTAAAACTACTTCTGTTAGTACTGTTTTTTTATTCTCATTCACAATTCGGAAGGTGGCCTGATCTCCATAAATCAATTCCAGTCTTTTCCGTGTATTACTCAACCCGAAACCCGTGCCCGTGGAAACTTTTCCATTTAGATACTGACCGGCATTTCGAATCTGTATTAGCAACCTATCACTCTCCACCTTTGAATGAATTTCTATTACTCCGCCATTACGCAAAGTAGAAATACCATGTTTGATACCATTCTCCACTAGCGTCTGTATCATCAAAGGTGGTATTAAATAGTCTAGTGAAACATTATCGATATCGAACTTTGTCTTCAAACGCTCTTCATAGCGAATAGTTTCAAGTGCCAGATAATCCTTAACCATTTCCATTTCTTCCGAGAATGTTACCAATCGCTGCCGATCTATGGTTAACGAGTTTCTCAAAATATTAGATAGTTGCGTAATGGCGCTTTTCGACTTAATCGGATCTTCATCTACCAGAGCTCGGATACTATTGAGAGCGTTGAAAATAAAATGGGGATTGAGTTGTGATCTTAAGTTTCTAAGTTCAATCTCTTTTGCCGCAGCCTCATACTTCAACGATTTATTGTAACGCTCAAAATAGTGGAATGTCAAGTAGATCATGCTCCACAAAATGTAAACTACTGCAGTCCCTAAAATGTTGAAAACTACAGTCTTTATCAGAAAATCATTGACTGTTAACTCTCCAGCAAAGTATGCATATAGCAACAGCACCGAGAAGTTCAGCGAACTCAACAACAGGATGAAGGAAAGAATCCGTGGTGTAAGGCGAGCAATGCTGTAGTTTAACCAACCAAAGCGAACTAAAATGTATCGAAGGAAATGAGTGGAGAGTAAATAAAATCCCATTTGGGTAAACTCCCCAAGAATATGGACAGTATCAAGCCCTGGAGTCTGCCGTGCGCTAGCATATAAGGCGAGTTGTAGAACACCATAAAGTGACCAACCACCAATTTGACACACCCAATATATTAGCCTTTTATTCATTCAGTCCTTACCTCCAAAAAAACTAAATTATTCTGAATGCCCGTAAAGATGAATCAAAATATTCGTTAAAAGGCTATTTCAGCTCCTCAACGAGGAATTTCGCGGTGTGACTGGCTTTCACTTTGGCAACCTCTTCCGGTGTACCTGTGGCAATGATTTGTCCACCACCTTCTCCACCTTCAGGACCCAGATCCACAATATGATCTGCTACCTTAATCACATCCAGGTTATGTTCTATAATCAGCACCGTATTCCCTTTACTTACCAGCTTCTGCACTACTTCCAACAAGTGTTGGATATCCTGAAAATGCAGACCAGTAGTTGGTTCATCCAGAATGTAGAATGTCTGTCCTGTATCACGTTTAGACAACTCTGTCGCCAACTTTACTCTCTGCGCTTCACCTCCAGATAGTGTTGTAGCATGTTGTCCCAATGAGATATACCCTAGTCCTACCTCATTGAGTGTCTCAATCTTCTTTAGAATTTTAGGTTGGTGTTCGAAAAATTCTACTGCTTGCTCCACAGTCATGTCCAGCACATCAGAGATAGACTTCCCTTTAAATCTTACTTCCAGGGTTTCTCGGTTGTATCGCTTGCCTTTACAGGTTTCACAAGGCACATGCACATCGGGAAGAAAGTCCATCTCGATCACACGCATACCGCCCCCTTGACATGTTTCGCAACGCCCGCCTTTTACGTTGAATGAGAACCTGCCAGGTTTATAGCCTCTGATTTTAGCTTCCGGCAGCTCAGAAAATAGTGCTCTAATATCGGTGAAAACCCCAGTGTAAGTTGCTGGATTGGATCGAGGTGTACGGCCGATCGGAGACTGATCTACCTCAATAACCTTATCAATCAGGTCTAGACCCGTTAGCTTCTTATAAGGAAGAGCCTCTGCTCTAGACTTGTAAAAATGCTTTCGCAAGATTGGATATAGGGTTTCATGTATTAAAGAAGACTTACCACTACCCGAAACACCAGTAACGCAGGTCAAAGCACCAAGAGGTAATTTCAAATCAACCCCTTTTAGGTTGTGACCAGTTGCGCCTTTTAATTCCAAATAGTCACCATTTCCTTTCCGGCGTTCCTTTGGTACTTCAATTTGAAGTTTTCCTGTGAGGTAGTCGGAAGTTAGTGACTTGTTCTTAATAAAATCATTAGGTTTTTCGGCTGCCATGATATGACCACCATGACGTCCAGCACCTGGTCCAATGTCCACGATGAAATCAGACTCCAGCATCATATCTTTATCATGCTCTACTACAATGACCGTATTCCCAAGATCACGTAAGTCTTTTAGTGCCTGAATCAACTTCACATTGTCACGCTGATGCAATCCGATACTTGGCTCATCGAGAATGTAAAGGACGTTGACTAACTGGGTACCAATCTGAGTAGCCAAACGAATACGTTGTGCTTCACCACCCGATAGTGTTCTTAATGGTCTGTTTAGACTCAGATAGTTCAATCCTACATCTAACAAGAAGCCGATTCGCTTGCGAATTTCTTTAAGCACCTCAGCGGCTATCACATTTTGACGCTCATTCATTCGATCCTCCACACCATCAAACCATTCAGCCAATTTGTTGATGTTCAATTCTGCTAATTCTCCGATATGAGTTTCAGCTATTTTGAAGTGCAAAGACTCCTTTTTTAGTCTATATCCATTACACTCAGGACATGTCGCCACATCGGTAAACTCTTCCACCCATTGACGGATCTTATCGCTTCCAGCATCTTTTTGTTTCTCCAGAAACTTAATGATCCCTTCAAACTTGGTGTTCCAATCGGTTCCCGGATATTTCACAGAACTTACGGCAACAGGCACTTCATCTCCGTACAATAAAACATCCATGATTTTATCCGGAATGTCTTTGATAGGAGTGGTCAGATTAACCTTATTTCTTTTGAGAATGGCTTCAACTTTCTTGAATATCCATATATCTCGATATTCGCCAAGTGGGGCAATACCTCCTCTACTGATGGAAAGATTTGGGTCTGGAATTACCGAATCTCTCGATATCTCTTCAATAACACCAAGACCATTACAGGTCTGACACGCTCCATATGGACTATTGAAAGAGAAGGTGTTTGGAGCAGGCTCATCATATGACAATCCAGACTCTGGGTCCATTAAGTATTTAGAGAAATGTGCAATCTCACCTTCCTGATCCTGTACCATCAAAATACCATTGGCATGCTTGAATGCCGCTTGAATGGATTGTCTGATTCGCTTTTCGTCGGATTCTTTGACAATGATTCGATCAACCACAATCTCAATGTCGTGCGTCTTGTATCGGTCAACCTGCATTTTAGGCACTAGCTCCTGGATTTCACCATTCACTCGTACTTTGGTGAACCCAAGCTTTCTGATTTGAACAAATAATTCTCTATAATGCCCTTTTCTACCTTTCACCACAGGAGCAAGAACAATCAATTTTTGACCGTCATAGGTCTTCAGAATGTGTTCAAGGATTTGGTCTTCGGACTGCTTGACCATTTTGTTACCAGAGATGTAAGAATAAGCTTCTCCAGCTCTGGCATACAGTAATCTTAAAAAGTCATAAATTTCAGTGACGGTACCTACTGTAGAGCGTGGGTTTCTAGAAGTAGTCTTTTGCTCAATAGAAATAACCGGACTAAGACCATTGATCTTGTCTACATCCGGTCGCTCCATATCTCCTATGAATGCACGGGCATAAGCGGAAAAGCTCTCCATATACCTTCGCTGCCCCTCGGCGTAGATGGTATCGAAAGCCAGTGAAGATTTACCACTACCACTAATACCAGTAATTACTACCAGCTGGTTTCGTGGAATAGTTAGGTTAACCTCTTTGAGGTTATGCTCTCTGGCACCAAATATTTCTATGGATTGCTGTTTTTCTACTGATTCGCTTTTGCGACTCACCTCCGCATTTGCCACTGTCATTCTTTGCTTTATCGTCCTGTTAGAAGTTTGGACTCAATAGATATTTGCTGTAGAAGTCATCAATTTCATGCACGGCTTCCTCAGCGGTATCTACTAACTTGAAAAGTTCAAGGTCCACTTCATTTATGTTCTTCTCAGTAAGTAAGACATTCTTCACCCAGTCAAACAATCCTCCCCAATATTCCTTACCAACCAATACAATCGGGAATTGGCCGATTTTCTTGGTTTGGATTAAAGTGATTGCTTCAAAAAGCTCATCCAATGTTCCAAATCCTCCCGGCATCACAATGAATCCCTGGGAATACTTGACGAACATTACCTTTCTCACAAAGAAGTAGTCAAAATTAATGAGTTTGTCTCGATCTATATAAATGTTATTGTGTTGTTCGAATGGTAAATCGATGTTTAATCCCACTGATTTCCCACCCTGCTTATGCGCACCGCGGTTACCAGCTTCCATAATACCGGGACCACCACCAGTAATCACACCATATCCTGAACGTACCAATCTAGCTGCTATGTCTTCAGCCATTTTGAAATATTTATGATCTTCCTTAGTTCTGGCAGAACCAAAAATAGATACGCAAGGTCCAATTTTGGCTAGTTTTTCGAACCCATCGACAAATTCCGACATGATCTTGAAAATAGCCCATGAGTCAGAGCTCTTGATTTCGTTCCAATCTTTGTCTTTAAAAGCTTCAATGATTTTCTCCTCCTCCTGATTGTTCACATGTTTTTCTGACATAAAAATGTATTAAGGTTAATAATGTTGGTATCAAGATAATCCCTTTATCTGATTAGATAATCACCCATGGATATCCTTAACCGCAGCATCAACCTGGGTAAACTTAAACTTAAAGCCTGTGGACTGAATTTTATCTGAGAGCACGTAGTTGCCTCCTAAAACCATTAGAGCCATTTCACCCAATAAGGATCTCATAACAAAGGATGGGACGTTTGGTAAAATCAACGGTTTTTTCAATGCTTTGGCCAGCGATCTGGTTAATGCCTCATTTGTTACGGGATTTGGAGCAGTTGCGTTGTATGTTCCTTCCAATTTATTTTCCAGTATGTGTCTGAAAATAGCACAGAGATCATACATATGAATCCAGCTCATGTACTGATCTCCAGAACCTAGTGGTGCACCAACAAATAGCTTTACAGGCTTGGCGATTTCTTTCAATGCGCCGCCCTCTTTTGCCAAAACAACACCAATCCGAACCTTAGCCACTTTTGTTAGCTCTGTTAAAGAATCTGCTTCAGCTTCCCACAGCTTCACCACGTGTGCCAGGAAGTCCTCTCCAGGCTCCGAGTCTTCTGTCAATCTAGTTTCTCCTGTATCCATTCCATAATAACCGATGGCACTAGCACTAATGAATGACTTCAATTTGACCTGATGTTTCTCTATATGAGACTTCAGAAGTTTTATTGACTCTACCCGACTATCGATGATTTCTTTTTTTCTGGAGGAAGTCCATTTCTTATCTGCAACCCCAGCACCAGCAAGATGGATCACATGATCCACGCCATCAAACGCTTTAGGGTCAATATATCCGGATTTAATATTCCACTCGAAGGTGGGATACTCTGCTGATGAATCCGGCGTTCTGCTTAAATGAATTACTTCGTGACTATTATTGGAGAGCATTTTGCTGAGATAACTTCCAACAAGTCCTGTTCCTCCAGTGATTATTATTTTTGCCATACATTAGAGATAACTTATGAGTAGACGAATCCTCTTTTTTTATGTAACATTTTTTGCAATCAATGCTTATGCACAAGATTTCGATTCTCGTATTGACCAAACTAAATTGACAATAGATGGTCTGGCTAGAGAAGGTTATATAACAAGATTCGATATCTCCGCAAAAAAATTAGAGAAAGCCTGGTGGTACTATAGTCGGGATTTTGGGAGACCACTAAACATGAAAGGTTACTATCAAGTAACCATCCCTAGTCATCTCAATAGTGGTAATGTGGATCTTGTCCTACTAAGTAAGTCCTTGGCCAATAAAAAAGGAAGCAGTTTCTTTTTAACCCTTGATGAAAAAGGCATTCCCAAAGAAAAAACAAATGCCTATTTAAGTCAGGTGAAGGTGATCCTACAAACGTTTAAAGTAAACTATTTTGTAGGTGAGTTAGAAGAGCAACTACAAAGCCTGGAAAAGCGGGCGGCTGTCATAAGTAAGCGTGTTGCCAAGTCGAGCGGTAGTTCCAAACAAAAGCACCTCACCGAACTGCAAAAGCTGGAATCCGAGATAGAAGCAATCAAGGACAGCATAGCAGAGATTAACAACGCGTACTAAAAAAGAAAGGCCCGATAAATCGGGCCTTAATTCATTTTAAATGTAATGAAGATGAGAATTTAAAATGAATAGCTGTAAGACACTGTAAAAGTTGTGCCTGGTTTTCTCAATGAGAACAATTCTGAATCTGATTCTGTACGATAGATGAGCTCATTATTGTCATTCAAAATATTTTGAATTCTTAGACTTAAAGACTGATTTTGATCAAGTCCAAAATTACGTGACGCCTTAAAGTTCAAACTGTGGAAAGGCTTTGTATATACTTCCGGAACAATAGAGGCGCTCACGTAGGTAAGTGTTTCTCCCTGAACATTGTAAGACAAGTTAGCAGACCAGTCTTGCTCTGTAGTTTCAAAACTTAAGTTACCATTGATAGAGAAAGGAGCTTGCATACTCATGTTTCTATATTTCTCTACTCCATCCTCAGTGCCTTTAAAGTTCACTTCACTCTGATATTCATTTTGGCCTGTTTCACTAACCGTAACAGTTGATCTGTCTACTCTAGATATAGTGTATGTGAAGTTTCCTCCAACAGACAAAATACCGAATGGAGTATTGAAAATGTTTTTAATACCTTCCAACTCGGCACCATAGGCAAATGCACTTCCCACGTTTCTTGGAGTCACCTGATTAGGAGCAACTTCAAATGCTACAATAGCAATGTGATTGGTGAAATCCTTGAAGAATAGAGACGCTGCAATTTTTTCACCTGGTTTGAAGAAGTTTTCCCATCTCAAATCATAGTTTAGAATTTCAGCTTGTTTGGTATCGATGTTGCCGATAAACCAAATTCCTGTGATTGGATCCACAATGAATGCTTCAGATTTTTCGCGGAAAGATGGACGAGCCAATGTCTTGGTGAAAGATCCTCTCAAGTTCATTGTCTCAGACAATGAATAGATTAAACTCAATGAAGGCAGGAAGTTAGTTTCATTCAATGTCTCCTGATCAGTCACTGGTACTTCAATACCGTTTTCATTTTCAACTATTCCTGAATAGGTCATTTTCACGCTCTCCATTCTCATGCCGTAGACAGACTTCAATCTTTCTCCGATTCTCATTTCATTCATTGCATATGCAGCAAATAATGTCTGGCCACCTTCGTAAGCATTACTCTCATCTGTAGCGTTTTGAATATAAAGACCAGTTGGGTTGCTATCACTAATGATGAATTGCTCCAAATCATTTGGATCCGATGAGTTTACGTTGCTGGCCGAAAGGTTGCTGTAAGAGTAGTTATAAACATTAAACTCTCTATTTCTGAAAGAAGCAAAACCTCCAAATTTCAATTTGTTACTTTCATTAGCCTCGTACTCCAGGTCAACTTTAAGGTTCTCGTTCACTTCAGACAATTCTCTCCAGAATCTATTGATCAAACCTCCATTTCTGAAACCTAATTGATCATCATCTTCATTGATTGCAGTCTCACGATAATCTGGCTCATATTGACTTGACAAGATGAATGAGTTTGTCCAGTTCAATCGAACATCACCAATCTGATGTTTACCATAAGTAATGTTGTTGAACATGTTTCTTTCAGTATAAGTCAGAATATCATTATACAAGAAAGTTGGGTTGTTCAAAGATGTATTTCTTCTTGTTCTTTTAACAGATGTAGAAACTCCATTCTGAATATTTAGGAAAGTAGTTCCGATGGTAGTATTGGCAGATTTAGCTGCAATGGATGCAAGACCACTCCACAACACTTCATTGTTAGCAAGGTCTCCTTTAGCAGTATAATCTCTCACAAGTCCTAGATCACTACCAATGGCATTTCGCTCGTATTGTCTTCTTTCAAAATCCTGGAAGTAACTGTTTCTATTTCTGTAGGTAAATAGTGCATTGTATCCCCAGGTAAGTTTCTTTCCGATTACTTGGTTTCTGTGAGAGAAAGACAAGCTACTATTCATGAAGTTACTACCTCTTTCTGCTCCAAGTGTTGGATCAAACAATGTAGTTGTCGCATTGTCTTCATTCAATCTGGTATTAGCCGCAACAGGCAAGTCTCTAGAGCCATTATCGAAACCCAACCAGTCTGTCGAAGATCCTTTGTAAGAAAGACTGTTAGAATTGAAATGCATAGCAGGGTTATAACCCATGCTCATAGAAATAGAAGTGCTTTTCTTTTCAGGGAATGCCTTAGTTTGAATATCGATTAAGCCTCCAGTAAAAGATCCTGGCAGATCAGGAGTGAAAGTCTTATACACCAATACGTTCTCAAGAATTCCTGTAGGGAAAATATCAATTTGAACGTCATTTCTATCAGGGTCAAGACCTGGTATTACCATACCGTTTACAGATGTCTTTGTGTATCTATCACCCAAACCTCTTACATAAACATATTTATCTCCCTGAACAGAAACACCAGTAACTCGCTTCATTGCAGATGATAGATTGCTATCACCCACTTTTCTAAAGGTAGATGAAGAAATCCCATCAAGGGTGTTGACAGATTTCTTTTGCACTAGCATTACCCCAATATCATTGTCCTTAGTAACTGTAGCTGTAACCACAACTTCTCCAAGCTGTTGCACATCTTCTTTCATTACCACATCCAGAATAGTTGGCTCATCGGCCTTTACCTCAACTCCTTCTAGTACTATGGACTGGAATGAAACAGACTGGAATACAATGTTGTGTGTACCTACCGGAAGCTTCAAAGAATAGTTTCCGTCAAAATCAGTAGAGGTACCAGTGATAGTACCTTGTTTTACGATGGTCGCACCAAATAATGGTTCTCCCGTGGCATCCTCAATTACCTTCCCTCGGATAAAGCCCTCCTGCGCAAAGGCATGGACAGCAGCTATCGCCACGATTAATGTTAATACCGTTTTTCTCATCTTCAAATAAAAATTTGTGCAAAATTAGATTTAGCAGAATTCACAATCACGAAAGAAATCTTTATCCTTTAATTATGAAATTATCTTTGGGAGGCCCGATCTATTAACATACGGTTAATAAATGTCACATTGAGTTTACAGTAAATAAAAAAGCACCTACTCAAGAGCAGGTGCTTCAATATGAAAAATTCTACTTAGAAAATATTTTTACTCTTCTAACGCTGGAAGATCGTCAGTGTAAACTTCGAATGTAGCGTTTACTGTAGTGAAAGTAAGCTTGCCATCAATCACGTTTGAAGCAGCGTTTTCTTTTGACTCAAATGTAGTCTCATCGAATGAAGCATCTAATTTGATTTTACCACCGTTTGCATTAAGGTTTGTAACAGAACCTTGTGCTTTAGACTTGAAGTCACAAGTAACAGAACCTGCTACTGCTACGATAGTACCGTTTACTAAAGTGAAGCTACCCAATGCATCACCTTCTCTACCGTCGATTTCAAGACCCTCATCAGAATCCTCATCTACAGTAACATAGAAGTTAGTTACTTTTCCTTTGTAAGACTGGTCGATATCGATTGCGTCATCACCAACTTGAGCAACTAATATGTTTGTCACATTCACAGCACCACCAAAGAACTCTACTCCATCATCACTGTTAGCGTAGATTTCAACGTTTTGGATAGTAGTTCCAGAACCAACACCACCTAATGTAAGACCATTGATCTCATCACCAGCAGCAGCGTCGATAACTGCACCACCATGTCTGATTGATACGTATTTGATGATTCCAGAATTGTCATTGTCTGAAGATCCACCGTAAAGACCGTTTACATCACTAGCATCTACACCTTCGATTTGTACTTCGTCTTGTTCAGCTGAAATAGAAGCTTTACCTAATACCACAAGGCCACCCCATTTACCTTTATCGGTAGCAACCAAAGTACCATCATCTTCAGTGGCAGTCATAATGATTGGCTCATCTGCAGTTCCTTCAGCTATTAGTTTACCACCTCTAGCGATCATCAATACTGAAGCATCAGCTCCAGAGAATTCAGAGTTGCCTTCGATTCTTGTACCAGCTTCGATAGTTAAAGTAACACCGTCAAGTACTGTTACTCTTTTATTCAATTGGTAGATTTTGTCTTTTGTCCAGGTTGCGCTCACAGAAATGTTACCTTCTACTTCTACTCTTTCAGTAGCCGAAGAGTTG
This sequence comes from Rickettsiales bacterium, assembly GCA_002729235.1. GTDB lineage: Bacteria > Bacteroidota > Bacteroidia > Cytophagales > Cyclobacteriaceae > Marinoscillum. Next base: position 43,958 of record PBTY01000003.1, on the reverse strand, counting down.
TAAGTACCACCTTTAGTAAGCGTCCACCCGAATACTGTGTCATCAGCACCTGTTGCGCTAGCGTCAGTTGATACAGTAGCAGCCACTGAAGCACTCACCGCATCCAAAGCAGCTTGCTGTACTTCTGCATCAGTTAGTTCATCGTCATCATCACTACATGATGTGAACACAAGTGCTCCTGATAGGAACAAAGACATTGCTAAAAATTTTCTCATGATTTAATACCTTTTTATTCGTTTCTAGTTGTTGATAGATTCAATCAATTACGAATGCAAAGGTGAGTGTAGTATGTTAACTGGTGTAGCGAGACCTGTTACCATATCATTAAACTAATATTGCATTTTTTAACTGTCCGTTACGTTTGTTAAGAAATGGTAAACAATAAAAAAGCAGCCCGGAAGCTGCCAACTTAATCTTAGTTTAATGAGTCTTACTTAGATATCTGAACTTTACCCAGAATCCTTTTGATAATATCATGAGTGGTGACGCCATCTGCTTCGGCCTCATAATTTAGAAGTATTCTGTGATTCATCACATCGTCCGCTATTTCTTTAATGTCTTCAGGTAAGACATAGTCTCTTTCATTGAAGAATGCCACAGCCTTAGCAGCAAGATTGAGATTGATTGACGCTCTTGGTGAAGCTCCAAACTGAATGTATTGTGCCTCCTCAGTTAGACCATAGTCTTTTGGATTACGTGTAGCAAACACCAATTCAATAATATATTTCTCCAGACTCTCGGAAAGGCTCACCTGATTAATCTCTTCTCTAATGGAGAAAATGTCCTCTTTGGAAAGAACCGTATTGATTTCTTGCTTGAATGACATATTGGACATTCTTCGCATCACTTCCAATTCATCTTCTTTGGATGGGTAGTCCACATGAACCTTCATCATGAAACGGTCAACCTGTGCTTCTGGAAGCGGATAAGTACCTTCCTGATCTACCGGGTTTTGAGTTGCAAGTACAAGGAACGGGCGATCTAGCTTGAAAGTAGTCTCCCCAATAGTTACTGTTTTCTCCTGCATGGCTTCCAACAGAGCCGACTGAACTTTAGCTGGAGAACGGTTTACCTCATCCGCCAAAATCAAATTAGAGAAAATTGGCCCTTTTTTGACCTCAAAGTCAGCTTTCTGCTGATTGTATATCATGGTACCGATTAAATCTGCAGGTAGCAAATCCGGCGTAAACTGTATCCTTTTGAAATCTAATTTCAATACATCAGAAAGTGTATTTACTGTCAACGTCTTTGCAAGACCAGGAACTCCTTCCAATAAAATATGTCCCTGAGTAAATAGACCAATTAATAATCTGTTCACCATATACTCCTGACCAACAACCACTTTTCCAACTTCTCCAATTACTTGTTTGATCTTGACCTGGTGTTCTTTTTTAATATCCTGATCTAATTGCTCCATAGTTTCATTATTAATTCTAAATCGGCTGCAAAAATAACCGTCTTTAAACAAAACGTAAATTTCGATTACATCGACGGCATTTTAACTAACTGAGTTTCAAAAAAATGTTAAAAACCCCAGTATATCTAGTCTCAACAACGCGATATCTGTTCGTTCCATAGAGTAAAACTAAAGTATTGTAAGAATCTGTATGGTTCTAGACTTGTAAATGATAGGAAAATAAAAAACCCCGACGAAACGTCGGGGCCCCAACCAGCTATAGACAAGACCGCTGCTCTGCAACGGGCTTTATTTTATGCACTTGCAAACCTGCCCGGAGATTCATTCCGAGCATTATTTAATTGCGCCACAATTTTTTGAACCAGTCCTATCTCAGATTCATCCAATTCATACAGCACTTCAAGTTCTTCTCCTGTAAGTGATGCATTGACTTTATAGTCCATTTCAGACCCGTGGTTATAACAACCACTTTTAGAACTGTACCAGATTAAGTATTTCATCTTGCGGCGGTCAAAATTTCATTACGAATATGCTATATATTTATTAATCAATCCTGCCAAAGAGATATAAAATCCTGCCATGTGATAAAAATCATCTGTTTTGGCGTTTTTAAGACGTTTTTTAAAAAATTATTTTTCGTTTTTTCATCAATTATGTCGGATTTCACATAGGTTTATCTTGTGAATTATCACTCAATGACCCGAAATATCAACGAAAAAATCTACCGATTTCTATTATCCGCAGCAATTCTATTCATTGCTGTCTTGGGTCACGGTCAATCCTTCGTGGCATCTATCTACAAGGATAAAAAGGGAATGGCGTCTAACCGAGTTACCAAAATAGTACAAATACCTAATGGCGAAATCTGGATTGCAACTCAAGATGGTATAAGTAAATTCGATGGCTTGTACTGGACTACTAAGGCGGATAGTTCTATTGTACCTATGGGACTAAGTGGTGTCCAAATGGAAGTTATATCCGATTCCAGCTTAATAATGACTGGGTCAAATTCTGAAGGACCCCACTTATTCAAATATAAAAACGATCAGTGGAGCTCTTTACCATTACCCGGAAATGACAAGCTCAGTTATCTTCTGGCAAAAGGAATAAACTTTAGGTCCACCAACTTAATCTTAGGCAGCCAGGATAAAATTTACAGGTACCACGAAGAGCAGTGGATTGAAATTGTGCTTTCAGACTTTGATAAAAATGAACAAATAAAGGATCTGGTGTCGTGGGGAGTAAAAACGCTAATTGCCACGAATAAAAGGCTCCTGTTAGTTGAAAACAATCAATTCAAACCTTTACTAAAACAGAATAATATTCTCAACATAACAATTGATGATACACAGGATCGCTGTTATCTTCTTTTGGAGAGTGAACTAGCTTATTACGACCTCAAAAAAGGTGAAATGGTTTCCTTGCTTAAAGGCGATATTGGTAATACTTACGGTCATATCCATCAAAGCAACCTCCTGCTAAAAGGTCAAAAGATTTATTACAGTATGAATTCGCCACTGATTCAGTATAATCCCCAGACCAATACAAGCCGTGCTATCACCTCTGATTATTATAATCTAGACCACACCTGTATGGATGCCATAGTCGATAACGAAGGCAGCATCTGGGTTGCTACTTTAAGAGGGGCTTTTCGGGTTAAAAACTCTTCCATCTACAATTACAATGATGAAAGCCTTGTCGAAAATGAAGTGTCATCCATTCTTCAAGACTCAGATGGCACGCTTTACCTTGGCGCCAACATTGGCCTGAGTGTCATTCACCCGAATGGCAAGATTAGGAAATATCCTTTGTCATCCGGTTTAGAAAGAATGCGAGTGATGGATATCATTAAACATCAGGGAGAAATATATTTCACTACATATACCAGAGGTGTTCGGAAGTTTACTAATAAAGGAATTTTGGAATTGGATTCGCAAGTCCAAATGGAAGGAGCCTCTGATCTATGCAGCTTCATGGACACCTTATACTGCTCTGACTATGGCAATCTATATAAATGGGTAAATAGCGATTGGCAATTGATTACTACCACTCCTAATAACTCCACCATCCGTAAGATCTTCTTTACTGAAAATTACCGTTTGCTCCTTACTGAAAATGGAGTGCGAGACCTGACAACAAACAAAGTTTACACTGGAAGTGATATATACATGAGCAATGTTTACACAGCTCTGGAGTATAACAATCAAATTTTATTAGGTACCGCCTCTGGTATTTACACCATTCAAAATGAAAAGATCGTTCCAACAGAGTATAAAATACATGCACCTGTGTACGCACTGACTTCCGACCAAAACAATGAACTCTGGGTAGGCACAGGCTCAGGAGTCTGGCACTTTAGAGATGAAGGTTCTTATCATTACTATAAAGGAAATGGACTCATTGGAAATGAAGTCAATCGAAATGCTTTCCAGTTCTCAAAGAATGGTTCGCTATTGGTAGGTACAGACGAAGGTATTTCCATAATAGATACCAGTGATGAGACAAGCATACCAATCCCTAATATTGAAATAACATCCATTGAAGTCAACCAAAAAGAAATTGACGATTACAACCTATCCTACCAAACCAACAATTTGCGATTTCATTTCAGGTCGACCTCATACTATGATATTGAATCTTTAAACTATCGCTTTCGACTTATTGGCCTTAGCGAAGAGTGGGAGTATATCAATTTTGCTGAACAAAACAGCACCTATTATCCTAACCTTGACCCTGGAGAATATGTATTTGAGGTACAAGCCAGAATTGATGATGGTACCTGGAGCAATTCTGCAAAGAGTGATAAACTTACTATTCATGCTGCCTTTTATGAAGCTGTATGGTTCAGAATACTATTTGTCATCCTGATCATCTCCGGGCTTGTTGCTTTTTACAGGTATCGTAGCAACGTCTTGACAGAGCAAAAGGAAGAACTCGAGGAACGTGTACTCGAAAAAACCAGAGAACTAGAAAAAAGAAATAAAGAACTGATTAAAACCATTGATGATCTCAAGGCGGCACAAGGCCAATTGATACAATCAGAAAAGCTGGCATCAATGGGTCATCTGACTTCTGGTATCGCACATGAATTAAACAACCCACTTAATTATATACGCGGTGGTGCTGAATGCATCATTCGAAATTTGGATGAACTTTCCGAAATCTTGAATGAAAGAGGAAACGATGTGCGAACCATTATGGACGAAAGCAGAATGTTAGCTGAATCTATTTTTGATGGTGCTACCAAGAGTACAAGCATCGTGAAAAGTCTTGGTTCTTTCACAGCTGATTCACAAAACTTCTATTCTTTCACCGACCTGCAGAAGGAAGTGGAGACGTCTTTGACCTTACTAGGTAATGAGATCGGATTCCGGATTGTCATCAATAGAATGTTTGGAAACATTCCACCAATAGAATGCTATCCTGCCAAAATCAATCAAATGATGGTCAATATCCTATTGAATGCCATCCAGGCAATTACTGAGAGTGGTGAAATAACCATCAGGTACTACCGGAAGGATGATCAAAATATTGCCATAGAAATCTCTGATGATGGTGAGGGCATTGCTAGTGATTTACATGAAAAAGTGTTTGAGCCATTCTTCACAACGAAAGACTCCAATCCTGGTCTTGGCTTAACCATCGCAAAATCTATCGTTCAGGAGCACAATGGGACCATTTCTTTTATTTCTAAACCCGGTGTTGGTTCGAAAGTAAAAATCTCGCTTCCTGTAAGCCAGACCTATCATCCGGAATTGGAAGGTTCAGAATAGCCTTTTTTATAAGGTAGGGTAAATAGTCACTTTGCCGTTCTCTCTAAGAACCGAAAACAAGAGAACGAGATGAAATGCAACAAACTTATCTTACTACTGACCATCAGTTGGTTTTATGCCTGCACAGATGACCCCACGCAGGAGGAAGCCAATGAAAATCCTGGTGCTTTTTCCGCTTCAGTAATTGATATCACCAAAACGCAGGCTACCATTACCTGGACTGGCGCGATAGATCCCGATGGAGATGAAGTGAGTTACGAATTACAAATAAATGATGACATCATTGATTCTGACCTCACCAGTACCTCTTATCAATTATCCAACTTAACCGAAGACACCAATTATTCTGGAAAAATCATCGCCAACGATGGAAAAGGAGGAACCGCTGAAGCGTCCTTTAGCTTTGTCACCAATGGTAATCAAAACCCAACAAGCTTTACCGCTGAAGCATCTGAGATTACATCCAACTCAGCACTACTAAAATGGACTGAGGCCACCGATAGTGATGGAGATGGTATCACTTACACCGTATACCTGGCAAATCAAGAGATAGCCTCGAACCTGTCCGAACTGAGTTTTCTATTGGAGAATCTGGAGTCAGAAACTTCTTACGCTGGCACCATCGAGGCCAATGATGGAAATGGTGGAATGTCATCCTCAAACTATACTTTCACCACCCTGGCTGCAGAAAACCAGGATCCAGGATCCTTCACTGTAACGGTTAATGCAATTTCTGAAAATGGGGCTACTCTAAGCTGGTCCACTTCAGAAGATCCAGACGGTGACAATGTGACCTATGTAATCAGAATGGCTGGGGATTTAATTGCAGAAAACATCTCCGAGACAACCTACACACTTGACGCGCTGACAGCAAGTACTACTTATAATGGTAGAGTGATAGCCGAAGATGGCAATGGAGGTAGCACTGAGGCGACTTTTAGTTTCGAAACCTCTGCATCTACCGGAACTGAATATACGCTTGATCCGACTTGGTTTAATTCTAACAATTTCACTGTTGAAGCTAAACTGATAGACTGCACCCTGGAGAATGGGTCGAGTACTAAATGTTATGAACTCATATTTATCGCCAACGGGGTGAATGATGATGGTCCGTTTTGTCCAGAGACAATTAATGATGTGGGAGGAATGGGAATCTATGATGGACAAACCAATCCAGGATTTCAGGTTATGAAAAGAGAACTTTTTGAGGCCATGGAAAATGATGGATACGACATCATTGACGATCAAGGAAATATCCGGATTAGTGACTTCAGTCAGCAAGACAATCAAAATTTTGACTATTGTCTGGAACCAGCGATCGATGATAACCTTATCCTGAAATTTACCATACCTGCAATCCCTGAGGATTTAAGTACCCCTAATCAAATTGAGAGTGTAGAGTTGATCGGAGTATCGCTTGATGGAATCCCAATGAATGGTGATCCACCATCGGTAACTACTGGACAAATGGGTAACGGGAACATTCCATCTCTTGATCCATGTGGTGGACACCATGATCCATCTGGTTATTACCACTGGCACTTCATTCCGCAATCAGTCAATGAGGTTTTGAATGCCTATCAAATCACGGAAATTTCTTGTACGAACATTTCACAAGATGCTGGTGCTCTATCTGGGTATGCAAAAGATGGATATCCAATCTACGCTTATGCTGACAGTGATGGAAGTGAACCATCCGACCTTGATGCTTGTAACGGACACTTTGCCAGCACGGATGAATATCCAAATGGAGTATACCATTACCATGCTAGCAAAACGGAAGCGCCTAACATGCCTCCATGTATCAAAGGAGCTGCAGTAGCTGATCCATTCAAAATACAATAATTAAGAACCTTGTAGGTGTGGAGTTTCCACACCTACCTATTAGACTCTCAATGCTTTGAAACATCTAACAATCTATATAGTACTGGTAATTGTGGCTTTTCAAACTAAAGCACATAACCCTGCAATTGCTTCGTTCAACATCCGACAACTAGAGCACGTCTGGATTATCGAAGGCTCTTTCGCTCAATCTGGCTTACATGCAGCAGTAGAAAAAGTGCATCCCGGCATCGTAGCTGAAAATAGTAACAGCTATAAACAAGCCATCGCCGAATATGTCAAAAGCCATATTGAAATCACCCGAGCTGATGGAAGCAACTGGGCGCTTGGTGAAGGAGGCGTCCGCTTAGGAAGTCATCAAACAGATGTGAAGTTTGTGCTAGCCAAAACCTCTGAATTTCCAGAAGAGCTGACAGTTTCGATAAGTTGTTTGGCTGAAAACAAACATCAACAAAATCTTTTAAGAATTCCGGCATTCAAATCAGTTGACCATGTGGTTTTGTCTGATGAAAATGAGTTTACTAGTACAATCAGGAATAAGGCCTCTTTGCAAGCCAATGTTGCAGAGGTTGACGGAGAGACCAACAACCTATACTACATTATAGGTCTTGTTTTACTCATGCTTGCATTGACAAGTTTGAAGCGTAATCGCCTGGTTCGATTGGCACTTTTCATGCGTGGCAAGTGATGTGAATGCGAGTTTGATTGAATTCCTTTATAAAAAAGTAAAAATTTCTTTGGTAGTCATTGCAAAATTCAAGTGTTCATTTAAATTTGCAGTCCCTTAGAACGAGAGGGATAAGCGAGAGTAGCTCTCCCGATAACTATCGGGAGGTAGAGCACACTCAAAAAACACAAGCGAGAGTAGCTCAGCTGGTAGAGCACAACCTTGCCAAGGTTGGGGTCGCGGGTTCGAATCCCGTCTCCCGCTCGATAAAAAAGAGCCGCACAACAGCGGCTTTTATTTTTTGAATGCAAGGCTAGAAAGTAGCCTAAAGCACTAAAGAAATGACTACCAAATAGTCACATCTACACGTTAGATGAAGCCTCGGTGGTGGAATTGGTAGACACGCAGGACTTAAAATCCTGTGACCCTTAAAGGTCGTGCGGGTTCAAGTCCCGCCCGAGGTACAGAAAGGTGATTCAGAAATGAGTCACCTTTTTTGTTATATAGAAATTTGAGCACGACCGTAAAAGGTCGTCGGGTTCATAGCGGGGCGCGTAGCCTCACGCCCGAGGTACACTTAAGCCTGATAACTCATTGGTTATCAGGCTTTTGTTTTTCAAACTAATTAATACGTGCTATTTCGGAATTTATGCGAGAATAAATTTTACTGCCTCCGGGAGCATTTAAAACCTTTGCTGCTTCTGCGTACTGTTTTGCATTGCGAAGTGCTTCAAGCTTCACCTTTTTCCGAGTTGTAATACCCATATTGTTATAAGCTTCCCAATACTTCCATGCCATATCCAGGTTCTTGGCTCCATATTGAAGATTTTCCACTTCCTTCTTCAAGATGCAAATGTCATTTCTAAGTTTTGTATTTTCACTAGAAGCACTATCCAGTTCATTCATAAGATTCCTATTATCTCGCTCAAGTATTTTTATCTCATTTTCAAGAATTAATCTCATCTCAGGATCTGCTCCATACTTTAAGAAATAATTCATTTTACTCAGTTCCTTTTCTAGTTTTAAATTGGTTCTGGCCAACTCTGTTTTCAACCGAGAAATATCTTGTATAAGTAAGGAATTTGACTTTTGCTCATGTTCAAAGTCAAATTCTATGTTTTTTACTTTAACTTCCATATCTGCTTTTTCTTTCTTCAAAGACACTATTTCATCCTTGATTAATGCAAAAGCGTAATTCTCAAGTGGTGAAGGTGTAACATTCCCAGAGATCGAATTTGGAGTGGACAGTAACAATAAAATGACAATTGTACTAAGTAGAAGAAAGGATTTAAAATGCTTCTTCCCAATAAGACCGGTAATAGCCGACAAAATCGTGGATAAACTTTCCATGTTACAAGAGTTTTGGTGAACAAATGATTTCGTGTCCTTTTCTCCTGTAACGCAACAGAATGGTTAGGACCAACCGGATTTAAGGTTGAACATACTTTTGTTTATTTCTGTAAAGACAAATATAACCAAACACTGTACTCTAACATTGAATGAATCATTATCATAGAGTTAAAACACTGAATTCAAATAAAACATTTTAACAACACTTTTTGAGAACTTTTTGTAATCAATGGTTGTTTGCGATGTTCTAAAAGACAGGGAGCTAAACTATCGAAAATCCTTCGAGCAGTAGTTGACGATATGGGGCGAATAAATCCAACAATTGAGTTAACCCAACATATGTAGGAATTCTCACTTCTCATCCATCAACTGTCGATAGATAAACGGTTTCGATTCCTCCACTTTGGGTAATTGCCCAATGCCGCCTATACTCCACTGATCTCCATAAATGGATGAGTAATAAATCTCAATGCTGGTTTCTCGAGTTGCAAATGAGTTAATCAACGCGTTACTTTCTTCTGTTCGCTTGAGTCTAAAGAGATAAGATTGTTCATTGGGTGTCAAAATCACTCCAGGATAGAGACTTTCTCCACCTAATACCAACTGTTCTTTGGTTAAGGAGTCCAGGTATTGCCTTACGAATAGCAATGGTTCAACCTCAAAAACTTTGGACCCTTGCCTGATCACCACATTCTCGATAATCGCTGGACCAACACCCTTGTTGATCACACTGATATCATACACTTGGGTACCTGGGTTGTGCCAAAGCTCCACTTTTGGAAAGATCGACTTCTCCTCGTGCTCTCTCATCAGCTTCGACTGATATATCAAGACCATCAACGTTCCCACGCTCACAATGAAGGCTGAATAGCTGATAATTTTATCTGAGTTGAATTTCATGGGATCATCTGTTTCTTAGGGGATATTTACCAACTCTCACCACACTTCCTGTTTTCCTCTGTCAAATACAAGTCCTGAATGGATGAGCTGAGTCATCAAAAAAGTGTCATCCTGCTGAATTTTCAACACTTCTTCCACAAGTGTTAAAAAAGTATTCTGGATAGTTTCTGTCGCCTCTTGCGACCAAATAGAGGGCAAAAAGAGTTCTACTTTGAGCTGATATTGAGCTCCGAAGTTTCTAAAATCTGTGAACACATGTATACATATATCACTAGAATCAACACGGATCCTTTCTGCCCACATTCGAATCAACTGGTCCCACGATTCATTGGATATATTACCATGTGTCAGGTAACAGTTTAGGATAGGCATTGATTACACTTTCAATCTCAAATGCTGAGTTTTTTTACCCTTTACTCGCTCAATTTCACCTCGTGCCTCCAGGTCCAGTTTTACAGTAACTATATACCAGGTCACTTTACCATCAAATGTTTCAGAAAGTGAGTCCACGGCCAAATCATCCAGGTCTGCAAAACTTAGTTCGCCAGCCTCCTTCAATGTCTTCAGAATAAACTCTCTAATGGTTTCGTATTTGCTCCTGGATATGTTGACTCCCTGTTTCCCCTCAGGATGTAATGTCAATATTGTTTCCATTTTTTATTTGTTTAAGTTCAATCGATTTTGAGACGGTGTTTACTACTTTTTTATGCTACTCTTCATCAACAAGGATTTTTATCAAGTTGGAAATTGGGACCCGTTTCATAAAACTTTCCTTCCCAAAAAGGAACAGGTGGTCCTTATTGGCTCCAGCCACATGAATGTGTGGTAGTTTGGATGGATAAAACTTCCAGCTCTTACCTCCATCAGAAGTGCTGTAAATAATCGCTAACTCATTATCAGGATCTAGTGAACCTCCAAACACAAAACCAATGTCCTCGGATATAAAGGTGATATTTCGGAGCATTCTCTTTTCAAACGAGATGCTTTCAAGATATACTGTATCAATAGTACCCTTCAAATAATCCTGTTTGATCAGAATATCCGCCTTTCGATTTTTCTTGACAGTCCAACTAATTTGTTTTGGAAGAAAATATTCATTCTCGATTGAAGTAAAAGGATTCCCCAGATTGTCTATAGCTAATTGAATCATCTGCTTTTGACCCTCAGCGTCCTCTAATTTCCAATTGGCTCCACCGTCTTGAGTGGAAAAAAACAAGCGTTTGAATGAGTCTCTAAATCCCAATTTTGGATTGTAAGCAAAACCAGAAACATATCCTTGCGAAGCATTGATAAAATGCATCGAATAGTAAGCTGCAAAATTTCCGTCTGGAGTCTGATTTTTAGTAGAATCATTTCGGAAACGCTCCAATAATCTGTTTTCAACTGGTGGACTGACATCAACCCATGTCTCTCCACCATCCAGGGTTTTATACACAAAGCCATAATCTCCTGAAACAAAACCAATCTCTTCATCTAAAAACTGGATTGATTCAAAATATTCTGACCCAAGTGTAGCTACTTTCTTAAAGGTCTCACCATTGTCAGCGCTTTTAAATACGTTTCCATTGCCATAGTCTGTGACCCAGAGCATTTCATTCAGAATAGCAACCTTGTGGATCGGTTGGTCCAGGCCATCAATGGTCAAGTCCTTTCCCTCATTTTCAATTAATTTGATTAATCGGGATTGGGCAAGCAGTGACAGACAACCGGCCAAAACCGTGAGAGTTAGAATTGTCCGTTTCATAATCGATTAATTGATTTCCTTATAACCAGAGACCTGTGATAGGATTGCTTTCCACTCATCGTTTTCTTTTATAAGTACATTGCTTGACTCATATATAGCATACGTTGTGTCATTGAAGATATGGCCTGTACCAGCCACAACTGCGGTCCCATTGGGGTAAACATCCAACCTTTTAATTTCATAATAGAAGGAATCATGCTCCATAGCATGCTCTTTGATCCACGAGATTTCATCTGCTTTGGAATACCGACCACCTGCTTGATCAATGAGCTGAAAGTCCTCTCTGAGAATTCGATCCAATAGTACTGCATCCTGTTCTCTGTAGGCTTTGGGCCATTCTACCTCCTTGAGATACCTAAGTCGCTGAAGATCATTTGATGTGATTATATCTGCCTGTTGACTGCACGCTGATACCATCCAATATAGTATGATTATCGGGACAAGATTTTTCATATGATAATGCATTTTATTTCAAATAATTCTGAGGTTTCACCAATACAACATCAGGATTATCACTCAATAATTGATGTAAATATCTGATATGACCGCCCCCGTAAATCACCAGGATTCGATCACCTTGCTCTGTTTGATCCAATAGATTGCGATAGATGAATAAGTTGCGTTTATACCACTCGGCAACCAACTCTATGCCGATGTTATTGAAGTCAAAGGACCGCATGAAATAAGGCTGATCATCGATTTCAGTTTCCATTTCCTGATAGTTAAACATGACTCCCTTTTCGTCTCTAACATCAATAGCAACATTGTTGTAATAATCATGATTGGTCTTAATCCACTCCCAACTATTGATAGTCAACAGGTTTTCTCTAACTGTATTTTTTTTGAACACCTCAGATTGTTTAGCTACTTGCATGGCTTGCATTTTATGCTGCTCCAGGTATTTGCTATACTCTAATGTATCTGCAATAAAATCGGCGTAATTTCCAAGCCAAAAACCTGGATAATCAATAGCGATTGGAGCCGCGATATTCATTTGCTTCGCCAAACGGAAACCAAGCTGATAAACTTCATTTCTACTTCGTGGAATTTCATTTAGTCTAACCTGCCCATTCTGATAAAGTCCATAGAGACTATCCAGCTTTGGTTGATTTTCACTGGTGAACTCTACCAGTATTTTGGTTGGCCTGAAGTCCGCCAATCTTGAAACCACTTCTTCGATTTCCTTTTGTCGATGATCACTCAGGTAGTCATCGATCGACATATTGTGCGTGTCCATTCCCGGATTGTTAAAATGGTAAACACCGAGTAAAAGAACTTCCGGTTTTGTATTTTGTACTTGTGCGCCTAAATCACGGCAAGCTGTAATGAGTACTACTCCGAAGAGTAGCACTATCATTACGGAATTCACAGAAACATACTTAATCATTGGTGTTATTCTTTGATGCATTTACAACTCAGCCCAACCCCGGACTGATAATTTTTTGCCAACATATAGGTGGGTTCCACATTCGTAGAGTCTGGCTCTCCGCTACTCCACAGATGAATACCAATCAGGTGTCTTTGCGCACCATTGTCAAGTTCTTTGTAATAGGTTTTCAGCGTATCGCTAGATGTCCAATAGAAACCCATTTGATTACTTAGATAGACGCTATCCATACGCTCTTGACCACCCAATTGCAATCCGAATTCTTGAAGGGATGCAACTGCTACCAGCCTTCCTTTTCTGCTGTTGCGCTTTCCAGGCATCTGTTGAATAAGCTCTTTCCATTCTTCTACTGAAGGAATACGAAATCCCTCCGGACAGACGGACTTTAACTCAGATGCACTATAGTAACCACCAGATGATCGTATCCCCTTTCCACTTGGAACGAATCGAAGATTTTCCTTTAACCATTGCTGACTGCCAATGGTTAGTAGCGTGTATTGTTGTTGATCGCGAGAATCAATGAAGGAGCCTTGAGTGGCAAGTCCAAACGCAAAAATCAGGAATAGAAGCACTCTCATATCATATCAGTATTTAGTTATGTTTATTGTTTTCCATGTATCAGGATTATCTCTTGAGGCATATTCTGGGAAAGTTATTTCTGTTGGTTTGGTACTGAAATCCTTTCTCTTATCAGCTATGAACAACACCAACATCATGGTCATGGAATCTTTCGCCAAATCACCTTGAAGCAATATTTCGTAGAACCTGTTCCTTTCCGTATTCAGTCCATGAGTGGTAGCTTCCCAGTATTGATTATTTCCCCAGTCCCATTCTTCTGTCCATTCCTGTCCATTGAAAACTTGTTCACCTAATTGACCAGAAGCATGAAGTCTATACAATCTATTGTCTACGGATTTGACATATAATTCCACCCATCGATATTCCTGATTATCATTTTCCCTAAAATCAATAGAGACAAGTAATCCCTCATGCCCTAATGAGATCGAGTATTTGATAGAATCATTTATTTCTTCAGAGTAATGATTACTTTGAGCCAAAGTGCTTAACCTGATAATCAAGCTACTAGCTATCAAACAAATGCATTTTATTCTCCCCATTACAATTATTTGATTTCAATGCTTTTAATGTTGGCATCTTCGAAAATGTCTGTTCTGAATAGCTCTTCACCGTTTTTCCAGACCACACCCACAGAATTGAATCCAATTCGCAATACCCCAGCAGCATAAAAGTCACCGTCAAATAAAAGCATTTCATTCACCACCCCTGTTACCCCTTGTTCTGCATAGTAGCTGATTTCTCCATTTATCCACACCGCCGGACGATCGTTGTTATGCCCGGAAATATAGAGGTCACCAGCTTCCACAATTACACAACTTGCCCAGGCATCTGGAGAATCTGCGAGGTTATATTTGGTAGTGTTTACCCAATATTTAATCTGATAAACACCCGAGCCTATTCCTTCTAATCCTACCGAATAGAAATCGCCATTTTCTACATAAACATCAGTGATATAGGCATACTGCTCATAGTCTAGAATAAGCTGATCTCCGTTTTTCCAGATCGCCGGTCTGTATTCTTCACCGGTTTTGACAACTCCACCGACATATACATCCCCGCCCTCAACGAATAATGCATTTGTTATATGTCCTTCGTCCCGTAAAAAGGTAGGGCCATCATTTTCATTCCATTTATAAAGACCCCCATTATCAATGATGGCAAACACGTCATTTCCTTTGATGGCCATTTCCTGGACCTCTTCAAATCCCTCTCCGAGTATGATCTCCTCTTCACCTCTCCAGATAACAGAATTGCTTTCCATTTTCAGTCCACCTGCCAAAACCTGCCCATTCAAAACCTTGATGGTATTGACTTGCGAATAATAACCCTCATCATTACCTGTAGTGGTTAAGTAATTGATTACACCATTTTTCCAATAGGCGGCCTCAAACTCCTTTGCGGACCCTCCTAAGAAAATGGTTAAGTCAACAGTCACCTCACACGAGGAAGTAACACCCTTGTATGAGGCAGTTACTTCTGATGTTCCGCTTTTAAGAGCCAATAATAATCCGTTGTCCACCGACACCACTTCTGGATTACTACTCTCCCAGACAATACTATTGGTATCGATCTCAGACATCACTTTCAATGTGTCATAATCGGAGACCTTCATTATGACGGATGACTTATTAAGATTGATTTCTGTATCTGGACCCACCGAATCATCACCACAGGATGTTGTGATTACGACCAATACGTAGGAAATTAAGAAAGCAATTCTTTTCATGAGTACGGCTATTTGATCTCAGTATAAAATTTACGTTTACGATCCTTAGTGCAAATTTTTGCAACTATACAAGGACTATACAACTTGATTTAATTGGCATCACAGGGCCAACTGATCAAGTGCTCTTTCAAGTGCCTCATCAACCCCGTTGAGCAAATCGGCCTTCTCATTTTCGATCAAAATGTCCGGTACCAACCCAACTCCTTCGTATGATTGATTATTAGCATCAACCCACTGACCTATACTGAGAGAATATCCCCAACCATTGGGCATTTCGCGATTAATCTGGTTGGAAAAAGCCCCTGCTGTGGTATCTCCAATAAAAGTCACCTGGGGCAGCACTTTCATAGCCAGGCAAAAAGTCTCCCGAGCACTGATAGTAAATCGGTGAGTCAAAACGACAATTGGCTTGGTATATTGAAAATCACCAGTAGGTATCAGATTCCAGGTTTCGAATGAGGTAAAATCATTAGGGTTGGGACCGTTTCTCACCCTACTTTTCATGTATGGTTGGGAGGAGCTGGCAAAGCGGCCGCCTAAAAACTGCCCCGCCAGGTCTTCTCCTCCGTAACCACCGCGAACATCTACAATGATTCCATCTGTACCTTCAAGCGCATTGAGTACGTCACTCATTGGCTCATCTAAAAATTTTGGTAAGTCACTAAACCCCTCAATATGGATGTATCCAATATTACTCTCGAGTATTCCGTAGGTAAAGAAGGGATCTGCGAACTCATGATTGGTCAGGTAATTCTCCTTAATGATTTCCAGGCTGAAGTCCGTCATTGAATCCAGCTTGCCCAACGCCCCAGATTGAAAAAACTCAAAACCTGACTCCTCTGTAGGAAGTAGAGCCACATGGCTATCATTCAATCCGGCCAACATCTCGGTGAGCAATGAATACAACTCTGCATCAGAGGAGAGTCGTTCCGCCTGAGGTCTGTAAACGGTATACACAGAGTCCCAATCAATTCCTTTGGACTCAAACAACCCATATTTGGCATCAAATTCATTCCAAACACTTTCAAAATTGGCCAAAGGTGTATTGGCTGATTCTTCACCCAACAAGATGTCATCACAAGACCCTAAGGTTGACAATAGAAGAAGTACTGTTAATTTTTTCATGATCCTGTTCAATTAGAGTTGGTAAGTAATGTTGATGGAGTTGGAGTAAGATCTTAGTTGACGATCCGGAATATTGTTGTAGTTCATCCACATAAATTGCCAGGACACGCCCAGGTTTTTCCCGTTTTTTAACTCGTACGTCAGGGTAGAACCTAGATTGACTTGCTGGAATTGATTGATAGTAGCGACCGATGAGCCAGTGGATAAATACGCCTTGAAATAACTTTCTTCCGGTAGACTAGGGTCCAAAGTGTAAGGCTGTCTTAGCAAGTAAGAAAACACAGGCAAACTACCTTCTATTGTTAGTTCAACAGGGCTGTTGCTGTAAACCGTTCTTCTGTATGATGGAGCAACACTCAGCTGATTAAAAAACCAGGTGTCTGCACCAAGAGCACCATACAGTAATCTATCATAGGCCTCAAATCCAACGAATGAATTGTCCAATTTCCACTGGAAACCATATGACAACTCCAAGTCAACATATGACAATGCCGGGTTGATTTCATATATCGTTTCCTCAGATTCTCCAACCAGTGGATCAGGATCATGAATCACAGCGGTTCGTTTACCATGTCGTTTGGACTGATTACTACCTGCAGATAGGGTAAGTCCCAAAGTCCATTGAGTATCAAGCTTGTTCTTTAAAAACGAAGATGACAAAACGCCATTATTCGAAGAATAAATCAGTGGCGAAATATTTCGATCAAAAGTTCTGGCATTCTGATAACCTAGTCCAATAGTCCATTGATGATTTGATGTGTTCTGCAATCCCTGACCCTTTGCGTGACTGAAAAGTGTTATCAGGAACACTAAAAGCATTATTTTTTTCATTAGTCGTTGTGGTTTTTACTTGTGTTTTTGATTGTATGTATTTGATCCTATCTTATTCAAACATGGCTTGAAGTGTCTCTCGATAAATGTTTAATCTAGGTTGATCATCATAAGACACATTGTTAATCAGTAGAATGAAGGTGGCATTCTGCTCTGGAAAATATTGAGCAATGGAGGCAAAACCATCTATTCCTCCTGTATGTCCTACGCTGTTGCCATAAGGCGTTTTATTATATTCTAGACCATGGCCATTCTTAAAGTGACCAAAATCTTCATCTACCCAATCAGATGGCAAATCCTCATATGTGGTCATCACTTCCAGTGACTCGCTGCTCACAACCTTCCCGTTGAGAAGGCTCTCGAAAAAGACACCCAGATCGTAGGCATTGATAGCAATACCTCCATCACCGGTGTTGAGTTCATCTTCATACAGAAATTGGCTTTCTGCATATTGTCCATTTCCATAGAGATCAATATATCCCATGACCGTACCTGTCGGAATGGGATGAGTTGTACTGTAATAAGCATTTTCAAGTCCTAGAGGACTAAACAATAGCGATTTGTAAGCCTCTGAAAGGGTAAGGCCTGACACCTTCTCGATGATCATGCCTAAAAGCAGGTAGTTGGTATTGGAATAGTAGTAAGTCTCACCAACATTGTGAGTCGCCTTTTTTCCATAGGCATACTTGAGAATGTCCTCTTGACGCCATTTATTATCCTCTACATTGATTCTATCCAAATCATATTGCAGCGTTATGTAATCGGGAATTCCGCTGGTGTGATTCAACAGTTGCTTAATCGTCGATTCATTGGCGTTTTCTAGCTTATCTGTGATTTCACGACTAATCCATCGATTCACAGGATCATCTATGGTTAATAATCCCTGATCTACCAATTTGAAAATCGTGGAAGCAGTAAAAGACTTGGTTATACTGGCAATTAAAAACCGGTTGCAGGGAGTCACGTCGATATTTGCACTGAGATCTGCTTTACCACTAGATCCAAGCCAGACACCTTCAGCATCTTTCACCATCATGGCAGCTCCAATAATTCCTTTTTTGCGGTTTCGATCCAGGATATCCTGATAGATGGCTGCTTTCGGATGGTTTAAACTAGAATCAGGAAAAGCAAACTGACACTCATAATAGGTTGCTGGAAGATCTGCATCCTGACCACAAGACAACAAAACCAGCATCAGCAAAACATAAACAAGTTTCTTCATGATTTGCTGATTTTGATGTAGGTGCCAACCTTTAGAAATGAATGAATCATCACCGGTAAACCATTAGCGAAAGGTGTCTCCAAGCCAATCTCCTGCCGAATAAAAGGCTCCAACAAGTAATTATTCTTCAGCGTGAAGCCAAAGCCTATTGTACCCAAAGCTCGTGGCTTACCGATCTGATTGATCCTCTCAAAATCCCCTGAGGAGTTCAATTCATAAATATCCCCGGGATACAAAGTATGCATATACCCCAAGCCAGTAAAAAGGTCCAATGTGGCAAATTTTCTAACCTTGAATAACCACGCTGTTTCGGCACGGAGATAGGAAGCATTTTGCACTTTGGTGTGATAGTACCAGCCTACATAGACACTATGTGACCGGATCAATCTGGATTTATCCTTCTCTTTTAGAACATATCCTATCTCAGCACCCGGATGGATAGGTGCATTTCGAGTAAATGGGAAAGCGATGCTTTCATTTATTCCAGAAAGAGAAAACTTATTGATGTCTTGTGCGCCGACCTCAAAAAATATGCAGGTCAGAATGATTAATAGCACTTGCTTTAACATTTGCGTTTTTGATTGATGAGCAAATCTGTAGCAAGTAGGAGGTCAATTTCATTGAACTAGATCAAGAAATGCTCTGTTTTCTGATTCTTGAAAGCATTTCTGGGGTCATGTTCAGGTAGGATGCAATGACATAATGAGGAATTCTGTTAAACAACTCATGATTCACCTCGCAAAATTCGCGATACCGGTCTTCAGCAGAATGAATCATCAGAGACATTTCCTTTTTATGTTTTTCCACAATGAAATCAATTAGTTTCTGATAGCGAAATGCCTCAATAAGAGGTTCTTTACTTGCCAGTTCATCGATCTGTGTTTTGCTCCAGGTCAGGAGTTTTGTGTCCGTCAGTGCTTCGCATATGATATAAGAGGGCTCATTCTTAAAAAAACTAACTATCGAAGAAAAAAACAGGTCTCCTTCCTTAGATATTCTTAAGGTTTTGTCGTTGCCATTTCTATCAATTACGTAGTGCCTCACGACCCCTTCCTGGATGGCACAAATTGATTTGGATATTTTATCAGAATCTAAAATTTTCTCCTTCTTGCTGTAACACTTAAAGGTTGCAACCTCCTGCATGATTTCGAAAGCACTCTTTAATCTCGACATTCCCAGTTATTTTCATTAGGAGAGGTCCAACTGAGATAACTCAATTTTCTCAACTAATTCTGTAGTTATAAGAAGAAGATTAAACGACGCTTAATGTGAATCGTTACGTCTGTTCACCATTAATATAATCATAGAAGGTTAGTTCGTAAGTAAGTCATGGGGGCTTGGAAGCTATGGCGAAAAGAGTATTTCGCAACATAGCAAGCAGAAAATGTTTCATTAATCAGTCCTTTTGGTTTTAGCAAAAGACCCGATTTAAACCATTTAAACCAAGTTTTTAGACTATACAAGCACTATACAGAGGCTCATTTATAGCTGATCAACATACTCAGCCAGACTCTCATTTTCACTCAGACCTAGCTTCTTCTTGATCCGGTGATGAACTACGTGAATACTAGCCAAATTGACATTGAGCATTCGAGCAATCTCCTTATTGCTGATTTTCATTTTGATGTAAGCGAAGTGTTTTTGTTCATTGGGAGTAAGAGAAGGCTGTATCTTCGAGACCTTTTCAAAGAACCGAGGATGGACTTCTTCAAAATGCATTTTGACCTCTCCCCAGTCATTCACATCTTTCAATTTGTGTTTGATTGCTTTCTTAAGATTGGTAGCCAACTTCTCTGGAGTCTCTTTTGATGACTGGTCGATCTTTTCTCTTAAATCAATGAGCAGATTCTCAAAATTGTTGATGTCCATCGTTCTGGAAGCCAACAACCGATTTTTGTAATCAACCTCTGCATCAAACCGTTCCTTATTCAATCGATTAATTTTTCGTTGTGCAAATAGTCGGTTGATAATAAGCACCAATAAGACTACTGTGGCCAAAGCAATAATATAGCTGAAAGTTATTTTTCGCTCTTGATCTTGAATTAGAAGTTCTTTCTTCTCGGTTTCATATTGCCATTTGAGCTTATTGATGTAATTCTTGTTTTCTTGAGAAGCCAAACTATCTCTGGCAGCGACATAAATACGGTAGTAGTGTAGCGCACTATCTTGTTTGTTTAGTGACTCGTAAATTTGAGATTTGAGGATGTTCGCATCGACTTTAAGCAACCAGGTACTTATACTCGGCAAAATCTTTTCCCAACCTCGCACCATGACGAGTGCTTCGTCTAGACGACCTTGAGTAAAAAAGAGGTTTGCCTGACTTATAAAAGCCTGAACCAATTCATAACCACTCGATGATTCTTTGGCAACTTCAATGGATTTATTGTAGTAAAATTCGGCGGAATCAACTCTACCTTGGATTTCGTAGAGATTACCTAAGCTATTGAGCGTATTGGCCAATCCTCTGAGGTTGTTTAACTCCGTTTTAATGAGGACTGCATCCTTGAAGTACTGCTCAGCAGATTCAAAGTTTTCCTCATCTCTGTAGAGTCTTGCCAGGTTATGATATGTATCCGAGAGCCCCAAACTATCACCGATCTGCCTTCTTATTTCAACAGCTTTAGTCAATAATTCTTTAGCGTATTGCTTATCTCCAATGTTATCATACGTCGAGCCAATATTGTTGTAGGACATGGCAATGGATTTGGGACTTGCTCCAATTCTTTCTTTGATTTCTAGTGCTTTGAAATAGTGATCCGCAGCCTCTTCCATCATACCCATGCGATAAAAAACTGACCCAAGATTATTGTAAGACTTAGAAATCATCACACTATCCTCAGATCTCATTGTTAGATCAAGAAGGTTATTGTATTGATGGAGTGCCTCAAGATAGTCCGATCTTCCCCATGCGATATTTCCTAGTGTATTGGCCATTTTAATTCGACCATTCAGAAATTTTTCAGTGTTGATTTTATTAGCCCGATCAACATAATAGAGTGCGCTATCAGGATCCGAGAATTGATACTTCTGCGCTCGTCTTAAAAGAAACAGTACTCGTGTTGTATCATTTTCACCAATCAATGAGTTTTCAAAATCGCTGGAAGTTTTCTGAGCAATGGATTTTAAACTCAAAAAGAAAATGACAGAAAAAGAAATTAGATGTAGGCTATGAATTCTAAAACTGATCATTGACGGTTAACTTATTGGACGGTGCAACTTCAAACTTAAAAGGAGAAAAACTAAATATATAGTTAAAAATCAAATTATACGGCAGAGAAAATGAATCGTTACAAGTCACTCCAAAGTGTCCATTGGCTGGAAGATTTAGATAACCTCTCTTTAATCTATTTCCTCCACATTAAGCCTCTGTTATCGTTTTTCGAAGAACTACCGTTTTCTCATTGCCACCATTAATTTCGTTGAGAATCCATCAACTAAGACATGTTGCTCAAGCGACTACTGCTGGCTTTAATCGTTACAACATCACTCTATTCTTGCCGAAACCAAGATTCAGAGGTCTCCAATCCTGAAATTGATGGTCTACTAGCCCTTGCTGAGAATATCCAATACACTCAAAGTGACACTGCACTGGTCATTGTACGTCAAGCTCTGGAGAAAAGTCACCAGCTAGAGTATCTCCCAGGTGTTGGCACTGCTTCCAAACTAATGGGAAGTCTGCTTTATCAAATGGGTGGGTTAGGTCCTGCAATTGAGCATCTGAATAAAGCACTCAATATCTATGAGCAGCTAGATAATCCCATGCAACAGGCCGAAACCAATCTGTTACTTGCCAAGGTTTACCAACGTTCTGGCCATCCAAATCAGGCATTTCTTTATTTACACAGAGCCCAGAATTTATTCCAGGTCCTGGATAATCAGAATGGAATGGCACAGGTCTATGGCAATCTCGGACACTTCTACGAAAAGTCACAACAATATGACAGTGCCTTACATTATCAGAAAAAGGCATTGTCCATCATTTCTAAAAGCGATCAAACCACGGGACTTGCAGACATTCATGACAACATTGGAAGTATTTATGAGGATCTCAGTCAGTACGAAAAGGCACAGTTTCATTTTGAAAAAGCGCTCAAAGTCAATCAACAAAGTAATAACTATACTGCCGCCATTGTCAACATCAACAATATAGGTGATACCTATCGGAAACGAGGCGACTTACAAACGGCGCTCACCTATAGTTTGCAGGCATTAGAACTAGCAGAGGGAGCCAACCTGAATTATCAAATTAAAAGTGCCTGCCGGGACTTATCTAAAATTTATGAAGCTTTAGATGAACCAGAACAAGCTTTGGCCTATTTGATCCGGAGTTATGAAATAACTGATGACATTTTCAGTGCACAAATTGCATCAGAGATTGCTAAAACACAGGCAGTCTATGAATTGGAACAGAAGCAACAGCGCATTACCATTCTGGAGCAAGAACGCTCCTTTAATCGATCGATCACCCTCATCTCCTCAGGTGCCGTTTTGCTGTTTTTCTTCCTGGGCGGGTTCATTTTTTATCAACAAAAGTCCAAAAATATTAAGAAAAGAAAGCTCCTGGAAGCAGAAGCAAGTCTTGCCAAAACGCAGCTGGAGAACACACAACTCAGCGAGCAAAAACTCAAAACCGAACTGGAAAATACATCGCTTAAAGAACAACAATTGCTACAAGAGTTGGATTTGAAAAGTAAGTCGTTAACCAAGAGTGCTCTTCACATGATTCAGAAGAATGAGTTTCTGAATGACATCAAATCCCGATTGAAAGACATTCGAAAAGGAGAGCCAGAACTACAGGAAAAGCGAATCAAAAAATTAATCAAATCCATTGATTTCAACTTCACTCTCGATGATGACTGGCAAGAATTTGAGACCGTTTTCCAACAGGTACATTCTGAGTTTTTTGAAAAGCTCAAACTCCTTTATCCTAAACTGACTCCAGCCGAAGTTCGACTTTGTGCCATGATCCGTCTCAATTTACATTCGAAAGACATGGCTGCAATCATGGGCATCTCACAGGACAGTCTGCGCATCGCCAGATACCGACTAAGAAAAAAGCTCGGTTTAGACAAAGGATCCAACTTATATACCTATATCCTGAATATAGGATAGTTAACACCGATTTAATATATACCTACCTGTATACCTGTTAGTTACAAAATGCTGTTGCTTTTTTGTATATGCTCCTGTATACCCTTGTTGCCGTTTTGTTGATGGGGTTTTCACACCTAGTTAACATGCCGAATCTATCATTGGCTCATCAAACAAAACACTGACAAAACAACCGATGAAAAAATCTTTACTCATTACATCATTTTGCTTACTGGCAAGCTTCGTGGTGAATGCTCAAGTAACGTTAAAAGGGCGTATTTTAGACGAGAACGGACTGGGAATGCCAGGTGCAACTGTTCAGGTTACTGACCTTGAAAATACAGGTGGAGTCACAGACATTGATGGTTTCTATACCATTCTAAACCTACCTACTGGCGAACACACTATCAAGGTATCCTACATTGGATATTCTACTAAAGAAGAAACCATTTCACTTGTTGATGGAGTGAATGAAATGAATGCCGACCTGGAGCCAGGGGTGATCATGGGAGTAGGTGTAATGGTACTAGGCGATAGACTGAAAGGTCAGGCAAAAGCACTGAACCAACAACGAACCAATGACAACATCACCAACGTAGTAGCTGCGGATCAAATTGGTCGTTTCCCTGATGCGAACATTGGAGATGCGATGAAAAGAATCCCAGGTATCACCATGCAAAGTGATCAGGGAGAGGCAAGAAACATTATCATCCGTGGTTTAGCACCTCAACTAAACTCAGTAATGATCAACGGAAACAGAATCCCTTCGGCAGAAGGAGACAACAGAAACATTCAGATGGACTTGATCCCTTCTGACATGATCCAAACCATCGAGGTAAACAAAGCCATCACTCCTGATATGGATGCTGATGCAATTGGTGGATCGGTCAACCTTGTAACTAGATCCAACCCATCTGGTGAGCGTATCTCAGGAACACTAGCAAGTGGTTACAACGCACTTTCTCAAAAAGCAATCTGGACTGGTGGCTTGATTTATGGTAACAGATTCCTGAATGACAAACTAGGAGCAGTTGCTTCATTCTCTTACAACAACCATAACTTCGGGTCAGATAACATCGAAGCAGAGTGGACTAAAGGTGATGATATCGATGCGTATGTGGAGGAATTCCAAATCAGAGCATACGAAGTACAAAGAATCAGAAGAAGTGCTTCGTTGAATCTGGATTACAAATTCAACGACAGTCACAAAATCTTCCTGACTAGCATGTACAACTGGAGAGATGACTGGGAGAATAGATACCGTTTGGTAATCAAGGACATTGGAGAGCCAGACGCTAATGGTGTTTCTTTTGTAGAAACCTTAGAAAGACAAACCAAAGGTGGTATTGGCAATGACCGGGTAAACAATCATCGATTAGAGGATCAAAGAGTAAGAACTTTCACTTTAGGTGGTGAGCACCTTTTTGGCAAAGCAGAATTGACCTGGATGGGAGCATGGTCACGAGCATCAGAAGAAAGACCAAATGAAAGATACGTACAGTACAACGCTGAGCCTGAAGTAGAAGTAGATGGTGAAGATGAGCCACAGGGTATGCTTTTCTACCAAAACCTGGCTGACACTAGAAAGCCACTATTTACAGCTGCTCCAAGTGACGGATTCTCGCTAGCTGGAAATGATGCTGGCTTAACTAGCCTGTCAGCTTTTGAATTGGATGAAATCACAGAAGAAGAACAGTACACTCAGGAGACAGATGTGAACGGAAGAATTGACTTGAAACTTCCTTTGGCTCAAAGAGGATTTGTGAAAGTAGGAACACGATTCAGATTGAAAGAAAAAGAGCGTAACAACTCATCTTTTTATGAATACAGCTTCCTAAATGATGAATACGAGACTTTGGATTTAGTTCCAACAACGAATAAAACAGACGATGGATTCTTACCAGGCAGTGAATATGAGGCTGGATCTTTTGCTTCAAGTGAGTGGTTAGGTAGTCTTGACTTAAACAACGCAACTCGATTTGAGCAAGAGGACAAGCCTGACGAATACCTGGCATCAAACTATCTAGCTACAGAAACGATTGTAGCTGGGTATGCGATGGTTAAGTATGATTTGACCCCTGCTCTAAGCACTACTTTCGGTGTTAGAGTTGAAAACACCTCTTTGGAATACACTGGAAATGAAGTAGAAAACGAAGAAGATTTCGTTAGAGAAATCACCAATACAGATAGCTATACGAATGTATTGCCTGGTGTTCATTTCAAATACAATGCGACACAGAACCTCATCCTAAGAGCTGCATGGACCAATTCATTGGCAAGACCAAACTACTATGATTTGGTACCATATGTGGATAACAGACCAGACGATGAAGAGATTTTCATGGGTAATCCAGAGTTGGATGCTACTACCTCAATGAATATCGACTTCATGGCAGAGAACTATTTCGAAACAATCGGTTTGGTTTCATTCGGTTACTTCTACAAAAATGTTGATGGTTTTATTTACGTACAGCAAACCGAAAACGAGGATGGTTTTGAAGTTTATCAACCACAAAATGGAGGTACGGGAACCATCAATGGTATTGAGACTTCATTCCAGAGACAATTGGATTTCCTACCAGGTGCTTTGAAAGGCTTGGGTATTTATTTGAACTACACTTACACCAACTCAAGCGCAACAGGTTTGGCTAATGAAGATGGAGAGCTAAGAGATGATCTTGGTTTACCTGGAACTGCCAAGAACTTGTTCAACGCTTCACTTTCATTCGAGACTAAGAAATTGATCGTAAGAGCTTCTCTTAACTACTCTGGTGACTATGTAGATGAAGTTGGTGGAGATGCTTTCTCTGACAGATATTACGATGAGCAATTGTTCCTTGATTTGAATGCATCGTATGCCTTCACTAACAACTGGAGATTCTTTATTGAAGGAAATAACTTAACCAATCAACCTTTGAGATACTACCAGGGAGAAAAAGATAGAACCATGCAAATGGAATACTACAACTCTCGATTCAACGCAGGAATCAAGTTTGATTTATTTAATAAATAAGGTTGTCGGCAATCGAGGCTAGCCTCGATTGCCACTTCTTATAACGTTACATTGAATGAAATATACTTATAGCATACTGGCACTTGGTTTTATGGCATCATGCATGTCCAGACAACCTGAGTATGCCGTTTTACAACCAACATACGTTACGGATTCTGTCAACTATGACAGTGACGATCCTGCCATTTGGATCAATCGAAAAGATCCATCTAACAGCCTTATTCTCGGAACAGACAAACAAGAACTGGATGGTGGATTGTATGCTTTTGACCTCAAAGGCAATATGCTCAAAGACCGAAAAGGCTATCCTCTGGATCGTCCAAATAATGTAGACATTGCCTATGATGTGATAGTCAATGGTGACACCACGGACATAGCCGTAGCTACTGAGCGTGGAAAGGGTCAAATCCGAGTGTTTAGCTTGCCGGATCTTCAACCGATTGACAATGGTGGCATCAAAGTCTTTGAAGACGACAGTCTGAACAATAAAGTGATGGGTGTGGCTCTATATAAGCGACCATCAGATAACAAGGTCTTTGCGATTGTTAGCCGAAAAGAAGGTACTGCTAATGTTGATAAATACCTCTATCAATATGAATTGGTAAGTGATTCTCTAGGTCTCAAAGGAAACCTTGTTCGGAAGTTCGGACAATTCAGCGGATCCAAAGAAATTGAAGCAGTAGCAGTGGATGCCGAGTTGGGTTATGTGTATTATTCCGATGAGCACTTCGGTGTGAGGAAATACTACGCAGACCCGGAAAAAGGTGACGAAGAACTGGCTCAATTTGCTCTTGAAGGTTTTACAGATGATCGGGAAGGAATCTCTATCTATAAGACTGGAGCCGGAACTGGTTACCTAATTGTCTCTGACCAGGGCGCTAATCAATTCCAGGTTTTTCCAAGAGAAGGTACTTCTGTGAACCCACATCAGCATGATTTGATCACGACTATACCTGTTACTGCCATGTCCAGTGACGGATCAGAAAGTACTTCTATCACTCTTGGCCCTGAGTATCCTAAAGGACTGTTTGTGGCCATGTCAGATAACAAGACTTTTGAAATCTACGACTGGCGAGAGTTTGAAAAACACATCATTAACCGATAATTTTCTCAATACCTTTTGAGGGCTTCCATTTTGGAAGCCCTTATTTTTTCTCAAAGAACCACGTTATGAAAAAGCTACTCTACTTCTTAATCATTCTCACCTTTTTTGCTTGTCAACCGAGACGACAATCTCCTGAGAATATAGAATTTCAGGTTTCTAAGGAATTTCGCGAAATAGATGATGCCTACTACGTCTATACCATTGGTGACTGGGGTCGAAATGGGGAGCTAGGTCAGCAGGAGTTGGCCGATATGATGGGCAAGGCAGCGATGGTTGTAGAACCTGAATTTATTATCTCCACTGGCGACAATTTCTATCCAAACGGAGTAGCCAGCACACAGGATCCACTATGGATAAGTTCGTTCGAAAATGTCTATTCTGCACATTCCCTAAATCTGGATTGGTATGTGGTTCTTGGAAATCATGATTATCGCGGCAATCCGCAAGCAGAAATCGATTATACGAACATCAGCAGGCGATGGAACATGCCTGCTCGTTATTTTCACAAAGACATTACCACTGGCGACGGGGCAACTGTTCGTTTTGTGTTTGCAGATACCAACCCTCTTAATGATGAATACTATCAGGAAGAAAAGTACCGAGATAAGGTTATCGGGCAAGACACCACTGCCCAAATGATCTGGCTGGACAGTATGCTGACTCCAGACTTTGATTGGAAAATTGTGGTTGGTCACCATCCATTATACACCGGTGGTAAGCGAATAGAAGACAAAAACTATGTAAGACGTCATCTGGAACCTCTCTTCGAAAAACACAATGTGGATGTCTACCTTGCCGGTCACGAACATGACTTGCAGCACATCAAACCATCCGACAAACAAACACATCACTTTGTCTCTGGTGCTGGTTCCGAGGTTCGTCCAACGGGCAACCTCGAGTCAACTTTATTCTCAGAATCCATCCAGGGATTCTTGTCTTCGGCTATCACTAAAGACTCGATCTACTTTGAGTTTGTGAATTATAAAGGGGAAAGAGTTTATGAGTATGGGTTGAAAGGAGGGGAATAAATACCTTTTTTGAACCTATTCAATAACTTTCATTATTTTACAAGTCCATCAGCTATTTGTCAAGATCGTTTGTTTACCAGTAACCGATCAAATAGATACCAATGAAATTCTGGCCAATTGCCCTGCTGGCAATCTTTTTCTCCTGTAAAAAATCTGCTGACCCAAGAGATTCAAATTACGAATTCGATGACTCTATATATCAAAAAGGGGAGGTCATTGCGAAAATTAAGGACAAGCGAGTCGTAGAAGCGTCTGGTTTGGAATACAGCCTTAAGAATCCAGGACACCTCTGGACGCATAACGATAGCCAAGGTCAACCATCCCTTTACCTCCTCGACACCATGGGTCAGGTTAAAATGACCGTCTACCTTGATGGGGCAGCTAACTACGATTGGGAAGACATCACATCGGATGGAGAGCATCTCTACATAGCCGAAATAGGTGACAACCGTGCAGAGCGTGACGGAATCAAAATACTCATGTTGGAGGAGCCATCAATGACAGAAGGAGATTCTATCGCAACTAAAAATTGGTTGGAAATGGATCTTACCTATGAAAATGGTGCTCGTGATGCCGAAACACTGATGTATGACTATCAGACTGATGAATTAGTCATTGTTTCTAAACGAGATGAAAAATGCTTCATCTATTCATTTCCGTTTGTCGCAGGACAATCATCTAGTATTGAACCTCAAGGTCAACTTGATTTGAAAATGTTTACCGCAGGGGACATCAATGAATCTGGAGAGATGCTTCTGAAAAACTATGATGCTATTTTTTATTGGTCTTCTTCGGAAAGCTCAGTTGTTGAAAGATTTATTTCCGGACCAGATTGTCGAATTCCATATGAAATAGAACCTCAGGGAGAAGCAATCA
This sequence comes from Rickettsiales bacterium, assembly GCA_002729235.1. GTDB lineage: Bacteria > Bacteroidota > Bacteroidia > Cytophagales > Cyclobacteriaceae > Marinoscillum. The sequence goes on along the minus strand of PBTY01000003.1, from coordinate 14,282 downwards.
CATTTGCTCCAGACAAATCATTCTATACGTTAAGTGAATTCAATAAGCATAGTGATCAGCAACTATATGTTTATCGACGAATATCCAGCGATTGATCCCAAATAGTAGTTCTTTATAGAAAGATATTATGATTTCATCAATCAATCATTTATATTCAATAACATTTTTTAAATATTCATAAATTATAAACAGATTCATTACGATTTTTTAAATACCAACAAGCCAACTCTCAACCATGTACCATCACAACCAAATCAACACAGACCATGAGCTGCTTATGCTTGAATTGCATCCAAGTGAGCTCGAGATCGCCAAAGCCTGCGCGTATAAGGTGAAAACACACCTTGAAAAACTTTCAGAATCTCGTCCAAACTATTTAACGAATTTGACCATCGTGAATGGTATCATTTCACAATATGAAAAAGCATTGAGACTAGGGATCAATTCTCGCAGTTTGAATTAAATTTTAATTTACAAATCCGACATATCTCCATGGTTCGTATGTGGTGCTTAACAAGCATTCTCCATGGAAAAAATCAGTACAGAAAACTCCTGCTTATTGGAGGAATATTTCTGTGCCTCGTCCAGCAGCATTCCATTGCCTCACTGGCTCAAGAATGCTCCTCAAGCAATCTGGATAGATTTATTGCAATTAATCGGGTGATTGACGAATTGACAGCCCAATTGCAATCCTATCCCAACATCACACTTTATCAATAAAATATTAGGATTTACCCTTCAGAACCTCTTTCATTTCATTCACTTTCAAGAGCGCTTCGACAGGAGAGATGGTATTGATATCAATCGCTCTTAGAAGCTTCATGACCTGCTCAAATCGAGGATCACTTTCAAATAGATTCAACTGAAACTGGCTACTTGGTACTTCGGCCAGTTTTTCTCTTTCGTTTTCAGATAGTTTGTCCGCCTCCAGGTGTTTCAAAATGGTATTGGCTCTTATCACTACCTGATTTGGCATACCTGCTAATTGGGCCACATGAATACCAAAGCTATGTTCACTACCTCCTGCCTGAAGTTTACGAATGAAGATGATTTTGTTCTCCAGCTCTTTCACCGCCACATTAAAGTTTTTGACTCGTGGCAAATCGTTGGTCAATTCGTTGAGTTCATGATAGTGCGTCGCAAAAAGTGTTTTCGCCTTGTAGCTCTCGTGATTGTGAAGGTATTCCACAATAGACCAGGCAATGGAGATTCCATCGTAGGTGCTGGTACCTCGACCGATCTCATCCATAAGTACCAATGATCGATTGCTCAGGTTATTCAGAATACTTGCAGTCTCGGTCATCTCCACCATGAAGGTAGACTCGCCTCTAGATAAGTTATCTGACGCCCCAACTCGTGTGAAGACTTTATCCACCAAACCTACTCGTGCATAACCCGCTGGCACAAAACATCCCATCTGAGCCATTAGGACAATGAGTGCCGTTTGTCTCAAAAGGGCTGACTTACCAGCCATGTTTGGTCCGGTGATAATCATGATCTGCTGACTCTGATCGTCCAGGTACACATCATTTGGTATGTAGTCCTCCTCAGGTGGCATATTTTGCTCAATAACCGGATGTCTACCTTCTTTGATGTCAAGCAAATACTCATCAGTGATCACTGGCTTCACATAACTATTTCTCTTTGCTAGATATGCAAAAGAGGTCAGACAATCCAGGCTGGCAATTGTTCTTGCATTCTGCTGAATTACTTCGATGTATTCGGTAGCGAAGGAAACGAGTTCTAGATAAAGCCTCTGCTCTATTACAAAAATCTGGCCTTCTGCATTAAGGATTTTCTCCTCATAAACTTTGAGCTCTTCAGTGATGTAGCGCTCAGCGTTTACAAGTGTCTGTTTCCGAATCCATTCTTCTGGCACTTTGTCCTTGTGGGCATTGGTCACCTCCAGATAGTATCCAAAAACTTTGTTGTAAGCTATTTTTAAAGAAGAGATCCCAGTTCGCTCAGTTTCTCTTTCTTGAATTCCTTTTAAATAATCCTTTCCTGAGAAGGCTAGCTTCCTTAATTCATCCAACTCCTCATTAACACCATCTTTGATGATGTTCCCTTGAGTGGCGTTGATTGGTGCATCATCTTTTAATCCTGCATCAATGTTGGTAAGGAGAGCCTCACACTCATTGAGTTGATCCAAATGCTGGGCAAATATGGGATTAGATGACTTCTTTAATTCCTCTTTGATCGGTTTGATCTGGCTAAGACTTTTCTTAAGTTGACCAAGTTCTCGAGGATTTATTCTCCCTGTGGCTACTTTGGAAATCAGGCGCTCCAGATCACCAATCTGCTTGAGGTAAACATTGACCTCATTGAGTAAATCATCCTCTTCAATAAAAGCCTCTACCGTATTGAGTCTACGCTCAATTTGTTCTTTGTTTTTCAATGGCAATACCATCCATTTGCGAAGCAATCGACTTCCCATTGGGGTTTGGGTATTGTCCATGATGTCAATCAGTGCCGTGCCATCTGATTGGCTTGGGTGGATTAACTCCAGGTTTCGAATAGTGAATTTATCCAACCAGACATACTGCTGCTCATCTATCCTGGAAAGCTGACCAATATGCTTTACCTCTTTGTGCTCGGTTTCTTCCAGGTAAAATAACACTGCTCCTGCGGCAATGATCCCTAGTTTCATTTCCTCAACACCATAGCCCTTTAGGTTGTTGGTACTGAAATGCCGCGTCAGTTTTTCATACCCATATTCGGTACTGAAAATCCAATCTTCCAGGTGGAAATTGATGTAGTTATTGCCAAAAGACTTTTCGAAACGAGCCTTTTCTGCTTTGGAGTAGATAATCTCTGAAGGCTGGAAACCTTGTACCAATTTTTCTATGTAATCCACACTGCCCTCGGAGACCAAAAACTCTCCAGTGCTGAGATCCAGAAATGAAACTCCGCATGCTTTCTCATCATAGTGAATGGATGCTAAGAAGTTGTTTCTTCTTTGCTCCAACACATTGTCATTCATAGAAAGACCTGGTGTAACCAGCTCGGTCACACCCCTCTTGACAATGCCTTTTACTGATTTCGGATCTTCCAGCTGATCACAAATGGCTACACGATTTCCAGCACGAACTAAGCGAGGCAGGTAAGCATCCAGAGAGTGGTGAGGAAAGCCAGCCAACTCTATATGAGAGGCAGAACCATTTGCCCTTTTGGTCAATACGATATCCAGGACCTTGCTAGCCTTGATCGCATCTTCTCCGAAGGTCTCATAAAAGTCCCCAACACGGAATAACAGCAATGCACCAGGATAGCGAGCCTTGATCGCATTGTACTGTTTCATCAAAGGTGTTTCTGAACTCTTCTTTGCTTTGGCCATTGTGGAGTATGGTGGTTATATCGCGCTGCAAGTAAGCTACAATATTACAAGTACTCCATGAGACATTTAAGAAAATGACTAGCTTTTTACCCTATGAAATTCAGGAGCATAAAGTAGGTTAGACAAATTCAATAGTCAATATAATTGCACCATTTGAAAGTGCTTCAAATTCAATCAATTCCTGAGTTGGTAAATCCCAAAGTGCTAAACTATCTCCGACTTGTAATAATCGATTTTGGAATTCAAATGCACCTTGAAGAACATAAGAAAACACCCCTCGAGTAGCATTTCGAATAGAAATAGCTCCCTCGGACCTTCCTTCAAACATGCCCAGACTAAGTTTGATATCAACAGTATTCATGAGCTCGATGAGATTGTTGGTGCTGGCTTGCAGGTCAAAACTGACGTGGTTGTCTTGAACGTTAGAGTTATAAAAATGCAGTTCTAAATATTGAATTGAATTCTCCTTATATGGATTGAATACGTTGTATATCTGTCCCTCCTCTAGTGAGAATACTACAAGCTCACCCACGTCAATAGTAGTGACATCTGTTAGCGCCTTGTAGACTAATTCCCCATGAATTGGCAATAAAACAACCAGAGTTTTCTGAGTTATAGCCGTTTCCATTTCTTTGCATGCGTTGATATTAACTTCATTCAACGCGATCAAATTAAGGAACGCATATCGCTCTGGTAAGCCTAACTGGTTGTTACCCAAAATTTCTTTTTTGATATGATCTTTATTCAAAACCTCCTTACGTTGGTCCGACAAATAGATAACAGCCGACTCCTGACGTGTTGTATTCATAACTATTTGCTTTTAAACATGGCAATTTGAAACTGATCTCTCAATGACACCATGTGAGTTTCTACTTCTTCACCTTTTAAAATATCGATCTGTTTATCCCCCGCTGTGAGCAAGACCTTTTCATCTATTGTATCAATCCAGGTCAGCCATTCACTGTAAAAATTAATGGCCACCTTGTGGGATGTCTTATCCCTCAAATCAGATTTGATAATCTCAAATTGGAAGTTCTTAAATGGAATACAAAGCTTTCCAACAGCGTCTACAATATCCGGAATTAGTCCCTCCATTGCCTTTAGGTAACCCATTGCCGCTGTACTGACCAGATAGGTCAACTCGTCAACTCTGGGTACGAATTCTTTCATTTGTGAAAACGTATTATACTCCCCCGATGGATCAAATTGCTGAGCTTGAATAAGGAACTCCTTAAAGGTGTTATCAAAAACTCCCCGCTCCCAATGAGTTTCAGCGCCGGCCTCAATCTCCTTTCGATAACAGAATTTAATTTGTCCCTTCATGTCCTAAGCACTTACCACAATCGAGTGGGTAAGCACATACCCTTCATTCACCGAACCCTCAACTGTCGCCAATTCATTATCCACTCCGTCAGAGAAAACATTGTCAGAAGAGTGATAGGTGTAGCCAGACATGCCTTTGGTGTAGCCAAAATCAGTAGCGGCATTGACCAACACAACTGGTGAATCACTGGAACTCTCTGGAAATGCAATTTGAGTTACTAAAAGGGATTTACCAGATGAATTGTACACGTGCACATGAATGTGCGTAGATCTACTTTGATACCACCCCGGGAAAATGGAAGTAAACTCCACTTTACCATCACTATCAGTCACTTGTCTACCTCTCAAAAAATGCACATCGCTGAAATCCACGGATTGCATGTTGGTTCCTCCATATTCAGAGTAGTAGCCGTCCTTGTCACAATGCCAGATGTCTACCAAAGCTCCTTCGAGTGGATCACATTCACTACTTGAATCTAAAATGATGATGGCTATGCTTAAAGCGACACCAGTTCTATCGCCAATGATATCGCTTCTTACAAGAGAAGATGGATTTTTGATAGGGAAAGGGCCTTCCGTTTCCGAATTGGTCACCGAACAACCAGACGAAGATGAATTGTTATCATCTACACTTTCCAGAATATCTTCATCATCTCCACCAGTGCTGCAAGCTACCAATGGGATCATGGCTGCCCCCATCCCCAATCGCTTTAAAAACTCTTTTCTTTTCATCTCTTATGTAGTTGTTAGTTTTATCATATTGATTTTACCCTGTCTTCCTAATTTTTCATTGAACCATACGACACTTGGGTCTAATCATTTTGAATATCAAGCACATAGGTGTTAATTCAAACTCCAAATTATCATCAGTGTTACCCTTCCAAAAATAAATTCAACAAAGCCTGATCATTAATCAATGAATCGTGAATTCATTTCAACATTTCCTTACCTTCCTTTTCGTTCATCATTGTAATTTTGAAATCCACTTGAACGGATAGAGCATGCGAAAACTGAAAAACGAAGAGCTTGGACGATTAGAACCAGAAGAATTTGCAGAGGCAGAGAAACTCAATGCATGTATCATTCTAGATGACATCCGAAGCATGAATAACATTGGTAGTGCCTTTAGGACCTCTGATGCCTTTCGTGTAGAAAAAATCTACTTATGTGGCATCACAGCGACCCCTCCTCACCGAGACATTAACAAAACAGCTCTCGGAGCTACAGATACAGTAGAGTGGGAGCATGTAAAGGATATCCAGTCACTCATTTCACAATTAAAAGATCAAGGATACAAGATCGTCTCTTTGGAACAAGCGGACCAAAGTACCATGCTTAACGAGTTTCAACCGACTTCATCAGACAAGTATGCCTTCGTTTTCGGTAATGAGGTATTTGGTGTTAAAGATGATGTTGTTAAAGAATCGGATATAGTGCTTGAAATACCTCAGTTTGGAACCAAACACTCCTTGAATATATCTGTCAGCCTGGGTATTACGATATGGGATTTTGTGTCCAAAACGGAGTTTTTTGATTCATAGTAAATTAGGGTATTGGACTCGCTACTTGTACTAATACTATGCACATCATTACTAGAAATAACCTGGAAGAAGTTGGAAGAGTCAATAATAAAGGATCAGCACATCGACCTTAATAAAGAAGATGACTTGATGATTCTATTAGAGTATATCAATAGACTTGATTAGAATTTTATCCCGATTCCCAAATAGTAATTTCTAGGATTAGCTGGAATGATCCCTGGCCCTGGATAACCTGCTGCGCGGCGAGTAAAATACGACTCATCCAACAGGTTGTTGATCCCTGCTTCAAAAGTCAAAAGTCTGTATTGATAGTCAAACGAGATGTCCATTACTTGATAAGAAGGAATCAGCCCTTCAACTGCCGTAGGAACAGGTGGAGTACTATCCGTATTGGAGGCATCAGAAAAGTGTTGGGCTACATAAGTGTATAGCACTGAGGCTCCAAAACCTTCTATTCGATAAGTTATTCCTGATTTGATATTGGTAGGTGGCACCAACTCCACTTGGTTGCCTTGTATGCCCTGCTCTTCGTTGCTGATGTATTGGGAATGAATTACCGCAAGATTTAAAAATGCAGTAAGTGAATGTTTGTTCTTAGGGTTTATCCATTTCAAAATATCTGCTTCCACGTAATTTTCGAGTCCCACGATTAGTGCATCTGCAATATTGGTTCTGAACCGAAATGTCCGATTGATCAGGTTGTTGAAACGAGGGTCTGGTTCGGTTCTCAAGACACTACCGATGCGATCTTTATACGATAATACAAAGGTGGAAATATCATATCGAAACTTACCTTGCTTTGCTCCCCGGATACCAAGATCCAAATTAAAACCACTTTCATCATCGATATTTTCATCCACTTCCAGAGAAGGGTTGTCAACACGAATATCATTGAAATTGATCGCTCTAAAATTCTGAGAAAAATTCGAGTATACCTCCAATAACTCATTGCTCTTGTAGCTAAGCCCAAGACCTATCAAGGCAAAGCTTCTTGTTTTGCCCTTATCTTCAATTATTTTCTCTTCGTACAATACATTACCAGCCAAGTCAGTTCTCCGATCATAGTAATATCCATTAGCTTCAGTATTAATGTACTCATAACGAATACCTGGAGTCACGCTGAAGCGCTCGGTAATATTGAAGATATTTTCTGCGAAAAAGGCTACGTTACTACTTGGAAATTTGAAATCAGAGTCACCCGGTTCCTCGGGATTATTAAACGTAAAATCCGGACCACTTCCATTGGTCCCATCACCTTGCTCACGAAGTGTCCGACCTGTGTATAATCTGTTCCCAACCAGTAATACTGACCGCTGACCAAGAAGTGAGTAGTGATAAATCATTCGGAATTCATTCCCCCAATTATTGTACTCATCCTTCAATAAATCACGGTTCAGGTCTTCAGAATCTGGTCGGTCTATCCTTCCCAGGTTACCTACAGCATATCTGTTAGCAGCTAAATGGAACGTTCGATTATTGAATTTTAATCTCGAGGACACTCGATAGTTCCACTCCATAGCTGATAGATTCCAGCCTACATCAAACCAATTTCGTTCGCGTTTTGATTGCTGTGGATTCTGATAAAACTCCAAATCTGTAAGTCCTCCTGGTTGCTGCGCCTGGTAGGTCATATAGGTATGCTCAAACTTGACATCCAGAAATGATGTAAACCTGTATTTAATTGATGCAAATGCATTGTGCTGAACTTGCTGGGAGTTTGGTCTCCAGCCTTTACTTCGTTTATATTGATAAAAAGAGTAGTAATTGAACTTACCTACTGTACCACCAACACTTTGGAACGCATTGTACAAGCCAAATGATCCTAGCGTTTGGTTGAAGTCAATGGCTATTTTTTTGTCAGATGGACCTTCTTTAAAATCAAAGTTAAGCATACCACCAAACTGTGTTCCATATTGCAAGCCAGCAGCTCCTCGTACTAGTTCTATTCTCTGTAAAGCCAAAACCGGGGGTGTGTAATAACTCTCCGGATAGCCCAGTGCATCCGCAGAAATGTCATAACCATTCTGTCTCACGTTGAAATTTGATGTTCTATTTGGGTTCAATCCACGGCCACCAATTCCCAGATTGATTCCTGCCCCATCATTTTCCCAAATATTAAGGCCAGGCACTCTGGAGTATACTTGTCTTCCAACATTTGCTGCCTTATTGCCAATGATCTTGTCTACTTCAATGAGCTCTGTCTTCTTGGCTTCATAGATAGCGGATCCTGTAACCGACTGAAGCCAACCTATGCCCATCTCTTCCGAACGACTATCCTGAATAGTGATTTCTTCCAATTCGGTTTCCAATTCTTTTAAGGCAAAGTCCACAACTAAGTTTTCAGAATTCATCGAAACCGTCTGGTAGGTAGTCTCATAACCAGGAACAAATGCAACCACTTTATAAGTACCGGGTTTAATTGCTCCGGTCTTATAATATCCCTTACTGTCCGTTTCTGCCTTTATTCCTGTACCATCGATAAAGACCATCCCAATTACAGGCTCATCACGTAAACCCTGCAAGTGTCCACTGATAGTCTGTGACCACAAACTAAAATTTAGCGTTAACAGTATTATGACAAATAATGGCTTACTCATAAGATAATATCCATGACTTATGTCCCCAATCATTCTGCACCTCCGTTAAATCTACTTTCGGATCTATGTATCTTTTATTTGGTTGCCCATTGAGTGTTACAAATACATCTGCGGTAACAACCGGATCAACCATCCCTTTCTCTTTAAAATCTGCTTCCAGGTAATGAGCAAATTGTACCAGCATATCTGGTTGTGTGGCCATCATTTTCTCTTGTTGTGGCGTGAGATATTCATAGTTGGCTATCAAGGACCGTTTTTTTTCCCCACTCTCTGAAACATAAAACGTTGCATAGCCGGCCTTCTCTATCAACATGACTCTCCAGGAAAACCGATAGCCCTGTTCTGTCCAAAACAAATCACCAGGATATGCCAGGTATCTAAAAGGCAAAGCGATTTGTAAAATGATAAACGCCACAAATACCCATTTTTGACCCTGATAAATTGTGGTAGTTTCCTCTTGAGTGGAGTACCAACCGACCATCTGTTTCAATGGTTCCAGGACTCTTAGATGTGATTCTGGGCTAAAAAATATTGTTGTGATGACGATCATGATGAAAGGGAACATCCCGATTGGAAAAAGCCACCAGGTCATCAGATGAAAACCTATAACCAAGATATAAGCCAGGAGTCGGGTGCTACTCCAGGACAACAAAAAAGGAATCGTTGTATCATAGATCATCCCAAACCAGCTAAATATATAAGCGGTGATCTTGTACTGAAAAATCCAACCAATTAGCGGTTTGTATGCATTAGCAGATAACCACATTTTTAATGGCTGACCCTCGAATAGCCATGAAGGATTCATTTTAGCTAACCCCGCAAAAAAGTAAAGCGCTCCCATTTGGAAACGCAGAATATTAATAAATGCTACAGGTATCTGATCAATGGCTTTACGAAAACCAAATTTGACATCCAGTGAAAAATCTCCATTGGCAGGCAGCCAACACATCAGAAAAGAAATTAAACTCACAAAATAGTAGTGATTGAGATAATTGGACTTATCCAACAATTCTACATAAGTGAATAGGATAAAAAATGAGATAGCTGATATGCGATAGGCAAAGCCGATAGTAATAAATATGGCAGCGACAATCATTGAGGCAAAAACCCAATACATGCCTAAACCTGTAAGTGGCTTAACTCCTTCAATAAAGGAAAAATAAAATTGAGGAGCTATGTACAATTCATCTATCCATCCATTGGCCCAGAAACGAATAGTGGACACCAACATCAACAATCCGAATAAAATCCGAAAGGTTACCAATGGAGCAATGGTAACCTTTCTGTAGATCAAAAGATCTAATATGTTATGGTAACTTTTAGTCACCGTCATTGTCTTGATAAGTGATAACAACCCCCATACTGGACGCCATGTCTGTTTTGAACATGACAATCAATTGCTGCATCTCCGCGAAAACTTCTAAAACCGGATCAATATTGGTCGTAATTTGGTCGGGTAGAGGATCGGTTAGTTGTATGTTCTGAATGGTTTTAAACTGGCTATCTATTTTAACACTCAAATCCTCGTTGGCAGTAGTTGTAGCTTCTATTGCTTTCAAATAATCATCTAAACCAACACCATTCCCACCAGTGTATAGAGTGTAGTATGCATCAATACTTGCTTCAAACAATTCAACAGAATACCCCGCATAGTAGGCTTCCGTAGCATTCAAAATGGGTTCTCCAAGTGACCGAACCCCAGCCGGTATACCAATTTTTCCATCACGTGTGTTTCGTTCGAAATCAAGATTCATGGCATTGATCATTTTGCCAACAGAACTCCCCACATTCACACCATATGCTTCCTCGCTCGTAAAAGTGGCAATGTAATTCCCTCCATCTACTGACCATGCGGTGTATACTTCACTGGAAACAGTAGCAATTTCCTCAGCCACAGTTCTCATATACGTCAACTCTTCATCTGTATATGAAGCTAGAAGTTCCTCATCACTCAATTCACTAGAGTACAGAAAATATCCTAGAGTTTGAAAACCTCTAGCGTCTGAGTTGCTTAATGTAAATAGATCATAAGTACCTGCTGTAAGATTTCGTTCGATTTGATTGACATCTACAGGGTAGATGTTTAGCACTGCAGAGATGGCGTAGGTTTCTGCTGGTCCAAACTGAAACGGACTACAATATTGCCAGTTTAATCGAGCTGATTTGAGTGAGGCTCGAACTTCTTTCAATGCATCAACAGATCGGTTTTCTGTAAGGCTGTTTACGTTTTCGGAAAGCTGTAAGGTAGATGCCGAAAGATTTTGGTACGATGGTAAAATGATGTTATCACCAATATTTTCCAACATTGGTCCCTGATCAAAATCGTTTAGCTTTTCTAGTAGATCACCACCAGAATTACACGATATAATCAGAATGCTAAGAGCACTTATAATAAGAGATTTCCTCATACTTACAGGTCATCGGCAAAAGCCTCTAGTGAAGGATATGCACTGACTATTGTTGCTTTCGCAGTGTTTAAACTCTCTGCTGAAATCGTCCAAAAATCACCATCGGTACCAAACCCAACATTTAAGACTTGATCCAATTGCTCAGAAGTAATTTGTTTGTATGGACTGTACTTTAAAGCCATTGCGAAACCGTAACCTTCAGATGCATGGTGAAATAAATTACCAACATCCCCATTGCTGATATCTGTAAGACCCTCATTGATGTAATGGATTGCTGTGGCAGCGGCTACACGTTCAAACTCCTGATAAATAACATCGCGTTGCTCATCTTTGATATCATACGCTTTGTTGACTATGGCCGTTCTTCCTTTCAGAAAAGCGTCTTTGAGCAAGGTTGCACTTCCTAAATATGCTTCGCGTCCGTAAGTATAATTTCCCCAGAATCGATTTTCTCCTTCAGTATCAAAATCCACGTTTACACCCCAATAGCCAAATGCTTCGTCCCAGTGGTGTTCCATGGCAGTATAATTCTTTCCCTCGGACAATTCCGTATTTTCAACCTCATCACCAATTTTAGCATCTGTCAGGTATGAGTTGTAAATCTGATTAAGAAAGGTAGCACCCATCAAACCCTTTTCAATTAACTGTGTGTATTCCCAACCTTTTTCATCGACCAAAATAAATCGATCTGCACCTCTGGCAATTAACCCTGCATGTCCTTGAGAGGCAGGATCAGTTGTAAAACTTGCACTTGCTGCAGAAGTCAAGATTTCTTTAAAGAAATCAACATCAGCAAGAAATGTTTTGTCCTCGAGTTGTTTGCCACTTTCATTTAGATCAGTAGTGGAAAAAGGATTGTTTTCGTTAGCATACATATCAAGTAGAGTTGCCTCTGAAAGCTCAGCTCCATCATTTGCTGTCCCAATATATGCTTTCAGTTCAGCCAACATGTCCAATCGCGCGGTTTGGCCAGAAAAACTAACTGTAGATTCCCCATCCCGTGTAAACTCGTAAGTGGATGGAACTTCAAGAGAGATTTCAGGATCTTCATTATCGTTACAAGAACTCAATGCTACACCGGCTGCTATTACCCATGCGCTCAACCTGCCCAGTTTTCCGATCATCTTTGTTTAGTTATTTGGATTTATTCTAAATAAGGGCAAAGTTGTAGTAAATCGATTCACGAGTCAATCACTACCGATAGGCAAATAATGATTCACTAGTAGTAGCCATAGCTCACTACTTCTAGTGAGTGATCAGGAAAGAACAGGTTGTTTTTGCGATTTCGGAATCGCTTTCGATTTAACTGGTTGAGCTGACTCAATTGGCTTTTTAAGCTTGATAAAGATCAATAAAGTACTGATAGAGATGATCAACCAAAATGCATCTACCACAAAGATTTGTGTTTGATTATTCTGGATAGTTTTCCAAAACCAATCGCTTGTAACTAGTCCATTGACCACAGGAATGCCGAATCCAAGTAATGAGCCAAGCAATAACGAATATTTAGTGGTAATGAAATTGCTCTTTCTGAGCGCAAAGCCAACTGAAAGAATCAACCAGCTGATGAAAAACACTTTGTAAATCATCACATGAGGTATAGGGTCAGCTGGATCCTTGAATAATTTAACTACACTGAAGATTAATGCCGTTGCAGGATACATGGTCAAAGAAATGGCCATGAAGATGCTCCCTACCCATTCATTCGCTTTTCGCTTCCATGGCTCGGTACTTTTTTTGTCTCTTGCGCGTACCCAAATCAGTACTCCAGACAGAATCACAAAACAAGAAATGATCCCAAAAACGAAATAGATGATTCGTAAACTATAACCTCCAAAGTTTCCAAAATGAAGACTCCTCATGGTTTGGTCGGCGCCTACTACATAGTTGATGGACTGTGCATCGGTTGCTGAAATAACTTCCCCTGTATGATCAAAAATCACCCTTCCCAAACCAAGAAAGGCATCAGCATTTTGAGGTCTGCCTTCAATGATGATCCGCATGGCAGGATCTCCATAATTCTGAATCACTAATCGACTCAAATTCGCATTGCTCCAATGTGTTGATGCCTGATGTATCAAATCATTCATATCTGCATTAAAACCAATTGAGTCATTTTCGAAAGTCTTTGGCTCAGGCTGGTCCATTAACTCGCGAAACATGTATTCCCGGTCATTTTTGTAAATGAGTGAACTGGCCGGTCCTAGCATTACAGTGGTACCGATAATTAGGACCGCACCAGTTACCGCAAACACGAACTGAAATGGAAGTCCTATCAAACCAAGAGCTGTATGCGCATCCGTCCAAAGAGTCTTCAGCTTAGCTGTTGGTCGAAAAATGTAGAAGTTAGAAATGATCTTTTTCCAGTGAACAACAACTCCCGTAACGATGGCAAATAAGAAAAAGAAAGCTACAAAACCAGATAGTAAATACCCATAAGGATAAGGAATCTGCGCAAAAAAGTGCAAGCGATAAATGAATTCACCCAGCGTGTAAGAGGAGAAATAGTTGGCCTCTTCATAAGTATTCGTATCGATGTAGGTGAAGACACTTTGCTTAGCTAAATCGGAAGCTAACGAATCTTTTGAGGGCTCCATGGACACTACAATATTTCGCTCCTGATGCGGTTGACGAATATTGATGTTCCGACCATAGAGCGCTCCATGTCGCGCTGCCAACGTATCCAATACTTGATTATAGTCAGCCTCCATCTGGGTATCCGGAGCTATGGATTGACCTCTTTCCCATGCGATGATGTCATCTCTAAAAAAGCTAATGGATCCAGCAAAGAAGATGACATACAATGCTACACTAATCACCAGACCGCTGACTGTATGGGTATGAAAAAGGATATTGTAAACTCTGTTACTCATCTGGCTAATGTGGGTAATTCAAGTAAAATATGGCTGAAAAAATGAGCGTGAGTAAAAAGTACAGGCCCCAGGTCACCCATCCATTTTTGATAAGGAAGGCGCAAATCATTAATCCCGCCCACATGATGAAACCACCAAAAACTAGTGTGACCATGGTGCCTGCTCTGTCTAGCAACATTGACAGTGTCATGAAAAAACTTACA
>PBTY01000002.1 GCA_002729235.1 Rickettsiales bacterium | reverse complement strand
ATAATTCAATTTCATGATCAACTTATTTTTCGTTAGTCAATGAATATGGGAAATCTGATGGATTAACACCTCTAGACGTATTTGGTTGATCAACCATTTCAAAATCTAGTATTGCCCCTTTCATCAACACATTATGATCTAAATAATTTTTAGTGCTGGCTGCTCCATTTATCTTCAGCGACTGAACATATCTATTCTCATCACTATTACCTGGAGCATTGATAACCAAGTCGTTACCGTTTTCCAGTTTTACTGTCACCTGCTTAAATAAAGGTGCTCCGAGTACATATTCATTGACTGCTGGACATACCGGATAGAATCCCATCGCTGAGAAGATATACCAGGCAGAAGTCTGACCATTGTCTTCATCTCCACAGTATCCATCAGGGGTTGGCATGTACATTCTATTCATAGTTTCTCTAGCCCAATATTGAGTTTTCCAGGGAGCTCCAGCATAGTTGTACAAGTAAATCATATGCTGAATAGGCTGATTACCATGTGCATATTGCCCCATGTTAGCTATTTGCATCTCTCTGATTTCATGAATCACAAAACCATAGTAGCTATCGTCAAACACAGGTGGCAATAAGAATACTGAATCAAGTTTCTTTACAAAATTCTCATGTCCACCCATAAGTGTCGACAAACCTTCAATGTCATGGAAAACCGACCAGCTATAATGCCAACTATTTCCTTCGGTGAATGCATCACCCCACTTAAATGGGTTAAATGGAGACATGAAAGTACCGTCTTCATTTTTACCACGCATCAATCCAGTTTCCGGATCAAATAACTTCTTGTAATTCTGTGAGCGCTCTCTATATAGCTTGATTTCTTTCTTAGACTTACCTAGTGCTTTTGCCAATTGATAGATGGCAAAATCATCATACGCATACTCTAAAGTTCTCGCTGCATTTTCATTGATGTTAACATCATAAGGTACATAACCGAGCTTCTTGTAATATTCAGCACCAGCACGACCTACTGCAGTCATTGGACCTTCATTGTTGGCACCGTGAATCAATGCTTCGTAGAGTTTCTCAATGTCATATCCACGCAACCCTTTGATATATGCATCAGAAACTACAGATGCAGAGTTGTTACCAACCATAATATTGGCCAACCCAGGACTAGACCACTCTGGCAACCAACCACCTTCCAGGTAATCGTTCACCAAACCAGCTTGCATTTCCTTATTGATCGAAGGATAAACCAGATTTAAGAATGGATACAAGGCACGGAAAGTATCCCAGAATCCTGTACCAGCAAACATGTATCCTGGCAAGATTTCTCCATTGTATGGACTCCAGTGAACAATTTCGTTCTTAGCGTTGATCTCATACAGCTTATTCGGGAAGAATAATGCTCTGTACAAACAAGAGTAGAATGTTCTGAATTGATCAATGGTACCACCATCTACTTCTATTCTGCTTAGTTTTTCATTCCATACGTCACGAGCCTTTTGCTTTGTNGTTTCAAAATCATCAGCACCAAGTTCTCTATCAAGATTCAACTGTGCTTGCTCCAAACTGATGAATGAAGAGGCTACTCTCAAATTAACAACCTCACCGGCTGAAGTTTTAAATCCAACCAACGCACCCGCATGATTTGCTTCCATTTCAGCCTGCCCAGATACGATTACAGAATCTTTCCAGGTATTCACATCAGCAAAGGGCTTGTCAAATTCAATCACAAAGTAGTTCTTGAAATTGGTCAGTTTACCTCGAGCATACTTGGTGGTATACCCAATGATTTTATTCTCTTCAGGAATCACCTTCACATAAGATCCCTTGTCAAACGGATCTACNACGATATAAGAAGAATCAGATTTCGGGAAAGTGATTTGAAATTGNGCAGCTCTTTCTGTTGGAGTCAACTCGACAGTCACGTCATGATCCGCTANATANACACTNTANTAATACGGTGTNGCTGTTTCTGCCTTATGNGAAAAATAACTCGCTCTNGCATCNTGTTCAAANTTTTTACCAATCACTGGCATGATAGCAAACTGACCATAGTCATTCATCCATGGNGATGGCTGATGNGTTTGCTTGAANCCNCTGATTTGATAAGCNTCATAAGTGTACGCCCATCCATNNCCCATTTTACCTGTTTGTGGTGTCCACATGTTCATCCCCCACGGCACACCNATTGCCGGATANGTATTNCCNTTGGANANNNNAGGTTCAGAGTCTGTACCCATCANNGTNTTCACATAATCCACNGGATCCTGAGAAACAGCACAAAATGCCATTAGTATGATACATATAAAGGTTAGCGCAAAGCGATAAATGAACATAAAGTGTATTCGATAAAAGTTATTTTCCGACAAGTTCTTCTTCTAATTCCTCCAGTGATTTCCCTTTGGTTTCTGGCATCATGAAATGTGTGTAAAGCAGTTGCAACACCATGAAACATCCAAAAAACACAAAGGCTACATAGGGCTCGAAAGCGTTGATCAATACGGCACCGAATAGGGTAATCAAGGCTGCAAATACCCAGTGAGTACCGCTACCCCAGGCCTGACCGTAAGCACGGACTCTATTCGGGAAGATCTCAGAGATAAATATCCAGATTACAGATCCCTGACCAATGGCATGTGAAGCAATAAAAGTTAATATAAATACCAATTTGAATAGTGCTTCTGATTCAAAATAGAACCCGTAAGCCACCATGAATAAACTGATGATATATCCAAAAGATCCAATATACATCAGTTGACGTCTACCAAGCTTATCAATCAGTAGCATTCCAACAAATGTGAATCCTAAATTGACAATTCCAATGGAGATGGAACTTAGCAAGGAGTCTGATGAGCCAAAACCTGCTTTTTGCAAGATTTCAGGTGCATAGTAAAGGATGAAGTTGATCCCTGACAATTGATTGAAGAAGGCAATTAAGAATGCCAAAATCAATGAACGCTTATACTTTGGAGCGAAGACTGAAGAGGTATCATCCTTGGTTCGGTTGTGATCTTCTTCAATATCCTGAAGCATCTGCTTCGCTTGCTCAGGTGACTCTGCCAATTCGTTCAAAACCTTGGTAGCGGAAGCCACATCATTTTGATGAATGATTAACCAACGCGGACTCTTAGGTACACCAATTACCATAATGGTGTATAAAAATGCTGGCACTGCTTCTATTCCAAGCATCCATCTCCAATCATTCTCACCACCTACACCTTGCAGTAAGTAATTGGATATGAAAGCGATCAGGATACCAAATACCAAATTGAATTGGTAAAGGATACCCAATCTACCTCTATTATTTGCTGATGAAATCTCTGAGATATAAGTCGGAGCAGCAATGGATGAAATTCCTACACCCAAACCACCTATGAAACGGAAAAACGAAAATGTATATGGGTCTGGAGCTACACCGCTACCAACTGCCGATACAAAATACAGCACCCCAATCCATATCAAGGTAGTCTTACGACCCAATTTATCAGTTGGAATTCCGGCTAGTAAAGCCCCAACTACAGTTCCCCAAAGGGCCATGGACATGATAAATGTGCCATGAAACCATTCGGAAGTTTGCCAAAGCTGCTTGATCGGAAGATTCGCACCGGAAATAACAACCGTATCAAACCCAAATAAAAATCCTGCAAGAGAAGCAGTAATTGAGGCTATTAATAATTTCTTATTCATCAGTTTAGAGTTAGCGCTTTCAATAAGGGAGTAAAAAGGTGAAGATACTAACCTTAATTGATTTTATGTTTTGATTTTGATGAATGGAATTGATACTCTAGTGACCAGTCTCATAATCAGAATCTAGCTCAACTACTTTACTAGCTTTATTCCTTAGTTTTCTAGATCAGAAGCGTTAATCCAAAACCTACCGAAGTACCTGATTGGCTTCCGCCCACTCATACCATTTGCCTTCTAGTTCTTTCACAACCTCCGGATTTTCATCAGCAACATTAACCGTCTCTGTTCTGTCTTCACTGATTTTATACAATATCCAGGGCTGCTTTGCATCCAGTGTCACCAGTTTCCACTCGCTGGTTCGTACATATCGACCACCTTCATGCTCATTAAACAATATTGCATGCGCATCTCTTCTATTTCCCTGAAGCACAGGCAATAAACTTTTTCCCGCCAATGGGGTAATGGCATTTTTATTGAACTGGGTTGGGTACTCTGCATCCCCAATATCTACAAATGTTGCCATGAAGTCCATCACATGACCTACCTGATCAGAATTACTTCCTTTAGGAGCAGTAATTCCTTTGGGCCAGAAGGCAATCATTGGTGTATGAATTCCACCTTCAAATGACTCCATTTTCCAGTAACTAAAAGGTGTATTCGCTACGTTTGCCCATCGTCTACCAATCGAAGTAAAGGTCGTTTCCGGACCAGGTAAGACATCTTTATCTATTGGATAGGCTACTTCTTCTCCTGCTCTTGTTTCGCTTGGTCGATCAAAACCTGTTCCATATGCCATGCAGTTTTCATAACTAGCACCATTATCACTCAAAAACACGATCATGGTATTGTCCAATTCACCTGTTTCTCTTAGGGTTTGAATGATTCTTCCTATTCCCTGGTCCATTCGATCAATCATCGCTGCATGTACCGCCATCGCCCGAGCATCCCATTCCTGATGTGGATTATCTTCCCATGCCAAATCAGCTCCCCAACGCTCAGTTAAAGGATAAATAGTAGAGTCTAGCAAACCTGATTCAGTCATTTTCTTATACCTGGCTTTTCTAATCGCCTGCCAGCCTACTTTGTAGGTATCTTCATATTTGGCAATATCTTCAGGAAGGGCATGAAGTGGCCAGTGAGGTGCAGTCTGCGCTACATACAAGAAGAATGGCTTGTCATCTTTAGCCCATTCCCGGATATAAACCGAAACGGTATCATTGATGGCATCCGTATGATAGTATCCTTCTGGGACTTCTGTCACAGGTTCTGTGTCATTCACTAAACTAAAAGGATCGAAGAAGTCAACAACCCCCCAGATATTTCCGAAGTACTTTTCAAAGCCTCTACTGGTGGGATATTGCTCAACTGGAGAAAAATATGGATGTTCTTCGTGATGGTTTAGCCAATTAAGCTGCTTCTCTGGTGTTTCTTGTACCACTGTATTGGAAACATGCCATTTCCCTACCATACCGGTATGATATCCAGCTTCTTTTAGCACTTCAGCAATAGTAACCGTATTTTCTGTAAGGTGCCCACGGTATGCTGGCTGATTCGTATCGGTAGTCATATGGCCAATGCCCGCCTGATGGTTGTATAATCCTGTGAGTAATGAAGCTCTTGTAGGGCAACATCTTGAGGTATTGTAAAACTGGGTAAACTTCATCCCATTGGAAGCCAACCAATCTAGACTTGGTGTTTGTATTTCTGAACCATAGCACCCCAAATCCGAGAAACCTAGATCATCAGCCATTATTAAGACGATGTTAGGTCGCTCTGTTTCTGTATCAGTCTTTATGTGACTGGAGCACCCAAAAATTAAGGCACTCAAAAGAATGATTTGAAATGAATTCACATTGATTGATCTCATAAATACTTACTTCTGAATGGCGTTGATTACCGCTTCATTGGCTTTTTTCACAGCCTTCTCATCCAGCTTGATTACTTTCCTGTCATAGGTCATCAATCCGTTAACCTCACCCTCCACATCAGTAGTTTGCGTATAAACAGCAGCAGAAAACCCTGTCTTGGCCATCAGCGCAAGTTCCTTAGCGAACTCCACGTATTTGTCAGTTACTTCTTTTGATGTCTTAAACTGAACATAACCCCAATTACGATCCGTTAGCCACAGGTGATCTTTCAGTGCCAATCCGATTCCGCCATATTCACCGAGTACGGTAGCTCTCTGCCCATCATACAAATACATCTCAGGCCCAGGGTAGTGATGCAAATCCAACATATCTCCAACCGGGAAATGGTTACCACCACTTGCAGGGTTTACGATTCTAGAAAGATCATAAGCCATTGTCCATTTCACAATCTCTTCTGTTTTGAATTGACCCCATGCCTCATTGAACGGCACCCAACAAACAATACTTGGGTATGAATAAAGGTAATCCATGATTTCTTTCCACTCTTTTCTATAGATCGCCTCAGACTCTGGAGTTCTTTGCAATTCAGTCCCGGTGAAATATTGTCTCATTTGCCAAATGGGTTGATCATCACCATTAGGCATGTCCTGCCAAACCAAAATACCCAAACGATCACAATGTGTATACCATCTAGCTGGCTCCACTTTCACATGCTTTCTGATCATGTTAAATCCGAAATCTTTGGTC
This sequence comes from Rickettsiales bacterium, assembly GCA_002729235.1. GTDB lineage: Bacteria > Bacteroidota > Bacteroidia > Cytophagales > Cyclobacteriaceae > Marinoscillum. The sequence goes on along the minus strand of PBTY01000002.1, from coordinate 14,983 downwards.
TTTTTGATATCATAAGCCAAAGCCTCATCTGTTGGTGCAGTATATAAACCATCAGGCCACCAGCCCTGATCCAATGGACCAAACTGGAAGTAATCTTTGTTATTCAATTGCAATCTTACGATTCCATTAGCATCTCTTTTAGATGAGATTTTACGCATAGCGAAGTAGCTTTTCACTTCATCCGTGGTATTTCCAGCACTCATCAAAGTCACTTTCATATCATATAAGAAAGGTGACTCTGGAGACCATAGCTTTGGTGATGGCAATGAGATCGCCACTTTTTGACCTACTGCAGCTTTCGCTGTTTTGATTACCTGACCAGCTGCAGAAACTTCGATTGACACTAAGTCTCCATATCCAGTTCCCGAAGCCGTTACCTCAACAGATACAGTGTTATTATCGATGTTAGGAGTAGTTCTAATACTCGCAATTGATTTGGCGCTTGCTGGCTCCAACCAAACTGTTTGCCAGATACCAGTTACAGGAGTATACCAAATGCCTTCCGGTTTGTTGACTTGCTTTCCTCTGGGTTGAGGACCAGCATTCGTTGGATCCCATACCTTCACTTTCAATTCTTGTTTACCCGAAGCCAGGTATGGAGTAATATCAAATGAAAAAGGGGTGTAACCACCCTCGTGCATCCCTATTTTGATGTCATTAATAAAAATCTCCGCTCTCCAGTCCACCGCACCGAAATGCAATAGCACATTTTTACCATTCCAATCAGCAGGAACTTCAAAGGATCGATGATACCACACAACATTTTGATCTCCTACCTCCTTCATTACGCCAGACAAACTAGACTCTACTGCAAATGGAACAAGGATTTTTTCTGCGTAAGATGTAGGTTCAGCTTCATTGACAGGAACAATTGCCAAATCCCATAATCCATTTAAGTTTTTCCAATCCTTTCGTTCCATAATAGGCCGTGGATAGTCAGGTAGTGGATTATTAGGATCAACTTTGGCACTCCATTCTGATTTGATCTTATCGCCTGCAGGCTCCCACTGAGCATGAGACATGATTGCTGATCCTACAAAAAGGACGATTATTGCTATTTTCTTCATTCTTATTTAACTGATTTGATTTCTAGTCTACTGATGTTCTACACAAGCAGCACTACTATTAAGAGACAATAACTACCAAAATGCCTTAGCCATTTGAGAAATTTTGAATGAGTGATAAATCAGAACTCATATCGTTACAAATGAAGAAATCATTTCTCCAAAGGATTGATAATTTCATAAAGACCCTGAGAAAAATAAATATGAAATTTTAGTTCTCTTTTTTGAGAACTAAAAAAACCTTTTTACTTTTGCTCCGTAAATAGTCTACATGATGGAAGGAGTCAATCTTACAGAGGAACAAAAAAAACTGATCGAGAAGCTAGGAGTCAATACCGAAAAAGATGGGATGCCCCCTGCTCCTGCTCGTGTATTAGCACTTTTAATGATCTCTCCTGAACTAGAGTTGACCTTTGATCAAATACGTGAGACTTTAAATCTAAGCAAAAGTGCCACAAGTAATGCACTGAATATGCTTTTAAGTATGGATCGCATTGATTACATCACCAAATCTGGTGATCGCAAACGATACTTCAAGAATAGAATTAAATCCTGGAGAGAAGGAGTTACCCATACTTTCCAAAAACTAGAACGTGGAGCAGATCTCTTCGAAGAAATTTTGAACAACAGACCCAAGGACACTGTAGAATTCAATGAAAACTTAAAAGACATTATCAGCTTTATGAGATATTCCAACAAGCGTCTCCAAACTATATACGAAGAATGGGAAGCTAGCAAGGAGTAAAAAATTTTACCCATTTAGTTCTTTTAATACAGAACTAATCACTATTAACTACATATTACTTAATTAATAATAACAATGAGAAACAGAAGCATATTCATGCTCTTTGTCCTGATGGGACTTTCGTGTGGCAAGGAAGTCTGGGCTCAGTCTGCGGAACATCATTTTGATCTGAAAGCTGCTGTGAGTTACGGACTTGAAAATAGTCTGACACTACGTCAAGCTGTGTTGGATCAAGAGCAAGCCGAATATCAAATTGGAGAAGTAAGAAGCAGTGGGTTACCACAAATAACAGGAGAAGGGCAGTTTCAAAACTTCCCGAACCTTCCAACCCAGCTTCTTCCAGGAGAAATTATTGGTCAACCTGGCACTCAGATTCCAGTACAATTTGGGACAGATTATAATGCGAGTGGAACTTTTAAGCTCACTCAACTTCTCTACAGTCAGGAATTTTTCACTGGACTTAAGGCGGCCAACAGTTCGAGAGAACTTTACTCATTGATGAAGATCAAAACAGAAGAAGATGTGATCTATCAGATCACTAGCGCATACTATCAGACCTTACAATTACAAGAGCAGATCAAAGTCTTAGACAGTAACATGGAGATGCTTCAAAAGCTGGAAGACTTGATGAAAGTGCAATTTGAAAATGACATAGTAACCAAGACAAGCTACAGTCGAGTGAAAGTTCAAAAAGCAAATCTCTCTACTCAATTGCAATCTTTAAAGACAGGCTTTGAACAGCAAAAGAATTACCTCAAGCTGTTGATGGGAATGCCGATAGAAGAAAGTATCACCCTTGAAGAATCAGCAGACCTGCAAGAGGTAACCTTGAAGAGCCTGAGCTATCAAAAGGAAAATCCGATTGAGTTACAAATCATTGAAAAACAGCAATCTCTCAATGTTTTGAATGAGAAAGTAACCAAAGCAGGCTACTATCCTACCCTTGCTCTATTCGGACAACAATCCTGGCAAGCGCAAAGAAATGAGTTCAACTTCTTTGATGGAAGTCAACCATGGTTCGAACAAACAGTAATAGGTCTTCAGCTTTCTGTCCCAATTTTTGATGGACGTAAGAAACACTTCAAAATCCAACAAATCAAAATGGATATGGCCAAAGTGGATCTACAGAAAACAAATGCTGAGCGTCAACTGGACATGCAATATGATAATGCTAGAAAGCAATTGACGAACAGCCTGGCATCGGTAGAAGTGCAGAAAGAAAACAAAGAGTTGGCTCGTGAAGTGTATGACGAAACGCAACTACTCTATAAGGAAGAAGTTGCTGGCTTAACTGATCTATTGGATGCAGAACAAGCTTATAGAGATGCTCAAAACAACTATTACATCGAAGTACTGAAGTTCAGAAAATCAGAACTCGATCTCTTGAAAGCACAAGGACAACTCAAATCACTAATTGACTAATCGATCTTAAAATACCAACAGACAATGAAGAAATTAATCATAACCGTAATAAGCCTAGCCGTAGTGGGATTGATCGCTTTTACACTTTACGGAAACAAGAAAGAAATGGAAGAGAACGCCAAACTTTCTGAAGTGACCAGCGAAGCTATTCCCGTAGAGACCACTGCATTGCAGAAAAAATCACTCAATCTGGAAGTGACCTCAGATGGTACGTTTGAAGCGAAAACTGATTTGACGGTCATTTCAGAAACTCAAGGCAAAATCATTAAAGTTTATAAAGAGAAAGGTGAAACAGTCACCAAAGGAACTCTTCTAGCTCAAGTAGAAAATGACTTGATCAGTGCTCAGGTTGATGCTGCAGAGGCCAACCTTTTGAAGCTAAAAAGTGATCTGGAACGCTTCACCAAACTTGCAGAAAGTGATGCGATAACTAAGCGTCAACTAGAAGATGTGAAAATCGGCGTTAAAAATGCTGAAGCACAATACAAATCAGCTAAGAAAAATCTGGACAACACTTACATCAGAGCAACTGCTTCTGGAACCATCAACGAAGATTATGTTCAGGAAGGTGGATTTATTGGTGGTGGAGCTAAGCTCTATGACATTGTGGACATCAGCAAGCTTAAGCTAAATGCTAAGCTGACTGCCAACCAGGTATTGCAAGTAATAGAAGGAGATCAAATAACCATTACTTCTTCTGTATACCCTGGTACTGAGTTTACTGGCAAAATCAAATCGATAGCAGTGAAAGCAGATCCTTCATTGAAATACAATGTGGAAATAGAACTTAGCAACAAAGGTGATAAGCAATTGAAACCTGGAATGTATGCTACAGCGCATTTTGATTTCATTTCACCAGCTGAGTCAACTTACCTGGATAGAAATGCATTGATCGGAAGTGTACAAAACCCTCAGGTATATGTGGTTGAAAATGACCGGGCAGTACTCAAAGACATTAAAGTAGGTGAAATCTATGATAACCAAATCGAGGTGCTGGGTGGACTCTCTACTAAGGATCTTGTGGTTAAATCAGGTCAAATTAACCTGACAGAAGGCACCAAAGTAAAAGTGCTTTAAGTTTTCAATAATCAAGTCAATTTCCTCAAAAAGACTTAACGATAATTAAGAAATCAACAAATGAAAATAACTAAAGTATCCATCACTCGGTCTACCATCGTTACGGTGCTCTTTACCATTTTGATTGGTGCAGGAGCCTTCAGTTATACCATGCTAGGTTACGAATTACTACCTGACATGAGTGTTCCTGTACTTACGATCTCGACTGTATACCCTGGAGCTTCACCTAGTGAAGTAGAAACCTCGGTAACCAAAGAAATAGAAGACGCAGTGGCCACACTGGAAGGTCTTGATAGGATTACCAGTACTTCTATGGAAAGTGTTTCTGTAGTAACTGTGGAAATGAAGCAAGACGTAGATCCAGATCAGGCCCTGCAAGAAGCTCAGCGAAACATCAATGCGATGCTCAACGATCTTCCTGATGATGCAGAACAACCGTCCATCGGCAAGTATGACATCAATGACTTACCAATTATTAAATTGGGAGTGTCGGCAGATATTTCTGATACAGAACTTTATGATTTGGTAGATGAGCAGATTAAGCCTAGACTTTCCAAAATAGAAGGTGTTGCAGATATTGATGTACTGGGAGGTCAACCTAGAGAGATCAAAATCAACTTGAATGCGGACAAAATGGAGGTGTATAAGATCAGCCTGTTGCAATTAAGCCAGTTGATTGAAAGTGCCAATATGGATATCCCTGCGGGTAAAATTAAAAGTCATGATTCTCAAACCTTAATTCGTTTGGCAGGTAAATACACTTCTTTAGATGAGATCAGAAACCTGGTAGTAGGTGTCCAATCCAACGGATCACCGGTTAGACTTTCAGACGTAGCAGAGGTCCAAGACACTCAAAAGGAAGCAGAAATCCTTAGCCGTATCAATGGTGAGCCAGCAATAGGTCTAAACATCAGAAAACAAGGTGATGCCAATGCAGTGGAAGTAAGTGAAGAAGCTAGAAAATTACTTGATGTAATTGAAAACGATTATGCCTCTGACAACCTGAAGTTCTCAATTGCTATGGATAACTCAGAGTTTACGCTAGAAGCAGCTGATGCGGTAATCCATGATTTGGTTTTTGCTGTAGTATTGGTTGCATTGGTTATGTTACTTTTCTTGCACAGCTTAAGAAATGCCGTGATCGTGATGGTGGCTGTACCTGCTTCTATCATCTCTACTTTCACAGCGATGATGCTCATGGGCTTCACCTTGAATTTGATGAGTTTGCTAGCCCTTTCATTGGTAGTAGGTATACTCGTGGATGACGCCATCGTGGTAATTGAAAACATTTATCGTCACATGGAGATGGGTAAATCTAAATTCCAGGCGGCCTACGATGGTATTCGAGAAATCGGAGTAACAGTAATCTCTATTACGTTGGTAATTGTAGCAGTATTCGTTCCAATCTCTTTGACGGGTGGTATCATCGGAAACTTACTTCGTCAGTTCTCATTGACGGTAGCGATCAGTACGATGTTGAGTTTGTTGGTAGCCTTTACCATGATCCCATTGTTAGCATCCCGATTTTCTAAGCTCTCTCATATCAAAGACAAAGGATTGGTTGGAAAATTTATCTCGTGGTTCGAAAAAGGAGTAAAAGGTTTTGAAGATGGAATGACCAATGCTTTGAAATGGTCTTTCAACCATAAGATTATCGTGCTATTCCTGACACTTGTATTGTTCTTCGGATCATTCATGCTCGTAGGATTCGGCTTTATTGGTAGTGAATTTGCTTCTCAAGGAGACCGTGGTGAGTTCACCATGCAAATGGAACTTCCAAAGCAAAGTACATTGAGACAAACCAACTTGATTGCTCAAAAAGTAGAGCAACGAATCAGCAAGTATCCAGAAGTAATCAGAGTAGCCTCTACTATTGGACAAACAACTGGTAGAATGACTACTTCCAGTACACCATACATGGGAGAAATCTCAGTAGTGTTGATTCCATCAGAGGAAAGAGCCGTTAGCACACAGATATTTTCAAGACGCTTACAAATAGAACTACAAGAAGAGATCCCTGGCGTTAAATTCAAGGCAGTCCCTGCATCGCTTGTAGGGAATGGATCGCAAGCCCCTATTCAGGTAATATTAAGTGGCACAGACCTTGAAAAAGTCACTGAAGTATCCAATGAGGTTAGAAAGTTGGTCGCTTCTGTTCAGGGTACAGCTGAAATTGAAAGTAGTGTAGAAGGTGGAAGTCCTGAGATCAAAATTGAAGTAGACAGAGACAAATTATCTCGTCTCGGTCTTTCGGTCCAGATAGTTGGAGGATCATTAAGAACAGCTTTCAACGGTGTTCAAAACACCAAATTTAGAGATGGTGATTCCGAATACGATATCAACGTGGTTTTTGATGAGTTTGACAGAAACAACTCCCAGGATATTGCTTCATTCACCGTGATGAACGCAAGAGGTGAGCAAATCAGATTAGATCAATTCGCCACGATCATCGAAAGCACTGGTCCTACTCAATTGACCAGAAGAGATAAAGTACCTACTGTAACGATCTCTTCCCAGGTATTGGGAAGACCTGTTGGTACGGTGGGTGAAGAAATTCAGGCAAAAATGACTGAATTAGAAATGCCCACCGGAGTAAGCTACGCTATGGGTGGCGATTTGGAAAATCAATCTGAAGCCTTCGGAAGTCTGGGATTGGCATTACTAACATCGTTGATTCTGGTTTACCTAATCATGGTAGCCCTGTATGACAGTTATGTCTATCCATTTGTGGTCATGTTCTCCTTGCCTTTGGCAGTTATAGGAGCATTGCTAGCGCTTGCACTTTCACAGAGCTCGTTGAGTATTTTCTCTATTCTGGGGATCATTATGTTGATCGGTTTGGTGGCGAAAAACGCCATCCTGGTTGTTGACTTTACCAATCAGTTGAAAGAAGCTGGACTAAAAGTAAAAGATGCCTTGATCAGAGCCACACAGGTAAGGATTCGTCCTATCCTGATGACCACTCTTGCTATGGTGATTGGTATGATGCCAATTGCATTGGCTAGTGGCCCTGGAGCTGAATGGAAAAATGGACTAGCGTGGGTATTGATTGGTGGACTGACCAGCTCCATGGTCTTGACACTAGTTGTAGTACCTGTAGTGTATTACATCTTCGATAGAATCCTGGAAAAATTCGGATTAAACAAAGAAAACAAGATAGAACTGAAAGAAACTCCTAAGCACGAACTGAATACGGAAATTCAGGAAACGCTTCAAGGAGCACATTAACAATAACTCTCTCATCAAGAGGACTGCCAGCTAAGGAGGTCGAGTGGACTTAGTCTACTCGACCAATTAGCAGAGATTAATCATCTCCAATTAGTTAGCAAACACATAGGTAGTTGTTTGATTATAGATCGGTAGAGCCGGGCCTTTGGTCCGGCTCTTGTTATTAGAACCTTTTAACTTTAGGATGAGTATATATCCATTGACCAATCAACCAAAGCATTTTATGTCCGGACCAAATTCTACCGTCAAATTTCCACTGGCCAATTATGATCGCCTTTGTTTTCTAAAGAATGTAGTTACCAATCCCAACATCATCGTCGGAGACTACACCTACTATGACGATTTTGAATCGGTCGACAATTTTGAGAAAAACGTCAAATACCATTTCGATTTTACAGGAGATAAACTCATCATCGGGAAGTTTTGCATGATCGCTTCCGACGTAAAATTCATTATGAATGGAGCCAATCATTTGACCGATGCTATTACCACTTATCCATTTGCCATATTTGGCAATGGCTGGGAAACAGCCATGGAAGGAAGGTCTTATCCTCAAAAAGGAGATCTAATCATCGGCAATGATGTCTGGATCGGATACAATGCAACCATCATGGCGGGAGTGACTATTGGAGATGGAGCCATTATTGCCACCAATGCCACAGTGGTCAAAGATGTCCCTCCCTACTCTATTGTCGGTGGAAATCCTGCGCAGGTCATCAAATATCGCTTTGATGAAGCTACAAGAGAGAAGCTCTTACAATTAAAGTGGTGGGATTGGCCCATTGAGAAAATCACGGCAAATGTTCATAAATTGACTGGATTGGAACTAGATGAATTGATGGAGTCATGAAAGAGCTTCGGTTTAGATGTTGGGTGGATGATGATGGTGAAAAGTTCTTTGGGCCTGGACCTGCACAGCTTCTTGCCTATATTGATGAAGAAGGCTCGTTAGCCAAGGCTGCCAAGCGCATGAATATGTCTTACAAAAAGGCCTGGAATCTTGTAAGTACACTAAACAACAATGGCAGCGAACCATACGTCATTTCTCAAAAAGGTGGACAAAAAGGTGGTGGGGCAGAACTTACACCTAAAGGCAAAGAAGTGCTCACAGCATACCAAAACCTTATGAAACGTTTACAAGACGTGGTATCCTCAGAAAAAGAACTCATCAACTTAATGTGATACTCAAAGGAAAATCATTGCAAACGATCAACATACTTTTAATATCTTACGATATATACAAGAATACATATCGCTGGTGAATGGCAGAGAAAAAGAAGATATATCTTGATTACAATGCAACCACTCCTACTGACGAACGAGTCGTCAAGGAGATGTTGCCCTACTTTACCGAAAAATTTGGCAATTCATCCAGCGTGACACACACTTTTGGTTGGGATGCTGAAGAAGGTGTAGAGTTGGCGCGAGATCGGATTTCTAAATTGATTGGATCTAAACCAAAAGAGATTGTATTCACCTCTGGTGCAACGGAAGCCATCAACACAGCTCTTCTTGGATTTTGTAGAGCGAACAAAGAAAATGGCAACCATATCATTACCTGTAAAACGGAACATACGGCGGTCCTGGATACCTGTCATCAACTAGAACAAGAAGGTTTTGAAGTCACTTACCTGCCAGTTGACACATCAGGGAATATAGATGTGGAGGATCTGCAACGAGCGATCACACGAAATACCATCCTTGCATGCATCATGCACGCTAACAATGAAATTGGGACGATTCATCCACTTGCTAAGATTTCAAGAATTACTCAAAAAGCAGGCATTATACTGATGACCGATGCGACTCAATCCGTTGGAAAAATTCCTTTTGATGTCAACAAGTCCGGAGTAGACCTTGCAGCATTTTCCTCTCACAAATTGTATGGTCCAATGGGTGTTGGTGCTTTATATATCAAGGCAGGAATTCAAATAAACCCAATCCTATTTGGTGGGAAGCAGGAAAAGAAAATTCGCCCCGGAACCTTGAATGTCCCTGGAATCGTTGGATTCGGAAAGGCCTGTGAGATCTGTGATTTAGAGATGAAGGACGAATCAAGTCGACTGAGTAGGCTGATTGAAACGATAGAAGATGAGCTATTCGATATTGAGGGTTTGACCATCAATGGCAACCAATCACTTCGGTTGCCACATATGACCAGCATCTCCATTACCGATGTTGACGGTACACGATTAATTAGGGCAATGAAAAACCTGGCGTTATCCCAGGGTTCAGCTTGTTCATCCAACACCACTCAACCTTCACACGTGTTGAAGGCTCTTGGTCACTCCGATGACTTAGCATTGGCATCAGTAAGAATCGCTCTTGGAAGAATGACTACCAGAATGGAAGTTATCGATGCGATAAAAAGCATAAAACGAGGTATTAGTCAACTCAAAACATCAAATCTATGAGAGAGCTGGATTTGATTATTGAAGCTTTCGAACAAGCACGTGCCAATGAAATCGAATGTGTGCTGGCAACGGTAGTCCATGTGGAGGGCAGCTCCTACCGCAAAGCTGGAGCAAGAATGCTTGTAGATGAATACGGACAAATGACCGGTGCCATTAGTGGCGGTTGCCTGGAAGGAGACGCTCTACGTAAAGCACTACATGCGCTTCATAAAAATGAAAATAAGCTGGTAACTTACGACACCAGCGATGAAAATGACGCAGTAATTGGTGCACAACTTGGATGTAATGGCGTTATTCAAGTCTTATTTGAACCAATTGATATCGAGAAGGAATTGAATCCAATTGCCATTCTCAAACAGATCGCTTCCTCAGAAAAGAAATTAGTTATCACCTCATTGTTCAATCTTGATAAGTCTAAACCTCAGTTAGGAACACAGTTAGTCTTTGATGAACATAGCTTAAAAATTGGCAGCATTTCGAATGAATTACTGATCAATAAATTGAAACAAGACGCTGCATTGGTTTTCAACCAACAACACGATCAATTTGGTGAATACATGATTGAACTGGAGGCACAGCATGCCTTCCTGGAGTTTTACAACCCACCTCCTACCATTGTACTAGTTGGCGCTGGAAATGATGCCCAAATACTGGCCCAAATGGCCGATCAACTAGGTTGGAATGTAGTGGTAACGGATGGACGACCAACTCACGCCAATGCTCAACGATTTGTCAGCTCTTGCCAGATTGTGGTTTCCAAACCTGAGCATGTGCTTGAAAACATTCAGCTAAGTGAGCGCACCGTTTTCGTACTCATTAGTCACAATTACCAATATGATTTAGCTGTTTTAAAATTGTTGCTGCCACTTTCTGAGATTCCTTACATAGGACTGCTGGGGCCAAGAAAGAAATTTAATCGAATGCTGGCTGACTTGAGCACTGAAGGAATCATTCCTACAGCAAAACAATTGGCACGAGTTTACGCTCCGATTGGATTAAACCTCGGTGCCGAAACTCCGGCAGAAATTGGGTTATCCATCCTTGCTGAGATACAGATGGTCCTTTCAGGTGGATCGGGAATTGCACTCCGAGACAAGCAAGGCCCTATTCACGATAAAGCCAATACGAACTTTAAAGTAACGACTCTGTGATTAGTCCAAATACCATAGGAGTCGTGATTTTGGCCGCTGGATCATCCAGTAGACTGGGTAGACCTAAGCAATTGGTGGAGCATGAAGGCAAAAGACTTTTGCAGCATACCATTGATTGCTGTGATGAGGTTGATTTTGCATCTAAAAACATCATTCTTGGTGCTAATTCAGAGAAGATAGTACCTTTGACGAACCTAAAACGCTTTACCAGTCACCTGAATGAATTCTGGAATGAAGGATTATCAACCAGCATTCATTTAGCCATTCAAATAGCCTCGTCTAACCCACAAATTCAACATTTACTATTTCTTCTATCGGATCAACCATTCATCACCCCGGTTTTGATCCAGGAACTCATGGAAGTTCATGAAGAAATAACAGCATGTGAATACAAAGGACAATTGGGTGTGCCAGCTATTTTTTCGAAGAAGTATTTCGATGAACTCGCAGCACTTACTGGAGATAAAGGAGCCAAGCCGGTATTGATGAAACACGAAAAAGTGGTCAGGAAGATCTCTTTTGAAAAAGGCAGTATCGACATTGATACAGAAGAAGATATTGAACAATTAAACGCATTGAAACAATCTGTAGAATGAAAGTGACAGTCAGATATTTTGGAGCCATAGCCGAAAAAGTAGGCAAGACGGAGGAAGAGCTGGATCTATCGGTAATTGGTTCAGATTTTCAAGACTTCAAAAATCACTGCCTGTCATCGTATCAAATTGAGGATGATGGAACCCTACAGATTGCCATCAATCAGGAACTGGGATTACAAAGATCATTGAAAGAAGGAGATGAAATTGCTTTCTTGCCCCCGTTTGCAGGAGGATAATGCATGAACAGTTCGAACACACGATATAGCAGACAAATTAAGCTGCCTGAAGTTGGTCAGGAAGGTCAGGATAAACTTGCCCAAGCCAAAGTATTATTGGTTGGAGTTGGTGGTCTTGGATGTCCTGCGGCACAATATCTTGTGGCAGCTGGTATCGGAACCATTGGACTCATGGATCATGACAAGGTAGATGAAACCAACCTCCATCGTCAAATCCTTTTTGGGCTGGAAGATGTAGGAAGTTATAAAGCAGAAGCAGCTAAAAAGGCACTTCATCGCATCAATGATCAGGTGGACATCAAAACCTACAATTTCGGACTGTCTGTTGATAATTCAACGGACCTATTCAAGACTTATGATGTGATTGTAGATGGTACGGATAACTTCCAAACCAAGTATCTAATTAATGATGCGGCCTTGAAGACCAATAAACCGTGGGTGTATGCATCCATCTTCAAATTCGAAGGGCAGCTTTCTGTTTTCAACTATCAGAATGGCCCCTCCTATCGCTGCCTGTTCCCAAAAGCACCTCAAGAGGATATGAGCTGTGAAGAAACCGGAGTTCTCGGAATACTTCCTGGCATTTTTGGTGTCTATCAAGCTACGGAAGTCATCAAGATCATTCTCGGGATTGGAGAAGTGCTAAGTGGCAAATTGAAAATCATTCACACGTTAACCATGCAAGAGCGAATCATTTCTTTCAAACGTGTAGAAGAACGAATTGCAGCAATAACGAATAAGGCGCTGGCATTAGAAAGTATCAACTGCTCTTTGATCAATGAGTCGAAGACTTACCTGGACGTTCGAGAGCCACATGAGCAACCGCAACCGGACAATAAAAACATTATCAAAATACCTCTTACCGAGTTAGCCTCTCGCTATGAGGAAATCCCGAATTCGACAGACATTCATGTATATTGTCAATCAGGAATTCGCAGTGTAAAAGCAATCAATTTCCTTCGCGAACAAGGGTATAACAACCTGATCAACGTAGAAGGAGGCATTCAAAGCATATTGAAATGAGCGAGAAAAAGAAACCGAAAAAAGTATTCCAGCAAGGACCTATCAGTCCTGAAAAAATAGCTACTTCTATTGCCAATCATCAGAGCAAAACCAACATTGGTGCACACAGCATCTTCTTAGGTCAAGTACGTGCTGATGAGATTGACGGTAAGACGGTACAAGCCATCGACTACTCTGCGTATGAAGAAATGGCTGAAAAGGAGTTCTACAACATTCGAGAGGCGGCCTTTGAGAAATTCGATCTGACGTGTATGCACATCTATCACAGTTTAGGCCCTGTAAAAGCTGGCGAAATCTGCTTGTTTGTGTTTACTTCATCTGCACATCGCAAAGCAGCAACGGAAGCATGTAGCTATTTGGTGGAAGAGATAAAAGCCAAGGTGCCCATTTTCGGTAAGGAAGTATTTGAAGACGAAACGCATCAGTGGAAAGTTAACTCCTAGTGATTAGTTAGGTGTAATTAGTGATCAGTGAATCGGTGAACCAGTAAAATAGTAATCAGTAGGTCAGTGAATCAGTAGTCAGTAAATCAGGAGAATATGGCATATGTAAATAGTTTTAGAGATTTAGAAGTGTACAAGCTTGCGAGACAGCTTTCTCAAGAAGTATTTGCTATGACCAAAACCTTTCCGAAAGAAGAGACATATTCACTAACTGATCAAATCCGAAGATCTTCCCGATCGATTGGAGCTCAAATTGCTGAAGCATGGGCAAAAAGAAGATATGAAAAGCATTTCATCAGCAAGCTAACGGACGCTGATGGCGAACAGCAAGAAACACAGCATTGGCTAGAAACTGCCTATGATTGCGAATACTTAACCCTTGAAAGAATGAATGAACTACTAAAGCAATATGAATCACTCGGCAAAATGATAGGTTCCATGATTGGCAAGTCATCATCATTCTGTAGCACCGAATAAACCGGCTTACCGAATACCAAAAAATCGAATACCGAAAAGAATGGTAGATATAACGCATAAGAGCAATACATTAAGAGAGGCAGTAGCGCAGGCTATTGTGAAGACTAGCAGTCAGGAAACGATTGACAAGATTCAGAACAATGAGATTCCGAAAGGTAATGTGTTTGAAATGGCAAAAGCAGCCGGATTGTTGGGTGTAAAGAAAACGCCGGACTTGCTACCGGATTGTCATCCGCTGCCTATTGAGTATACAGGTATTGAATACGAGATTGATGGGCTAGATATCATCATCAAGATGACGGTCAAAACCATCTATAAAACAGGTGTGGAAGTAGAAGCCATGCATGGCGCCAGTGTGGTCGCACTCACGATGTACGACATGCTGAAGCCAGTCGATAAAGGAGTTGAAATCAGTACGATTAAGCTACTAAAGAAGAAAGGTGGCAAATCATCTTACAAAGCACCTGGTGGAAATTTAAGTGCTCAGGTAGTGGTTTGTTCGGATACGATTAGCAAAGGAGAAAAAGAAGACCGAGCAGGCAAGATCATTGTAGAGAAACTGGAAGCATTGGGTTTAACCTGTGATTATTTAGTGATTCCTGATGAACCATCAGACATTGAGAAACTAGTCATTGAGCAATCAACGGACTTATTAATCTTTACAGGAGGAACGGGGGTTGGACCAAGAGATAACACACCGGATACGATTCGTCCATTGTTGGATACTACCCTTCTTGGCGTGGAAGAACAAATGCGCAAATACGGTCAGGATCGAACGCCTTTTGCGATGCTCAGCAGATCTGTAGCAGGAATTAAAAACGGCAAAGTGGTGTTGGCAATGCCAGGATCATCCAATGGAGCCAGAGAATGCATGGATGCGATTTTTCCGCATCTTTTGCACGTATTTCATGTATTATCAGGAAAAAGACACGATTAATGGACAAGGCCATAACCAATTAAAAACAACTTTCATTCACCCAAAACAACGAAAAGAATCCTTTAACTAACAAATCATGAACTCTCAAATTGTAGACAAGTTCGGAAGACCACACTCGTATCTGAGGATATCCCTCACCGACAGATGCAATCTGAGATGTTTCTATTGCA
>PBTY01000001.1 GCA_002729235.1 Rickettsiales bacterium | reverse complement strand
TTCTACAGGAAGGTAAAGATCACTATGAGTCCAGTGAAAAATATCGTGACCTGCGATGAAATAAGTGACTAACATCAAAATACCTGCGAAAGGAATCCAAGCTCCAAATGAAAGTGGAATTCTTTTAATACCAGCAGACCAACCTACCTGAGCAGCATACTGAATTGCGAAGAACAACACCCCTACCAATGCTACACCTGCAAAGAAGACGTTGTTGATCCACAAGTTTGCAAATAATCTTTGGTACCAATGATACTCTCCATGACCACCACCCGCTGCCTCAGCAGCATCGTGTGCACCGTGACCAGCAGCTTCAGCTACTTCGTGGTGTCCACCTCCCATAGACATGAAAATGCCTATGACAGTAAGTACTAGACCTACCGCAATGAAAATGAAGAGGTTCTTTTTGGTCTTCGCTGTAAATTCAAAAGTTTCTTCAGCCATATCTCTAATGGATAATTTCGTTGTTATTGTTTTTGAAGCGTTTGAACATATGTTACGATCTTCCAACGATCGTCAACACTTATTTGAGATTCGTGAGATCCCATTCTTCCTTTACCGTTGGTAATTACCCAGAAGATGTGACCTGCTTTCTTATCTTTCACTGTTGCAGAAGAGTATGCAGTAACCCCTTTATAAACAGCTCCTACAAGACCATCACCAAGACCTTTCTCGCCATGGCAGTGCTCGCAGAATCTTAGGTACAATTGCTTACCTTCTTTTAACACTTCTTTATTTCCTTCATATGGATTTACCAAACGCTCCTCTGCAGTTGCATAGTCAGTTGGGTCAATTCCATTATCAGCCAGGTATGTACCTCTTTTGATCGTACCTTCTACAGGCTCAATCATAGTCATACCAAACTTATTGTATGGGTTAGAGTTATAAAACTCACCGTGTCCATCTTCAGGATTTGAGTCTAACCAACTACCTGCCTCTGTACTCTGAATCTGAGTCAAAGGTTCGTAAGGAGTTGAGTGGTACATCTGAGGTGCATATTCTACACCAGTGTCGTCTGGACCTGCAGTACATGCTGCTAGACCTGACGCTACTACACCTAAAACAAATAGTCTATTAATACTTTTTAGCATTGTCATTAAAGTGTTTTCTTGTTCACCTCTGAAGCACCGCTATCTTTCAACAATTTGTCAATAGCAGACTCTTCTAATTGATTATTTCCAAGATCGATAGCCATAATGTGCTTATCGTCTGTGATTCTCTTGTCGAACAACTTTGCTTTGCCCCATGGCTTCAAATTGCTGATGATCATGAATGTACCAACCATTCCGAAAGAGGCCAACAATACTGTTAACTCAAATGTAACTGGAATGAATGATGGCACTGGAGCATAGTCCTTACCACCAATAATCATTGGCCAATCAATTGTCATCATACCAAATTGCATGGTCAATGCAAGAGATGTTCCTAGCAAACCGAAAAGGAAAGCTACTATTGTTAATCTTGATCTTTTATAACCAAGTACATCGTCAATGCCGTGTACAGGAAATGGTGAATATACTTCGTGGATTTTCACACCACCTTCACGAACATTCTTGATGGCTTTTAAAAGCACATCTTCATCGTCGTATACACCAAGGATATAGTTACTTGTATGCGCCATTATGCTTGTTTCTTTTCTCCTGTTGCTTTTACAATACTTTTAACTTCAGCCATGTTGATCACTGGGAAGAACTTCGCGAAAGCAAAGAACAATGTGAAGAACAAACCGAATGTGAAAATATATACCCCAACATCAGCCCATTTTGGATAGAACATCGCCCAGCTAGATGGAAGGAAGTCTCTGTGAAGTGAGGTAACGATAATTACGAAACGCTCAAACCACATACCGATATTTACAATGATTGAGATCACGAAAGTTGCAGCAATGTTGGTCCTAATCTTCTTAGACCAGAAAAGCTGAGGAGAGATCACGTTACAAGTCATCATTGACCAGTATGCCCACCAGTAAGGTCCAGTAGCTCTGTTGATGAATGCATACTGCTCTGCCTCTACTCCTGAATACCATGCAATGAAGAACTCAGTGATGTAAGCGATACCTACGATAGATCCTGTGATGATGATTACAATATTCATCAACTCAATGTGCTGAAGCGTGATGTAATCTTCCAATTTGTATACTCTTCTAGTAATGATCAAAAGAGTCAATACCATGGCAAATCCTGAGAAGATCGCTCCTGCAACGAAGTATGGAGGGAAAATCGTGGTGTGCCATCCTGGTATTACTGAAGTTGCAAAGTCAAAAGATACGATGGTGTGTACTGAAAGTACAAGCGGTGTAGCCAAACCTGCAAGAATCAACGCTACCGTCTCATATCTTGACCATGTTTTAGCAGCTCCATCCCAACCGAAACTTAATGCTCCGTAAACAGCAGCTGAAATTTTATTAGTTGCTCTATCTCTAATGGTAGCGAAATCTGGAATCAATCCGATGTACCAGAATACCAATGAAACAGAGAAATAAGTTGAAATCGCGAATACGTCCCAAAGTAGCGGTGAGTTAAAGTTCACCCATAAAGATCCGAACGTATTTGGAAGCGGAAGTGCCCAATAGAAACCTAACCAAGGTCTACCCATGTGCAATACCGGGAACATCGCTGCACAGATTACGGCGAAAATCGTCATCGCCTCTGCCGCTCTGTTGATCGACATTCTCCATCTTTGACGGAATAACAAAAGGATTGCGGAGATAAGGGTACCAGCGTGACCGATACCAACCCACCAAACGAAGTTGGTGATATCCCAGGCCCAACCAACTGTTTTGTTTAGACCCCACATTCCGATACCATCCCAAACCAGTCTCATTACAGCATAACCACCTACAGCTAATGTTGCAAGTGATACTGCCATAGCAAGCATCCATGTTTTGGTTGGCTTTTGTTCTACTCTGCCGCAAATGTCCTCTGTAACATTGTGTACGGTTTTACCGCCGGTTACTAGAGGTTCTCTAATGGCTGATTCTGCTATCATAGGATTATGCTTCTGCTTTTTCAGTTTTAGACTCTACATCTTTATTTCTGACCTTAGTCAAATACCATACGTTTGGCATTACTCTAAGCTCTTCTAGTACGTGATAAGCTCTAGGCTCTCTCGCTTCAACACTCTTCTCGTTTTGCTTGATTTGAAGCATTTGAGAAATTCTGCTGTTTGGATCTTTCATATCACCAAACACCAATGCTTCTGAAGGACAAGAACTAGCACATGCTGAAGTAACTTCACCATCTACTGGTCTTCTTCCGTCTCTCTTAGCTTCCAATTTACCAGCCTGGATTCTTTGTACACAGAAGGTACATTTCTCCATAACACCTCTAGCTCTTACTGTAACGTCTGGGTTCAATACCATTTTACCCAAATCGTTATTCATCGCTGTGTTCTTATCGAACTGCTTGTTATCGTGGTATTTGAACCAGTTGAAACGACGTACTTTATAAGGACAGTTGTTCGCACAATACCTTGTACCGATACATCTGTTGTAAGTCATTTGGTTAAGACCTTCACTACTGTGTGTGGTTGCAGCAACTGGACAAACAGTCTCGCAAGGAGCGTTGTTACATTGCTGACACATCATTGGTTGGAAAGTCACTTCTGGGTTTTCAGCAGCTTTTTCCATTGCAGCCAAATCTCCTTCTTCTGCATCAGAACTATAGTATCTATCTATTCTGATCCAGTGCATTTCTCTTCTATTGAGAACTTCTTCTTTACCAACTACTGGAATGTTGTTTTCTGTCTGACATGCAATAGTACATGATCCACAACCTGTACAAGAGTTCAGGTCGATCATCATACCCCAGTGGTGGTTTGGATACTCATGGCCTTTCCATAGGGAAATGGCGTAAGGCTTCTTCATTCCTTCAGATGTTGCAATCTTAGGGAAGCTTCTTCCTGCCTGAGAATCTTTTTGATATTTGCTTAGAACAGTTTCCTGTACGACAGTCTCACGTCCCATGTATGTTTCATGAGTCTGTGTCTGAGCAATTTTATAACCGTTTCCAGTTGGTTCTGCACTAACTCCTGAAGTAGCAGTGAAATTAACGGCTCCATTCACTAAAGAAGCGAATTGATAAGCGTTAACCCCTACTTCGTTTGCTACTTTACCAGCTTTAGTTCTACCGTAACCTACGGCAAGTCCTACAGTGTTGTAAGCCTGACCTGGTTGTGCTAGTACTGGAATCTCAGCTGATTTCCCATTTGCAGTGAAAGTAACTGTCTGAGTAGACATATCTCCAAGTTCGATCCCCCACTCTGCAGCTTGTTTTGGAGAAACTGTTAAATAGTTATCCCAAGTAGCTTTAGTGATTGGATCTGGCATTTCTTGCAACCAAGGGTTGTTAGCCTGAGTACCTTCAGCCACACTATTGTTCACATACAATACCAACTCAAGACCAGAGTTACTAGCACTGTATGTCTTAGCGATAGCACCCGCAACAGCTGCAGCATCTACGGCATATTCTGCTGCTTCAGCCTCAGCTGGAGCTTCGAATACACCGTCATGTAGACATTTGTCCCAGAAAGCATCGAAGTTGAAGTACTCTATGGTATTAGCTTTTGAGAATACGTTAGCTTCCCAATTAGCTCTTACATAGTCATAATAAGAAGTAGTATCTCCAGACCAGGTCAAGAATGACTGCTGTGCCTGTCTTGTATCAAAGATGTTTTTGATAGCAGGNTGAGATAAACTGAANTAACCAGTAACCGGCTCAAAATCATTCCATGANTCTAAGAANTGGTTATCNGGAGCTACATATTTTACTAAAGCNGTAGTTTCATCATTTCTATCTGAAGTAGANAGTGTGAATTTAGCNTTACCNANACCTGTAGCGATATCNGCACCAAGTGCGTGATCATATACCGGGTTACAGTTGTAGAAGATAACTCCTGAAACTGCTCCTGAATTCAATCCTTTAACAAATGAAGCAAAAGCAGNATCNTCACCTTTTCTNAGGTTAACNGCTTTAGNNGCATCAATTGTATTTCCATAAACACCNAGAAGTCCGTTGATAGCGATNACCATCAANTGAACGTTNGNATCATTNGATCCAGANGCCACGATGCTAGCNCCTTTNGACTTTAACAAGTCNTTAGCNGCNTTCATCAATACTGCATCATCCTCTACNNNAGCAACACTNACAGTAGCAGCTCCTAATTTCTTNGCAAGTGCATTGTAAAGGTTAGNTACNTAAAGNCCTTCTTGAGAAGGTTTNATAGGTGTTCTATAATCTGCGTTAGAACCAGTCAAAGACAAATTAGACTCAAATGCATAAAGTCTNGACATGTCTTGCTTGCTCTTAGACANTTTTCTAGTTGAAGCAAACTGCTTATTNTTNGCAGTTCNGTTTGGCCATGATCCCAAGAAATCTGCTCCGAAAGAAACAATCGTTTTNGCTTTTGAGAAATCATGGTGAGGCATCATTCTTGAACCNAATGCNGTTTCGTAAGCACTNANCATACCAGAGAATGAAGTCTGATCATAAGAAANATGTGTAGCTCCATACTTCGCNACCAAAGCATCGATNGANGCTTGAGTAGANGGAGAAGCNATAGAGTTNGATACGATAGCCANTTTACCACTNACAGCNGCAAGTTCTTTAGCTACAGCAGCATCAATCTCATCCCATGTTGCTTTTTTACCATCGATAGATGGATTTTGAAGTCTTTCCTGNTCGTATAGAGAAAGAACAGAAGCCTCCACTTGAGGAGTAGTACCTCCACCACTAATGGTAGAAAGTTTGTTTCCTTCAAGTTTAATTGGTCTACCTTCTCTTGTTTTAACCAATACACTACAATAATCACTACCACTCACATATGTAGAAGCGTAATAGTTTGGAAGTGTTGGATCAACAGCNACNGGCTTTTTCACGTAAGGAATGGCCTTTTTAACAGGAGTTTCACATGCTGCTAAAGAAACAGCNGCGATACCAAATCCCATTAATTTCAAGAAGTCCCTTCTAGANGGCTCTTCACCATCAGCGATNGGTAAGTACTCAGGAAATTCCTTATTTGCCTTCTCTTGAAACTCAGCGCTGTTTTTCAGCTGCTCTAATCCTTTCCAGTATTTTTTAGTTTCTTTCATATTGCTGGACTATATCCTTTTTCAAGCTAGATTAATAGTGACATTTTGAACATTCCAAACCTCCGATATCTTCTACTTTCATCGGTTCTTTACTGTGCTCACTGTGCAACTCTACTAACTTGGAGTAGTATTCGTTATCTTTTGTATTAACATCTGTTTCTCTGTGACAATTGATACACCATCCCATTGTCAAGGTAGAATATTGGTATACGACATCCATTTCTTCGATAGGACCGTGACATGTCTGACACTCCAGACCACCAACCTTCACGTGCTGTGAGTGGTTGAAGTACGCCAAATCAGGAAGGTTATGAACTCTAACCCACTCGATTGGTTGTGTATTGTCTCCGTACTCTCCTGTAGATGGATCGTAATCTATTGCTTTGTAGATTTTAGCAATCTCAGGTGATTCTGTTTTGATTGCTGTGTGACAGTTCATACAAATGTTCGCTGAAGGAATGTTTGCAGCTTTTGACTTTCTTACGCCAGTGTGGCAGTAGTTACAGTCAATTTCGTATTGACCTGCGTGAATTTGGTGTGAGAATGCGATTGGCTGAGTTGGCTGGTATCCTTGCTGAACGCCGATAGAGAATGCTCCATCAATTGCGGTCTTCAATAGCAATGCAACGAAAATGAATGCAACCGAACCAATAAAGAAATCGCTTGTAAGAAGTTTTTGTAGATTGAATGTCTGACCAACAACTTCCTGATCTTCTTCATTCAACTCACCTTTCTGATCTTTCAGGTATTTAGTAAGTACCGATACAATCAATCCAAGAACCACAAGGATAAGTACCAACACAACCACCAATACAACCAGAACAGCAGTTAAGTACCCTGATGATACAGCATTTTGTGCTCCTGCTACAGATGTCTGGTCTCCTCCTGCAACTTCAGTTGTAGCTGCTACAGGTTCTTTAGTCGACTCAACTTTTACATAAGCAAGAATCGATGTGATCTCGTCATCAGAAAAAGGATAAGCCGGCATAGCCGTCTTGTTATACTCTTCCCAAAGAGAAACCGCTGTTTCATCTCCACTCTGAATTAATTTTTGTGAGTTTTTGATCCAACTGATCAACCACTCTTTTTCTCTTCGTTGGTGCACATCTTTCAGTGCTGGTCCAATTACCTTCTCCTGGATGGCGTGACACTGTGTACAGTTTGCCTTGAATAAGCTCTCACCTGCTGAAACCATCGCATCATCTGTTGGGATGCCATCAGCTGCACCTTCTCCACTTGCCGCATCTTGTGCAGAAAGTGATGTAGAAAACAATAAAATAAGGGCGAAAAACAGTGAGGTTAGGACAAATCTGGGTGTTTTGGACATGGATTGTTTCTTTGTCAACATGTATTTTTATACCGTTCTAGATCAAACGCGTACAAATGTAACATCCCCAATTAGTATTTCAAAGGCAGTTTTGCAACCTGAAATGCAGTTTCACGTATGTGGATAACCTCTGTGGATAAATAAGACTGATTATCAGTTGATTAGATGACATTTATCATGGTTTAAAAGCTTTATTTAGAATAATTATAAATAAGCCTTTCTCAAAAAATAAGTTTAAACGCTCTATTCAACGATTTTATCAATGTAGTTTGAGTTCAGTAATCCAAGTGCTCCCATATATTTAAGCTTGAACTTAATCCAGTCTCCCACCTTGTAATTTCGCTTGGTAGATCCAAGATCAACAACAATCATATCAGAGCTCGCACCAGTCACCTCTACATGACTATCTAATGGTTCTAAAAACTCAGTAGAAATGTCTAATAAGCCAAGATCCAAAATGGCCCGGTAACTGGTCTTACCATAATCTTCTTCGTTGATTTCGAACTGTTCACCTGAAGGATTGGTTGCTAACTCTCCGGTAGGAATTTTTGGCTTTTCAATCAACTCAATAATCTGGGCATGTAGTGTGAAAACATCGGTCTTCATACCGGGTACNGTTTTCTCTGTAAACANGTTATTACCAAAATAGAGCATCTCCCCTATTCTGAAATGATTAATTCCTTTTGGAAGTTGCTTGTTTAATAGTAGAGGGAATACCACAGAAGTACCTCCACTAACCCACTTTATTTCTCGATTGAATTTAGCTTCAACTAATTGTTTGTAAAGGCTCAACTGAATCAACTTATCCTGTGAAGGCATCACTCCATACAGACAGTTAAGGTTGGTACCCAATCCTACGACAGTGATATTTGGTAATTCGAATATCTTACCATAAAACTCTAACAAATGCTCTCCCAGGACTCCTTCTCTTAAGTCTCCCATTTCGATCATGATGATGATCTTGTGAAGTTTCCCTTGTTTTCCAGCCTCCTCTGACAACAACTTAATGGTAGATAATTCAGTATTGAAACTGACGTCTGCATACTTCACCACATTTCTTATAGCTTTTCCNGCTGGTGGTTTTATGTAGACTGTTTGTACATCTGGGTTTAGTTCTTTTACCTTCTTGAGATTGCTTATCCTGGAATCATGAATTTCAGTTACTCCGAGATCAAGTAGCTCCTGTATATATTTTTCTGTCCCACAAAGAAGTTTGGATACTACTCCCCATTCAATACCCTCGTTCTCTAGCTTTTCAGCAAGGTATTTATAGTTGTGTTGTAATGATCTTCTTCTCAGTTTTAAAAACGCCATTAGTCGTTGTTTTGGTTAGATAACTCCTTTTGATTGATTACTGTTCGAGGAATGTTTCTTGGAAGTCGGGATAGTAATTCATAATTAAGCTGATTACTCAATTCACCAAATGAGGCTACAGAAATGGAGTTGGTTCCCTGATCACCAATTAGTACTACCTCGTCCCCTTTCTCAATGGATGGACATTCTGAAATATCAACGATCAAGAGATTCATGTTGACAATACCAATTACAGCTAGTCGCTGGCCACGAATAAGTACTCGACCCTGGTTACTCAAGCTCCGACTATAGCCATGACTGTAACCGACAGGAACAGTTGCTATTTTCATATTATCAGTAGCCATAAACGTAGTACCATAACCGATAAACTCACCGGTTGACACCTCTTTCACATCCATGACAGAACTCTTCCATTTGATGACACGCTTAAGCGGATCTTCGCGATCTGGAGAATGTTTAATACAGTCAATGAAACTTTCTTTGCTAGGCCAAAACCCGTATTGTAGAATACCAATACGTACCATATCCATTCTACTCTTGGGATAACTGATGGCCGCAGCAGAACAAGCGGTGTGTCGCGCTTCAGCCGAAAAACCTTTCGTCTCCATCCACTTATACAACTTATTATAGCGCTTGATTTGAGACTTTACACGAACAAAATTGGCTATGCTTTCTGCTCCTGCATAATGTGTACAACAACCTTTCAGCTCGAAGTACTCCTCATTACCCGAGAGCAAATCAAGAACATCTTCCAACTGGTCTTTATCAAATCCTGTTCGGTTTAATCCTGTTTCAAACTCAAGGTGAATCTTGGCTTTCTTTCCAAACTTTCTAGACACCTCCAACGCTTTGCGCATTCTGTCTCGNTCGAAAACAAAAAATTCTATATCNTTTAATATGGCCCATTCTAACTCTTCATTACCGATGTAACCCATAATTACTACAGTCGAAGAAGGGCTTATATTATTCACTTCTAAGGCTTCGTCGGCACTGAAAACAGAAAAATGGTTGACTCCTGCAGCTTGAACCATGGGTACAAACTCAAAAATCCCATGACCATAAGCATTCCCTTTGATCACAGATGAAATTTGCACATCAGGACCAATTAAGGAACGAATAAATCGATAATTGTTTTCTAATGCAGATTGGTCTAATTCTATTTNAGAAGTAGCAAACATGCTTTAGTGTTGTAGGTTNGAGACTACCTGATGAAAGATANTTGTTGCAGTTTCAATGATCTCATCCGGAAAATCNTAATCCGGNTTGTGTAAAGCTGGGCAGTTTTCTCCTGAACCGATCCCAAACATTGCTCCTGGAAACTTTTCTGTAAATATACCAAAGTCTTCTCCCCATTTAAAGGGAGTATCTCTTTGGATAGTCTGAAGCTCATGTTTCTCAGCTGCAGCTTTAACTGCATCAATCACCGTCTGATTGTTTTTATTAGCAAAAAAGCTCTGAGTCCATTCTATTTCAACAATCAGTCCATGATTCTCTCCTATTTCTCGAGCCATTTGCTCACAATCCTTTTCAAATTGCCTGATTACTTCATTTTTCCAGGCCCTAAGCGTATAGTGAAGTTCACCGTAGCCAGCAGAGACTCCATATGAAGTATCACCCATGGTCGTATATATAGGTGTCGCAATTTTAAAATCTGGATCCGTCAAATCAGGCACATTGCTATCAAGGTATGCCTGAGTAATTTCGGCCATTGCTAGNGCCGGGTTAAAACCTTTCTCAGGCTCTGCTGCGTGAGAAGTCTTTCCTTTCAACTTTACAATAATACTGTTAGCTGCAGCTGTAAATGGACCTTCTTTCCAAACCACGGAATGCAAAGGATAACCCGGAAGATTGTGCAGTGCAACCACATAATCGGGTGCTAAATCAGCAAACTTGGGATCATTGATAATTCCTTTGGCTCCTTCGCCATTCTCCTCTGCAGGTTGGAACAAAAGAATAACCGTACCTTTCTCCAATGGTTTTTCATTCAAGGTTCTGGCGAGAGCATATAATATCGATGCATGTCCATCATGGCCACATTTGTGACTTACACCAGGATAAATGGACTTATGTTCGAATTCATTGATCTCTTCAATTGGTAATGCATCAAAATCCCCACGAATCATGATGGTTTTACCCGGTTGACTTCCTTTATATGTAGCAGCTATGCCGTAGTGATCAAATTCTATCAGCTGATGAGGAGCACACTCAGTCTTTAATTTATTGATTAGGGTTTTTGATGTTTCCTTTTCCTGACAGGACAATTCGGGGTGTTGATGCAAATGCCTGCGTAAGGCAGTTGCATCATCAAAAATTTCTTTAGTCATTGACTATGATTTATTTAAACGCATCTCCAGATACTTATTCGTAAACCCAAGCTTCTCATACAATTTCTTTGCTGGGTTATCTGGTTCGACGTGTAAAGCTATATTTCCTTCAGCAGTTTCAATAGCTTTTTGCATCATTGCTTTACCATACCCTTTACCGCGTTTCTCTCTGTGTGCAGCGATATAAACGAGGATATTCTCAGGAATGTACCCTTCCATCCCTGTTTTGTTGACCACTACAGCCCCAACAATCACTCCCTCGTCTCTTCCAACAACGACAAAACCACCTGGAGTGATTCCTTTGCTTAAGGAATAGTTGATGGCTTTCATGATGTCCTCTCGCTCATCACCATATTGGTCAAGGTGTTCGAAAAGAAAATCACGGATTTGCTCCATTTCTATTAATCCGACGGTATCTGATGGTCTTAGGACTGTTATATCTAGCATTTTATTACTTTTTATGTTTGAATTGATTGATCAAGATGAATGAAATTAAAGAAGCAGATATACCAAATATATTGGCATCTAAACCTAGTGGTAAATCGACTCCCCAGACTATTAATGTGATGGTAGTTCCTCCACCTAGCAACATGGACCAGAATGCTGCATTTGGATTCGGTTTCTTCAAAAACAATCCTCCAATGACTGGAATGAATAATCCTGAAACCATGAATGCATAGGAATACAGCATTAGCTCTAATACACTCTGCATCATCGATGCCAACACCAGGGCCAATGCACCTATTACTAAAGTCAAGATTTGAGATAGACGAAGAAACTTCTTCTGATCAGCATTCTGATAACCGATAATGTCTGTAACCAAATTACCTGAAGAAGCCATCAAACAACTATCAGCGGTTGATAGTACAGCAGAAAAGTAGGAAGCCATCATTAGCCCCATAAGTCCTGCCGGCAAAATCGTTCTCAACAGCATAGGTAGCCCTGTTTCTGCATCCATTCCTGCGGCGCTGCTATACCCAAGATATTCGAACATCCCGGACTCTGCTCCTACCCGAGCAAACATCCCCAAACATACTCCCATGAAGGCCATCACAGGCCATTCGAAGAGCCCCGCGATATACCAGGCCTTTTGTGCTTCCTTTTTGCTTTTACAGGCATATATTCGTTGATAGAGTGTCATTCCAACAAACCATATTGGTATAATAGTCACTCCCCAGTTGACTATATCCTGCCAACTGATATTTGTAAGCGTTAGAAACTCCGGAGGAAGAACTTCTTTGATCTTTTCATAGCCACCAATCTCAATGTAGCCAAGCGGAAGCCCGATAAACACCAATCCAGAAAGCAACAGTGCCCATTGAATAGTATCGGTGTAGATCACCGCTTTCAAACCACCCATTACGGTATAAACAACTGCTATCACACCCATGATAATGAGAGCGTAATTCAGGTTCAACCCTTCAAAAGTGGATGAAGCCAACTTCGCCCCGGCTAATAACTGTGAACTGGTAAATCCCGCGTAACCAATAGCAGAAATGATCCCAGCCAAAAGTGCTGTTTTCTTATCATAGAAGATGCTAAAGATCTGAGGGAAAGTGAAAAGTTTCTTGAATTGGGGAAGTTCACTTAATCTTGGGATTAAGACCACAGCTGCCAGCCATGCTCCAATCAATCCTGTAAATAACATCCAGGAACCAGAAAGCCCCATTGTGAAACCAAGGCCGCCGAGGCCTATTGAAAATCCGCCACCTACATCGGTGGCAACCACCGAGAGTCCAACGTGCCATGAAGACATTGTCCTGCCTCCCACATAATAATCGTCTGTACTTTTGTTTTTGTTAAGAAAGAAAACCCCTACTCCCAACATTGCTACCATGTAAACAACGAATATGAGGAGGTCGATCCAATGGATACTCAAACCAGCTGTAAGTCTTTTAGATTAGATAATTGCTTTGAATAAGTAACAGGCATTCTGCCCGATTGTTTAGAAAAAAGTCATTTTTCTAGCAGCAAATCTAAGTAATCATAAATCAACTGGTGGATTGTAGGTCTGACGTTGTATTTGTAGATATTAGTATGCGTCCGATTTGGATACACTCTATTGGATAAAAATATAAATACCAAATCATAATCAGGATCCGCCCAGACTAGGGTGCCAGTGTAGCCTGTATGTCCAAAACTCCGCACTCCAGCGGACTTTGCCACACTACTTTTAGCTTCATCATATTCAAGTAATGGCTTATCAAAACCCAAACCTCTTCGATTATTCAAATTTCCATATTGTGTAGCGGTGAATAGGTTAATTGTGGATGGTTTCAAATACTGTTTCCCATCAACGGACCCATCGGAAAGAAGCATTTCCCATAAAGCGGCTACATCTATGGCATTTCCAAACAATCCCGCATTACCAGAAAGACCATTCATCAAAATAGCTCCCTCATCATGCACTGTACCATGTATAGGCTCATTTCTAAAAAAGGTATCAATTTCTGTGGGGACTATTCTGTTAAGAGGAAACTGGTCCGCAGGGTTGAAACAAACCGTCTCCATATATAGTGAGTCATAGAAGCTATTTCTTAAGTATTGATCAAATGGTTGGCCTGAAAGACTTTGAACTATTTCTGGAACCAGATAGAACAACAAACCTGAATATACATATTGCGGATTTTCCTCTACAGAAGTTTTCTTAATCATTTTCTTAATCCTCTTCTCATAGAAGTCTTTATGCAGGTATTTTCCTTCCGCAATTTTGACTGGAAAGTCTTCAGAATACTCAGATGCTATGGTATTGTGCTTATAGCGCCCATTCTTCTTTTGAATCTCTGTGTAATACCTGATCCAACTTTTGATACCTCCCTGATGAGCCAAAGCCTCTCTTAGCGTAACCTTACCAAATTTACTCCATCCAAGTCCGGACACATAGTCATTGATCTGATCATCGAGATGTATTTTCCCTTCATCATATAGCTTCATCAAAGCCATGGTGGAAGCCATCACTTTGGTCAATGAAGCCAGGTCATAAATATCCGAAACATAGACATGATTGAGACTGTCATAGGTATGAAAACCATAA
Source organism: Rickettsiales bacterium (assembly GCA_002729235.1). GTDB lineage: Bacteria > Bacteroidota > Bacteroidia > Cytophagales > Cyclobacteriaceae > Marinoscillum. The sequence continues at coordinate 64 of PBTY01000001.1, read as the reverse complement.
GATTTGTACACCAAAGGTTTACCCTGATAACTAGCGTAAATAACCGCTCCAGGAAAAGCTTCTT
>PBTY01000089.1 GCA_002729235.1 Rickettsiales bacterium | reverse complement strand
TAGTCGCGTTGTGTTCGCTTAACATACTGAGAATCTTTACTTTCTTTCATAACGTCAATTTTTGTGTAACGCTATTTCAGGACGAGACATAGTATTAAACAAAAAAACCTGACTAAAAAGTCAGGTTTCTTTTTGTTTTGAGCCCCCAGTCGGATTCGAACCAACGACCTACTGATTACAAGTCAGTTGCTCTGGCCAGCTGAGCTATGGAGGCCTATCAACCGGTGTCCACCGTGTTGACTATGTCTGCGCTACTCAAACGCGAGTGCAAAACTACACTTCAATTTAAAATATGCAAACACTGAATTGAAAAAAATTACATTTCTTTTAAAACCTCCAATTGCTTCTTTAGGTCTTCGAGTTCCTGCTCTGCATTTTCAATTTTTTGTTCGAAATCCTTCTTCAATTGATCTGCATTTTTTGATTGAGCAAAGAAGCCAATATTCGTCTTCCAGGTAGCGATATCACTTTCAATCATAGAAATCTTTCTCTTGATAGCTCCTTCTTTTCTGTGAATTTTCTGTCCACTGTGCGGACTATTCTTCAACTTACTCATCTGCACGTGCATTTTCAACTCATTGCGCTGATCATCCGACAGATCTTCCAAAGCCACGATCTTGTTAGTAACCTCATCATAGCGATCATGAATCTTCTTGATTGCATTTCTTGGCACAAACCCAATTTCCGCATAATCATCCAAAAGATTGTAGACTTCCTCTAACTCAATGGTATCCTGCTGAATAATTTGATCAATCTTAGCACAGATTTCTTCTTTCTTCTTCAGGTTAACTTCAAACTCTTTGTTTTTAGAATCATTTTGAGATCGACGCTTCTCAAAGAAATGGTCGCAAGCAGCTTTGAATTGCTTGTATACTTCGTTTCTAAACTTCTCAGGAACAGGACCTATCTCTCTCCACTGACTTTGAAGCTTTTTCAGCTCATTGGCTGTTTTCATAAAATCAGTACTATCCTTGATTTCCTCCGCTTTGGCAAGAAGCTCTTGCTTCTTTTTAAGGTTCTCCTCTCTCTGTCCTTCTAAGGCCTTGAAGAAGTTATTTTTATTGTTAAAGAACTGTTTGAAGTTACCCCAGAAGTGCTTGTTTATTTCTTTGGCACTTTCACGTGGCAATCCACCAATCTTATCCCATTCCTTTTGTAGCTCTAAAAGCTCTTTGGTCTTCTTATTCCACTCAGTGATTCGGTCTGAATCAAACTTAGTGAACTCAGCTGCACGATCACCTAGTTTTTGCTTTGCCTCTGCATTGTCTCCAAGCTCTTGCTTAAGGGTATCAAAGTAATCCTTACGCTTGGAATAGATCGCATCACTAGCAGCTTTGAAGCGTTGCCATACAGGTTCCTGATCTTCTTTTGGTATCGGACCAATATGTTTGAACTCCTCATGAAGTTCATTTAACTGAAAAATTGCTTCCTTAATATTCTCTAGATTGCTCAGTGCCTCTGCACGCTCGCAAATATCAAGTTTACCTTCCAGGTTTTTCTTACGGTCGAGTTCCTTCAACTCGAAATAGATACTTCGTTGATCGTAGAAACGATCAATTAACGCGTGGTAATTTGCCCACATGGTCTTGGCTTGTGCTCCAGGCACCTGACCAACACTTCGCCATTCTTCTTGCAATTCCTTCAGTGCATTGATTGAGGCATTGCTTTCTTCGCCATCTACCAATTCGCGAAGACTCTCCAAAATCTCCTGCTTTTTAATCAGGTTAGCATCCTTGGTTTTTTCTAGTTGTGAAAAGAATACGGACTTTTTATGTCTTAGCTTTTCATATAAGTCAAAGAACTCAGTATCCAAATCTTCCCCCTTGTAGTCAAAATCAGCTTCATCATTTCCATCTTTCACAAAAGACTCTAATGCTGCATCTCTTTCTGACTCAAATAATTTATTGTACAAAGGGCGAATTTCCTTCAATCCTTTGTCCAGAATTCTCATATTTTCTGTTGTCGCAAATTTCTTGAGGGTAGTGAAGAGTTCCTTTTTGGATGGATTATCAAAATCCAGTTCCTCTAATAACTTGTTTTCTTCTTCATGATCGTCATGATCGTCCTCCTCAGAATGCTCTTCTGAATCATCGGAGCTTTCTGCTTTCTCTGCCTGAACTTCCTCTACAGGTTTCTCAGACACCTCAGGTGCCGGGGTTTCCTGTTCTGCCTCCTGCTCTGAAACAGCGACTGGTTCTGAAACTTCTGGCTCCTCTGCTAGTTCTACAGATTCCTCAGTTACGTCCGCAGGCTCTTCTACGACCTCTGCCTGTGGATCAGTTTCAGTTGTACTTTCTTCTTCTTGTAATTCAGGTGTACCCTGAACGTCTTCCTGAGTTTCTGGTGATTCTTGATTCTCAGGCAACTTGTTTTCCTTGTCTTCCATAATCGGAACCTCTTCTTTTGGTTGGCTACAACCTTAAAATTAATAAATATGAAATACTAATTCAGTCTGGGGTCTGTAGGATAATTAGAAATCATCTTGTACTTCCCTCCCATGTTCTTTAGTGCTTCTTTCCAAAGTTCTTCAGCATTCATATTAAATACCAATTCTGGTGTAGCATTTTTATATACAATCCATGATTTGGATTTTAATTCATCTATCAATTGACCTTCTGACCAACCAGAGTAACCAATAAAAAATTTCAAGTCCTTCTTGTCAATAGCTTTGGTATTGATGGAGGTCAATAAACGATCAAAATCAACTCCCCAAAAGATCCCATTTACTATCTCCTTATCATTACTCAAATTTCCAGGTGATCTATGAAGAAAATGAAGCGTATTTTGCTGAACCGGACCTCCTACATATACCGTTGGATCAAACCCCTCAGCCTCCTCAATCAATTCATCCAGATTTGAATTAGAAGGTTTATTCAAAACAAATCCAAATGATCCGTTTTCATCATGTTCACACAATAAAATGACCGTTCGCTCAAAATTAGGATCTGGTAAATAAGGTTCAGATATCAGAAGATCCCCTCTTTCAGGCTTTATCAAATTATCATTCGCAAAATAATCCATTCAATTCCTTTAATCTATCTCAAGACCACCTAACAGAGGTCAATTTCATAAAATTTAACTCTTTTAACAACAACCAGTTTTATAGATGAATGTGACTTTGATCACTTTCAAATCGATAACTTTGATTTGAAAACAAATAAAACAATTAATCACCTTAAATGGGCAATTAAATAAAGCTGGTATGAGTTTAGATCTTGCATCCTTACGTAAGGAATACTCCAAAGCATCTTTGGATCTGGATAGTGTGTCGGATTCCCCGTTTGATCAATTTCAAAAATGGTTTAATGAAGCTCAATCTAGTGAGTTGACAGAACCAAACGCTATGATCGTCGGAACATCTGATAATCAAGGATTTATCACCCAGCGAACGGTTCTTCTAAAGGCTTTTGATAAAAAGGGATTTGTTTTCTATACCAACTACGGGAGTAGAAAAGCCAGGCAAATCGAGCAAAACAATAAAGTTTCATTATTATTTCCCTGGTTTCAACTGGAAAGACAGGTAGCAGTGACAGGAATAGCAGAAAAAGTTAGCACTGCTGAATCCATGAAATACTTCATGAGTAGACCGTTTGGCAGTCAATTAGGGGCTTGGGTTTCTAATCAGAGTCAAATCATCACCTCAAGAAATATCCTTGAAGTAAAACTCCATGAGATGAAGGAGAAATTCAAAGAAGGCAAGGTCCCATTACCCGATTTTTGGGGTGGTTATCGTGTTATTCCCAATTCCATAGAGTTCTGGCAAGGAAGGCCAAGTCGATTGCATGACCGAATTCTATACAGCAATGAAAATGGTCAATGGAAAAGAGAGCGTTTATCTCCTTAATTCAAGATACTCTATCAAAAAAGCCATCATAACAGAGCGTCATGATGGCTTTTCACTTTTATGTCTTTGGTCTATTTCCTAGGACAAATTATAGAGGTCTTTCACCCCAATAAATTCTTTCGTAATAAAGCCTTCAGCGTATTTAACACCAATTCTATGACCGTATTCCACAGCTCTTGACTCCACCATATTCATGAACTCAGGCTTGGCAATATACGTTTCTGGCTCCTTACTGTTTGGATCAAAAAACTGTGATCCATAAGCTCGTATAGCCTCCATTTTACGTTCCTGAGCAGTAGATATATCTACGAAGAAATTCGGAGATAAAGAAGTGCTCTGAATCACATAGTATACTTTCTTAGGTCTCCATGGCTTCTGTGGATCACCTTGAGAGTTGAGTGTTTCAATTTTAGCTAATCCAGCTTTAAAACAAGCCTCTTCCACTAATTGAGCTCCTCTTGCGTGATCTGGATGCCGATCATATGTGGTATTGGTTATGACAATATCTGGCTGATACTTTCTTATTTTTTGAATGAGGGCCATTTGATGTGCCTTATCATTGGTAAAAAAAGCATCTTCAAACTCCATATTCTCACGAACAGACAAGCCCATAATTTTACCAGCTTCGGTAGCTTCTTCGATTCGTTGCTCAGGAGTACCTCTGGTTCCCATCTCACCTCTGGTCAAGTCAATGACTCCTGTCGTGTATCCTTTGTCTTTATGAGCGATTAAAGTCCCTGCGCAAGATAATTCTACATCATCAGGATGCGCAGCTATTGCTAGTATATTGATTTTCATAATAAAAAAAGTCCCGAATCAATCGGGACCTTATCCTATTTTATGTTTTAGCTATTAAACTTCAGCTTCTTGCATTTCCACTTCTTTCTCAGCTATGAAACGCTCAGCATCCAATGCCCCCATACATCCACTACCTGCGGCAGTTACTGCCTGACGATAGTTTTTGTCCTGTGCATCACCTGTTGCAAATACACCTGGCACATTGGTCTTAGAAGTTCCTGGAATTGTTTTGATATATCCTGCCTCATCCATATCGATGAAGTCCTTGAATATTGCTGTATTTGGCTCGTGACCAATAGCAACGAAGAAACCTTGCACTGGAAGAACTCTCTCATCACCGGTTTGAGTATTTCTTACTTTTACACCTTCTACTTCTTCACCACCTTGTACCTCCACGGTTTCAGTATTCCAAAGCACTTCGATGTTTGGAGCATTCATCACACGCTGCTGCATGATCTTACTAGCTCTCATCTCGTCTCTTCTTACGAGCATGTAAACTTTATTCACCAACTTAGATAAATATGTTGCTTCTTCCGCAGCAGTATCACCTGCCCCTACTATTGCAACATCCTGACCTCTAAAGAAGAAACCATCACATACCGCACAAGCAGACACTCCTCGTCCATTCAAACGTTGTTCACTTTCCAGACCTAGCCATTTGGCTGCGGCACCTGTAGATATAATAACTGCCTCTGCTTCGATTTCATCTTTACCGTCAACAGTTACTTTATGTGGCCATCCTGAGAAGTCAACAGCTGTAATCATACCGCTCCTGATATCCGTTCCGAATCTTTCTGCTTGCTTTTGGAAATCAACCATCATTTGAGGACCCATGATTCCTTCAGGATATCCTGGATAGTTCTCTACATCCGTAGTAATGGTTAACTGACCACCTGGTTGGCCACCTTGATATAATACTGGCTTCATACCTGCTCTTGCCGCATAAATAGCAGCGGTAAATCCTGCAGGTCCTGAACCAATAATTAATACTTTAACTCTCTCTTTAGCCATTATTTGATCTATTTTTCTAAATTCTTATTGACACAACGATTATCTCTTCTTATTGTATCAAAAAAAACACCAGAAAGGTTCAAAGTGTCATTTTGGCTACTTATCCGAGATAAACTTTGAGTGATTTGGATCTGGAGGCATGTCTCAATCGTCTGATTGCCTTCTCCTTAATTTGTCTGACTCGCTCACGAGTCAGTCCAAACTTGTCTCCAATCTCCTCCAATGTTAATGCATGACTACCATTTAATCCAAAATAATAAGACACAACATCGGATTCTCTTGACGTAAGTGTAGATAAAGCCCGCTGAACCTCAATACAGAGCGAATCAGAAATTAAGGTATTGTCTGGAGTTACCTCAAGTTCATCCTCTAGAACATCAAGCAAACTACTCTCCTCGCCTCCGGCAAATGGAGCATCCATGGATACATGGCGACCGGATATTTTTATGGTATCAATGACTTCATCTTCAGAGATTTCTAAAAACTCTGCCAATTCGTCAGGCGTGGGTTCTCTTTCGAACTTTTGCTCGAGCTCCGAAAAGGTTTTCGGAACTTTATTCAAAGACCCAACACGATTCAATGGCAATCTAACAATCCGTGATTGTTCTGCTAATGCCTGAAGTATGGATTGTCTGATCCACCAGACAGCATAGGATATAAATTTAAAGCCGCGCGTTTCATCGAAACGTTGCGCGGCTTTAATTAATCCTAAATTTCCTTCGTTGATAAGGTCACCAAGGGTAAGTCCCTGGTTTTGATATTGTTTGGCAACTGATACTACAAACCGAAGATTGGCCTTTGTAAGTTTCTCTAACGCTACCTGATCTCCTTCTCTAATCTTACGTGCAAGTACAACTTCCTCTTCCGCAGTAATCAGCTCAACCCTTCCAATTTCTTGCAAATACCTATCAAGAGATTCGCTCTCTCTGTTGGTAATTTGCTTGCTAATCTTGAGTTGTCTCATTTAGTCGGTGATTTGTTGATGGCCGGAACTCTTCCGGCCTATGGTCTATCACCACTAAATTTAATTAGCTTTCCTCTTTCTTTTCGGGTTTAGGCAATAAAACTTTTCGTGACAAGCGGTATTTACCAGTTTTCTTATCGATATCGATAAGTTTCACCTTAATTTCTTCGCCCACTTCAAGTACACCTTCCACTTTTTCTACACGCTCCCATTTGATTTCAGAAATATGTAGTAAACCGTCTTTTCCAGGTAAAATTTCAACGAATGCACCGAATGGCATGATCGCCTTCACTTTACCTTCGTATACTTCTCCAATCTCCGGAACTGCTACGATTGCCTTGATTCTTCTTACTGCTTCGTCTAATGACTCTTTGTTAGCAGCAAATACACTTACAAGTCCACCTTTATCAGTTTCTTCAATGGTTACAGTAGCACCAGACTCTCTTTGAATCTCCTGGACGATTTTACCACCAGGTCCGATTACTGCACCAATCTGATCTCTCTCGATATTGATTTGAACCAATCTTGGAGCGTTCTCTTTCATTTCTTCTCTAGGAGCAGCAAGTGTAGTTTTCATCTCGTTTAAGATGTGTGTTCTACCTCTGTTTGCCTGCGCTAAAGCTTCTTTTAGTACATCGTAAGAAAGACCATCGATTTTGATATCCATCTGACAAGCAGTGATACCTTTATCTGTACCTGTTACTTTAAAGTCCATATCACCCAAGTGATCTTCATCACCCAGGATATCAGACAATACTGCGTATCTTCCTGTCTCGCTATCAGAGATCATACCCATAGCGATACCTGATACTGGACTCTTAAGCTTAATACCTGCATCCATTAACGCCAATGCACCTGCACAAACTGTTGCCATGGATGATGAACCATTTGACTCAAGTATATCAGATACTACACGAATAGTGTATGGATTATCCTCTGTAGGGATCATCGGCTTCAATGCTCTCATCGCAAGGTTACCATGACCAACCTCTCTTCTACCTGGACCTCTGTTAGGTCTTACTTCGCCAGTTGAGAAACCAGGGAAGTTGTAGTGAAGGATGAATTTGTTATAACCAGAATGGATCGCTCCATCGATCATTTGCTCATCCATTTTAGATCCTAAAGTAACAGTAGTCAATGACTGAGTTTCACCTCGAGTGAATACTGCAGAACCGTGAGCCTTAGGCAATACATCTACTTCACTCCAGATCTGTCTAACTTCTTCTAAGTCTCTTCCATCAAGACGTTTCTTAGTNTCCAACACACAGTTTCTNACTGCATATTTCTGAACGTCATGGAAATATTTCTTTACNAGNAAGCTNTCTAACTCTTCNAGTTCTTCTTCAGAGAACTGAGCAAGAAACTCTTCTTTTACNGCAGCAAAAGCTTCNCCTCTTTCGTTTTTGTTAGCAGATCCTTGCTTAGCNATTNCATANCANTTNTCGTANCAGAAATCTTTGATTTTCTTTTCTANCTCTTCGTCTTTNGGCTCGTGATCNNANTCACGCTTTTCAGTCTTACCTAATTCCTGNGCCAATTCGATTTGTGCCTGACACTGAATCTTGATNGCTTCNTGAGCNACTTTGATACCTTCNAGCATCTCGTCTTCACTCACTTCCTGAGATTCNCCTTCNACCATCATGATGTTNTCCATNGTACCAGCTACGATCAAATCAAGATCACAACCTTCCATCTCNTCNGGAGTTGGNTTTACCANATAANCACCATCTTTCANGATNACTCGACACTCCGANATAGGACCATCNAATGGAATATCAGANACTGNNAATGCNGCAGANGCNGCCAATGCNGCNANTGCATCTGGNAANACNTTAGGATCAGCAGANATCAAAGAGANCATTACCTGNGTNTCTGCATGATANTCAGANGGGAANANNGGTCTTANNGCTCTATCCACCANTCTACTGATCAATACTTCNTAATCAGATAGNTTTCCTTCTCTTTTCAAGAATCCACCAGGNATNTTACCTGCAGANGCGAATTTCTCNTGNTAGTCTACTGAAAGTGGAAGAAAATCCACTCCTTCTTTTGCTTCTTTACTNGATACTACNGTAGCTAAAACCATGGTGTCACCCATTCTCACTACCACAGANCCATCAGCTTGCTTGGCCAGGCGGCCAGTTTCNATAGAGATCTCTCTACCATCAGCTAATGCAAATTTTTTAACCGTGTATTGAGGCTTCATAAAATGTTGAGTATTAAAATAGTGATAAGGAGCCTCTTACTTTTTACTTTTTTCTCCAGGCGCCTTAGATAAAAAAAAGGGAATCCTTGAGTTGAATTCCCCTATTAATTTCTTCTTAAATTACTTACGGATTCCTAGTTCCGCGATAATGCTTCTGTATCGCTCGATATCCTTTTTGGTTAGATAATCTAGCAATCTTCTTCTCTTACCTACTAATTTCATCAAGCCTAATCTTGTAGAGTGATCTTGCTTGTTTGCTTTTAAATGCTCAGTGAGGTGATTGATACGGTGTGTAAAAAGAGCAATTTGTCCTTCAGCCGAACCTGTATCTTCTTTACCACTCCCGTATTTGGTGAAGAATTCTTCTTTCTTTTCCTTCGTTAAATACATTCTTTCTTTTTCTCTTGTTGTCCCTTAAAATCAAAGCGCAAATTTAGAATGCTTTAATTTTAAAAACAATAATCCTATTATTTACTTTTATTTAATCTCACTTTCAGTTTGTCCATCCAGATGTTGTAGAAATCAACATCAAACAACCTGGCATCAATTCTGGCTTGCCGTAAGAAAAACAAACCGATCGGCAGCAAAGATAAATCAGCCACCCAAACAGCAAAAGCCGGATCTATTAAACCTTCTTTAGCATTCTTCTCAAAAATGATATTTATAATGTAATAAGTGAGGAAAAACAGGATGGATACAATTACAGGAACGCCCAGCCCACCTTTCTTTATAATTGAACCGAGCGGTGCTCCTATTAGAAACATCACAATACACGCAAAAGCCTGACTGTATTTTTTCCATTTCTCAATAGTCCACCGATTCACATCTCTTTGCAAGTTATCTACTCGAGAACTGACAGAACTCAGGTTAACCTTAATATTCTGAGCTTGATTTTTAGCTGTTTGCAACAGATCCACTTGCCTGGATTTGGCATTCAGATAATCCCAACCTAAAGTATCCAACAATAAACCAGCCTTTTTAGCAGGTTCATCACTTTTCAATGCAGGAAGCTCTTTATTAAATGAATCATTCATTTTTTGCTGTCTATCTGCAATTGCCTTTTGTTTGACATCTGATTGTTTAGAGTAATCTTCATTTGTTGATTGGTACAGAAAACCCAACATAGATGCTTCTAATTCTCTTTGTATTGAATCTGGCTTCTCCGATGCCTTCTTCTCCCTGTATTCATCAATTACAGCTTTCAATGGAATTTCAACAGAATCCATATGATAAGTAAAAAAGCCTTTGGCATTTTTGAAAAAACCATATTTAGTTTCCAACACAGAAAACTTCAAAGAATCGATATCCGTGGTGAGTTCGGCAACGTTCTTCATCTGCCTGTTGTTTTGAAACAACTCTTTCTTAGTATGCTTGAAATCAAAAGAAGACAAATTGAATACCATATCCATTCGATCGAATTTGGTACGATAAAACTCGTCGATCTGTGACCGGGGCTTAGGTTCCTCACTGTAGTAATTCCCATTGTATAACTCCAGTTTCAAATAGCGATCATTATATATCATATACATTCTGGAAGAATCAGCAAGAATCACTCGATTATTGCCTTTGCCTCCTGTATGATCATAGATCAATACTTCTTTGAGTGTCTGATTATCTGGCAGTTTTTCTTTGACTTTAATGCTATAATCCGGGATACCATTATAAAACACCCCCTCTTTGATGTCTAGTCCCGGCTTCTTGTGTTTGATGTCGTAAAGCAAACTGTAAGCCTGCAGATTAGCCGCCGGAACCACATAATTATTGAAATAGAACGCTCCAATGGTCAGTATTACTACAAAAAAGAAAATGGGTCTTAGGGCTCTCAAAAGAGATATACCAGCACTTTTTATGGCAGTCAGTTCAAAATGCTCACCAAGGTTCCCAAATGTCATCAATGAAGACACCAGTACCGCCAAAGGCAGCGCTGCCTGAAGCATATTCAAGCTAAAGTAAAAAATAAGCTCAGCAAATACCTCGGCACCTAAATCTTTACCAACAAAATCATCAAAGTATTTCATCATGTACTGTATCACCAAGATAAAAGTGGCAACCACAGTAGTCAAAATGAAAGGACTAATGAAAGCTTGAAGTATAAGTTTATCGATCTTGCGCATTTGGACCGCAAATATGCTTTAAGAAATACAAAAGGGAAAACGCAAGAAAGCCGGAGTTAGTTTATCCGCCTACAATTTCTTTTAGCTCATGAATTAAACTCTCGTAAAGCTCTTGTGATTCCTCGGGGTCCATATCGCTGTAATCCGTTACCCGAATAAAAACCTCCTGAGTCAACTCATTCATATCGAGCTTAAACTCTACAAATGCAGGCTCATCATCTTCATCTTCCTCGTCTATAAACTCGAATCTGACATGTGAATTGGTCCTACTGGAAACTATGTGTGCTTTATTCTCATCACCATCCCAAAGGAAGGTGTATACTTTATCTTCATTGATATTAACATCATCTGCGAACCACTGAGCCAGCCCTGAAGCTGTACTTAAATAGGGATATAGCATCTTTTTGGATGCGTTGATTGGGTATTCACCAATAAATTTTTCCTTCGACATGGGTGACGAATTTTTTAAACCAAGATAAAAAAAAATTGAAATCGACAAATTGCTATGATAAAAAAGAAAACTTTTTACATTTGCACTCCTTTTACGGATGTGACCAGCAGTTGAAGGTCGAAATGTTGCTCAATCGCTGGTTAATATAGGGGATTTGATTGAATTAAAAACAAATCAAATCAACAATTAACTTCACACCCAAAAGGAAAAAAGAATATTCTGGCGAGGTAGCTCAGATGGTTAGAGCGTCGGATTCATAACCCGGAGGTCGGGGGTTCGATTCCCCCCCTCGCTACTAAAGCACTTCAGGAAACTGAGGTGCTTTTTTATATCCATCAATTATAAACAAAATATAAGCGTCGGATTCTTATCCGCCAGCTGGCGGACGGGGGTTCTGCCGATAGCTACAGAAGCACTTCAGGAAACTGTGGTGCTTTTTTATTTTAGTGTTATGAACTACCACTTCGTTTACGCACTATACTCGAATACGCATAATAAAATTTATGTTGGACGAACTTCAAACATTAAAGCTCGACTCATGAGTCACTACTACACTGGCCACAAAGGATATACTATCAAGTTCAGACCTTGGAAATTGATCTTCCTTGAAAAATGTGATTCCATTACCGATTCAATCATTCGAGAAAAACAATTGAAATCTGCTAAAGGAAGAGACATGATCTGGAAACTAATCCAGTCTAAAGACTAAATGCTTCGGATTCTATCCGCCAGCTGGCGGACGGGGGTTCACCGATAGCTACTAAAAGCACTTCAGGAAACTGAGGTGCTTTTTTTTAATATTATTCCCTTTCATACATCAGTTGATCTCATCTATCAACAATCAGTTACTACTTTCAATATATGCGTTAGATTTACGTTAAGGTAAAAATATGTGTATGAAAAACTTTGTCTTAATCGCCATTACTATTTTAACCCTCCTCAGTTCCTGTAAAAAGGATGACGAGGGAGTTTCGGCTAATTCCATTGTAGGAACATGGATATCTACTGAAAATAAAATCACTGGATGTACTGATGAAGCTTCTAACGGCACCTTCACTTTTGACTGTCCTACGAACTGCAGAATCTATTTGTTTGCCATTGACACAATTACAATCGACCAAAACGGCGAAGAACAAACAATTATTAACCAACTATATTCCCAATCCATCACTACCAACGGAACTACGGTTAATGAATCTGGCACATTCTCATTGAATGCGGGCTTAATCACTCTATGCTACGAAAATGATGAGGAAGAAGAAATCTGTCGTAACCTGAACATTAGCTTCAATGGCGATAATCTTTTTATCTTCAATACTAATGATCAGACAGGCTGTGAGGAACAAACTACTTACACACAGCAGTAAATTAGACTTGTATTAGAATTCTGAATTTTTCACTTTGTTCGACCCAAATGGCTTATTATTGCAATAGTCACCATGCCCGAACAAAGTAAAAACCCTTTGCGGTTAATCCTATATCGTCTAAGACATTTGGACGAGCTGAAGAGATTTCTTGAAACCAAGGAATTTCAATACACTATTATTGGGTTAATCTTAATCAATGCCCTCACTATTGGATTGGAGACCTCCCCTTCCATTACCAATTCTGTTGGTCCCTGGCTAACACAAATTGACAAGTACATTCTCATCGTATTCACCCTTGAGATTTCTCTCAAAATAGTTGCCTACAGGCATCGGTTTTTCACTAATGCCTGGAATCTTTTTGACTTTTTGATTGTAGCAATTGCCCTAATACCAGCGGCCGGACCATTGCACATATTAAGAACACTAAGAATCCTAAGAACTGCACGATTAATTAAAAACGTGCCTAAACTTCGTTTGATTATTGAATCACTTCTCAAATCCATCCCTAGTATTGGGTGGATCGCTGTTTTGTTGTTCATGATTTTTTACATTTTCGCCGTAATTGGTACAGATCTTTATCAGGATGAGTTTCCACAATGGTTTGGTGATTTAGGCAAGACATTCTTTACGCTATTCCAGATCATGACTTTGGAGAGCTGGTCAACTGGCATTGCCAGACCGATGATGGATGTTTTACCGCACGCTTACTTATTCTTTGTTCCCTTCATTCTATTAGCCACTTACACAACACTGAATGTATTCATTGCCATTGTGGTAAATACCATGAATGAGCTCAACAGAGCAGAGATGAAAGATGATGAGACCAGAACAAGAGAATTGATTCATGAAGAACACCATGAAATTTTATCTTACCTCAAAAGCATCCAGCGAAAAATGAATAGTCTTGAAAAAAGACTTGACGAAAAAGAACAAGATTCTGAAGTCCAGTAAAACTTCAAAAATCACATTAGTCATAAAATGATTTAACATTCCAGACCGTTAAGTAGTTTTGTAAGTAACTATGGAAAACGGATATCTGGACGAGTGGATTAAGCAAGCTGAAGAAGTACCAGCAAAAGTTGAAACTCTTTTTAGCAAAATCACTATAGAAGAACTCAATCACAAACCAAATTCTGAACAATGGAGTATTGGCGAGTTAATGGACCACATCATGGTGACCAATTCTCTATACATCCCCAAATATCAAAAAGTCATTGAAGGCAATCATCGAAATCCATTTTCTGCTCGCTTCGGTTATGTCACGGATTTTCTGGGCAAATCCATCCTTCAATCTGTAAATCCAGACAATCCTAAAAAGCTCAAAACGGTCAAGAAATTTGAACCACTAAAAAGCGAATTCACATTAGATATAGCTGAAGAATTCAGAACAAAGCAAGTTGAACTGATTGAATTAGTTAAACAGACTGATTCAGTCAATCACAACAAAACTTACATCAACTCACCTGCTAGCCCATTGATTGTTTATTCATTGGAATATGCAAATCGCATTATTCTCTGGCATGAATTGAGGCATATCCAGCAAGCAAACGACTTGCTTAAACAAGAAGTGGTGAGAGTCTAATTACAATTCAGCAACTAAATACGACAGTTCAGTAATTTCAATTCTCAATCTACCATCCATCAGGCTTGATTTGAAGAAAATTCAAGCCTATGCAAACTTTTCTAACATATTCACACGCAGCAGCAGGAGGAATAGTACTTCTTCTTGGACTTTTTAACTTTATCAATAGAACTGGTAACAAGAACCATATCTTAACTGGGAGAATTTATGTTGGAGCAATGTGGTGGATCTGCCTTAGTGCTTTCATCATCATCGCCTTTTATCGATTCAGTTTCTTTCTGATGGTCATTGGCGTATTGACCTTTTACTCTTCCTTTGTCGGAGTTCGTGTACTACGAAGAAGAAAATCGAACCGTGAAAAATGGTACGATTGGGTGGTATCCTTTTTAACCTCTGCCTTTGGTCTGGGCTTGATTGGGTACGCCATTTATATCTTTATTCAGGTTGGTTCTTTCCATTGGCTTGCTGCCCTGTCCGTATTGTTTGGATACTTTACCATGAGTAGTGGAATAAAAGACATTAGCTTCTATCTATCCAACCGAAAGAAGGAAGACTTATGGTGGTTATCTCAACACATCAACGCTATCGGGGGAAGTTACGTAGCAGCAATCACTGCCTTTGCAGTGCAAAATAGTCGATTCTTCATGCCTGAAGACTATAATTGGTTGGCATGGGTAGTACCACCGGCACTTCTTACTCCTCTGATATCCGGTATTGCCAAACGCTATAAACAAAAAAGAGCCAGACTCGCTGGCTCTTAATTTCTTATGACGTTGTAAGGATGCTGAAATAAATTCAGCATGACTTTCTATGTCGTGTACATTGAATTGAACATCACATAATCGGTTGTCAGGTCTGTCCCCCAGCCTATGGCTGAAGCTCTTCCTTCTCTTAATTTCATTTGAATGATGATTTCAGACTGTTTAAGTATTCGCTTCACCAGATTCATATCAAACTCCAAAGGCCTTCCTTGTTCCAGCATCTTCACCTCCTCATTCTCATTACCCAACCATAAGTCAACTTTGTCTGGATCAAATGCTATTCCTGAACGGCCCATAGCCGCCAAAACACGGCCCCAGTTTGGGTCACGACCGAACATCGCTGTTTTAACCAAAGACGAGTCAGATACGACCCGAATCATCTTTCTAGCCTCTTCTTTGGATTTAGCTCCATTGAGGCGATATTCTATAAATTTACTAGCACCCTCACCATCAGAGATGATCAGTTTGGCCAGATAAGTCATTAATTCATGTAGTTTTTCCTTAAAGGTCTGATAATGAGGGTCGCTTGCTGAGGTGATCATTTCATTATCCGCCAAGCCATTGGCCATAATACTAGCCATATCATTAGTGGACGTATCACCATCTACCGTGATCATATTAAAAGAGTCATCCACAGCTTCCTTGAAAGCTTTATCCAGTAATTTTTGATCGATATTAAGGTCAGTAAAAGCAAAGGCCAACATGGTAGCCATGTTCGGATGAATCATTCCAGAACCTTTAGCGATTCCACCTATATTGATGGTATTTCCATCGATCTGAAACTCTACAAAACCTTCTTTGGCGAAAGTATCTGTAGTTAGAATTGCATTAGCCGCAAAACTTCCAGCCCGTGAGTTCTCAGAGATTTTTTTGACATTTTCTTTGATGCCTTCTACCACCTCTTCAGTAGGAAAAGCTTTACCTATGATCCCAGTAGACGCTACCATTACCTTATTGGTATCGATATTAAACTCTTTTGCAGCTGCCTCAGCCATTGCCAAAGCACCTTCTTCACCTTGCTTTCCAGTCACTGCATTTGCATTACCAGAATTACAGATAATTGCCTGAGCCACATTATTGGTTTCATCAAGATGCTTTTTAGTCAACTTGATAGGTTCTGCAACAACTAGATTTTGAGTAAAGGTAGCTGAAACTTTAGCCGGTACTTCCGAATATAATATAGCCAGATCTCTGCGCATGGATTTCACCCCGGTATGGGCTCCCCAGCACTTGATCCCTCTAACATTCGTTATATTTCTAATCATGTTCACTATTACAAAAGTTTAGTTTATGGTTGTAATGGAGTTATGGTTAAGCCCGTAGTTTCTTCCAACCCGAGCATGATATTCATGTTTTGAACTGCCTGACCAGCAGCACCTTTCACCAGGTTATCAATCACACCAATACTAATGATGGTGTTGGTACGATCGTCATAGGTTACGAATAAGTCGCAGTAGTTAGTACCTCTAACCTGCTTTAAATTGGGCAGATCATCTCCTACTCTGACGAACGGTTCATTGTCATAGTATTCGTGATACAACTTGTTTAAATCTTCTGAAGATATATCTCTCGTCGGACGAGTGTAACACGTGGAAAGAATTCCCCTATCTACAGGCAGCAAATGAGGTGTAAACAATACAGAAGCGTCAGAATTAGCATACTTACCAATAATTTCTTGTATCTCGATCGTGTGACGGTGACTCTTGACTCCATAAGCGGTGAAGTTGTCATTAACCACTGGAAAGTGTGTATTAGGCTTAGCCTTAATTCCAGCACCAGTAACCCCAGTCTTAGAGTCAACTGTGATGTGATCTTTATCAATAATTCCTTCTTTCAACAAAGGAGACAATGCCAGAATAGCTGAAGTGGGAAAACATCCCGGATTCGCTACCAATTTTGCTTCTGCAATCCGTTTTCTGAACAATTCAGGTGATCCGAACACTGCAGACTCAAATCCCAGTTCAAAATTGTGATCTTTCTTATACCATGACTCATAGACTTTTTTGGAAGACAATCTAAAATCACCGCTGAGGTCAACGATTTTAAAATTTTTGTCATGGTTTTCCTTAACAAAATCCATGGAGACACCATGCGGTAGTGCAAGAAAAACTAGATCTAACTCGTAATTAGGAATATCCTCGATACTCACCAATGTTGGTTCAAAAATACCTCGGTACTGCGGATGCACATCCGAGAATTTCTCACCCTTTCTACTTTCTGACGTTATTGCACTAATGTGAATATCCGGATGATTAATAAGGATTCTTACCAACTCTGACCCGGTATATCCGGTAGCTCCTACAATGGCTACGTTAAATTTTGACATTTATCTATGTTCTTTGATTGATTTCAATAATACTTCGATGACGGTTTCCAGATCCTCCTGAGGAATATTCAATGGAGGAACCAAACGCACTACATTACCTGCAGTAGCATTGGCTATCACATGATGCTTCAACATCATAGTTGTTACGATTGGCTTTGACTCAACAGTTAATTCAATTCCTAACATCAAACCATATCCTCTAACTTCTTTTATCTCTGGGTAGCCTGCTTTAACAGACTCTATTTTATCTTTTACCCACTGGCCTTTCTTTTCAGCTTCTGCCAATAAGTTTTCTTCTTCTATCACTTCCAAATTGGCTAACGCAGCCGCACACACCAATGGATTTCCACCATAAGTGGTACCATGATCTCCCCAGTCGATGGCCTGACCTGCTTTTTCGGTTGCTAATACTGCACCTATTGGGACACCAGCTCCCAATCCCTTTGCCAGCGTCATCACATCTGGCTTTACACCAAAATGCTCATGAGCAAACATTTTCCCTGTTCTAGCTATACCACACTGAACTTCATCAAATACCAATACCAGATTGTGCTCATCACAAAATGCCCTGAGATCTTTTAGGAATTGCTTATCTGCAGGATTGATACCTCCTTCGCCCTGAATGGGTTCTAACATGATACCTCCTACTTCATCAGTCACCATGGATTTAATGGCATCTAAATCATTAAATGGAGCATGCATGAAACCTTCTGGAATTGGAGCGAACCCATTCATCATCACTTCTTTTCCTGTAGCAGCGACTGTAGCGAGAGTTCTACCATGAAAAGCATTTTTCATCGCAATGATTTTGCTACCTCTTCCATTTTAGAAGCATATTTACGAGCAATTTTGATGGCTCCTTCAGCTGCCTCCGCACCACTATTCCCAAAGAATACACGTTGCATCCCTGACAATTCAGCTAACTTCTTAGCCAACTTCACTTGAGGTTCGCTTAAGAAAAAATTGGAGATGTGCACCAATTCATGCGCTTGTTTACTGATGGCCTCAGCGACTTTAGGGTGACAGTTTCCAACATTGTTCACTGCAATTCCGGCAAGAGCATCGATGTACTCATTACCCTCCATGTCCCAAAGCCTGGATCCACTCCCTTTTTTGAATGCTAGCGGATACCTTTTGAATGTTGGTAAATAATATTGTTGATCTAACTGATGTAATTCTTCTGTTGAATAACTCATTGGTTATTTTGATATGTTTATTGCTCTTTTGGTTTATTGATTAAAAAAATTTGGAGCTACCTGACAGCTACTTTGAGTGAACATCATACAAGATCTGATCAATGATCATAGCATATTCGCCATACTGGATAACTATTGTTTCTTTCAGGTCGATAAGTGTGTTCGTTAAAATTCAGGATAAAAATATTGCTCTAATTAAGTAAGAGTCGAAGAGCACAAAATGTTTGAAAAAAAGCAAATTTAAGCATTTTATTTAACAACCGTCCGAGGAATAGCCGCTGGAAGTCTGCTCAACATCTCGTTATTAAGTAGCTGAGTAACCTGTGTAAAAGAGCTGATATTTATTGTATTGCTTTTTTGTCTCCCAACTAAAACCACCTCTTCTCCCACTTCTACTCCTTTAATATGTGACACATCTACCATGAATAAATTCATATTGATCAGTCCAACAACTGGTGCTTTCTTCCCTTTGATCAGTACGTGTCCACGATTTGACTGTCCACGAGGGTAGCCATTGGAATAGCCAAGTGGCAACACCGCCACTTCCATGTCTCGAGTAGCCTGGTAACTGGTGCCATACCCTATAAACTCCCCTTCTTTCACATGACGAAGGTCCATGACATCCGTTTTCCAGGTAAAGAGTCGCTTTAGTGCGCCATTGGAGCTTGTAGCACCTATTTCCTGAAGATGTGCATAATAGATGTCAGGACTTGGCCAAAAGCCATATTGGGCTACACCGATTCTTACCATATCATATACTGTGTCAGGATACGCTAATGCTGCCGCAGAACAGGCAATGTGTTTGATTTTAGGCAGGATGTTCTTCTTCTTGCATTGTTTCAAAAACTCTTTGTAACGAGCATGCTGAGAATCAATCTTAAACTTATTGGCGAAACTCTCTGCTCCACCGAAATGCGTACACAAACCAGTGAACTCGATAAACTCCGCATTCTTCTTTAAGAAGGTAAGAGTTTTAGGAAAATCTGAAGCTTGCATCCCAGTTCTATTGGCGCCTGTCTCCACCTCTATATGTACATGCGCTTGCTTTCCGAGGGCTTTCG